>JAJYLT010000019.1 GCA_021787565.1 Acidobacteriota bacterium
ATCCCCCCTCACCGAAGCCGGAGAATTTCATCCCCTGCCTGTCCTCCACCCTCTTCTATGCCCAGCCCCATTGACAGGCCTTGTCTTGCACAGGGAATTCGTCGATTGAAAAGGCCAAACACGAGCGCTCCGCGGGCAAAGCCCGCGGAGCCTCACCCCACCCTTGGCGCATTCTTCCCCCGGATCAAGTCCGGGGTCGAATGCCCCCAATCCCTTGGCAGGTGGCTGTGCGGCTATGCCGATCAGCAAGATCCATAGGGATTTGCACCGCCATTTCGGCTCCCATCGCGGGATTGGGGTACCCCACCGGTCTTGGCAGGGCCGCATCTTCGTGATAGAAAGAAGGTTTCGGAGGATGCGCGAGGCCATGGACCTGATCCGAATCAAGGGCGCCCGGGAACACAACCTGAAGAACCTGGACGTCACCCTCCCCAAGAACAAGCTCGTGGTCATCACGGGCCTTTCGGGATCCGGCAAATCCTCGCTGGCCTTCGACACGCTCTACGCCGAGGGCCAACGCCGGTACGTGGAGTCCCTCTCCGCCTATGCGCGGCAGTTCCTCGACCTCATGGAGAAGCCCGACGTAGACTCCATCGAGGGGCTCTCGCCGGCCATCTCCATCGAGCAGAGATCCACTTCCCACAATCCCCGCTCGACGGTCGGGACCGTGACGGAGATCTACGACTATCTCCGCGTGCTCTTCGCCAGGGTGGGCAAGCCCTTCTGCCCGCAATGCGGCCGGCCCATCGAGAGCCAGACCGTGCAGCAGATGGTGGACCAGATCCTCTCCCTTCCTGAGGGCGAGCGGATCTACGTCCTCGCGCCGGTGGTCAGGGGGCGCAAGGGCGAGTACAGGAAGCTGCTGGCCGGGCTTCTCAAGGAGGGGTTCGTCCGCGCCCGGGTGGACGGAAAGGTGCTGGACCTTCAGGAGGACATGGATCTGGCGCGCTACCGCGCCCATACCATCGAGATTCTCGTGGACCGCCTGGTGGTCAAGCCCGGCGTGCAGAGCCGCCTGACCGAATCGGTGGAGCTGGCCCTGCAGAAGGGGGAGGGGCTTGTGGTGATCCACAGGCTGTCCGACGAGAGCGACCTGCTCTTCTCGGAGCGGCTCTCTTGCCCCACCTGCGGCACCTCTCTCCCCGAGCTGGAACCGCGCCTCTTCTCCTTCAACAGCCCGCACGGGGCCTGTATCGAGTGTTCGGGACTGGGCGTCAAGATGGAGCTGGATCCCGCCAAGATCGTGCCCAACCCCAACCTCTCCCTCGCTCAGGGGGCGCTCGTGCCCTGGCCCGTGGAGGGCGGCTTCTGGTATCGCGAGATGATCGAAGGCGTGGGCAGGGACATGGGCTTCTCCCTGAAGAGCCCCTGGTGCAAACTCCCGGAAGAGGCTCGGCAGGTCATTCTGCACGGCAGCAACGGCCGCAAGATCGCCTACGACGTGCAGCGGGACCGGAACCGCTACCAGTTCGAGCATGCCTTTGAAGGGGTCATCCCCAACCTCATGCGGAGGTACCGGGAGACCAAGTCCGACGCCTCCCGGGAGGAGATCGAGGCCTACATGTCCACCTCTCCCTGCCCCGCCTGCGGTGGGAGGCGGCTGAAACCCGAAGCCCTCTCGGTCAAAGTGGGGGGGCACACCATCGCGGCGCTCACGGATCTGTCCGTGCGGGAGGCGAGGCGGGCCCTGTCCGAGCTGGAGCTGTCGCCCCGGGACCAGGAGATCGCCAGGATGGTGCTGAAGGAGATCCGCAGCCGGCTGTCTTTCCTGGACAATGTGGGCCTCGGTTACCTGACGCTCTCGCGGACGGCCACCACCCTCTCGGGCGGAGAAAGCCAGCGGATCCGCCTCGCCACGCAGGTGGGCAGTCAGCTGACGGGAGTGCTCTACGTCCTGGACGAGCCTTCCATCGGCCTCCACCAAAGGGATAACAGGCGTCTGCTGGACACGCTCATGGCCATGCGCGACTTGGGCAACACGGTCGTGGTGGTGGAGCACGACGAGGAGACGATCCGCACGGCGGACCACGTGGTGGACTTGGGCCCTGGCGCCGGCATCCACGGGGGAGAGGTGGTGGCCGAGGGTCGGATCGAAGATCTCTGCAGCGCACCGAGGTCCGTTACGGGCGCCTACATCGCCGGCCGGAGGAGCATCCCCGTGCCCGCCGCGAGGAGGAGGCCCAGCGGGTGGCTGAAGGTGCTCGGAGCCCGCGAGCACAACCTGAAAGAGCTGGACGTGCGCATTCCCCTCGGAGTGTTCACGGTGGTGGCCGGGGTTTCCGGCTCGGGCAAGTCCACCCTCGTACACGACATCCTTTACAAGGGGCTAATGCAACGGATCTACCACAGCATAGACATGCCCGGCAGCCACCGCTCCATCGAAGGATGGGAGAGGGTGGACAAGGTCATCGAGATCGACCAGTCGCCCATCGGGCGCACGCCGAGGTCCAACCCCGCCACCTACACCGGGCTCTTCACGCCCATTCGCGACCTTTTCGCGCAGGTGCCGGAGGGTCGCGCCAGGGGGTACCGGCCCGGCCGTTTCTCCTTCAATGTCAAGGGGGGGCGGTGCGAGGCCTGCCAGGGGGACGGGGTCCTCAAGATCGAGATGCACTTTCTGCCGGACGTCTACGTCACCTGCGATGTCTGCAAGGGCATGCGGTACAACCGGGAGACGCTGGAGGTCCGCTACAAGGGAAGGAGCATCGCCGAGGTGCTGGACATGACCGTGAGCGAGGCCCTCGAGTTCTTCGACAAGATCCCGCTTGTCCGGAAGAAGCTCCAAACCCTGGCCGATGTGGGCCTGGGGTACCTGCACCTGGGCCAGCAGGCCACGACCCTCTCGGGGGGCGAGGCCCAGCGCATCAAGCTGGCGCGCGAGCTCAGCCGGCGGGCCACCGGAAACACGCTCTACGTGCTGGACGAACCCACGACGGGCCTCCATTTCGAGGACGTGCGCCATCTGCTCAACGTCTTGCAGCGGCTGGTGGAGGCGGGGAACACGGTGGTGGTGATCGAGCATAATCTGGACGTGATCAAGAGCGCCGACGCGGTGCTCGAACTGGGCCCCGAAGGCGGGGAGGAGGGCGGCCGCCTGGTCGCCTGCGGAACGCCGGAAGAGGTGGCGAACGTGCAGTCATCTCCGACCGGGGAGTTCCTGAAGCGAATTCTATTTGGGGGATCCGATGAAAAGCTGGCCCGAGCCGTACCGGATTAAGATGGTGGAGGCGATCCGCCTGCCTCGACGGGAGGAGCGCGAGCGCATCCTGAGGGAGGCCGGCTACAACCTCTTCATGGTGCGGGCCGAGGATGTTTTCATCGACCTCCTGACCGATTCGGGGACCGGGGCCATGAGCGATAGGCAGTGGTCGGCCCTCATGCGCGGCGACGAGTCTTACGCGCAGGCCCGTTCGTGGTTCCGCTTCTACGAGGCGGTGCGGGGATTCACCGGGATGGAGCACGTGCTCCCCACGCACCAGGGCCGGGCCGCCGAGAACCTGCTCTTCTCACAGATCGCCCGGCCCGGCATCAGCATCCCCAACAACAGCCACTTCGACACGACGAGGGCCAACATCGAGTTCTTCGGAGCGGAGGCGGTGGATTTGGTGATCCCGGAGGGAAGGGACATCCACCTCGACCACCCCTTCAAGGGGAATATGGACCTGAACCGCCTTGAAGCCCTCCTGAAGGAGAAGGGGAGGAAGTCCGTTCCCCTGTGCATGATCACCATCACGAACAACACGGGGGGAGGCCAGCCCGTCTCCCTGGCCAACATCAGGGCCACGGGGGAGCTCTGCCGGCGGTACGGCGTCCCCCTGTTCCTGGACTGCTGCCGCTTCGCCGAGAATGCCTACTTCATCAAGCTGCGGGAGCCCGAATGCGCGCGCATGAGTATCCGCGAGATCGTGGCGGCCATGTTCGCCTGCGCCGACGGGGCTACCATGAGCGCCAAGAAGGACGGCCTCGGGAACATCGGGGGCTTCCTCGCGCTTCGGGATGGAGACCTCGCCGCGCGGCTCAAGTCGATGCTGATCCTCAAGGAGGGGTTCCCCACTTACGGAGGCCTCGCGGGAAGGGATCTGGAGGCCCTCGCCCAAGGATTCGAGGAGGTCCAGGAGGAGGACTACCTGGAGGCCCGGGTGGGCCAGATCGCGAGGTTCGGCGAGGCGCTCAAAGGCCGGGGCGTGCCCATCCTGGAGCCCACGGGGGGCCACGCCGTCTACCTGGATGCCCGTGGGATCCTGCCGCACGTTCCCGCCCATGCGTTCCCCGCCCAGAGCCTCACCGCAGAGCTTTACTTGGAGGGCGGCGTACGCGGCGTGGAGATCGGCTCGCTCATGTTCGGGAAGACGGGGAAGGATGGCCGGTTCCTCCCTGCCGCCCTTGAGCTGGTGCGACTCGCCGTGCCCAGGAGGGTCTACACCGATAACCACCTGGGGTACGTGGCCGAGGTGACCGGGGAGATCGTGCAAAACGCGTCCAGTTGCAAGGGCTTCCGCATCGTGGAGGAGGCCCCCTTCCTCCGGCATTTCACGGCGAGGCTCGAACCGCTGGCGTGAGGCCTTGAGAAGCTGTGCCTCTTTGCGTATCGTAGTCCTCGTGAAGGATGCGTGGCCGCCATGATCACTGGATTCAACCAGGATGTCGTGCACAAGGGCAAGGTCTATCACGTCCAGACCGAGGACCGCGGGCTGGACAATCCGGTGATCGAGACCCTCATCTACGCGGGAGGAGAGATCCTCGCCTCGAAAAAAACCTCCTACAAAGAGCTGGTGGAGCAGGGGTATGAGGAGGCCAAGCTGGCCGCGCTGCTCGAGCAGCAGCACCGCCGCATCGTCGTGGATATCAAGCTGGGCAAGTATTCCAAGGAGCCCGTGGAGACCTTCGGACAGGGGCTCGTCTCCTCGAAGAGCCTGGATGAGGTCATCCTCGAGTATCTGACGAGCGAGAGCGAGGGGGAGAAACTGATGGCGGAAATCCTGGACCAGTCCCCCTACGTGGCCGGCGAACGGGGTTGGGTACACCTCAGAGTCCAGACCGACATCACGCGGACTCCCTTGCCGGGGGCGTCGGTATCGGTGCGCCTGGCGGCGAGCGACGGGCACGGCGCGGAGCTCTTCCGCGGAAGCACGAGTCCCGATGGGCTGTGCAACGCCTCCTTTCTCCTTCCACCCGTGGAGGGAAATGCGGTGGTCGTGATCCAGGTGACCCACGCGCAGGGCAGCTTCCAGACCAAGACCCTCATCACCAAGAGAAGCCCGCGATGACCCTCACACTGAACGGTTCCCCGATGACCCTCGAAGAAGGTCTCACGGTGGCTGCCCTTCTTCAGCAGCTGAAGCTTCCTCCGGAGCGCGTTGCCATCGAGCGAAACGGCTCCATCCTCCCCAAAGCCGCCTACGAGGAGACCCGCCTGGCCCAGGGCGACAGGCTGGAGATCGTGCAATTCGTGGGCGGCGGCTAGGACGCGGCGCTCGGGGCCGCGAGATGTGCGGAGGCGGCGATCTGCCGTCACGGAGAACTCTGTTGGTCCAGGGCTACCGCATCGGCCGGAGGCTGCGGTTTCTCATGGCCGAGGTCCACGAGGCCATGCAGGCCCTCCTTTTCAATCGGGAGGGGCCGGCGGCCCTTATGGAGAGGGGGCCGGATGGCGCAGAACCCATTGAAAAGGCTGTATAAACTCCCTGGTGGGCGGTACCGGGTTTGAACCAGTGACATCCTGCTTGTAAGGCAGGCGCTCTCCCGCTGAGCTAACCGCCCAGAGCGGCAGTGTAGCCGCGGCCCGATGCGGCGTCAAACGGGCCGTCCGATTCTCTCTGGGTGAAAAGACGAGGTGGCCCAGAACTTCTTGACCCCCCGTGGGAATTCTGCTACGCTGAACCTTTCGATTGGCCCGACCGTTCATGGGGGGGATCGACCGTGCTCGAAGAGCTGATGAAGAGTTACTGGCATATTCCCATCATCATGGGAATGGTCCTGGTGTACGGTATCCTGTTGAACAAGGTCTTCTTTCAGCCGGTCCAGCGGGTGCTGGAGGAGCGGAAGAAGCGCGTCCGGGAGTCGGGCACCCTTTCCGAACAATCCAAGGACGTCCTGGCCAAGCGTTTCACGGAGTACGAACAGGCCGTTCTGGAAGCTCACCGCAAAGCCACCCACCTCAAGGAGCAGGCCCGGAACGAGGCTTACGAATACCGCAGCAGGGTTCTGGGCGAAGTGAAGGCTGAGGTGGGAAAGGATCTCCAGCGGGCCGAGGGAGAACTCAGCGAGAACGTCGCCGCGGTGAAACGGGACCTGGAGGGACAGATCCCGCAGTTCGCCAAGGCCTTGGCGTCCAAGCTCTTGGGCCGGGAGGTGACGGCATGAGCAGGAGGCTTTTACTCGCGGTCCTGCTCTGGCTCCCGACCATGACTTTGATGGCCCAGGAGGCCTCCGAGGGGCATGGGGGAGAGGGGGGATGGATGGCCCCCATCTGGCACGTGCCCATGATCGCCTGGCAGATCGTGAACTTCCTGCTGGTAGTGGGGCTGTTCATCTACCTGTTGAGGAGGCCCGCGCCGCAGTTCTTCGAATCCAGGGCTAAGGAGGTCCAATCGCTTCTGGAGAAGGCGCTCAGAGAGAAGGAAGAGGCGCTGGCTCGGCTCAAGGAGGTGGAGGACAAGATGGCGCGCCTCGGAGACGAGGTGGCCTCCATCGAGCAGGCCTCCAAGGAGTCGGCGGAGGCGGACAAGCGCAGGGTTCTGGAAGAAGCCGACGCGGCCAGGGTTCGCATCGGGGAGGAGGCGCGCGCCGAGATGGAGCGGCGCGTGCTGGAGGCGAAGCGGGACCTCCGGGCCTTCGCCGCCGATATGGCGGTGAAGATGGCCCGGGAACTGTTGGCCCAGAACCTGACCGATGAGGATGAGCGGCGGCTCCAGGGTGAGTTCTTGGGTCTGCTGGAGGAGGAGAGCCATGAGCAGCATCGGTAAGCGGTACGCCCAGGCCCTCCTTGCCAACCTCGGGGCGGAGCCGGTGGACGCGGTTCTTGCGGACCTGAAGACCTTTGGGGCCATGCTGGAGCGGGTTCCACAGCTAGGCCGGGTGATTGAGAATCCGGGCATTCCCGCGGATGTCAAGGGACGGCTGGTGAGAGAGCTGGCCAAGCGGTCGGGGCTGAGGGACGTCTCAATCCGGTTCGTGCTCCTGGCCATCGAACACCGCCGCCTCCGCCAGTGGGAGGAGATAGTGGCCGCCTTTTCGGCCATCAGGGACGAAAAGGCAGGGGTTCAGCGCGCGCAGGTCGTGTCCGCTCGGCCCCTGAACGAGAGAGCGCGAAAGGAGATGTCCGCCCGGCTGGCGTCCATCTTCGGGCGCACGGTGGAACTGGAGGCGAGGGTTTCCAGCGAGCTACTGGGGGGCATTCAGCTTCACGTGGGGTCAACCGTGTACGACGGGTCCGTTGCCGGCGCCCTGAAGTCCGTGCATCAGGATCTCGTGAAGGGGTAGGCGAGCATGATCAAGACGGACGAGATCAGCAGGATTCTGAAGGCCCAGCTCGAAGGATACGAGACGAAGCTGGACGTGGCGGAGGTGGGCTACGTGACCTCCGTGGGCGACGGCATTGCCCGGATCTACGGTCTGGAGAAGGTTATGGCCGGCGAATTGCTCGCCTTCCCGGGCGACATGTTCGGCATGGCCCTCAACCTGGAAGAGGATAGCGTGGGCGCCGTGCTCATGGGCGAGACGGACAAGATCCGTGAGGGCGACGAGGTCCGCCGCACCAAGCAGATCATGTCGGTCCCGGTGACCGAAGGGATGATCGGACGGGTCATCGATCCCATCGGGCTGGTGCAGGACGGCCGGGGGCCCATCGAGTCCACCGAGCGCTACCCGATCGAGAGGATCGCCCCGGGCATCGTCCAGCGCGAGCCGGTCAAGGTGCCTCTGCAGACGGGCCTCAAGCCCATCGACGCCATGATTCCCATCGGCAGGGGCCAGCGCGAGCTGATCATCGGCGATCGGCAGACGGGTAAGACCGCCGTGGCGCTGGATACCATCATCAACCAGAAGGGAAAAGGGGTGATTTGCATCTACGTGGCCATCGGGCAGAAGCGCTCGACGGTCGCTCAGGTGGTGAAGACGCTGGAGGATTACGGGGCCATGGAGCACACCATCGTGGTGTCGGCCTCGGCCTCGGAACCGGCTTCGCTTCAGTACATCGCCCCGTACGCCGGCTGCGCCATCGGCGAGTACTTCATGCACAAGGGCGGTCACGTCCTCTGCGTGTACGACGACCTCTCGAAGCACGCGGCGGCCTACCGCGAGATCTCGCTGCTCCTGCGGCGTCCGCCCGGCCGCGAGGCCTACCCGGGCGACGTGTTCTATCTGCACTCCCGTCTGCTGGAGCGCGCGGCGAAGCTGAGCGAGAAGCAGGGCGGCGGGTCGCTGACGGCCCTCCCGATCATCGAGACGCAGGCCGGGGACGTGTCGGCCTACATCCCGACGAACGTCATCTCCATCACCGATGGGCAGATCTATCTGGAGAGCGACCTCTTCTACCAGGGCGTCCGCCCGGCCCTGAACGTGGGCATCTCGGTGAGCCGAGTGGGAGGAAACGCGCAGATCAAGGCGATGAAATCCGTCGCGGGGACCCTGCGCCTCGAGCTGGCGCAGTACCGCGAGCTGGCCGCCTTCGCGCAATTCGGGTCGGACCTGGACAAGGGCACGCAGGCGCAGCTCAACCGTGGTGCCCGCCTGGTCGAGATCTTGAAGCAGGACCAGTATCAGCCGCTGGACGTGATCAAGCAGATCGCCATCATCTACGCGGGTACGCACGCCTGGCTCGATGACCTGGCGGTGAGCGAGTGCCGGACGTTCGAGGCCGGGCTCTACAAGCACCTGGACCTGAACGGCCAGGCATGGATGGACGCCCTGCGCGAGAAGAAGGTGCTCGACGAGAGCCTGGCGGCTCAGTTGGACGAGCTTCTGAAGTCCTTCAAGCACCAGTACGTGAAAGAACGGGAAGCGAAGTGAGCCATGCCCAACCTGCGCGACATTAGGCGCCGAATCCGCTCGGTGCAGAACACGCAGCAGATCACCAAGGCCATGAAGATGGTGGCCGCGGCGAAGCTGCGACGGTCGCAGGAGCGGATGTTTGCGGCGAGGCCTTACGCGAACAAGATGCTCGAAGTCCTGAACTCGCTGGCCAGCCGGGCGCAGCAGAGCGTCCACCCGCTGCTCGACGTGCGGCCCGAGGAGCGCGTGCTGGTCGTGGTGGTGACCGCGGATCGGGGCCTGTGCGGCGCGTTCAACACCAATATCCAACGCCATGCCGGCCGTTTTCTGAGGGACCTCGCTCAGGAGGGCAAGGAGATCTCGCTGGCCTGCATAGGTAGGAAGGGCCGTGAGTTCTTCCGCCGCCGGGAATTCACCATCGCCGAGAGCTGGGTTGGGATCTTCAACAAGATCCGGTACGAGGACGCGAGCGAGATGGCGGAGTATCTGAGCGGGCTCTACACGGAGAAGAAGGCCGACGCCATCTATCTGATATACAACGAATTCAAGAGCGTCATCGCACAGCGGATCGTGACTGAGAAGCTGCTGCCCATCCCGCGGCTCACCTTCGAGGAGCCCACGGTGATGGAAGACTACCTGTACGAGCCTACCGAGCGGGAGCTGTTCGAGACGCTCCTGCCAAGGCACGTGGCGTTCCAGGTGTATCGCTCCGTTCTCGAGTCGGCCGCGGCGGAGCACGGCGCGCGCATGACGGCCATGGAGAGCGCCACCAACAACGCGCGGGACATGATCGACCGGCTTACGCTGTACGCGAACCGAGTTCGGCAGGCGGCGATCACCAAAGAGATCATCGAGGTCGTGAGCGGGGCCCAGGCCCTCGGGTGATGGGGAGAGGCGGACATGCCAGTTGAAGGAAGAGTCGTTGCGATCATCGGGCCCGTGGTGGACATTCAATTCCCCGCGGAGCACATCCCGGAGATTTACCACGCTGTGCACATCGACGCGGAAGGGTTCGACGCCTCGGTGCCCATCGACGTCACGGCGGAGGTGGCCCAGCACCTGGGCGAGGGACGAGTGCGCTGTGTGGCCATGGAGCCCACGGATGGCATGGTGCGGGGTATGAAGGCCCTGGACCTGGGCGTTCCCATCACGATCCCCGTGGGCAAGGAGACGCTCGGGCGAATTCTCAACGTTCTGGGCAAGCCCGTGGACGATCTGGGCCCGGTCGAAACGAAGGAGCACTTTCCGATTCACCGGCCGGCCCCTTCTTTCGAAGAGCAGGCGACCTCCGCCGAGATGTTTGAAACGGGCATCAAGGTGGTGGACCTTCTTGAGCCCTACCTGAAGGGCGGCAAGACGGGGCTGTTCGGAGGCGCCGGGGTGGGGAAGACGGTGCTCATCATGGAGCTCATCAACAACGTGGCCATGCACCATGGCGGCGTGTCGGTCTTCTCGGGTGTGGGCGAGAGGACGCGCGAAGGCAACGACCTCTGGCTGGAAATGACGGAATCTGGGGTCATCACTCCGGGTGACTGGCAGAAGTCCAAGGCGGCCCTCATCTACGGACAGATGACCGAGCCGCCTGGGGCCAGGCTCCGGGTGGGGCTCAGCGGTCTGACCGCGGCGGAGTATTTCCGGGACGTGGAAGGGCAGGACGTGTTGCTCTTCATCGACAACATCTTCCGCTTCACGCAAGCGGGTTCCGAGGTCTCCGCACTGCTCGGACGCATGCCCTCGGCAGTGGGCTACCAGCCGAACCTGGCCACCGAGATGGGCGAGCTGCAGGAGCGCATCACCTCGACGAAAAAGGGTTCGGTCACCTCGGTGCAGGCCATCTACGTGCCCGCCGACGACCTGACCGATCCGGCGCCGGCCACCGCCTTCGCCCACCTGGATGCCACGTCGGTTCTCTCGCGGCAGCTCACGGAACTTGGGATCTATCCGGCGGTGGACCCGCTCGCCTCCACTTCGCGCGTCCTCGATCCACGGCTGGTGGGCGAGGAGCACTACGCGGTTGCGAGAGGAGTGCAGGGCGTGCTTCAGAAGTATAAGGATCTTCAGGACATCATCGCCATCCTGGGCATCGACGAGCTGTCCGAAGACGACAAGATCATCGTGGCCCGGGCGCGGAAGATCCAGCGGTTCCTCTCTCAGCCCTTCCACGTGGCCGAGCAGTTCACGGGCATGAAGGGAAAGTACGTGAAGGTTCAGGAGTCCATTCGGGGATTCCAGGAAATCCTGGACGGGAAGCACGACGACATGCCGGAGCAGGCCTTCTACATGGTCGGGACCATCGAAGAGGCGATGGAGAAGGCCGAACGATTGGCCAAGCAGGGGTAAGGGGCGATGGCACAATTCACGTTGCCCACCAAGATCACGCTGAACATCGTCACTCCGGAAAGAAACGTCGTCTGCGAGGTGATCGACGAGGTCGTGTTGCCGGGCACTTTGGGCTACCTCGGAGCGTTGCCGGGCCACACCCCGCTCTTGACTTCGCTCAAGATTGGTGAAATAAAATATAGGGTTGGAAGCCAGTGGCGGTACCTCTGCGTGTCCTGGGGATTCGTGGAGATTCTGCCGGACCGCGTTACGGTGCTCGCCGACGTCGCCGAACCCGCCGAGGAGATCGACGTGGAGAGAGCCCGGGAGGCGAAGGCCTCCGCGGAGAAGCGGCTGAAGAACCCGGATGCGGAGTTTCTCCAGGAGCAGATTGCCCTGGAACAGGCCTTGATTCGGTTGCAAGTGGCCGCGAAGGCAGCGCGGACCCCTTCGTGACCCCCCCTGAGAGCGAGAATGGCTCATGAAGAGAACCTACCAGCCCAACAGGCATCGCCGAGCCAAGACGCACGGCTTCCGTGCGCGCATGGCTACCAAGGGCGGACGCGAAGTCCTTGCCCGTAGGCGGGCGAAAGGGAGATGGCGTCTCACGCCTGCGTAACGCCCCGGACCGGATCCTTTCGAAAAGAAGACAGGGTTCGAAAGCGGCACGAATACCTGGAGAGCTATCGGCGGTGTAAACCCATGCACACCGCGCATTTGGTGTTTTACGCCCGGCCTGAAGAGGGCGGGCGACGCCGGTTTGGGTGCACGGTGCCGAAGAAGGTCGGAAAGGCGGTGACGCGAAACCGCCTGAAGCGTCTCTTCAGGGAGGTCTTTCGCAAGACGCGCCAGACGCTGCCGGAGGGGTGCGTACTGATCGTGAATGCCAAGCGGTCCGCCGCGGACATGAGCCACCAAGACGTCCTGGAAGCCTTCGAAAAGATAAGCACGCGGCTGGCTGCGGAGGGATATCCGCCGTGCGAGCCGTGATGCTTCTCCTGATCCGACTCTACCAGTGGACCTTGAGTCCCTGGCTGGGGGGGGGCTGCCGATTTTGCCCCTCGTGCTCGGAGTACACTTATCGGGCCGTCTCCGAATACGGCGCCCTCAAGGGCGGGTGGATGGGGATTCGGCGCGTGTTGAGATGCAACCCCTTCTGCGAAGGCGGATATGACCCTGTGCCGGCGTCGGCCGGAAAACGGAGCGAATAGATGGAGCAGCTGGGACAGGACGACCCGCATAGCGGAAGGAACATCCTCTGGGCCACGCTGATTATGGCCGCGATCTTTCTCACGTGGGCGTACTTCATGTCGACGCCTCCAGCGAAGGCGCCCGCGGAGGCGAAGCCGGCGGAGAAGGCGGCGAGGGCAAGCAAGCCGGAGGGGAAGGAGCCGCTTGAGGCACCGGCGGCGGTGCTGCCGGGCGGCGGGCAGCCCGTGGCCGACAATACGGCGCGCAACTATACGGTGAGCAACGGGGACCTGGAATTGCAGGTGACCAACCGCGGTGCCCGGCTGGGGCAGGTGCTGCTCCTGAAATACAAGGAAAAGGGAGGCGAGCCCAGTGACCTGGTGTCGCCTCTGTCGGCCGCCACGGGCAGTCTGCCTCTCGCCATTCAAACCGGGGACAAGGCCTACGACGAGCTCGTCAATTCCGCGCTGTTCCACGTGGAACAGGCGGAGCGGAAGGGCGGTGGGACGTCCCTCGCAATGAGCTGGTCCGACGGCAAGGGAGATGCTGTTGAAAAGGGACTGGACCTCCCCGCGTCGGGGTACGCGGTGGATTTCGCGGTCAAGGCCTTCAAGGCCGGGCGGCCGCTGGATCCCGTTCCCCTGGTCTGGGGCCCGGGTTTCGGCCGACTGCTCGCCAGTGAAGCCAAGAACCGGTACTACCAGCAGGAATACGTGGGTGTGTCCGAAGGTGGGAGCTTCGAAAAGATCGAGCGGGGAAAGGTCAGCGCGGAAAAGGGCACGGCGATCGACGAGCTGGGCGGCAAGGGGCCCATCGCATGGGCCGCGATCACGGATAACTACTTCGGAGCGATCTTCGCTCCTGACTCGCCGATGCCCTGGGCCAAGGTGGAGACCCAATGGCTGACTCCGGAGGAACGGAAGGTCCACCCGACGGATTCGGACATCAGCCTCGTGGTCGGATTTCCCGGAAGGGGGAAGCTGTATCTGATCCCCAAGGAATGGCACCTGCTCTCGAGCATGGGCGACCATTTCTACAAGCTGACGGACTGGGGGATCCTGGGCCCGTTCTGCGCGATTCTGTTGTGGGGCCTTAAGAAGCTTTACGCCCTAAGCGGGAACTACGGGATCGCCATCCTGCTGCTGACGCTCGTGATCAAAGTGGCCTTCTACCCTCTCACCCAGCGCTCCATGGTCAAGATGAAGGAGATGGGCGAGGGCATGAAGAGGCTCAAGCCGCAGATAGACCGGATCAAGAGCAAGTACAAGAAGCTGCCGAAGGACATGGGCAATCGCACGAAGATGAACGAGGAGATGATGGCCCTCTACCAGCGGGAGGGAATCAATCCCCTCTCGGGCATGGGGGGATGCCTGCCCATGCTGCTTCAGATGCCCGTCTTCTTCGCGCTTTTCGAGCTTCTGCCGAGGGCCATCGAGCTCAGGGGGGCCCCCTTCTTCGGCTGGATCCACGATCTGTCCTCTCCCGATCCGTACTACATCGCGCCCATCATCATGGGTCTGTCCATGGTGGTGTCAACCAGGATGACCGCTACGCAAGGGATGGAGGGGCCCCAGAAGCTCATGCTCTGGTTCCTGCCGATCATGTTCACGTGGTTCTGCCTCTGGGCTCCCGCGGGGCTGACGCTGTACTGGCTCGCCAACAACCTTCTGACCATGGGGCAGCAGGCCATCATCAATAGGCAGGTGGCCCAGAGGAAGGAGGCCGTGGCGAAGGCGAGGAAGTCGACACCAAAGGGGCCATCGAAGCCGTCCCATGCCTGATCTGACCGATACCATCGTGGCCGAGGCCACTCCTCCCGGACGGGGTTCCGTGCGGGTGATCCGAATCAGCGGTTCCGCGGCGGCCGCCCTCCTCGGGGCGGCCTTCGTGCCTTCGGGGGCGAAGCCGATGGAGCGGCCGAGGCGGCTATGCCTCGGGACGCTGCTGAGCGCCTCGGGCGAGGCGTTGGACCGGGCGCTGGCCGTGTGGTTCCCCTCCCCCCGCTCGCTGACCGGAGAGGACGTAGCCGAGATCCAGGTGCACGGCGGTCGGGGAATCGTGCGGGGCGGGCTGGAAAGCCTCGAAAGGCTCGGGTGTCGTGTGGCTCTACCCGGTGAGTTCTCGTATCGCGCCTACCTGAACGGGAAAGTCTCTCTGATGGAGGCGGAGGCCGTTAACGCGCTCGTGGAGGCGGAGACCGCGGCGCAGGCCGTGCGGCTGGGCGGCGTGCTGCACGGCCGATTGTCCGAGGATCTGGCGGATCTCCGATCGGAGCTGCTTTCCCTCCGCGCCGATTGGGAGGCGCGGATTGACTTTCCGGAAGAGACGGGAGACGGCGGAGCCGATCGAAATCGCGTCGCCGCATTGCTGGAGAGGCTGTCCAGGCTGGAAGGAGATGGACGGGCGGCGAGGTTCATGAGAGAAGGATGGCGGCTTGCCCTGGTGGGAAGGGTCAACACCGGGAAGTCGTCGCTCTTCAATGCCCTCCTCAAACGGGAACGAGCTCTAGTAACGCCGCACGCGGGTACGACGCGAGACGTCATCGAGGAATCGATCGAAGTAGGAGGATACCCGGTGGTCCTCCAGGATACGGCCGGGGTCCGCGCCGCGCGTGATCCGGTGGAGGCCGCCGGAGTGGAGCGAAGTCGCGAGACCGCGGGACAAGCTGACGGGACGCTCTTCGTCTACGACGCGGCGGCAGGATGGGGTTCGGAGGATGAAAACCTTCTGGCTGGGTTAGAGAGGCCACCGGTCGGCATTCTTGCGAACAAACGAGACCTTCCTCAGAGTGGGCAGCGCCGGGAGGGAGCCCTCGGGGTCAGCGCAAGAACGGGCGAGGGGCTGAAGGAAGTCGTGGATCTTATCGAGGGCTGGATGGAAAGGTCCCTGCCCCGAAGCATCCCGGCGCTGGTGTGCCAGCGGCAGGTGGAGGCCGCGCGAAGGGCCGCCGACGGTTGCCGAGAGGCCATGGAGGCGTTGGAGGCCGGCCACTCCGAAGAGGTGGCCCTGCAGGGGCTGGGGCGCGCCCAGCGCGCCATGGATGAGCTGTTGGGCGGGGGCGGCGCGGAGCATCTGTACGACCTCATATTTGCCCGATTTTGCATCGGGAAGTAGGCGGGGGAGGTTGGCCCGTGGCCGCAACGCTGGCATTCGAGGCGACGGTGGTGGGTGGGGGACACGCGGGTGTGGAGGCCGCCTCGGTTCTGGCGAGGAAGGGACTGGCCACCGCTCTGGTGACCGACTCCCTGGACTCCATCGCCCGGATGTCCTGCAACCCATCGATCGGGGGCGTTGGCAAGGGGCACCTCGTCCGGGAGCTGGATGCTCTAGGGGGGCTCATGGCGAAAGCGGCCGACGCCACGGGGATCCATTTCAGGCTCCTCAATGCCAGCAAGGGCCCGTCGGTGCAGGGACTCAGGAGCCAGAACGACCGGCTGGCCTACCAGCGGGAGATCAGGCGAATTCTCGATGGAACGCCGAACCTGACCCTCGTCGAGGGGCGGGCCGTCGAGCTGGGATGCGGGGACGGCGCTGTGACAGGGGTCGGCCTCGCGGACGGCCGTTGGCTGGACTGCAAAGTCGTCGTGGTCTGCGCGGGCACCTTCCTGAACGCCATGATGCACGTGGGCCGGGAACGCACCGCGGGAGGACGCCTGGGCGGATTCTCCGCGGAAGCCCTGGGGAGAGCCCTCGCACGGATCGGACTCGCCATGCGGCGCTTCAAGACCGGCACCCCGCCGCGGCTGGCGAGGGACTCCATTCGCTGGGAGGCTCTGGACACGCAGCCGGGGGACGCTGAGCCCGAACCCTTCTCAATTCACAGCGATCCCTTCCCCCTTCTGTCGCAGGCGGTATGCCATGTGACCCGCACGACGCCGGAGGTGGCGCGGATCGTTCGCGCCAACTTGGACCGCTCTCCCCTCTACTGTGGAATCATCAAGGGTACGGGACCGCGCTATTGTCCATCCATAGAGGACAAAGTAGTCAAATTTCCCCACCACGACAGCCATCTCGTGTTTCTTGAGCCGGACGGGGTGGACTCGGAGGAGGTCTACCCGAACGGCATATCCACATCGCTGCCCAAGGACGTTCAGGAGGCCATCGTGCGCGCCATACCGGGCCTGGAGAAGGCCGTGTTCCTGCGGTACGGATACGCCGTCGAGTACGATTTCATGGACCCAACCGGGCTGAAGCCGACGCTGGAATCCAAAACGGTGCGCGGCCTCTACGTCGCGGGCCAAGTCAACGGTACCACCGGCTACGAAGAGGCGGCGGCCCAGGGCTTCTGGGCCGGGCTGAACGGGGCCAGGGCCCTGCGTCGGGAACCTCCCTTCTTGCCCGGCCGCGACCAGGCCTACGCCGCGGTTCTGGTGGACGACTTGGTGACGAGGGGCGTGCTCGAGCCCTACCGGATGTTTACGTCGAGGGCCGAATACAGGCTCCTGCTGGATCGCCATAGCGCGTATCGCAGGCTGAGCCCGCTCACGGAGGGCGACCGCCTTCGCGGCCCAGCGGAGGAGGAGCGCATTCGAGCGCGTGAACGCAAGGTGGGATCGCTCTTGGACCACGTGTCGCGACACAGCGTGATGATGGACGGAGAGGCGGTAAGCCTGAAGCGGCTGCTGGCGAGGCCGAAAACGAGGTACAGCGACCTGTCGCCATTTCTGAGGGAGGCGGAGCCGCCTCCCAGGTCGATCGGGCTGTACCTGGAGTCGGAGGTCAAGGGAGAGGGATACCGGGAGCGGGAGCAGGCGCTGGCCAGAAAAACGCGGGCCGCCTTTGGCATGCGGATTCCGGAGGAGTTCCGATACGAGGGTGTGCCCGGACTCAGCGCGGAGATGGTCGACCGCCTGAGGGCGGTGGCGCCGCGGATCCTTGCGCAGGCGGCCCGGATCCCCGGCGTGACGCCGGCGGCCTTGACGATCGTGCGCCTGGCGGTGGAGGCGGCGCGAAGGGAGAGACGTGACCGATCGGCTGGATGAGTACTTGAGTCTCCTGCTGAAGTGGAACCGGACAGCGGGGCTGACCGCGTTCGAAGGCAGGGAGGAGGCGCTGGCCAAGGGTGCCCTTCCCTCTCTGGCGGGCGAGCCGTGGCTTCGAGTGGGATGGAGGGTGATCGATGCGGGGAGCGGAGGAGGCTTCCCCGCCATCCCGCTGGCGCTGAAGCGCCCCGATCTGCGTTGGACGCTGGTGGAGCCCAACGCGGCCAAGGCCGCCTTTCTACGGGAGGCGGCACGGCATCTGGCATTGGAAGCCGAGGTGATTGAGGCCTCCTTGGAGGCGCTGCTGGCTGGAAAACAGCGGCAGTGGGACGCCGCAACGATGCGCGGCCTGCGACTGCGGAAAGGCCCGCTCAGGCGGCTCGTGCGGGCCTTGACGCCGGGTGGACGCATCCTGGTGTGGAGCGCGGGCGACAGGGCGAGCGAGTACCAGCTATGGTTTGAGGAGTTCGGCCTGGCCGTCAAGACCGTCCCCACGGGCCAGCAGGGGCTGATGCTTCTATCCGGCGATGTTCCACGTGGAACACCCGAAGCGCCACCCATGCCGTGAAGCCCCGCCAGGGGCCGCCCTGGGGCCGCGCGACGAGCGCCAAGGCGTTGAGCCCGGCCGCGCGATGTGGTACAAACGGGTGGGAGGATACCCCGTGGGCCAGATCATCGCTGTAGCCAACCAAAAGGGCGGAGTCGGCAAGACCACCACCGTCATCAATCTGGGCGCTTCGCTGGCCGCCGCCGAGAAGCGGGTGCTGCTGGTGGATTTCGACCCGCAGGCCAACTGCACCTCGGGCCTCGGGTTTCCCAGGGACGGGAGCGAGGCCAACGCGTACACGGTGCTCTCGGGCCACCACCGGCTATCCGAGGCCATCGTGGCCTGCGGGCTCCCGAACCTTTGGCTCCTGCCTGGGGCGATCGCCCTAGCCGGCGCGGAAGTGGAGCTCGCGTCCATGAGGGATCGCGAGTTCGTGTTGCGGCGGCTCGTCGAACCTCTTCGCGGCGAATACGACTACCTTCTCGTGGACTGCCCTCCTTCCCTCGGCTTGCTCACCCTAAACGCGCTGGTGGCAGCCGACCAAGTGCTGATTCCCATCCAAGCCGAGTACTACGCCCTGGAGGGGGTGACGCAGCTCCTCCAGACCATCGAGCGGGTTCAAAACTCCCTGAACCCGACCCTGGGAGTGCGCGGCGTTCTCCTGACCATGGTGGATGAGCGCACCAATCTCGGGCGGCAGGTATCCAGCGAGGTTCAGCGCCACTTCGGCCGCAAGGTCTACCAGAGCTACATCCCCCGGAATGTCCGCCTCGCCGAGTCCCCCTCCTTCGGCAAGCCGGTCATCCTGTACGACATCGCCTCGCGAGGGGCGCAGAGCTACCTTCGGGTGGCCAAGGAGTTTCTCGTCCATGAATCCTAAGAATGCCCTAGGGCGGGGCCTGGACGCCCTCATCGGACCCTCCGGGCCGGAGCCGCGTCGGGTGCTGGAGGTGGAGGTCCATCGCCTCCGCCCCAACCCTCGCCAGCCCAGGGTCCACTTCGAGGAGGGGGCGCTGGAAGAGCTGGCGCGCTCCATCGAGGCGAATGGGCTCCTCCAGCCCATCCTCGTGCGCCCAGCGGGCGGCGAGTATGAAATCATCGCGGGGGAGCGGCGCTGGAGGGCCGCGCAGAAGGCGGGCCTGCAGCGCGTCCCCGTGCTCGTCAAAGAGGCCGTGGATGAAGAGATGGTGGAGCTGGCCCTCGTCGAAAACCTCCAGAGGGCCGATCTCAACCCGGTGGAGGAGGCCAGGGCCTACAAGCTGCTGATTGAGGAGTTGGGGCTCAAGCAGGAGGAGGTGGCTCGAAAGGTGGGCAAGGAAAGGGCCACCGTGGCCAACGCCCTGCGTCTCCTGAATCTGGGCGAGACCGCCCTGCGCGCGCTCGAGGGGGGAGTGATCTCCGTGGGGCACGCCAAGGCCGTCCTGGCCCAGAGACGCCGGGAAGACCAGGAAGCGCTCCTTTCGCTCATCTTGAGCAAGGGGCTCTCCGTGAGAGAGGCGGAGGCCTATAGGAAGGGGGCAAGGGAGTCGGCCAAGAAACGCTCGCAACCAGACGCGGACACGCTGGAAGCCGCCGCCAAGCTCACTCGGCTTCTCGGCTTCTCGGTGGAAATCCGCCGGCGAGGCAAGGGCGGAGAGGTGGCGGTCAAGTTCAGGGACGAAGGGGAACTCCAGACCCTTTTCGACTGGTTCCACGCCGATCTCAGGAGGACCGGATGATCTCAAAGAGGCCTGCGGATGTGGTCCAGGTCGGTGGCATGCTGGGCGAGGGCGTCACCGTCGAAGGCGTCATGTCCTTCACCCAGACCTTCCGGGTGGACGGAGAGTTCAAGGGAAAAATCCTTCGTTCGGACCGGCTCGTGATCGGCGAGAAGGGAAAAGTCTCCGGAGAGGTGGAGGTGAACGCGCTGGTGGTCTACGGGCGCGTGGACGGTACCATCCGGGTAAAGGGTGAGGTTGAGGTCCATCCGAAGGCCTGCATTGTGGGCGAACTGGAGATGACCACGCCCGCGCTCACGGTCCTGGAGGGCGGCGTCATCGAGGGGACCCTGAAGATGGCGGGCAAGACGGAGGCCCCGGCGGCGCCGGTGAAGCAGATCGGTGGCAGCAAGGCCTGAATCCGTCGGCCAACGGAGAACGAGATAGGATCTGGGAACTGTTGGGGGGGGCCGAAGAGTGAGCGACGCCTTGGACCGATACTCGGAGAGACGCAACCGCTTCGCTGCCACCCTGGCTCAGGATTCGGGGGGGCGGCCTTCCGCTGCACTCCTTCTCGCCGGTGAAGAAAACGGGCTGAAGCACTTTGAGCCCGATCCCAACTTCTTTTACCTCACGGGCGTGGAGGTCTCACGGGCGGCTCTGCTCATGACCGCGGGCCAGGCCAAGCCCACCGATATCCTTCTGCTCCCCGCCTCCGATCCCGCCAAGGAGCGCTGGACGGGCAGGGTTCTGACCGCGGGCGGGCTCACGCCCGCCGCCCAGCCCGATCCGGAGCGGCTGGAGTCCAGCCGGCTGACCGGCCATCCCAACATTGCGGCCTATCACGAGTTGGACGAGGCCCTGCTGCGTCCCCTCAGAGATGCTGAATTCCTCTACGTGGACTGTCCCGAGGATGCCCTTCCGGCCCCTTTGGGCGTTTCTCAGCTTCTGGCCGAACGCCTGCGGAGGCATTACCCGTACCTCCAGGTCCGTCACGCCGGTCGGCTGGTGGCCCAGCTTCGAAGGGTCAAGGACGATCACGAGCTGGCCCTCATGCGGCTGGCCATGGACATTACGGCGAAGGCGCACGCGGCGATCATGGGCCACCTGCGGCCGGGCCAGTTCGAGTACGAGATCCAGGCCCTGGTGGAGTACGTCTTCACCGCCTCCGGAGCCCAGTCCCCGGCTTTTCCCAGCATCATCGGGTCGGGCCCCTATTCCTGCACGCTCCACTACGAGCGCAACCGGCGCCAAATGGATTCGGGTGACCTGGTGGTTTGCGACATCGGGTGCAGGAAGGACTATTACTGCGCCGACGTGACGAGGACCTACCCGGTTTCCGGTCGGTTCACGCCCAGGCAGCGGGAGGTTTACGAGGTGGTTCTCGGGGCCCACAGGGCCGCCGTAGAGGCCGCCAAGCCGGGGGCATACGTGCGGGAGGTGCATGCGGCGGCCCTGGATTACATCGCCCGCGCCGGATACGCTCCGTACTTCTTCCACGGAACCAGCCACTATCTGGGCATCGAGGCGCACGATCCCGGCAGCTATGAAAAGCCCCTCGAACCGGGCGTGGTCATCACGATCGAACCCGGAATCTATATCGCCGGGGAGGATCTGGGCGTAAGAATCGAAAACGATCTCCTGATCACCGAGACCGGTTCCGCCATCATGACCGACATTCCCATGGAAGTATCTGATATTGAAAGACTTCTGCTGGCTCCAAGGCGGAGCTTCCTTCTCTAGCTCCAGCCCCTTCTCACTCCACGGTCACGCTCTTCGCCAGGTTCCTGGGCTGGTCCACGTCGCAGCCCCTCGTGACGGCGATGTGGTAGGCCAGAAGCTGGAGAGGAACGACGGTCAGCACGGGCATCAGGAGAGCGGGCGTGGAGGGGAGCAGGAAGACCTCGTCCGCCACCTCGCGGATCTTCTGGTCCGCCTCGTTGCATAGCGCGATCACCTTGCCGTCCCTGGCCTTGACCTCCTCGAGGTTGGAAACCAGCTTCTCGTACACTTCGTCCCGCGGCGCCACGGCCACCACTGGCAGGTTCTCGTCGATCAGCGCGATGGGGCCGTGCTTCATCTCCCCGGAGGGGTACCCCTCCGCGTGGATGTACGAGATCTCCTTGAGCTTGAGCGCCCCCTCCAGGGCGATGGGGTACTGGATCCCCCGGCCCAGGTAGAGGAAGTCCCTGAACCGGTGGTATCGGCGGGCCACCTCTTCGATCTGCGGCTCCAACGCCAACACCTGCTCCACAAGGCCGGATAGGTGAGCCAGCGCGAGCAGGTGATCCGAGCCTGCTCCCTCCGGGAGGGAGCCGCGGGCCTGTCCCAGATAAAGGGCCAAGAGATTCAAGGCCACGAGCTGGGTGGTGAAGGCCTTGGTGGAGGCGACGCTGATCTCGGGTCCTGCGTGGGTGTAGAGGGTACCTTCGGCCTCACGGGTGATCATGCTGCCCACCACGTTGCAGATGGCCGCGGTGTGGGCGCCCTTGCCTTTGGCCTCCCTCAAAGCCGCCAGGGTGTCGGCCGTTTCTCCCGACTGCGTGATGAAAACGCAGAGGGTGCGCTCGTCCACCATGGGATCCCGATACCTGAACTCGGAACTGTAATCCACCTCCGCGTGAAGGCGTGCCAGCCGCTCGATCATGTACCGTCCGCAGAGCGCGGCGTGCCAGGAGGTCCCGCAAGCCACCACGACCACCCGGTTCAGGGTCCGAACGACCTCGGCGGGCAGGTTGAGTTCGTCGATGAACACCTGGCTTCGGTCGAGGGAGTACCGGCCGACCAGCGTGTCCTGTATGGCCCTCGGCTGCTCGAAGATCTCCTTCTGCATGAAATGCTTGAAGCCGGACTTTTCGGCCTGGATGGGATCCCACGTGATCCGGCTTGCGGTCTTGGTCTTCATGTTCCCCTGGAAGTCGCTGAATTGCACGCTGTCGCGGGAGACGACGGCGATCTCCCCGTCGTCCAAGAAGATCATGTCCCGGGTGTGGTGGAGAATGGCGGGGATGTCGCTGGCGATGAAGTTCTCGCCACGCCCGAGGCCTACCACGAGAGGCGGACCCATGCGGGCCACGACAATCTTTCCGGGATCTCGCGTGTCCAGGGTGGCCAGGGCGAAAATTCCCGTGAGACGGCGACAGACCGATCGCATGGCGGCTTCGAGGTCGCCTTCCTCCTCTTCCAGCATGTGGGCCACGATCTCCGTGTCCGTCTCCGTCCGGAATCGGTGGCCCCTCCCTTTCAGCTCCTCCTTGAGGGAGAGGTAGTTTTCGATGATGCCGTTGTGGACGACGACGACCTGGCCGCGGCAATCGGTGTGCGGGTGAGCATTCTCCTCCGTCGGGCGACCGTGGGTGGCCCAGCGGGTGTGCCCGAGCCCGTACTCCCCGGTGATCGGCTTCAGGCGCAGTTTCTCTTCCAGGTTGACGATCTTGCCCGCGGCACGTTCGGTGTAAAGCACGCCATCCTTGACCACGGCGATGCCCGCCGAATCATATCCCCGATATTCCAGGCGCTTAAGCCCCTCCATGAGGATGGGCACGGGGTCTTTGGCCCCGATGTATCCGACGATTCCGCACATGCGCGCCTCCGGTGCCGATTATATACCCGGCGCCTTGAAACGAGCCGCTAGGCGTGGTCAGGCTTTCGGTCTCTGGAGCGGGCGCGCTTCCTTTCGGCCCATCCTTCGACGATCTTCTGCGGACTCCTGGAAATGGCGAGGGCCAAGGCGGGCACGTCTTTGGTCACGGTCGTGCCCGCGCCGATGTAGGCGTCGTCACCCACTTTCACCGGAGCGACGAACTGGGTGTCGCTTCCCACGAAAACCCGTTCCCCCAGGACCGTGGGATGCTTGTTTACCCCGTCGTAATTGCAGGTGATGGTTCCCGCGCCGATGTTGGAGCCCTCGCCCACGGTGGCATCGCCCAGGTAGCTGAGGTGGTTGGCCTTTACGCGGTCCCCGAGGGAGGCCTTCTTGGTCTCGACGAAGTTCCCGAGGTGGACGCCGGCGCCCGCTACGGTACCCTCCCGCGTCCTGCAGAAGGGGCCGATGATGCAACCTGGCCCGCACCGCGTGCCCTCGAGCACGCAGTGTTCGCGCACGAGGGTCCCCTCGCCGATGTGACAGGACCGAAGCACCGAATAGGGCCTTACCTCGACGTTCCGTTCGAGGCGGGTTTCGCCGCACAGATGAACGCCCGAATGGAGGAGGACGCCGGGCTCGAGGCGAACCCCCGGCTCGAGCCAGACGGTGGAGGGATCCAGGATGGTGACTCCCGCGGCCATCCAGCTCCGCGTCAGGCTCTGCCGCAACCGCCCGATGGCCAGGGCAAGCTCCTCCTGTGAGTTGATCCCCATGTAGAGGTCGGGGGCGGAAGCCGGAAAGGCGACCGCCGGCCGGCCGCTTCGCCCCAGCTCCGCCACCACGTCGGTCAGGTAATACTCCCCTTGGACGTTATTGGTCCGCAGTTCGTCCAGGAGCCCCAGGATGTCCGGGCTCCGGAAAAAATAGACGCCGGCGTTGACTTCCCGGATTGATCGCTGGGGCTGGGTCGCGTCCCTCTCTTCGACGATACCCTCCACCGCCCCAGCGGCGTTGCGCAGGATTCGTCCGTAGCCGGTGGGATTGGCCATCTCCAGGGCTACCAGCGCGAGCGGGTGCCCTTGGGCGGAGAAAATGTTCCAGAACGCGTCCAATTCAGGCACGGGCAGAAGGGGAGCGTCCCCCGGTACCAGGAGTACCTCGCAGGGGCCGATCTCCGACAGCGCGGGTCCGCACGCCATGAGGGCGTGGCCGGTTCCCTGCTGGGGCTCTTGGAGAATGGGGACGGCCTTGAAAGGGACGAGCAGGGGGGCGACCAGGTTGGCCTGGTGTCCCACGACGACCAGAAGGGGGCCGTCGTGGATCGTGCGAAGGGACTCCAGCAGATGTTCGAGAATCGTTCTCCCCATGAAGGGGTGCAGGACCTTTGCCCTGGGTGACTTCATGCGCGTGCCCTGCCCGGCGGCCAGCACGATGATGACGCGCTTCATGACTCCTCCTTGATCCGGCGTGGCTTCGGCAGTTCCCGGGGCCGTGGCCGATTCCTTCAAGATCTCTCCTCCGGTCCGTGAACTGGGCAGGACGACCAGGATAGGCGGCCCTGGCAGATGACGGTACGCAGGGGCATGTCTCCGTACGGGTAGAAAAGATGAAGGTAGGAGGGGACGTCCCATACGGTCAGGTCCGCCCGCCTGCCCACGGCGAGTGATCCACACTCCTCATGAATCCTAAGCGCGTAGGCCGCATTCAGCGTCACGGCCCAGAGGGCCTCCTCCGGCATCAGCCCCATGCCAAAGACGGCGAGGGTGGCCACGTTCAGGAGATTGGTCGTGTAGGAAGAGCCGGGATTGCAGTCGGTGGAGAGGGCGACGGGACAGCCGGCCTCGACGAAGTCCCTGGCCGGCGCGTAAGGCTTGCGCAGGTAAAAGGAGGTCCCGGGCAGGAGCGTGGCGCACACACCGGCCCGGGCCATGGCGGCAATGCCCTCCGCCGAGGCCGCCATCAGGTGGTCCGCACTGACGGCCCCCACCTCCGCCGCGAGCGCCGCGCCGCCCGTGTCCTCGATCTCGTCGGCGTGGAGTCGGGGCAGGAGTCCAGCCGAACGTCCGGCTACTAGAATCCTGCGGCTCTGCTCCACGGTGAAGGCCCCCTCCTCGCAGAAGACGTCGCAGAATCTCGCCAAACCGGCGGCGGCGATGGCCGGGATCATCTCCTCCACGATGAGATCCACGTAACGGTCCGCCTCGCCCTTGAACTCGGGAGGAACGAAATGGGCGCCGAGGAAGGTGGAGACCACCCGTTGAGGGCCCCTCTGATCCAGCCGGCGCAGGACGCGCAACTGCCTCTCTTCGGTGCCCGGTTCCAGCCCGTAGCCACTCTTGGCTTCGAAGGTCGTCACTCCTTGGCGGAGGAAGCCGTGCGCGGTCTTGCAGGCGGCGGCGAACAGGGCCTCCTCGCGCGCCTGGCGCACGCTCCGCATGGTGCTGAGGATGCCCCCTCCCGCCCGTCCGATCTCCATGTAGCTCTTGCCTTCCAGTCGCAATCGGACTTCCGCCGAGCGGTCTCCCAGGAAGGGTACGTGGGTGTGCGGATCGATCAGCCCCGGGAGGACCGTTCTGTTGGTCGCATCCAGGCGCGTCGAGGCTCGCGCGTCGGCCACCTCGGCCCAGGGACCCACGAAGGCGATTCGCCCCTCGCGCACGCCCACGGCGGCCCCCGAGCGCGTGGGAAGATCCCGCAAGGCCGGACCGACCCTGGGGGCGGGCCCGTCGCAGGGGACTAGGCAGCCGATGGGGCCGACGAGCAGGTCGAAAGAATCCATCAGCCTTGATCCCGGCCGAAAGAGGCGACGTTCTCCTTGGCCTTGTTCTCCTCGATGGCGTCCAGGATCGCCTGGGTGCGGTGGAGGAGGTCGCGAAGCGCGCTCATGTGGTGTTCGCGTTCCATCTTCAGGTCCAGGATGCTGCGATCCACTTGGTGGGCCCTCAACTGCGCCTGCTGGAGGACGGCCTCGCTCCGCACCTGAGCCTCCTGTACGATGCTCTGGGCCTCGCGGGCGGCCTGGGCCTTGACCTCGTCAGCGAGCTTCTGCGCCGTATAGAGCGCCTCGCGGAGCAGGTCTTCACGATGCTTGAACTCGTCTAGCGCTGCCTTCTGGTGCTCCAGCTCCTGGCCCTGTTGGTGGTTCTCGATCGTCAGGGCCTGGTACGACTCGGCCACGGTCTGAAGGAAAAGGTGTACCTCCTCGGGGTCGAAGCCTCGGAGCCTTCGATGAAATTCGACCGACTGGATATCAATGGGGGAGAGGGGCTTTCGCATCGTCATGGAGCCCTCCTGGGGCCGAAGAGCGCGGTGCCGATCCGGACCATCGTCGCACCTTCCTCCACGGCCACTACAAAATCGTGGCTCATTCCCATGGAGAGCTGACCGAAGTCGCCGGCCTCCGGAATGGCCCGACGCACCTCGTCGAACAGCTCCCGCAACCGCCGAAAGAACGGCCGGCTCGCTTCCGGATTCTCACCATAGGGAGGAACCCCCATGATGCCGGCCAGCCTGAGGCCCGGCAGGGGCTGCACCGCCCTCGCCAGATGGAGGAGATCTCCGGCCGCCACGCCGCCCTTCTGGGA
The DNA here is from genome assembly GCA_021787565.1 of Acidobacteriota bacterium. GTDB lineage: Bacteria > Acidobacteriota > UBA4820 > UBA4820 > DSQY01 > DTPS01. The sequence goes on from JAJYLT010000019.1 coordinate 26,898, forward strand.
CTCCTCTCCCAGGTTGACTTCAATCATCACATCGCGTTCAAGGCCCTCCTCGCGGGCGATGCGAGAGAGTCGCTCGGCAAGCGAAAGGCTGTCCAGGCTGTCGATGGCCCGAAACGCCAGCAGCGCCTTGCGGGCCTTGTTGGCCTGAAGTCGCCCGATGAAATGCACCTCCAGGTTTCTTCGTACCTCCAGCGGAATAGCCTCCAGGTGTTCCACACCCTCCTGCACGCGATTCTCGCCGATGAGCACCACGCCTTCCGAGGCAAGGGCCTGGATCTCCGAGGGAGGGCGCGTCTTGACGGCGGCCATCAGACGCACCGACCCGGCAGGCCGGCCGGCCCGTTCGGCGGCCGCGGAAATGGCACCTCGGACAGCAGCGACACGCTCGGCGAGGGCCACCCATTCTCCTCCCTGACTCGAGGGTAGGTGGTCGGGCCCAGCGAAGTCAAGGCCGGGCATCGTCAGGCCTGGTTTTGCCCCAGCGGTGCCCCCGAATCCCGCGCACCACGTGCCTCTGGGCCCCCTCCGAGAGCAAGGCTCGTTATGAACCTTGCCCTAGCCCCCGCACGCATGTACTGGTGCCACTGCCGGTAGCCGCTCGATGGCTCTCCCGGAGAGCCTGTTCGGCCAGGGAACGCTTGCCCCTCCCTTCCCGAGGGTTTGACAGCCACCGGCGACGGTTCCCATACTAGGACTCTCGGGAGGAGCCCTATGCCCGTGGGCACGACGCTACGCTACGACGAGGTTCCGCTGGACGATTTCCTGCTCGCGTTGCGGCAGCACGAACACGACGTGAGGGTGGGCCACCTGCCCCCCCAACAGCAGCTCAAGGAGGTTCGTCTCGAGACGCGGTGGACGCCGCCCGGCGCAACGGAGGCATCGCCCCTGACGGTCTACCTGCTGCAGGAGAGGGACGCATTGAGCGAACAGGTGGAGGTCTTTTTCCTGCTGCACGCCCCAAGCGCACTCGCCTCGCCCATGCGCGATTTAGCCCTGAAGCTCAGGGCATTTCTCCAGAAGAGGCAGGTCCCTTCGCTGTTCAGGATCGACCCCCGGTACGGCTTGGTCTACGGAAGCGCCCTCGATCCGCTGGATGAGACCATCCGCTGGGACAAGCCCTGGTCTTTCGTGACCCTCTATCTCACGGAGGACCCCTCCTCTCCCTCTCTGGCCGTGATGGACTACGTCGCACAGGGTGCCAAGAAGCGCTATCAGGAGCTCTTCTCGAAGGTCAACCAGGTGGCGCCTTCGTCGCCCGGCTTCTTGAAGAACGCCTGGAAGCGCCTGAGGGGTGGCGGTCAGGAAGAGGCCGGCGTACACCGCCTGAGCTACCGCCTGGTGGCCCTGCTCTCCTCGTTCCTGCAGAACGAACCCTGCATCAATGCCACTATCTCCATGATCTTTAAGGAGCTGCCGGGTGGGCCTAGTAGACCTGGGCTCCTGGATCCCCGTTTCGCCACCTTTTACCCGTCCGGTCACGATCGGTTTTTCGCCTCACTGGGAGAACTCGCCTGATGCGCGCGTTACTGATCGGGGCCTCGGCAGCGCTCGCTCTTCTTTGTTTCTCGGCTCCGCTCGGGGCCATGGAGCTCGTGGTATTCCAGTCGGACCGCTCCTTGGTGGTGGAGCACTACACGCAGGAGGGGGACCAGGTGCTGCTGACCCTGCCAGGGGGGGGCCAGCTCGGGGTTCCCCTTCGCACGGTTCGAAACCACTACCCGGGGTATGTGCCGCCCCCCGGGCTCACGGACCCGGCCAAAGAGCTGCCCAAGAACCTGCCCTTCAGGGATATCATCGGCAAGTACTGCCAGAAGTACGGCATGGACTGCAAGCTGGTGGCCGCTCTCATCAAGGTCGAGTCCAATTTCAACGCTTCGGCCGTCTCCCCGAAAGGGGCACAGGGGCTCATGCAGCTCATGCCCGGGACCCAGCGGGAAGAGGGGGTCATGAACCCCTTCGACCCGGAGCAGAACATCCGGGGAGGGGTCCACTACCTCCGCCACCTGCTGGACGCCTTCCAGGGGGACCTCGAACTGACGCTGGCGGCTTACAACGCCGGCATCGGCCGGGTCCAGGCCAATCAGGCCGTCCCGCCCATTCCCGAGACCCAACTATACGTTTCGAGGATTCTGGCGCTCTACCCCACGCTCTGACGCACGCGGGGAAGCTAGGGACCAGCGCAGAAATAACTTAACGTTTTCGCATCCCATCTTCGCGCGATCTTGGCGCGATTCTCGATCGCAAAATCCTCAACGTAGTCTTCAACTACGCCTGCGGTTTTGCTCCCTCCAATCGCGCCAATCTCACACGAATCTGGGCGCGAATTCCGTTAACCTATTCCTGCGCGGGTCCTAGGCTTTCTCGTAGAGGTGCGCCATGAGATAGGCCACGGCCTCGGGGGCGCACCGCGGACAGTAGCCGAACCGCTTCGCGAGTTGCTCCAGCAGGTTCTTGGCCGCCTCTTGACGGGCAGGGGGCAGCCCCGCGAACGCGGGGGTTCCATAGGAGGTGAGGGCCTGACCGATCTCTTGCACCTGGTGCTTGACCCTGGCGTGGAACCCCTTTGAGAGCGACTCGATCTGCGGAGCGAAGAGGATGGACAGGTCCAGCGCCTCGCCCGGATTTTCCAGCGTCCAGGCGGCCACCTGCCCCATGAGATCCTCCCGAAACCGCGGGGCCGAGCCCCCTATCGCCAGGTACTCCTCCACCTGCTCCATGAGCGCCTCATTGGGCTCCTCCCACTGGCCCGTGGGCGCGGACCGCACCTTCTCGCCGCGCAGAAAGGCCCTCACGTGCCGGAAGTAGCGGTCGAAAAGCGCCGTGTACTGGCCTTCGGGAACGAGCTCCATGGCCGCCAGCACCTCCTGGTCCAGCGTCCGAAAATACTCCCCCTGCGCCGCGGCCACCGCGGCCTCCGCGTCGTGGTAGCCCTCGTCCGCCTTGAGCTGGAGGAAGAGATAGAGACTCTTGTCCTTGACGAATTCGGCGATCTCTTCGAACAGGAGCGCCGGCGTCAGGCAGCCGTCCGGTCTGCGGTAGACGGCCCCGTACAGGATTTCCCGCATCTCCCGGGGGGAGGCCCCGAATCGCCCCTCGTAGATGGGGGTGTCGCGGAACTCGTCCCTCAGGTCGGGCAGGATCTCTCGCAGGAGCCGCAGTTGCTTCGCCGGATAGCGACCCACCTGCGTGGGAAGAACGCCATCGTACAGCAGGCCCTTCTCATAGGGGGTCAGGCCCCGGATGAGGGTGCGGCTCTCTTCCGGGTAATGATCGGGCTCAGGGCGGTTGAGGCGCGAGAGGACGGCCCAAAGAGCGGCCAGTTCCGCGACGTGGGGAGCCACGTGCTTGGTGCGGCCGATCCGGGTGAGGATGGGCCTGTAGATGGCGGTCTCCTTCTTGCGCTCCAGGAGGTAGGGGACGGTCACGAGGATCATCCGCCCCTTGAACGAGGCGAAGTCGGCGGACTGCTTGAAGGCGTCCAGGTGGCGCTCGTTGGACGTGGCGAAGAGAATCTCGTTGAGGTAGACGTTGGCGGTGGAGAGGGCCAGTTCGGAGCGCTCGGTGGCCGCAAGAAGATACTTGTTCAGCTCGGGGGCCCTCGTCAGGAAATCGGAGAACTCCACGAGGCCGTTATTGGCGTCGATCAGATCCCCCGAGAGCTGGATCAGGTTCAGGTGCTGGAGCGTGGTCGGAAGAGTGGAAAGGGAGGAGTCCAGCGTCAACTGCCGGCTGGAGGCATCGGGCGTGTCCTGGGGAGAGATGACCACCGCCCCCCTCCGATACCGGCGAGAGAGGTAGCGTCGCCGCACCTGGACGTGTCGGAGCACCGCCAGAACGTCGCCCGAATATTCCACCATCAAGGCATCGAAGATCTGCTTGCACCGTGGGCAGAGGTTCCCATCCTCCAGGAACTGGCTGGCCACGAACTTGGCGTGGGGGGCCTTGTCCAGGAGGGAGCCGATCAGCGCGAGCCGATCCCCCGGGGGCAGCAAGAGGATGGGGGAATCGCCCAGGTCGCACGGTATCCGGGCCTCCAGTCGATCGGAGGGCCAGTGGGCGAAGGAGTCGGCCGCCGCCTCACCGCCGGGCCGAGCCGCCTCGTCCCCGCCCATGAACCCCAGGGTGCGGGCCTCGTCCTCCCTCGGGAAGACCCAGTTGAAGGAGAAGATGGCCCCCTCCGGCCTCCGGCTGTACTCCTCGCAGCCCCTCATGAGCAGTTCCACGATAAGGCTTTTGGCTGACCCGCTGGGGCCATGCAGATGGAACATGCGGTCGGACCGCCCCTCCAGCACCAGGTTTTTCATGGCTTCATAAATCGCGAGAACGGGAAGTTCCTGCCCCATCAGGGGCTGGTCGGCCGCACATCCGAACGGGGCGTCGAAGAGCTTGAAGCGGGTGACCTCTTCTCCTATCCAGCTGGATTTCTCGGTGCCGAAGCCCTCCATCATGTCCACGACGTATTGCAGGGCGTTGCGCGTCAGCTCATAGGGATGGGCCGCGAGATCGCCCAGGTACTCCTGGAAGGATTTGATCTGGTGGCTCTCCGCGAAGGACGCCCTGCTCCGGTTCGACCAGGATTCCAACCAGCCGTCCCAATCCGCCATGGAAGCCTCCTCATCCCCATCCCCTAGCGTAGTCTCCGGGCGAGGGCCGCGCAAGAAATCGGCCGGCGCTTTGTTCTGCGGCCCCGCCGGGATACAATCCGCCAGGAGGTGGCGGTGGGTGGAGGCGCGGATCCCTGCGACTCGGTGCACGTCAACACGGAGCTGGGTTTTCGTGGCGGAGAGGTGCAAAACCTCGGACTCGTGCGCCATCTGGAGGGGGCGGGGCTCCCGTGCATCCTGGTGGCCCACGTTCGGGGACCGCTTCTCGCCAGGGCGAGGGCGGAAGGCGTGCGGACTGTTGCGTGGCACCCCCGCGGAGAACTCGACCCCTTCGCCGTCTGGCAGCTCAGGCGGCTCCTGCGCGAAGTCAAGCCCCGAATCCTGCACGCCCACACCGCTCACGCGCTCACCCTGGCGCTCCTGGCGGCCAGAGGACTACCGGGGCTGAGCTTGGTGGCGAGCCGGCGGGTCTCCTTCCCCCTGCGCACGCCCCTTTCCCGTTGGAAATACCACAGGCCGCAGGCGGTGGTCGCCGTGAGCGGCGAAGTCCGGGGTGAGCTGCTCCGTGACGGGCTCTCCGAAGAGAAGGTGCGCATCATTCACAGCGGCGTGGATCTCGCCCGCTTCCGCGCGCTGCCCTTGAAGGAGGAGGTCCGCCAAAGGCTTGGACTTCCGGTGGCGGCCAAGGTCGTGGGGGTGGTGGGGGCCCTCGTGCCCCACAAAGGGCACCGGGTGCTGCTGGAGGCCCTCTGCGCTTGGCCCTCGGACGAGGGGAAGCCGGCACTGGTGCTGGTGGGCGAGGGACCCCTGCGCGGAGAACTGTCCTCAACGGCCGAACGGATGGGGATTGCCGTCACATTCCTGGGCTACGTGGAGGAGCCCGCGCCACTCTACGCCGCACTCGACGCGCTGGTGCTTCCTTCCCTCTCCGGCGAAGGCTCGCCTGGCGTGATCAAGGAGGCGGCGGCCGCCGGTATCCCCGTGGTGGCCACCTGCGTGGGCGGGACGGCCGAAATCCTGAGGCCTGACAGGGAGGCGCTCCTGGTTCCCCCCGGAGAGCCGGTATCCATGAGAGATGCCCTCGTCAGGGTGTTTCGAGAACCCGGCTTGGGGGCGTCCCTCAGGGAGTCGGCCCGCAGGCGGGTCCAGGACTTCAGCATGGGGGCCATGGGCCGGGCCCACGCACGGCTTTATGAGGAGCTGGCCACAGCCCGGCCTTGAGCCCCAAGGCCCCGCACCGTTCGGGGCCCTTCAGCGAAGGCCGCTTCGATTCCATCGGCAGTTGGGAAACTCGCGCCGCAAGAAGCGAAAGAGCTCCTGCCGGTCGAGCGGCGCGGTGAAGCAGTGCTGGACCCCCGAGCTCTGGGCCTCTTCGAGCACCTCCACGGAGGGGTTCTTGGTCATTCCGGCGAGCTTGACGTGAGAGGTGTCGGGCCCCTCCCGGAGCCGGCGGCAGATGGAGAGACCGTCCCAAGTGCGCGCATCCAGGTCCACCAGCAGGAGGTGCGGGTCGAACGAGGTGATGAGGAGACCACCCTCGAAGGCCGAGGCGGTAAGGGTGACCTGGAGGTCTTCGGACCAGAGTTCGATCTCCCGGAGTCCCTTCAGGAGCTTCTTTTCGGCGAGGACGAGGACCCGTCTCCGGCCCGATTGGAAATCCTCCGGTAGAGGCATGTGATTGGCGAGCAGGAAGGCGTCCAGATCCTGGCGGCGGATTCGCCGGTGCCCTCCCGGCGTGGTATAGGCCGGAAGCCGGCCGGCATTGATCCAGTGGCGGATAGTGTATGGGCTGACCTGGCAGTACCGCCCCGCCTGCCACGTGCTCAAGACGCTCCTTGGAGACATGGCGGGCTCTCGGGCCTCCTTCACCCCACCTCGCGGTGCACGCCGGGCTCATTCGTCAGGATGCGGCCCTGCAACACGCCGCCGTCCTCCACCCGGAGGTGGCCGGCGTGGACGTCTCCGAGGATCTTGCCGGTCGGGCCGACGAGGGCATGGCCCGACACCCAGACGTTCCCTTCCAACACGCCGTGGACCGTCACGTCCCGGGCGGTCACTTCGCCCTGGAGGTGCCCTCCCTGGGCCACCGTCACCGAGAGTTTGGACCGAATGTCGCCCTCCACGGTGCCTTCGACCAGCAGGTCGTCGTCGGTGACAATTCGGCCGGTGAAGCGGGTCGAGGTGTCGATGAGCGTCTCCATGGGGCCGAACCTCCCCGATGAGTATACCCGCTCGGCCTTGGCCGACAAAGAGTGGCTGGGACCCCAAATTTCGCGATGGAATTGCACTCGTAGGAGCGCCGCCCCCGGCGCGACGGACCGTATGCGGGCACCGCATCCTGGCAGGGTCACCCGGTTCGCGGCGAGGCGCCGCTCCTATCGCAGGCGTTGAGCCGCTATCGCGGAATCTGGGGGACGACAGAACGGTGAGGAGCCGTTTCCCGGGCGACTGGAGTTGGGTATACTTCCTCCATGAAGTGGATGGCCGCGCTACTGCTCTTGATCCTCTGGCTTCCCCTCCCAGGCCGGGAACCCCCAGCCAAACAGCCTGCTCCGGCGCCGGCCGAAACAGGTAGCCAGGAAGGCCTCTCGACGGCCCTGGAATGGGACCGCGACTTCGACCTCCTGCTCGAGGCCGAAAATCAGCCGACTCGCGCGCAGATCCTCATCGCCTCCCGCATCGAGGGCCTGGAAAAGCAGGAGGAGAGCCTTTCCAAGCAGCTGGCCGATCTGAAGGCGCGCTCGGCGGCGCTGGAAGGCACCTACACCACGGAGGCCCTCCTTAAGGAGATGCTTCGCCAGGGGGTCTCCGACCTCCAGTCGGTGCAGAGGAACCTGAAAAACGACACCGATCGGACGCAGGCTCGCCTCTTTGAAGTCCAGGCCGAGCTCGCCAGGCTTCGCCGAGAGGCAAGGAGATAGTCCGTGCGGATCCTCCTGGCGGAAGATCGGGCCAGTCTCAGGACGGTCCTGGCGGAGACCCTGACCCGCTCCGGCTATCAGGTCGTGGAGGCGGCCGAGGGAAGGGCTGCCATGGCCCTCGTGGAGGAGGGCGGGTTCGATCTCGCCCTCTTCGACCTCAAGATGCCGGTCCACAGCGGAACCCAGCTTCTGCTGGCCAGCCGCGAGCGATGGCCGCTCGTTCCGGTGGTGCTCCTCACGGCCTACGGCTCCGTTGAGGTGGCCGTGTCCGCCATGAAGTCCGGGGCCTTCGACTTCCTCAGCAAGCCCATAGACACGGACCACCTGCTCATCGTGGTGGAGAGGGCCCTTGAGGCGAGCCGGCAGGAGCGCCGGCAGGAGAGCCTGGAGACCGAGCTGGGGCGCACCCCCATCTTTCAGGGAATCGTGGGCGGTAGCGGCGCGCTCCGGAAAGTGCAGGAGGAGGCGGCCAAGATCGCCCGCACGGATACCACCTGTCTGATCCTGGGCGAGACGGGAGTGGGAAAGGAGCTCTTCGCCCGGGCGATCCACGATGGGGGGCCCCGCCACGATGAGCCCTTCGTCGCCGTGAACTGCGCCGCCATCCCCGCCACCCTCCTGGAAAACGAGCTCTTCGGGCACGATAAGGGTGCCTACACGGGCGCCCATGAATCCCGGATGGGGCGATTCGAGCTGGCACACCGCGGCACGATCTTCCTGGACGAGATCGGGGAGATGGGTCCTGAACTGCAGGCCAAGCTGCTGCGCGTCCTCGAAGAAAAGCGCTTCACGAGGGTGGGCGGGATCCGTCCCGTGATCGTGGACGTGCGCGTCTTGTGCGCCACCAACCGGGACCTGACCGAGCTGATCCGGGCCAAACTCTTCCGGGAAGACCTCTACTACCGGCTGAGCGCGTTTCCCATCCGCATCCCGCCTCTCAGGGAGCGCCGGGAGGATATCCCTCAGCTCGCCGCCCACTTCGCGAACCACTTCCGACAAGAACTCGCGAGGCCCGCCCTGCACCTGGAGTCCGAAGCGGAGGCCTGGTTGGTCGCTCAGCCCTGGCCGGGCAACGTGCGCGAGCTCATGAACCGAATCGAGCGGGCAGCCATCCTGGCGGAGCCCGATGGCGCCATCACGGCGGCCCTGCTGGCCGGCGGTGGTGGCGGAACGTCACCCTCGATCCGGGTCCCCGAGTTCACGTCCCTGCAAGACCCCGAGGAGTGGCTGCGGGAGGAGGAGCGATGGCGCGCGATGGAGATCCTGCGCCGGTGCGGTGGCGACAAACGGCGTGCGGCCAGGCTGCTGGGGCTCACTCCCGTCCGATTGAATGAACTCCTGGCCCCTCAAGATCAGTTGACCTCGTGAACATTCATGGTTCATCTCGCGTATATTGACATTCTTTCGTAGGAGTAAACGATGGATGGTTCCGTAGGCGTAGGGCAGGCTCCGATCAAGCGCACTCGATGGGGGCTCTGGATCTTCCTTGCCATTCTGGGCGTCATCGTGCTGGGCGGCTTCCTGCTTGTGGTGGGTTTCGCTTCCCTGGTGGGCGCCAATCAGGTAGTCGTCAGACCCGACTCCACGCTCGTCCTGTCGCTGGACCGCCCCCTGCAGGAGATGCCGCCGGATCCGATCGCCACGCAGCTCTTTCATGAGAAGATTTACAACGTCTTCGACACCGTGAGGGCTCTCGACCGGGCGGCTAAGGATGACCGCATCAAGGACCTGCTCATCCAACCGGGAATGGGTGGCGGAACGGGCCTGGCCAAGCGGGAGCAGCTCCGGTCGGCCGTGGAGCGCTTCAAGAAGAGCGGCAAGCCGGTGTGGGCCTACTATGAATCGGCCAGTACCGGCGGCTACTACGTAGCCTCCGTCGCGGACAAAATCTACGCTCCACCGTCCGGAGACCTCTTGCTGATAGGGCCCGCGGCGGCGCTCCCCTTCTTCGGGGGGACCCTGAAGAAGTTCGGGATCGTGCCGCAGCTCTACCACATCGGCGCCTATAAGTCCTACTCGGATACCTTCACCCGCACCGATGCCTCCGACGCCGAGAAGGAGGCCACCAACGCCATTCTCGACAGCGTCTATGGCCAGCTCGTGGAGGGAATCGCCCAAGGACGCAAGCTCAGCCCGGACCAAGTCAAGGCGGCCATCGACATGGGTTTCCTCTGGGGCGATCAGATGAAGCAGCAGCACCTAGTGGATGATCTCTTATACAAGGACCAGGTGGAGGAGGGGCTCAAGAAGATCAACGGCAACGGGGCGCAGTGGAACCGAATCGACATGGCCGACTATCAGAACGACCACCGCGTGAACCTGCACGAAGGCGCCAACAAGACCATAGCGTATGTGGTAGCCAGCGGCGACATCGTCTCCGGAGGGGGAAGGTCCGGCAACATCGGTTCCGATACGCTCATCCGAATGCTGAGGAAGGTCGGGGAGGACCGGAACATCTCGGCGGTGGTGCTGAGGGTGGACAGCCCCGGCGGAGACGCCCTGGCCTCAGACGTGATCTGGCGCCAGGTGCAGGTGCTCCGGAAATCCAAGCCGGTGGTGGTATCCATGTCCGACCTGGCCGCTTCGGGCGGCTACTACATCTCGATGGGCGCCGACGGTATCGTGGCGGAACCTGGCACCATCACGGGCTCCATCGGAGTGGTCTCGGGAAAGTTCGTCATCAAGGGGCTGCTGGACTTCGTGGACTTCAACATGGAGATCATGAAGCGGGGAAAGAACTCCGATCTCTTTGATGCCTACACCCCCTTCACCCCCGAGCAGGAGCAGCTCATCCAGAGCCAGATGCAGAGCTTCTACAAGACGTTCGTCCAGAAGGCCGCGGAGGGCAGAAAAAAGTCCTACGAGGACATCGACAAGGTGGGACAGGGCAGAATCTGGTCGGGAGAGGACGCTCTCAAGCTCGGGCTGGTGGACAAGCTGGGCGGGATCGAGGAGGCCATCGCCCTGGCCAAGCAGAAGGCGGGCATCCCGGCGAAGGAGCCCGTGCGCATCATCATGTACCCCAAGCCGAAAACGATCCTCCAGGCCTTTCTGGAGGAGAAGACGGATTCGCTGGTCCGTGCCCGCGAGCGCAGCGAGGTGCCGCCCGAACTCTGGCAGCTCTATCAAGAATACGAGCGGGTACGGCCCCTGGTGTCCGAACCCTTCTCGCTGTATACGCCCATCCGGTTGACGATGTAGGAAGTTCTTGGATGCTTCGGGCGGCCGCTTGATGGACGGATCCATCTGCTACTCCTGAGGTGCGGACCGGTCAGAAGCGAGGACGAAGCCGTTTGTCCCCCATGAGTCTGGGCCTCTCCCTCGCTCCGCGAAGCCCACTGGAGTGAGGTTCGCGCCTCAACCGAAATAAATTGGGCGCCGGCGGCCTTTATGTGGCAGTCGTAGCGGAGAACCTCGCCCAACCGAGCGGGGAAGCCATCCCCCACCGCTCGACTTGATAGGTCTAGAGAAATCAGGGGGTTGACTCCTCCCGCGGGATGGGTTACTCTGCCCGCGACGCGGGGGAGTGAATCACCCGCATGGAGGTCCTTGTCGATTGAAAACCCACAACTTTCTGGCGGTAGCCATGCTGGGGGCGTGTGCTCTCCTGGTCAACGTGTGGAGCAAGCCCCTCTCCTCTCCCAGCCCCGTGGCGGTGGTCCAGGCCGGGGACGGGTTGCGGCCGCTCAAGAACGAGGTACGGCGCCTGCTCAACGAGGCACTCCGCTACAACGGGCAGCGATGGTCTCGGGCCAACTTTGATCAGGCCTCTGCCGCGATCGTGCGGGTGGTAGTCACCTACCAGTACTCCCCGATGCTCGTTCTGAGCCTCATTCAGATGGAGAGTTCCTTCCGGCTCGATGCCCTCTCCAGCCAGGGCGCGGTGGGGTTGACACAGATCCTCCCTTCCACCGCAGACGCCGTGGCCCAAGCGCTCCACGCAACGCCTCCCACCGCCGAGGAACTGAAAGATCCCAGTCTCAACATCGAACTCGGGTTTGCTTACCTGGCTCAACTGCAAGAGAGCCTGGGGTCTCAGGAGGCGGCTTTGGCGGCCTACAACGCAGGTCCGGCCGTGGTCCAGCGCAGGGTGGGCCTGCCGCTTCCCATGGCCGAATACAGACGGGAGATCTCGCGGGGTGAGGCGACGGTCTTCCACTGGATGAAATAACCCAGCCCGCGGTCCGTACCGGCCTTCAGGGATGATGTAGGGCACCGCCCTGCCCTACAGTCTTGGGGTACGGCGTGAAGGAGGTCCGCATGCCCGAAGGTTTTGATGCGCGTGTCCGCGAAGTGATCGCCAGAATCCGCCCCGCCCTGCAGATGGACGGGGGGGACATCGAAATCGTGGAAATCCAGGAGCCCAACCTGACGGTCCGGCTGGTGGGAGCCTGCCATGGCTGCCCCAGCGCGGTCTACACCCTCTACCAGGGCGTTTACGGTGAACTGAAGCGGAGCGTCCCCGAGTTCGGCGAACTCTTCGCCGTCTGAACTTTCGTGCCCGCCCCCCTGCCGCCGCCCGTTCGGAAGGGCCTGCTGGCCTTGGCCCGCCGGGCCATCAGTGTCTACCTGTCGGAGGGTCGAAGGCTGGCGGTTGGGGTGGACTGCCCCTCCATAGCGCCCGAGCCCCGCGGCGCCTTCGTCACGCTGAAGCGCCGGGGCGGAGCCCTGCGCGGGTGCATCGGGACTATCCTTCCTTCTGGCCCCCTGGATGAGACCGTGGCCCGGATGGCGGTGAGCGCCGCCGTTGAAGATCCCCGGTTTCCATCCGTCTCTCCGTCGGAGCTCCAGACGCTGAGCATCGAAATATCGGCGCTCACGGTGCCCGAGCCCATGCGCGCCGTAGAGGCGATCGAAGTCGGCCGCCACGGACTCATCGTGAGCCGGGGAGGCCGAAAGGGGCTTCTGCTTCCCCAGGTTCCGGTGGAGTGGGGTTGGGACAAACAGACGTTCTTGGAGCAGACCTGCCTGAAGGCTGGACTCCCACGCGGTGGGTGGAGGGAGCCCGGCACCCGCATTGAGTGGTTCGAGGCGGAGGTGTGGGGGGAGGAGGCTCCCGAATAGGCAGATGCTGCTGCCTCATTATACAGCGCGACGGAAGTCCGGCGCGCTGTATGCGGGTGGGGGTCCGGGGGAGGCGCCGCTGCGCCTTTCCCGGTAGGGCCCGCGGGGAGGGCTCAGCCCTTGCGCGGCCCGTAGGGCCGCACTCGCAAGGGGTGGGGCCTTCCCCGCGAATACAGAGCGGCATACTCCCCAAGCCCCACCACCTTATGCGCCTTCACTTATGCCGCTCTGTATAATGACCGTACGCGTGCTAGACTCGGTATGAAAGGAGGCGTCATGTCCAAACGATTGTTCGCCATCCTCGCGTTGGTCAGCTTGGCCGGGCTCGGTGTGTGGGCGAAGGATCCAGCCGCCCTGCTGGACCTGGGCCTTCAGCAGCCGGAGTATCTCAGCGTGCAGGTGGCCAACCCCATCACCGTCCTGGTGACCTCCCCGGTTGATTGTTCCGAGGCACTGACCCTCACAGTACGCTCCGAAGACGGCCTGATCTCCCAGCGGGTCTGGAAGGAGCAGGTCCACCTCCAGGCGGGGATTAATCCGGTTCAGGCCTTGATCGCTCCAGCAAGACTGTCCGCCTTCTCAATTGGCGAGGATGTGCTTCTCACTGCTCAGATCGGGCAGGCCAGCGCGGAAACGGAAGTCACGCTGGCCGCGAACGCGAAGGCTCCGAGGGCCAGCCAGTGGTCCATCGCCTTCGCCTCGAAGCCCGCGCTCCTATACACCACTTCGGACGCTACCCTGAGTTTCGTGGTGGCGAATCTCAAGAGCAAAACGAAGCGGGCCAAGGTCGTCCTGAAATTCATCACCATTCCTCGGACCTCAGCCCCTCCCATAGCTATTTGACGCCAGGCTCCTTCGCCGCGCTGCTCACCGTGACGGACGTCCTGGGTGGAGTGGTGGAGGCGGCCCCCCTGACCGTGACCGTTGCCCCTCCCCTCAGCCTGACTTGCGGTGCCAGCCCATCCGGTGGCGTCGCTCCCCTGCCAGTGACCTTCTCGGCGGCGGCCACAGGCGGCTCCGGTGCCTATGCCTACACCTGGAGCTTCGGCGACGGTGCCTCCTCCTCGCAGCAGAATCCGTCCCACACCTATACGACCGCGGGAAGCTACGGGGCGAGTGTGACCGTCACGAGCGGGGCCCAGTCCGCCTCCTGTTCCAAGACCATCAGCGTTAGTGCCCCCGCCCTGGCCGTGACGTGCAGCGCCACCCCGACGAGTGGAACAGCCCCCCTGGTCGTGAGTTTTGCGTGCCAGCCTTCGGGTGGCAGCGGTTCCTACGTCTTCGACTGGAACTACGGCGACGGCACTGCCCATGACATCACCCAGAACCCAAGCCACACTTACTCCGCCAACGGAACCTACACGGCGGTGGTGACCATCACCTCGGGAGGCCAGTCCGCCACTTGCCAGCAAACCATCACCGTGGGGGGCGCCTCGGGAGTGACGGTGAGCTGCGGCGCCACGCCCGCGAGCGGTCCGGCCCCGCTGGCGGTCTCCTTGACCTGCCAGCCTTCGGGGGGTACGGGCTCCTACACCTACGACTGGGACTTCGGCGACGGGAGTCCGCACCTCACTACGCAGAATCCCAGCCATACCTACTCGGCGGGAGGAACGTACACGGCCAGTGTGGCCGTCGTCTCAGGCAGCCAGAGCGGGTCCTGCAAGACCTCCATCACGGTGAGCGGCTCTCCTCTCACCATCGACGGATTGACGGCGACCGTTCTGCCTGACGGTACCTATTCCATAGACTGGCTTCTGAACGATACCGATGCGGCCGCCACGGCGATCACGTGGAGCGCAGCCGTCACTGCCGGCGGCGGAAGCGTCAACCCCACGAGCGGAACCAGCGCGCCTGGCGACGCCGCCAACACCACCTATAGTCCCAATGGGGCCACGACGGGCACCATCACCATCACCGCCTCAGACGACCAAGGCAATACAGCCGCCCCGCAGTCGGTCACCGTGCCATAGGCTTGGCCGGCCCCATGGGCAGGCAGGGTAGTGCCCAAGTGGAATGGTGTATCCCCGACCAGAGCCGTGATCGAAGTATACGGAGCGCGTGGAACGCGGTATTCTGCCTCTAAGCCTTGATATTTCAGCCCATAGAAGCGTTGTCCCTCTTATTGGTTAGCCGCCCTGCTAACTGAGTACACGCCGAAGGCTGCCCGCTGGAAGCGTGCAACTCATTGATAAGGCTAGCAGTTTTCCGATCCGCCTGGGATGGCACCCCTCTTGCTGCACGTGGGCTAGGGAGCAGAGGGAGGGGCACCTCATCATGGGCAAGAGGGTAACCAAGCTCGTATTTCTGATCTCGATTAGCTGCGCCTTCTGTGCTCTGGGCGCGGGATCGTACGCCTCCCAATCCTCCTGGCCCTCGCCCTCCCGGTCGGAAGCGGATCCCAGCCGTTTGCAGGCACAGGAGGCCCCGGACCCCCTCGACGCACTGTCGCGGCCGCATCCCAATAGCGGGCAGATGGGTCCCGACGAGGATGACGATTCCTCCCGGGACAACGACGGCCCCCTACTCCAACTGATTCCATCTCTACTTGCACCTCTCTTGCTCCAAGCCCGCTCCTTCGAGCGGCTGGCCCTACCCGCCGCTCCGTGGATCCCAGGTCGGAGCACGCTCCTGCGAAGGCGAATCTTCAAGAAGCCCTGACAGGATCGCCGTGCCGGCAGACCTCAAGGCCGGCAATCCCAGCTAATCCATCGCATTTCTCGTCCCATTGGCGCAGGGGTGTACCGGGTATTGCGACGCAGTACCCATGAGAGATCGGAGGTCGGTGTGATGCAAAGGCGGACACTTTTCCTATTCGTGCTTGGGTTGGTGCTGACTCTCGCGCTGGTTCCTGGGCTCTTTGCTCAAGGGGCCAGCCCAGCTTCCTGCGGTACCATAGGCCCCATCAACAACAACGACACGATCGTCCTCAGGGGCAACGTGAACCCTCTCGCCCAACCCCAGGCGGACTATGGCTTCGCCGACCCGGCGCGGCCGATGGACCGGATCATTCTCACGCTGAAGACGAGCCCCAGCCGGCAGGCCGCTCTGGACCGCCTGCTCGCCGAGCAACAGGACCCGACCTCTCCTCGCTTTCATCATTGGCTCAGCCCCGAGGAGTTCGGTCGGCGCTTCGGGCCAAGCAGGACGGACCTGGCCACGATCACCCGCTGGCTGCAATCGCAGGGTTTCACCATCGACGAAGTGGCCAAGGGCCGGCTGTGGATCAACTTCAGCGGGACCGTCGCCGAGGTGGAGAGCGCTTTCCGCACCCAAATTCACCGGTACTACGTGGCGGGAGTGATGCACCACGCCAACGCCGTGGATCCCTCGATCCCGAAGGCGCTTGCCGGCGTGGTGGCGGGCATCGTCTCACTGGACGATTTTCCGCGACAGGCCATGAATATGGGGTTCCAGAAGCTGTCTCCCCAGGACGCCGCCGCCGTTTACGCCAAGTACGGCAAGATCGCGCCCCAGTGGAGCGGCACCGCCAACGGCACCGCCGGGGTTTACGCCAGCCCCATTGACTGGGCCACCATCTATGACGCGAACGCCTCCTACAGCGCCAACGGTACCGGCACGGGCGTGACCATCGGCATCGTCGGCCGCACCAACCCCGGCACCACGAACTGGTCCACCTTCCGTAGCGTCCTGGGACTGCCCGTGAACACACCCACGATCATCGTCAATGGTACCAACCCCGGCGACCTGGGCGCGGGCGAGGATGGGGAGGCCGACCTGGACGCCGAATGGTCCGGCGGCGTGGCCCCGGGGGCTACGGTCAAATTCGTGGCTTCGAAGTCCACTACTTCGACGGACGGCGTTGATCTTTCGGCGCAGTACATCGTCAACAACAACATCGCCGACGTCATGAGCACCAGCTTTGGCTCCTGCGAGTCGGCCATGGGGTCGGCCGAGAATACCTTCTACAATAACCTCTGGTCCCAGGCCGCCTCGCAGGGCATCACCGCTTGCATCTCCACGGGCGACAGCGGTCCCGCCGGGTGCGCCGCGGGCAGCGCCACCACCGGCTCCGGCCAGTCGGGCGTGAACGGCCTCGCCTCCACGCCCTACGACATCGCCGTGGGAGCCACGCAGCTCAGCAACTCCAGCAGCTACTGGAACGCCTCGGGTGCGGCCACCGGCTACATCCCCGAGACGCCCTGGAATGAGAGCGGCACGGTGAGCGGCGGATCGGGCCTCTGGTCCACGAGCAGCGGCGCCTCCAGCACCTACGCCAAGCCCTCCTGGCAGTCGGCGCCCGGCGTGCCGAGCGCCAGCCACCGCTACCTGCCCGACGTGTGCCTGGACGGCTCCGACATGTTCTTCGGGAACTATGGCATGCTGGTCTACACCCAGGGCGCCATGGCCACCACGGGCGGCACCTCGGCGGCCTCGCCCTCCTTCGCCGGCCTCATGGCCCTCGTGGTTCAGAAGTACGGCCGGCAGGGCAACGCGAACACGAAGCTCTATCAGCTCGGCACGGCCCAGTACAACGGGACGGGGCCGGCCGTCTTCCACGACATCACCTCGGGCAACAACAACGTTCCGGGCCTGACGGGCTTCACCGCCGCCACCGGATGGGACGAGGTCACGGGCCTGGGCACGGTAGACGTGGATGCCCTGGTCAACAATTGGAACGGGACGACCACGACCTACAGCATCTCGGGGACGGTGAGCGGTGCGGCGACCTCCGGGGTGACGATGACCCTCAGCGGAGCGGCCAGCGCCACGACCACCACGGCCAGCGGCGGGACCTACAGCTTCGCGGGGCTCGCCAACGGCAGCTACACGGTGACGCCAAGCAAGTCCGGCTACACCTTCTCCCCGGCAAGCGCCTCCGAAACGGTGAGCGGCGCCAACATCACGGGCGTCAACTTCACCGCCACGGCCGTGCCCACTTACAGCATCTCCGGGACCATCACCCTGAACGGCGCCGGTCTCTCCGGCGTCACCGTCTCCTCGGGCACCGCATCGGCCACCACCAGCAGCGCAGGCGCCTTCACGCTGACGGGCTTCCCGAGCGGCACTTACACGGTGACTCCGAGCCTGACCGGCTACACCTTCTCCCCCGCCAGCCAGTCGGTCACCGTCAGCACCGCCAACGTGACGGGCGTGAACTTCACCGCCTCCGTGGTCACGGGCCCCACGACCCTTTTCAGCGATGGGTTCGAGAGCCAGTTCACGGGGTGGTCTACGGCGCAGGCCTCGGGGACAGCGGGCGCGTGGACGGCCGTCACCTCCGGCCCCTATCCTTCGGCCTCTCCCCACGGCGGCTCCTACTTGGCCGACTTCAACTCCTATACTTCCGCCAGCGGAAGCGAGACGCGCCTGTATAGGACGGCCGGCTTCGCCATCCCCTCTTCCGCCAGCACGGTCACGCTGACTTTCTGGATGTACCACGACACGGGCTACTCGTCGGACAACGACCGCGTGCAGGCGCAGGTCTCCACCAACGGCAGTACGTGGACCAACGTCGGTTCTGCAGTCTCCCGTTACAACGGCAGCACCGGCTGGGCGCAGGTCAGCATCGACCTGAGCACCTACAAGGGTCAGTCGAGCGTACGGCTCGGCTTCCTGGGCATTAGCGCTTACGGCAACGACTGCTACATCGACGATGTGGCGGTGGTGATGCAGGGCGGCTCGGCCACTTACGGCATCTCGGGAACGGTCTCCGGAGCCGTGACCAGCGGCGTGACCGTGACCCTAAGCGGAGCGGCCAGCGCCACGACGACCACGGCCAGCGGCGGGACCTACAGCTTCGCGGGGCTCGCCAATGGCACCTACACGGTAGCCCCGAGCCTCTCCGGCTACACCTTCACCCCGGCGAGTGCCTCCGAAACGGTGAACGGCGCCAACGTCACGGGCGTGAACTTCACGGCCACGGCCAACCCGCCCTCCACTTACAGCATCTCCGGTACGATCACCTCGGGCGGCTCCGGCCTGTCGGGCGTGGCGGTGACCGCGGGTTCCGCCTCGGCCACCACGAGCTCTACGGGTGCCTACACCCTTTCCGGGTTGGCCAACGGCACCTACACGGTGACCCCGACCCTGAGCGGCTATACCTTCTCCCCCGCCAGCGCCTCCGAGACGGTCAATGGCGCCAACATCACCGGCGTGAACTTCACGGCCGCGGCTTCTGGCGGCGGCGGCACGGGTCTCACCAACGGCGGGTTCGAGAGCGGCCTGACGGGCTGGACGGCGGCCACGGGCTCGGGCACCGTGGCGCCGGTGGCTTCCACGGGGAAGAAGCACTCGGGCAGCTACTCGGCCTATCTGGCGGGGAGCGGGGGCGGATCGGCGACCAACTGCATCCTGTACCAGAACGTGACGGTTCCGGCCGGCGGCGGGACGCTCTCCTTCTGGTACTACCCGATCTCTCCGGACACGATCACGTACGACTGGCAGGAGGTGGACATCTGCAACACGAGCGGCACCGTGCTCGCGAACGTGATGAAGGTATGCAGCAACGCCCAGGCGTGGACCAACAAGACCTTCAGTCTTGCATCCTACGCGGGCCAGACGATCCAGATTCGGTTCACGGACCACGATGACGGCTACTCGGGCGACCAGACGAACATGTACGTGGACGACGTAACGATCACGGCCCCGGCAGCGACCTACACCGTCTCGGGCACCATCACCTACAACGGCTCGGGTCTCTCGGGGGTGACGGTCACGGCGGGCTCCGCCTCGGCCACGACGAACAGCTCCGGTGCCTATACCATCAGCGGTCTGGCCAACGGCACCTACACCGTGACGCCCGGCCTGGCGGGCTACACCTTCACGCCCGCTAGCGCCTCCGAAACGGTGAACGGCGCCAATATCACGGGCGTCAACTTCACCGCCGCGGTGGCGAGCGGTCCCGCAACCCTCTTCAGCGACGGCTTCGAAAGCACGACGGGTTGGGGCTCGGTTTCGGTCTCAGGCTCAACGGCTTCGTGGTCCCAGGCCGCCTCGGGCTCCTACCCGAGCGCATCGCCTCACGGCGGCTCTTACCTCGCGGACTTCAACTCTTACAGCGCGAACGCCGGTGACACGGCAAGAATCTACCGGACCTCCGGCTTCGCCGTGGCGGGCACCTACACGACGGTGACCCTGACCTTTTGGATGTACCACGATACGGGCTACTCCAGCTACAACGACCAGGTGCAGGTGCAGGTCTCCACGAACGGCACCACGTGGACCAACGTGGGCTCGCCGATCTCGCGCTACAACGGCAGCACCGGCTGGGCCCAGTCCACGGTGGACCTGAGCGCCTACAAGGGCCAGACGGTCTACCTGGGCTTCCTCGGCATCAGCGGCTACGGCAACGACGAGTATCTCGACGATGTAAGCGTCACCGCACAATAACCGAGCGATCCGCTCATCCTCAAAGGGGGGCGCCTTCGGGTGCCCCCCTTTCAATTGGGCGGGGGGAATGCCGCACCCCTTGCGGAACGATCCCAGGGGCGAGTAGCATGCAAGACCAGGAGAGATGGCCGAGAGGTCGAAGGCGCCTGACTCGAAATCAGGTTTACCGGTAACGGTAACGGGGGTTCAAATCCCTCTCTCTCCGCCAGAAAACAAAGGACTTACGCGAGGGCGGCCACGGTGCCGCCCTTGGTCGTTTTTTGGTCGGGCCACACCTGGGCCACACCTTCAGCGGAAATCGGACCCCTCACGGGGGCGCGGAAAGGTCCGACCCACTCCGCAGACTTGTGGTGCGCCACAGGGGTGCTAGACTCTGGACAGCAAGCCATCCTAGAGCGGCTCATGATCCTTGTGGTGATCGAAGGGGGATGTCTCCATTCAAGGGAGGGGGACCATGGCGCACAATCTTGAGATCGTTGACGGAGAGGCCTCCATGATGTACGTGGGGGAGCCGCCGTGGCATGGACTCGGGACGCAGTTGGAGAAGCCGGCGACGGCCGAGGAGGCGATCCGGGCCGCCGGGATGAATTGGGACGTGCGCAAGGTTCCGCTGGTGGCCGCCATCGATGAAGCCAGAATTCCGGTTAGGGGGAGATTCGCCATCGTGAGGGTGGATGTCCGGGGCAACCCCCGCCACCCGGTCCTTGGGTTAGTAGGGAAGGGCTACGAGCCCTTGCAGAACCACGAAGCCTTTGAATTCTTCGACCACATCGTGGGCAAGGGAGCGGCCATCTACCACACGGCTGGAGTTCTGGGAGAGGGAGAACGAATTTGGATCCTGGCGAAGCTGCCAGGGGAGATCCGCGTCGTAGGCGACGACATCACGAACAAGTACCTGCTGCTCAGCACCTCCCACGACGGGAGCGGGGCGGTTCAGGTCAAGTTCACCCCCGTCCGCGTGGTGTGCCAGAACACACTCATTCAGGCTCTCAGCCGCGGCCGCACCGTCAAGGTGGCCCACACCCGCAACATCAAAGAACGCTTACACTTGGCGGAGGAGATGCTCGGGATCGTGACCAAGGGCTACGACACCACCGCCGAGAGCTATAGGGCCATGAGCCACTACAAGATAGATACTCCAAAGCTGAAGGCCTATCTGGAAGCAGTCTTCCCCTTGCCCGCGAATGGGAAGGAGCAGGATGCAAACCAGGAAACCCGGAAAAGGGTCGTCCAGAGAAGGAACCTGGCCGAGGGCTGCTTCGAGAATGGGCGGGGGCAGTGCCTGAAAGGGGTTTCAGGAACCCTGTGGGCGGCCTATAACGCGGTCACGGAGTCCGCTGACCACCTCTGGGGCCACCGCAACGATGACCGGCGCTTGAACTCGCAGTGGTTCGGGGAGGGCTACCAGGTGAAGGCCCGGGCGTATGAGGTTGCCCTCAAGACCCTCCAGCAACCTGCCGCCTGAAGGTGCCGATTTAGGGACCTCGGGGTCGGAGGGGGGAATCAGGAGGGCATTCGCCCCGACTCCCGGCATTGGCAGGACCACCCCCCGCCCCCCGGGGGGACGGGTCAGGAATCCCGGCGTGCGCGTGCCTTCGCTCTAACATGTTGCCGACGGAACATTTGCCCCAGATTAGGGTGCCACTGGCCAGAGCCCGACCACCCCACAACTTCCCAAGCACGGATTCAGACGTAGCGGGCAGCTCTGGTGAATCCCCGACAAGCGGCGGATGGGGTTACATCCGTGCTCGCCCAGATCAGCCCCAATCATTCGTGTGGCGACGACCACAAGGGCCACGGGCCAAATCCCGCTTAGGTCCTGGCGCCGTTTCCGTAAACCAGGATCTTTCCGCTTGGGGCGCCGCTTGCCTTGATCGTAAGACTACGGACCACGAGGGGGAGCACATGGTACTGGTCAGCCAGGTTGAGCAGATAGATCCCTAATGCCCAGCAGAGGATGTGTTGGCTCCCCATGCCCGTCATGCACAAGAAAGCGGATGGAATGACCTTATTGTGCGGTTGGGCCCTCCTCTCCCAGAGATTCTTTAGCCCCTTTTGGAACTCCTGCACCCTGTCCCTGATGGTGCGAAAGCCGTCCCGGGGGGCATTGTTATCGATTGAGGCGACGATCTCCTTGAATGTATCCAGAGATGTCGCCAGGCGTTCATAGCCAAGGAGCGCGGAATCAGTTACCCCCGCACCGCGAAGCCAGGCCTCTACCGTGTTTCCTGGATCCGTCCCTAAGTCCTCGCCAGGCGGAAGGTTAAGATAGTCTACCCAGGGCCCCTTGTAGACAGCGGTTCTCGTTGGAATGTCCCTGCGCTGAGGAAGGTCCTTCACCCACGGCATGGCCGTTGCCAATGCAGATGAGAAATCCGGGAGCTTGCTGGCATCCCCAGCAATGAAGAGCGAATTTACGGCTTTCTGGTCCATAAGAAGCTGAAAATCAAGCTGAATGTTGCCGCGAAGTGATCCAAGGACCTCCTGAAGCTTCGTCGCGGAATCCCCCTCTACGACCTTCCAACTCTTGGCCAGGTCCAACCAAGTTCCTCGGTTCGTATCATTCACGGGACCATTGGGGGAGTAAAGGAGATGGAACCCCAGTTGAAACTCGGAGACCGGCGGCTCTTCCTTTGGAACCTGATGGAAGTGATCCATGTCCGCTTTGAAGTCGGTGGTCCACTGAAGGTCACCGCGGTTGTAGGATCGAAGCCCCTCATAGGCCACCTTCTTCCGGTCGTTGATATCCAGGGACACGTCGGAAATGAAAGTAGTCTTGTCCTGGCCGACGAGCTTCCAGCTCCCAATGGCCAATGAGAACCCCCAGGCATGGTCTTTCTCAAGGGTCTGTCGCCGGAGGTATTGCTCCAAAGCTATGGCGGGAGGCTTCTGTTGGACCCTTGCAAGGACGGCGCCCAGATCGCCTCGCATGAAGGAAAGGCGAACCTCATCTGTCAGGCTAGTCCTCTTGATAATCCCCTGAAAGAGCACGGAATCGGTTGAAACCCGACTATACGAGTATTCGAATCCGGCCGCGGCCTTCTCCTTCGCGGTGTCCAAGAGGCGATTGCTGGCCGCTTGCTGCACCTCTTGGCCGAGACTCGTGTAGGTTGATCCAAGGAGATCCTCCAGAAGCTTCTGGGCGTCAGCTTGGTCAAAGCCGGCAATCTGAGCCGTTACGCCAAGCTTGCCCCCCGCTGCCAGCTTCTTCGTTTTGGCCTTGGTTATCGCAACTCTGACCCGATCGTCGCTCAGGCCCGCAAAGACGACTCGGAAGTCATCCGCTGCCGTTATGCTCACCGAAATCGAGGCTCCAAGATCCACTTCAACACCAAGCCCCGGAAGGTTAGCTAGTGATGCCAGGGTACCAAGGGCTTCGGTGAATATGTCGGCCCAGGACAAAGTTACAGACGCCGAAATAGAGGCTGTTCTCCTCAACGAGATGGCCTCACCAGGTTGGAGAGCCTTGATATCGTCCAACGTGAGCGCAAACTGCCCGTCCCGCATGTCTTGTTCCACACAGGTACCGAGAATGGATGTAGGGGGATGAAGGCGATAATCGCAGAACCGCAGCGTTTCGGAAGTATCGAATCCAAGTTTCAGATTGGCCAGCACCGGCGCGCCAATGCTCTCGTCGAGCTTCCCTTCAATACCGTACTTCACCCAATACTCTCCCCTGGGCGATGGTGAACCCTCCACTAGGGGAGGGGGGGCATCGTTACCCGCTGCAGAATCACGAGGCAGCAAAACGGCGTCCGGGTCTTTGTCCTTGCTTTGTGGAATGGAGGTGAAGACCGTGAGGTCGGCTGAAGAAGTGGCTTGGAGCTTGATCGCCGTCGTCCCCCCAAGTGGGATCGACGGAGAGGCGGATAGACTCTCCCGGACGACAAAGCTGGGGAAGACGGGAAGCTCCTTGTCCTCCAAGCTAAGAGAAGCGCACTCTTTGAGCCCCTTGAGCTTTTGCCATGCATCCTTCAGGTTTGTGGCCATGCTAGGTACTCCTCCCTCTCGCGGACATAGCCGTGGGTGCCGTTCACCTCGGCCTGCCATGCTACAAACTTAGGTCGCCCATGAGGAAAAGAAATCACCCCCACGGGTGATGGCGACTTTGCCCCAAAGAATGATGGCGATATCAACGGGAAGCATGAGAGATCGGCACGCGGCGAATCGCGCCCCATACCATTCCGCGGAACACCACATGGCGAATAGGGCCGGGGGGACGGGTCAGGATCCGCAGGTTGCACATCCCTTCGCGCTGATATGTTGCCCGACGGACATTAACCCCCATTAGGCCGTCTTGCGTGCTGGTAACGCTCCCGCGGGCTCCAGGAGACGCGAAAGCGCCTGGGGATCGTGCAGCCCCGTCCCTTGTCGTGGCTGTTGCGGGGCGGAAACGGCAAAGGGGCGCCCTAGGACCGCGACGGCTGGAAATTGTCCGTGGGCCTATCAGGGGAGTATGCTGAATGCCTTCATCCAACGATTGGGGGGTCTCCATGGCGCGAAATAGGATGGCTGGGGAGAAGAACGGCAGCTTCAACGGCGCGACGGTGGGGTACGAGGCCCAGCTCTGGCAGATGGCCGACGCCCTGCGGGGCAGCATGGACGCGGCCGAGTACAAGCACGTCTGCCTTGGCCTCCTCTTTCTCAAGTACATCTCCGACGCCTTCGAGGAGCAGCACGCCAAGCTCGTCGCCGAACGGGCGCAGGGGGCCGATCCCGAGGATCCCGACGAATACCGGGCGCTGAACATCTTCTGGGTGCCGGCCGAGGCCCGCTGGGCGCACTTGAAGGCTCAGGCCAAGCAGCCCACCGTCGGCCGCCTCGTGGACGACGCCATGGCCGGCATCGAGCGCGACAACCCGGCGCTCAAAGGGGTGCTCCCCAAGGACTACGCTCGCCCCGCCCTGGACAAGGAGCGCCTCGGCCAACTCATCGACCTGGTGAGCAACATCCGGGTTGGGGACGAGGTGAGCCGCGCCAAGGACGTGCTGGGCCGGGTCTACGAGTACTTCCTCTCGCAGTTCGCCAGCGCCGAGGGCAAGAAGGGCGGCGAGTTCTACACGCCCCGCTGCGTGGTCAAATTGCTGGTGGAGATGATCGAGCCCTACCGCGGCCGCGTCTACGACCCCTGCTGCGGCTCCTCGGGCATGTTCGTGCAGTCCGTGGAGTTCATCCGCGCCCACGCCGGGGGCAACGGCAATCCTTCGGCTGCGCTCAGGACAGGCTCCGGCAAGGCCAAGGCCGACATCTCCATCTACGGCCAGGAGTCGAACTACACCACCTGGCGCCTCGCCAAGATGAACCTCGCCATCCGCGGCATCGACGGCCAGATCGCCCACGGCGACACCTTCCACAACGACCGCCACCCCGATCTCAAGGCCGACTTCATCCTCGCCAACCCGCCCTTCAACATCTCCGACTGGGGAGGCGAGCGCCTGCGCGAGGACCGGCGCTGGCAGTACGGGATCCCGCCCGCGGGCAACGCGAACTTCGCGTGGGTCCAGCACATCGCCTACCACCTGGCCCCGGCGGGCGTGGCCGGCTTCGTCCTTGCCAACGGCTCCATGTCCTCGGGCCAGTCCGGCGAGGGGGAGATCCGAAAGAACCTCGTGGAGGCCAATCTCGTGGACTGTATGGTTGCCCTGCCGGGCCAGCTCTTTTACTCGACGCAGATTCCGGCCTGCCTCTGGTTCCTGGCGCGGGACCGGAAGAACGGCAAGTTCCGAGACCGCCGCGGCGAGGTCCTCTTCATCGACGCCCGCAAGCTCGGCCGCATGGTGGACCGCACCCACCGCGAACTGACCGACGAGGAGATCGCCCGCATCGCGTCCACCTACCACGCCTGGCGCGGCGAGCAGGGCGCGGGCGACTACACCGACGTGCCCGGCTTCTGCAAGAGCGCGCCGCTGGAGGAGGTCCGCAAGCACGGCCACGTCCTCACCCCCGGCCGGTATGTCGGCGCCGAGGCTCAGGAGGAGGACGGTGAGCCCTTCGGGGAGAAGATGAAGCGGCTCGCCACGACGCTGCGCGAGCAGCAGGCCGAGGCCGCGAAGCTGGATGCCGCGATATCCGTCAACCTGAAGGAGCTTGGGTATGGCGGGTGAGGCGCGTCAAGCGACGGTTGGCGACTACGTCACTCTTGTTCGAGGCACGACCTATAAGGGCCAGCTGGTCGGCGAGCCGGGTCCGGCACTGCTGGGGCTTGGGTCAATCGAGCCAGGCGGTGGATTTCGGACTGGCAACTACAAAACGTACGGCGGGGATTGCCCCGACGAGCTGATGCTGTTTCCGGGTGACGTCTACGCGTCGCTCAAAGGGGCAACCAAAGATGGAAAGATGATCGGGTCCGTTGCGCGCGTTCCACCCTCGGTACCGACGGGACGCCTTACGCAGGACACCGTGAAGCTGGTGTTTCGGACTCCAGACCCAGAAGACGCTACTTACCTGTACTGGGTTCTTCGAACTCCGCAGTACAGAGACTACTGCGCCGGGCACGCGATGGGTAGTGCCGTCGCCGCTCTGAGTCGACGCGACTTCCTTTCCTACCCGGTCCCGCCGCCAACGATGGGGCGGCGGAGGTTGGTCGCTCTGCTTGACTCAATCGAAGAGAAAATCGAGCTGAACCGGAGGATGAGCGAGACGCTGGAGGCGATGGCCCGGGCCCTCTTCAAGTCCTGGTTCGTGGACTTCGCCCCCGTCCGCGCCAAGGCCGAAGGCCGCGATCCCGGCCTCCCCAAGCCCCTCGCCGACCTCTTCCCCAACCGCCTCGTCGACTCCGAACTCGGCGAGATTCCCGAGGGGTGGGAGGTGGGCCGCCTTGGGGACCTTGCCGGGTTGGACAAGGGGGTCTCATACAAAGGTGAGGGACTGGTCGGCCAGGGTGGCCTGCCCTTGGTGAATTTGGGGTGCTTTGCAGGAAGTGGGCGATTCAAAGTCGAGAGCATCAAACGCTATTCCGGTGAGTTCCGGCAGCGGCACGTTGTTCGAACCGGTGATCTCGTTATCGCGAACACCGACATGACTCAGAAGCGGGTGATCCTCGGCAGCCCGGCCCTGCTCCCTGCGCTAGCTGGCGAGCGCGACTGCCTCTTTTCGCACCATGCATTTGCAGTTCGCTTCCAGCCCGGCGCCGTCCGTTGGAAATTGTATGTTTATTTCTCGCTATTGCGGCCGGAGTTTCGCGAAATCGCTGAGGGATATGCAACAGGCACGACCGTATTGGCCCTGCCGAGGGATGGCGTCCTCAATTACCCGTTGATTCTGCCATCCGACGAATTGCTCGCCGCGTTCCAACGGCAGGTTGGTCAGATGCTTGTTAAGGCGGAGCTAACGGGTCGTGAGAGCGGAACCTTGGGCGATCTCCGCGACACGCTGCAGCCCAAGCTCATCTCTGGTGAGGTGCAGGTGAAGGATGCAGAAGGGTTCATCGGGAGGGCGGTCTGATGGTCGGGAAGGAAAAATCGGTATTTGACCCGCGCCGGATGATGGAGATGGCAATCGAGGCTATGCGGCATTCTGTGGCCGAGCGGCGTACGGATGGCAAGGCCAGTCCAAAAGTGGGAGCAGTGCTTTGGAAGCCGGATGGGACGATCGAAGAGGCGTGGCGCAGCGAGTTGCGGGACGGAGATCACGCCGAGTACACACTGCTGGAGCGGAAGAACCGGGACGCCAAGCTCGACGGCGCCGTAATGTTCGCGACGCTCGAGCCCTGCGCACCGGGCTCACGTCACCATCCGAAACTGGGCTGTGCAGAACGGATTGTCCTGGCCAGGATCAAGGAAGTATACGTAGGCATCGAGGACCCGGACCCCACAGTGGACCGCAAGGGGATCAAGTATTTGCAGGACTGTGACGTGATCGTCCATATGTTCGATCGGGATCTTCAGGAAGAGATTCAAGCGGCGAACAAGGAGTTCATCGAGCAGGCGTTGGAGCGGGCCGCCGCAGCGCGTGAAGCACAGAAGCATGAGCCAGTCGTGCTTTCTGCGTTGGAGAGGGTACTCCCGGCGGCACAGTTGGGTGACCTCGATGCCGGTGCGCTTGAAGAGTATCGCAGCATCTCTGGAATTCCTGAAAAGGTCGAATCTCCCGAGTTCAAGCGGCGCCTGATGTTCCAAGGTCTGGTTCGGGAAGAAGGGGCTGTGCTTGTTCCCACGGGATTTGGCGTACTACTTTTCGGCAAGGAGCCACGGTCGCAGATCGTGCAGGCGGGCCTTCTCGGGACCATCCATTATGCCGACGGCAGGGAGGAAACGCGCGACTTCGACGGCCCGGTGGTGGATATCCCCGCCCAGGCCATCCAGTGGCTGAAGGACAAGCTTCCCAATCCGATCGTGCGGACACAGGCCAAGCGGGCGGACTTGCAGGAGACCCTTTTCGAGCTTATTCGCGAAGGTATCGTCAACGCACTGGTCCACCGTGACTACAGCATCGCAGGGGCGAAATGCCAGCTTTCAGCGAGTGAGGACAAGGTCGTGGTCATGAGCCCCGGCATGCCGGTGGCACCGATTACCATGGAGCAGATGAGGTCATTCGATGCCCCGATGCTGAGCCGAAATCCGGCGCTGCATTACGTTTTCGCGAAGATGAGACTCGCTGAAGAACGGGGACTCGGGCTCAAGTCAATGAAATATCGGGCCCAAGCCGCGGGGCTGCCGCTGCCGTCCTACGCTTTCAAGGCGCCCTATGTAGTCCTGACGCTCTACCGGGACGCTAAGGCGGCGATTTCCGGTGTGGCCTCCGAAGTCCTCAGAAAGCTCAGTGAAGCGGAGCGAAACGGTTGGAACTGGCTGGTCACGAAGGAGTCAATCACGACCGCGGAATATCAGATCGCGCTTGGACTTCCCAACCGGACGGCAAAGAATCACCTTAAGAGGCTAGCCGAACTCGGCCTCTTGCGCAAGAAGGGGGCTGGCCGGGCGACGCGCTATGAGGTGGTGCGGCCGTAACCGGAAAGCGGGCCGCATATCGGGCCGCCATGGCCCGATTCTCCTATTTGGATCGGCACTGCCAAGGAATTGGGCCATGGATCGGGCTGCCATGGCCCGATTCACTCGAACGACAGGGCGCGAGTCTGGCCATTCTGGCTAAGGAATATTGGGGATATGATGGAGCCTATTGTGGATCAGAGAGTTAGCTGCTTTCGGCTAATCCCGGGCCATGCCTGGCCCATTTCAGGGGCATTCAGCAGGCCGCTGTGGGGACCTGCGTGACCACCATTTTCACCGAATCCGTCGTCGAACAGGCCGCCCTGGCTTGGCTGGAAAGCATGGGCTGGACGGTCAAGTACGGTCTCGACATCGCGCCGGGCGAGCCGGCAGCCGAGCGCGGCACTTACGGCCAGATCATCCTGGAGCAACGCCTCCGCGACGCGCTGGCGCGGTTGAACCCCGCCCTTCCGGCCGAAGCCCTTGAGGACGCCTTCCGGAAGCTCCTGCATCCCGAAGGGGCGGATCCGGTGGCGCGAAACCGGGCAGTTCACCGGCTGATGGTGGATGGGGTGACGGTGGAGGCCCGGGCCCGCGACGGCGAGATCCGCGGGGCCCAGGTGCGGGTGGTGGACTTCGACCGCGTCGAGGCCAACGACTGGCTAGCGGTGAACCAGTTCGCCGTGGCGGAGAACAAGCGCAGCCGGAGGCCCGACGTGGTGCTCTTCGTGAACGGCTTGCCGCTGGTGGTGGTGGAGCTGAAGAACGCCGCGGACGAGAACGCCACCATCTGGACGGCCTTCCGCCAGCTTCAGACCTACAAGGCCGAGATCCCTTCTCTCTTCACCACCAACGAGGTGCTCGTCGTCTCCGACGGGATGGAGGCGCGGATGGGCACGCTCACCGCCGGACGGGAGTGGTTCAAGCCCTGGCACACGGTCGAAGGCCGGCAGATCGCCGACTCGCACCGCCCCGAGCTTCAGGTGACCATCGAGGGTGCACTGGCGCCGCGGCGGATGTTGGATCTGGTGCGCGACTTCATCGTCTTCGAGGACGAGGGCGGCGGGGCGGTGGCCAAGAAGATGGCCGGCTACCACCAGTACCACGCCGTGCGGGTGGCCGTGGAGGAGACCCTGCGGGCCGCGGCCCTTCAGCGCGCTGCCGAGGAGCCGGGGCGCTTCGAGGCGGGGCTGAGGCCCGGCGGGGAGCCGGGTGACCGGCGCATCGGGGTGGTCTGGCACACGCAGGGCTCGGGCAAGAGCCTGACGATGGCCTTCTACGCGGGCCGCATCATCCGTGAGCCGGCCATGGAGAACCCGACCGTTGTAGTCCTGACCGACCGCAACGACCTGGACGACCAGCTCTTCGGCACCTTTTCGCGCTGCCGGGAACTCCTCCGACAGCCGCCGAAGCAGGCCGAAAGCCGGGAGCATCTTCGGGACCTGCTGCGCGTGGAGGTGGGCGGGGTGGTTTTCACGACCATCCAGAAGTTCTTCCCCGAGGAGAAGGGCGACCGCCACCCGGTGCTCTCGGAACGGCGCAACATCGTGGTGATCGCCGACGAGGCACACCGGAGCCAGTACGACTTCATCGACGGCTTCGCGCGGCACATGCGCGACGCCCTGCCCCACGCCTCCTTCATCGGCTTCACGGGCACGCCCATCGAGAAGACCGACGCCAACACCCGCGCCGTCTTCGGCGACTACATCAGCGTTTACGACATCCAGCGCGCCGTGCAGGACAAGGCCACGGTGCCGATCTACTACGAGAGCCGCCTGGCCAAACTGGCGCTCGACGAGGCGGAGCGGCCTAGCATCGACCCCGACTTCGAGGAGGCCACCGAGGGCGAGGAGGTCGAGCGCAAGGAGCGGCTCAAGACCAAGTGGGCGCAGCTCGAAGCCGTGGTGGGGGCCGAGAAGCGCCTCGGGCTCGTGGCCAAGGATATCGTCGAGCACTTCGAAAAGCGGCTCGATGCCATGGACGGCAAGGCCATGGTGGTGTGCATGAGCCGCCGCATCTGCGTGGAGTTGTACCGCGAGATCGTGAAGCTGAGGCCGCAATGGAATGGTGGTGGGGATGAGGAGGGCAAGATCAAGGTCGTGATGACCGGTTCTGCCTCGGACCCCACCGACTGGCAACAGCACATCCGCAACAAGCCCCGGCGTGAGGCCCTGGCGAAGCGCTTCCGCGACCCGAAGGACCCCTTCCAGATCGTCCTGGTGCGGGACATGTGGCTGACGGGCTTCGACGCGCCGAGCCTGCACACCATGTACGTGGACAAGCCCATGCGCGGCCACGGGCTGATGCAGGCCATCGCCCGGGTGAACCGCGTGTTCAGGGACAAGCCGGGCGGGCTGGTGGTGGACTATCTCGGCCTGGCTCAGGAGCTGAAGGCCGCCCTCGCCACCTATACCGAGAGCGGCGGAACGGGGCGGACGGCGGTGGACCAGGACGAGGCCGTCGCCGTGATGCTGGAGAAGCACGAGGTGTGCTGCGGACTTTTCCACGGGTTCGACTGGGCCAAGTGGACCACGGGGACCCCGCAGGAGCGCCTGAGCCTGCTGCCCGCCGCGCAGGAGCACATCCTCAAGCAGGAGGGCGGGAAGGACCGGCTCTTGCGGGTCGTGCGGGAGCTGTCCCAGGCCTTCGCGCTGTCCGTTCCCAATCCCGAGGCCCTGCGCATCAGGGACGACGTGGCCTTCTTCCAGGCAGTGCAGGCGGTCCTCGCCAAGCGTGCCCCCGGTGATGCGCGGCCCGAGGAGGAGATCGAACACGCCGTGCGGCAGATCATCGCGCGGGCCGTGGCGCCCGAGGGGGTGATCGACATCTTCGCCGCGGCGGGACTCGCGAAGCCCGACATCTCCATCCTCTCGGACGACTTCCTGGCCGAGGTCCGCGGGATGCCCCAGCGCAACCTGGCCGTCGAGCTTCTGAACAAGCTGCTGAAGGGCGAGATCAATGCTCGCCGGCGGAAGAACGTGGTACAGGCGCGCTCCTTTGCCGAGATGCTGGAGGAGACCATCCGCCGCTACCAGAACCGGGCCATCGAGGCCGCGCAGGTGATCGAGGAGCTGATCGCCCTCGCGAAGGACATGCGGGAGGCGAACGCGCGGGGGGAAAAGCTAGGGCTGAAGGAGGATGAGCTGGCCTTCTATGACGCCCTGGAAGCCAACGACAGCGCCGTGAAGGTGCTGGGCGACGAGACCTTGCGCGCCATCGCGCGAGAGCTGGTGAAGACCGTGAGGGCCAACGTCACCATCGACTGGACCCTGCGTGACAACGTGCAGGCCCAGCTCCGCATCTTGGTCAAGCGCATCCTCCGCCGCTATGGCTACCCCCCCGACAAGCAGGAGAAGGCCACCCAGACCGTCCTCGAACAGGCCGAAGTGCTGTCCGAAGGGTGGGCAGTCGCATGAGGGCCAAGGGCTATGGGAGGCGCTGTGGGGGGGTGGGGCAGAGGTCAGGCTGGCATGAAGGAGAGGGTCAAGAAGCCCTTGGGCTCCCCCCGTTCCTCCATTTGTTCGGCAAGGACTTCGAGGGCAAGGCGCTGCACCGTCGCCAGGGCTTCTTTCTTGGTGCGCCCATACACCAAGACGCCGGGCAGTTGCGGTATATCCGCAATCCAACGCCCATCTTCCTCGCGGTCGAATTCCACCTTTAGGACCATGATGAATCCTCCGGGGTTGGGATGCCCCCCCGTCACTCCGGGGCAAGGCGCGGGGCGGGCGCCCTACCGGTAGACTTCCCGGCGGTGGGCGATGCGGACCACGAGGACGAGGAGAACCCTGTCCTTGATGGTGTAGACCACGCGGAAGTCTCCGGCGCGGATGCGGTAGAGGTCCGACTCCCCCGTGAGTTTGACCACCCCAGCAGGCCGGGGTACCTCCGCCAGGGCGTCCACGGCGGCGCGGATGTTTCGTTGGGCGGCTCTGGGTAACTTCGCGAGACTTCGGGCGGCGGAGGGCCGTAGCTCGATCCTGTAGGCCACGGCTTACAGCCCTAAGTCGGCCTTGACCTTTTCCCAGGGGATGGAGCCCTTTTCCTTGAGCGCCTTTCGGGCGGCGCGAACGTCGGCCCTGTTTTCCAGCTCTTCAAGGAGAAGCACGTCCTCGATGGGGACCACGGCCACGAGTTCCTTACCGTTACGCGTCAAGACGATGCGCTCCTTTTCAAAGGCCGCCTTCGTCACCACGTCTGAGAACTTGGCCCGCGCTTTCACGGTGGTAATGGTGGTCATGGAATGTGCCTCCCGGACATAATGTACAGTACGGACGCCGTGCTGTCAACGGCGGGGGGCAGGGCGCGGGCCGGGCGCCTTACCGGTAGACTTCCCGGCGGTGGGCGATACGGACCACAAGGACCACAAGGCGGTCATCCTCTACGGCGTAGATGATCCGGTAGTCGCCGACACGGAGGCGAAGCAAAGGCGGCTTCGATCCCCGGAGAGTCTTCACTCCATGCGGGCGTGGGTCGGTAGCCAGGGCGTTGATGCGGGCGTCAACTCGCAGGCGGGCCGCCTTCGGGAGTGCGGCCAACGCTTTCTTTGCGGACGGGGTTACTTCCAGGCGGTAGGTCACTCCAGCCCTAGCTCTTGGCGAACCTGTTCGTAAGGGATGGGCTTCTCGGCTGGGTCCGCCAGGATACGCTCGGCCTCTTCCACGTCCATGCGGTCCTCGAAGGCCTCAAGGGCCTCGAGGTCTTCGATGGGAACGAGGGCGGCCACGGCCTTGCCCCGGCGCTCGATGATGAAGCGCTCACCCTTCCGGGCAGCCCGGTCCAGCGTGGTCTTCATTCCCCGGCGCAGCGCGCCCGTGGTCATGCGGGTCATACCGTGTTCCTCCTGGGATCGGAACTATCCCACCGGAAACATACACCCGCCAGCGCAGAGGGACAAGGCACCTCGCCGGCGCCAGGATCGGGCCGGCCTTCGTCACCGATGCCGCCCATCACTGAACACCCCCCGCCCCCCGGCGGAACGGGTCGGCAAGCCCCCCCGGCCCTGGCCGCCTAACTAATAGTGTCCACCCCCTGAGTTTTTTCCCAGGTTCCTTTCTGGGTAGCCTCCCTGTGCTTGAAGCCTAGTAGGGGGTCCCTCCCCGGACGATTGCTACCCTTACGGGCTCGGCAAATCTATCTTGGCTTCCGATTACCTCAACCTCGCCCGACACGGTCACGTCACCCTCTACGGCAGCGACCATTAAGGGGCGCTGCATCAGAAGGCGGTTACGTTGGCTCGGGTCCTTGACCATCCTGATCTCTCCAATAGTGGGCGGAGCTTTGGGCAAGCTATTCAGGATCCTGACTTGGACCCACAACACGGCGGCAAGAAGCGCTAGAACGGCCGCCCCCCAAAGTATCTTCAGTAGCTTTTCCATTTCTGCCTCCCTCGGTGGGTGCCCCCGGCTCATTCTCAAGCAACAACTCTTGAAGGTATCACGGGGCCGAACTCTGCTTCACATTGAAGGCAGTAAAGCACCCCCCGGGGGAAGTGGAGCGGCCGGCAATGAGCCTGCCCGCGTGTCTGGCAACGATCAGGCCCCCGCCAGGTTCTTTCCCTCAATGCTGATATGAGGTCACTACGGCTCCGCGTCATCCGGGCGGCGTGCTTGCCGTGCGAGGTTTATCGGGGATAGTCTGGGGCACAAGGGAGGCCACTATGAATAGGGGGATTCTGGTCGTTATCTTTGGGGTGTTGATTGCCTCGTGCGCATCAAGGCCGCCAGTGGTGCAGCGTGCAGGCTTGCCACCAGGGGCCGAACTGGCGATTATTTCCTTCCGTGATTGCACCATCAATGGGCAGGAAGACTGCGACGGCTCGGGAAACACGGCCGCGGGGATCTTCGCGGAGGTCTTCTCCTCAACGTCCCGCTATCTTGCCGTACCGCTTTCAAGGCCAGTAGGACCGAAGGAGCCACTCACCGATGACGAGGCAGTCAAATACGCCAAGAGCAAGGGATTCCCTTACGTCATGAATGGCGAGGTGGACGAGTACTATAGGGTTTCTCCATTTACCTTTAGAACCGAGCGTGCCGGGGTTTCTTTGAGGATTCTCCGCGTTTCAGACGGTTCCGTAATCGCCTTCTTCAGCCAGCGGACCCATTCCCAATCCAACCTGACCACGCCAGATAAGCTCATCAAGAAAATGGCACAGCACGTCAGGGATTCCCTGCGGGAATAGATCGGCTGCCCACAAACAACTCCATTCCCGGCTTGGCTACGACGAGTCCCCGGAACTGAATCAGCGGTCCAGCTATTTCGCCTTGGCTTCCGTGACCTTCAACCCCTTGTCCCGCTCCAGTGTTTGAACGATGGCCTTGGATAGGGACTCGAAGGCCTGCGTGCGATCCCCGGGGTCGAACATATCTCCCTCGGCTTCTGTCGTAACGGTGGCCACGGTTTTGCCCGTGACGGCATCATCAAACGACACCGTGAGCAAGTTCTCTTCTTCGCTGGAAGAGATCATGGCCATTCGCGCAATCAAAGTCTGCCGTTGTTGGTCGGTTGTGAGGCCCTGGTACTCCTTGTCTCCTATCACGTTCCAGTTGTAACGCTCCATGAGGTTAGCAAACTCCACGTCCATTCCGTACAGGCTCGCGGAAGTCTTCTCGCCGGGCTTGGCCACGACAAGGTAGTTGTAGCGCGCGAACGAAAACCCGGGCGAGTAAACAACTCTGTACGCCTGCCCCGCGGCACAGCCGAGAATAAGGACCGCGCAAGAAAGTAACGCGACGGCCCTTCCGGTGATCGTTCCCCCACACCTACGCCCCAGTATTTCGGTCCCCATGCCTACCTCCTCCCGTCTACGGTTCATCGCAAGGGGGAAGCTCCCCAAACCCCCGTTGTCCATCCTTGCGGTTCCGGTGGAGTCAGCGTACACCCCCGAGACGCCGGCGGCAACGCTTGGGGCGCGCGCCCTGCCTTTCGGGCACACGAATCACGCTATAACCCAAGCCCCACAAGGGTTATAGCCCTGGTTCGCGCGCACGCGCCCGCGCGCGTTGAGGCGCAGAGAGAAAAAGCAAAGGGGCCAGCTTGCGACTGGCCCCAGGGGTGGAGGCGTGGAGAACGCCGGAGAGACGAGGCTACGTGAACCATGGGCGGGCGGCCCCTACGTGCGTAGGCGAGGCCGGGCCGGCCGCGTTGCGCTTGCTTAGCGGGCGAAGGACCAATCGCCCCAGTAGGGCGTGGAGGGGGAAGAGCCGCCGGTGAGTCTGGCCCCGGCGAACTTCTGCCAGGTGTAGGTTGGCTCACCGAAGGCCGGCTGGGAGAGCTCGTCATGAGGCACCACGGAGGGCGTTGTGGGAGCGGGCCAGGCGCTCCCCAGGGTGGACATGGTTTCGCGTCCGAGTTGGTTCAGGCTGGCGTTTACGCGGTCCTGCGCCGCCTGCATGGCCTGGGTCTGGTTCAGCTTGTAGGCGAGGCGCATCTTGTCCATGCTCTGGTTGAACTGTTGCCTGCGCTGGCCCTGCGCCATCTTGCCGCCGAGGGCCCAGGCGTGGAGGGCCTGCCCCGTGTTGGCGTTGACGCCCTGGGCGTTGGTGTCCTGGCCCTGGTCCATGGCCCGCATCATGGCCCCCGAGTAGGCGCCGCCCTCGGGCACTTGGGCCATGGCCTCGGAAGCGGGGTAGCCGGAGCGCATCTGCGAGGCCGTGTCGAGGACGTGGACGGGCGCACCCCTGTACTTCTGGATGAGCCCGTTCCAGGTGTCCTTCTCCAGGTGGTTGGCGAGTTTCTCCTTGCGCCCGGCGGAGATGTCCATGAAGGGCACGGTGGAGGTGTTGTCCTTGGCGCTCTGGGCGGCGGCGGTTTGGACGCCCGCGGCGATGAGGGGAAGGAAGGCTACTGCTGGCATGGTGTTATCTCCTCGGTGGATAGCCTTCGCCACTCCGCCTTGAACCCTTCCGGCAGCTCCCAGCGCCATTCAGACTCAGGGGCGCCGAGTGGGCACAGGGCGATCCGGTAGGTGGGCAAGTTGTCGGCTCCCAGGGCCATGAGTAGGCGAATGAAGAGGCCGGGAACCGGCTCTACCAGGTCAACCGGCTGCCAGTTTAGGTTCGGATCGGGTAAGGCGGGCTCCGTTCGTTCCATTGCACGTTCTCCACACTGGAAAATTTAACGCCTTCGATGGGGCCATGCAACTTTTTGCCTTTCAGGGCAAGGCCATTCGTCGTATGTTTCAAACTTGAATCATTTCGCGTCGAAGGACTGCGAGGTCGGGCGTTGGGGCCGTGGACCGGGCCGGTAGTCCACCGTTCTTGTCCAACTTGGGGGGCCTGGGGTTCCTCACGAGGGCACCTGGCAACGCTTCGAGGGGGATCGGGCGGCCCTCCGCGTCATGCAAAGGGTAAGCTCCGCCGCGATACGGCAGGAGGACCGGGACTTGCCCGTTTGGGTGGTACTTCCGACGGCGCGGAACCGCGGAGGCGTGCACTCCGGCGGCCAAGGCGGCACGCCCCAGGAAGCGCCCAATGACGCCCGCCGCCAGGGGGCGCCGTAGGAAGCAAAAGATCACGAACCCGAGCCAGGGAAACTCGGCCCAGTAAGCCGCCACGCCGAACGCCTTGAGCTGGGCCAAGAGGGCGTCCCTGTCTTCCGCAGTCGCCACGGTGGCCGCGCCCCACAGGGCCTTTGCCCCCCACTTGGGACAGCCGAAGAGGTGCACCCCGCCGGCGAGGTGGTGGGAAAGGGCCGCGAGTGTGTAGGACCGCCATTGCGACCCCAGGACGCGGGCTCCTTCCATCTTGCCCAGCTTGCCTTCGTTCACCATGGCATGAAGAACCGCGGTCCAATCCGAGGGGAAGGCGGACAGGAGTCTTTCGGCGTCGGCCTCATGGCCAGGCACCGGTTCAAAGAGCCAGGCCTTCGGGTGGGGCGACGGCGCAGCCCCCGGAGGCGTAAGGTGTGACGCCGGGTGTGACGCGTCATTCCCCGTCATACCCTTGATTCGGGCGCGTCTCCGGCGCTGGGCTTCGCGGTTGGCCTCACGGGCCTTTTCTGGGTCGACGTACGGCATCCGTCATGCTCCTTTCTTGCGAATGGCCCAACCCCACCACACTTTCAGGGCGTCGGGCTCATCCGAGGCCAGGGGCGGGACGTTCGCTTGGTCCCAGCGGGCGAAGTCCGGGAAGGCCCCCCCGCCGCGAGCGATGGAGACGGCCACGCCGCCGGCAATGCGGTTCCGGTAGCCGGCCCTCGCTTGGGGCAATCCGCCCCGGCCCGGGAACACGCGGCCCTCTAGCTCGCCTTGCTTCACAGCCTCCCGGAAGGTCTCCGCTTTCTCCGAGGCCTTGCCCCTCCAGGCCCCCCGCCAGTGCGGAGGGGGCCAAGCGGGGCGGTCAGACTTTGGGACCACCTTGGCCGGATTGGATTCCAACTTGTCCAGAAGCACCGGGCGGGCGTCGCCGTCTCTCAGGGGTTCGCCGCCGAAGTGCGGAAGGAACACGGCCCCTCCCGAACCCGAAGGAGTCTTGGGGAACACGTCCACGGGCCCGGTCCCGCGGTAGGGTTGGGCCAGGGCCCCGAGCCACGCGTGGAGGTCCGCTTGCCGGACGGCGCCCGAGAAGAAGAGCCAAACGTGAGCGCCGCGACCATGCCGGGAGGGAGTCCAGTAAGCCAGGACCCCTTGCCCCGCCAGTTCTTCCACGAGGGCCACGGCCTCCGGTACCCGTTCCGGCGTTGCCGCGTCGTGCGCGTCCAGGTCGAGGCATCCCCACCGACAAAGCCCGTTCTTGGCCGCGTAGAGCCCCAACCGCTGGACTCCCTCCAGATGAAGCCGCTGAAGTTCTTGAGCGTCGCCGCGCGTGCGGATCCTTCGGGTCTGGATTCCCCTGGGTCCGTCCAGGGTGTACCTGTCCCCAGGATGGAGGTCGAAGGGTCCGCCCCTCCCCCACACCCCCTTTATTACAGTTCCCAATTCTTCAAGGGGCACGCCTTATCTCCTTAAATGTTAGACAGTTGCGGCCTCTCCGCGCGGTTCCCAAAAGTTCCCGAATCTCTGCCTTGGATGGCGTAACAGCCTCATCGGAAAGGGGATCATTGGCATTCGGAGCGGTTCCCAACGCGGCGCCCCTCAAGACGGCCCGCGCCCAATCGGGCCAGGGACCATGTAGAAACCCAACGGCGTCAGCCTTTCGGACGTGCACCGCGTCTGCAAGCTCGCCCACCACGGGGATTCGTCGCCGGTCCAACTGTGCGAGCAACCACAGAACGGCCTCACGGCCCTTGGGGTGCTCTTCGAGGTCCAAGAGGGCCTTCCAGCCGATGCGCTGGGGGGATGGGAGCTAGGAGAGCGCAGGAGGGCGCCCCGGCGCCTTGGCCCTACGAGGCGAAGACATGGCCTTCTCCAGGCGGCAGGGGCGATGCTTTGGCGCCGATACGGCGCCGGTGATACGCAGAACACAGGGCGGCGGCCCGGTCGGTCTTCGGCAAGGCCAGGAGAGCTTCGGCCTCCCTGTCCGGGAGGTCGAACGTCTTGAGCCCCTTGCTCCGGGTCTCACCGATGGCCCAACCACCCGGCACTCGGAGGAGCAAATAGCCGAGGCCGGGACGTGGACCGGGGGAGGCAAGAACGACGGCGCCGCGCGTCATGGGTTCGCCGCCTCGGTTCCGGCGCCGGGGGTGGGGTGAAGGGGATTACCTTGACCGACGCCCTTTCGTTGAAATTTGGGCGGAAAGATCCCCACTAAAGCGGGGTCCTTGGCTCCCTTCTTGGGGCGGTGTCCGAGGCGGTAGGCGTACAGGGGGCATCCGCGGTCCTGGCAGGCGGAGACGGCATTGAACGTTCCCTCCTCGCATTCGAGGCAAGCCAGCTTGATAGCCGCAAGGGGGGAACCACTGTCGGCACGCCGGGCCAGGGCCGGAAACTTCCGGCGCAGTTCCACCCGGTAGGGAAGCCGGGGCTCAGCCGGGTTGCTCACGCCAAACCCCCGCCCACCGTTTCTTCGGCGGTGGATCGGAAGCGATGTCCAGCCAGGAAGGCCTCCAGATCAGACTTGCGATAGCGCACACGGCCGCCAATGCGCGTAAAGACAGGGCCTCGGCCAACCAGCCGCCACTTTCTCAGCGTCTGGCCCTTGATCCGAAGCAGCTCCGCCGCTTCCCCGTTGGTCAACATTTCCAGGTCGCCAAAATCGAGCATTGCAGTTCCCTCCGCTCGGCCCCCTGGCCGGTCAACCGTTGACCGCGTCCATGGACCGCACAGGGGGAAACATGGCGCACCGGGCAACCGTCATGCCTCGAAATAAAGCGGGAATCGGTTTCTTTGGGTTCAGGCCTTGTGGGGCGCTAGCTTTGACGGCGCCCGAAGTCGGAGCGGACCTCCTCAAGACGCTTCCTCAAAAACTGGCGGGCCAGTTCATTGGGCGGGAGAGTGAGGGCGCTTTTGCGCCCGCGCCCCCTCGTGATTGAGCCGATAACACCGAGCACTCTCGCGAAATGATCCAGGTCGTCGAGAAACCGATGGAGCCGGGCGGCCTCTTGTTCCTGGTAGTGGGCTTGCAGGCCTTCATGAGTTGCGCCGTCTTGGATGATCCCCAGCACGAAATGACTCCAGCCCTCTTCGGTGGAGAGGCCCGCTATCAGACCGCGAAGGTAGAAGCCGAGAACGGAGGGTTCGCTCAGGGCGTCTTTAACTTCCGCCAGTTTCTTGCTGGCAGGCTGCGCAGCCCGGCGCACGGCCACAGGAGGGGGGGCCTCAAAGAATGCCTGCACAATGGGAGTCAGCGCCAGCACTCTTTCGATAGCCCCTCGGAAGGCCTCGCGGTCGCATAACCCGACGCCGGCGCTCTGCATTTCTGCATCAAGGTTTGCGTCGGGGAAGTGGTGCCGACTGGCTGCCAAATTGGGAATCGGCTCCCTATGCCGGGGCTTCTTGGCGTGGGAGCGTGGCTGGCCCTTTGACTTGATCCTTGGGTCTCTCTTGCGTGTCTCCATACCGGCCTCCGGGTGGCCGTCCGGGCATCGGACGGGGGGCAGGGCCGCCCGGAATGCGGCCCCCGGTGGGTTCATGAAGCCCGCCGTTGCCCCCGTGAATAGAATCTCAATCTAGGTCTAACACTCTGCATTATCAAGGATTTATGCTCTAAGCGCATAATTGCCGGCAGACCCGCGCGCCAGGCGCGGGCCGTGAAACCTATGCTTCGATGGGCGCCTCCTTCGCCAGCAGCCCCCCGGTGATGACGCCAGCCAGCGCCAGCATGACCTCTTTGGTGAGGCAGATCACGGCGCAGGTGCCCTCCGTGTTCGTCACGGCGACGATGGCCTCCGACTCCTCCCCACTGTATTCCACCTCCAATTCATCCCCATTCTCCGAGGCGAAGCAGTACCGGGTTGTGTAGTTTTTCCCCATGGTCCTCACCCTCCAAAAACCGGCACCCCGTTGAAGCGCCCATCCTCGCCGGACAGGACGGGGCCGCGAAAGACTGACCCATGCGTCATTTCATCATTCCCACCTCCTTTGCCGCCTCAAGCCTTCTCGGGTTCGGTGCCCTGGCCGCCATTGACCACCCTAAGAAGCCGCTTCCGGCGCTCCTTCGCCGTGGCGTCGGCGGCTTCGCGCAAGGCCTTCATGTCGAAGGGGGCGTAGACCCGTTCGGTCACGCGGGGGTCGCTGTGCCTCAGTAACTTTGAGGCGGCCAAAAGGCCCGCCGTCCGAGCGACGGCCAGGCCAAAGGTCCGCCGCAGATCGTGGGGGGTCACTCCTTCGAGACCAGCCGCCGCCTTGATGTCGGTCCAGGGGCCATACAGGCTCTTGCGCGGTGCATCAGGCGTTCGGCCCGGGATGACGAACCGTCCCCGCCGCGGGAGGGCGCGCAATAGGGCCACGGTGTCCGGCAGGAGGGGAATTACCTGGGGCTTGCCGCTCTTGGTCTCGGGGAGCTTCCAGACGCCCTCTTCAAGGTCCAGGTGCTCCCACTGCGCCCTCAAGACCTCACTTCGCCGGGCGCCCGTTTCGATCGTGAGCCGGAAGGCCGCCCTCATGAAGGGGTCCGGCCACTCCTCCAGAACCTTGAGGAGCCGTACCAGCTCGTCATCCGACAGCACGCGGTCCCGCGGGGGGTTCTCATGGCCGGCCCTCACCTTGCGGGCCACGTTCTCAGTAAGGAGGGACCGGCGCCAACCGGCAGAGAGGCACGCCCGCACCGCGGCCAGTGCCCGGTTGGCTGTTGGGGCACCACTGCCCCCCTTGGCGGCGGCTTTCTCCCGCTGGGCTTCGCAGAACCGGTGCACGTCCTCCGCGCTCACTTCGGATACCAGCTTGCTCCCGAAGGGGACGGCTTTCAGGTAGCGGCGCGTCTCGGATACCCAGCGTGGAGAGAGTCGGCCGGCGGCCTCCTGTAGATAGGTTTCGGCCCACGCCTTGAAGGTGGGCGTGGCCTTCTGCTTCGCACGCTTGCCGGCCGGGTCTTGACCCAACTTCGACTCGGCGAGGTGGCGTTCAGCCTCCGCCCGCGCCGTCTCCAGCGTGAACGGCCCAAGGGGGCCGATGATGATGTCCCGGCGCGCCTTCTTCGGGCCGACTCGCACGCCGAAGGAGATTTGTCCGCTCGGGGTCCGCCGGGCGAAGAATCCCGTGGTCTTCACATCAAAGATGCGCTCCCGCCCCTCGCCTTGGGTTCTCAGCCGCTCCAGCGCCTTCCTGTCCAGCTTGGTCTTCATGGCCGCCTCCGGCATCAGGCAACTTGGCCGGGCCACACCTGGGCCACACCTTCAGCCTCAACCTGGATATTCGGGCCACACCCGCCCGTCAACACAGAACGAAGCCAATATAAGGATTTCATGAACGGCTGTCAACTGCCGTATCAGGCGCATCACCCCCATTAGGCCTGACTCGAAATCAGGTTTACCGGTAACGGTAACGGGGGTTCAAATCCCTCTCTCTCCGCCAGAAAGGCCGATCCAGGGAACCAGTGAAATAACGTGATAGACGAACGGGCCGCCGGCGAGGTGGCTCGATCGCTTTCGGGGGCGGGAAAGAAAGGGGGCTTCCAAGGTCCGCCCGTGGACGGGTAGGCCCTATGGCTCTCGGCTGTCGGTGTCCGTCGGTCCTATCCCGCCGACGCCCACCGCTTTGAACCCAGGCCAATCCGCGTGGGATCGCATGCATTCCGAGAATTCGAGAAACCAAGTTAGGGGCGCCTTTCGGCGAAGAAGCGCCGGAGCAACAGGTGGGACTCCTCCTCGCACAATCCGGAAGCCACGGGAAAGCGGTGGGGATATCGCCCCTGGCGCCAGAGCTCTTGCAGCGCCGAGACGCCTCCGAATCGTGGTTCGGGACAGGCGTAGACCAGGCCCCCGATGCGGGCGTGCACCATGGCGCCAAGGCACATGACGCAGGGCTCCAGGGTCACGTAGAGGGTGCACGCCCCCAGGCCGCGGCGGCCTAGGGCGGCCAACCCCGACTGGATGGCTTCGAACTCGGCATGGTCCAGGGGGCCCATCGACTCGCAGCGGTTTCGGCCGGTGAAGATGGCCCCGTCCGGGGACAGGAGGGCCGCCCCCACGGGCACCTCCCCGTCGCGGGCGGCTCGTTCGGCGAGGCCCAGCGCCAGTCTCATGCACTCCTCGGGCGTGGGAAGGGACACGGTGCTCCTCCAGTCCTGGCCCAGGGTAGAACCTGAGCCTCGACCAGCGCAACCGGGGCCCTCCAAACCGCAAAATGTTGAGGTGGTCCCTCCAAAGTGCGTTTTCTTAGGGGTGCGTTTTCTTAGGGGTTGACAGCATTGGGGAAGTCCGGTATGCTATTCCGGCTTTTCCCCCTCGGGGAAGGCCCTCGTGCAAGGCAAACGCACTAAGGAGGATGTTGTGCCGACCATCAATCAACTTGTGCGCAAGGGGCGCAAGGCGGTTCAGTACAAGACCAAGAGCCCTGCCCTTCAGGCGAATCCTCAAAAGCGCGGCGTGTGCACTCGCGTGTACACCACGACGCCGAAGAAACCCAACTCCGCCCTCCGGAAGGTGGCGCGCGTGCGCCTCACCAGCGGGATGGAAGTGACCACCTACATCCCCGGCGTCGGGCACAACCTCCAGGAGCACTCGGTGGTCCTCATCCGCGGCGGCCGCGTGAAGGATCTGCCGGGCGTGCGGTACCACATCATCCGCGGCAAGTTGGATACGACGGGCGTGGAGGCCAGGCGCCAGGCCCGCTCAAAGTATGGAGCGAAGCGGCCGAAGTCGTAAGAGTTCCCTCGCCACCCGGGCCCCCAGGGGGGCCGTTGCTCTTTGAAAAGAGGGTAAGGAGCGATCAGGAATGCCTAGGAAAGCCGTTGTCAGGAAAAGAGAAATTCCGCCGGACTCTGTGTAC
>JAJYLT010000051.1 GCA_021787565.1 Acidobacteriota bacterium
ATCGAAACCGAAAGCCCGGCGGGGACACCCATGCGGGTGTGACCGCATAACTCACCGAACCGCCGTGTACGGACCCGTACGCACGGTGGTGTGACAGGGAAAGCCCGCGAGGGCCTACCTATGTCGATTTTTGAACGTAGGAAGCCAATGAGGGTGTGACGGTCGTGTAGGCGAAGGAGACGTTGGTGGTGGCTGCCGCGTTGTCCCGCGTCTGGACCTTGATGGGACCAGCGCCGCAACCGGCTGGCGAGGTGACCTTCATCCCGCCGGAAGCCTGCTGGATCGTGCCGCACGTGGCGAGGTAGCTGGAGTTGAAGAGGACGGAGGTGATGCGCATCAGGCTGGTGCCGTTGAGCGTCACGGGAGTTCCCCCCAGGGTCGGACCGGAGAGCGGCGAGACGCCCGTGATGGCGGGATTCACGGCGGTGAAGGTGAAGGCGGAGGCGAGCGTGCCCTGGTTGCCGTCGGGGTTGGTGACCTTCACGGCCTGGGCGACGCCGGTGACGCCCGGCTTGGTGCCCGCGCAGTCCGCGAACCACCAGCCCTCCGTGCCCACGGTGCCCG
Source organism: Acidobacteriota bacterium (assembly GCA_021787565.1). Classification (GTDB taxonomy): domain Bacteria; phylum Acidobacteriota; class UBA4820; order UBA4820; family DSQY01; genus DTPS01. The sequence goes on from JAJYLT010000051.1 coordinate 565, forward strand.
TCACGGTGTTGTAGGTGCCGTCGGGCTGCATGTTCGAATAGCCCACGTTGGTCAGGGAGATACCGCCGATCTTCACGGTGAAGCCGCTCACATTGGCGGCGAATCCGGTGCCGTTGAGGGTGACGGTGGTGCCTCCGCTGATGGGTCCCGTGCCGGGACTGACCGAACCGATGGTCGGCGCGGGCCAGCCGTACTTGAACCCCGCCCCGTTGCTCCAGCCCAGTCCCTTGTGGTTGCCCGTCGCGAGGTTGGTCACGACGAGCCGGACGTTGCCGTACTGGCTGTCGCAGGACTTGTTGGTGCCACACATGCCCGGTTGAGTGCAGTTGCCTCCAGTGCCCATTGTGATAGTGGACATAGTCACGTTAGAGATGTTACCTACGGCATCGCTGCGAAACGTGGTGTAGCAGGGAGGACATCGGTATTCACTTCGATTGTTGGCGGTAGTTCCGTTGCTCAGTGTTCTTCTGAATTTTACTTGGATGCCAGCCGAATCGAACCCGCTCCCGCCAATCGTGAGCGGATCGCCGCCTTCCTTCCGCCCGTAATGAGGCGAAGCGCTCGCGGGCGTCGGCATAGGCCCGGGAGCGTAAAGAACCCCCTCACCCGGATCGGGCACGTCGTCACCGCCGCCTCCCGGTGGAAGGAGGGAAGGCAGAATGCTCAGTGACTGCGCCGAGGTGGTCGCGGAACCCGTGATGGTGGCCGATTGGCCGGTGCCGCTGATGGAAGCGGCTGGTGCTGGTCCCCCCTGACTTGCGCGGAGGGACCAGCTCTGGGGTGGTGCCACCGCCGAGCCCCACGGGCCCCAGAGCAGGGCTTGCACCGGGACGGACGCGCCCGCTGTCACCTCAATAGGCGAAGGTCCCACGATGGCGTAGGGCGTCGAGAAGGTGAGCATGGTGTCAAGGGTGACCGGCGCCAGCGGCGTGGTGGCGGGCTCGTCCGGCCCGAGCGCACCCGCCTGGGCGAAGACCGCGCCGGGCAGTCCGGAGTAAATGGCCTCGAAGAAACCGGATTCGTAAGGGCCGTAGCGGGCAATCAGGCCGGACAAATCAACGGCGATCCATCCGCCGGCGGGGAGAACGGCGGCGGGGGAGGCCACGGCCGTGAAATCGTCATTGGGAATATCACTCGAACCCTCTCCCGAGGCGCGGAAGCGCAGAAGCACCGTGATGGGGTGATTGGAACCGTTGTAGAAGCCCACCTTCGCGCTCTGGGCATCGGACAGCCGCAGGGGCGCGGAAACCAGGTTGCCCAGCGGGACGGGCGGGCCGATCGCCGGTTGAAAGAAGGCCACGGCCGCCTTGCCGGTCGGTGCGTTCGTGAGAAGCGCGGGCGGCGCGCCGTCGGCCAAACCCCGCTGGCTGACCAAGAGGTATCCCTCTACCGGTGAAGCCGAAAGTAAAGAGGACAGATCCATGGCCACGGGGCCGTTCCCCGAGTTCAGGGTTATTCTCTGTACTGTGAGGGGGGATTGGCCGACCGAACCGAAGTGGAGCTCGGCAACCGTCGTACCGCCTTTGCTCTGCGGCACCAAAAGGGTCGCCTTCTGCTGACCTTGGACGGCAAAGTAGGGCAGCACCCAGGTTTGCCCCGGAAGGGTCGAGGAGAAGAAAGGCGAGGTCACGGCCCCGCCCGAGACCTGATCGAGGCTCAAGACCGACGCTGCGGGTAAAGAAGAGCCGGGTGAGGCCGTGAGTGTCAGGCGGGCGAAAGCCGGGTTCGCCACGCCCTCGGATGGCATCCGGACGGTAAGGACCTCACCTGGTTGAACCTGCAAGACCTGACTTGGAAGAACGAAGGGAGTGGCCGTCGACTGGCCAAAGGCCGTTCCGCCCAGCGTGACTGCGCTGATGCTTGAGGAACCGTTGTACAACGTGATCCACGTCGAATAATACCCTCCCAGCAGCGCAATGGGAGCAGTCGTCTGAAGGCCCGCCGGAGCAGCGCCCTGCGCCGTGTTCCAGGAGTACCAGGGGCCACTCGTCTCAGCCCGGGCGATCAGGGAGCCGTCCGGCAGATCGTCCGAAACGAGAACGCTCCCCAAGGCTGGCCCGTTCAGAACGTCGGGGTCCGCGGCCCCAACATTGGGAAACAACTCCTGGAGAGAAACGGAGGCCGAGCGCCTGCTGGAGAGCGTCAACGTCACGGGGCCGTATGTCGAGGCCCCCACTTGAAGAATCAGAGAGCACGACGAGGCCACTCCGGAAGCATTGGTGATGTGGACCAGGGTGTCATAACCCTCTCCCACCGCGACCGGCTGAAGCACGATGGGGTCTGCACCGGCCAGGAGCGGCGAGGCGAGGCCGAGGCACAGCGACGCCGGCAAAAGCAAGGCTGCAATCCGCAGAGATCTCATGACTATCCCACCCCTCTTTGAAGTGTCGCACGTTTTTCCCAGAACCGAAACGTCGATTCGCAATGAGACGGAAATGCAACGGCGGTGAACGGCACGCTGCCCTGCGAACCGGCAGGACCGGCCCTTCGGGAAGGGAGACTCCTGGCCACTTGCGCCGCTGGGGCAAAAGCACTCGCATGGTCTCGGCCCATCCTCTTGGTGAAAAGCTTCAGGGAATCGGAGCGGCGTGTTTTCAACCCCAGGGTGGAAGCCGCCTCTCTCCACCCCAGGGTTGAGTTGGGCCGGCAGGTTTTAGCCGGAGACCGTTCGGCACTAGGGCGCACTGGAAGGAAGGAACAGGCGGTCATCAGTGGGAGATTAGGGCGGCGTCCTGAAAACCGCGGCGAATGGGACCCCATGGCTAGGAGGCGGTCCCACCATCACTTTTCAGTGGCTCATCCCGCCAGCGAGGTATGAGGTACAATCGCAAGGCAGCCCGGGACCGCGCAGCGCCTGCCGGGTCAAGAGGAGGGGATCGTTGGAGCACCGGACGAAGAGGATCCTGCACGCGCTCATCGGGGCGCTGCTGTTTGGAGCGGCGGTTTGGGTGCTCCATCACGAGCTGCACAAGTACGGCCTCGAGGCCATGGTGGACAGCCTGAAGGCCCTTCCGCCGCGGGTGCTGGGGCTGGCGCTCCTGTTCACGGCGGCCAACTACACCATCCTCACGCAGTATGACGCGCTCGCCTTTCTGTACATCCGGCAGCACCTGCCCTACAGGAAGATCGCCCTCTGCTCCTTCATCGGATACGCGTTCAGCAACAACGCCGGCTTCAGCACCGTCTCGGGCAGCTCCGTGCGCTACCGCTTCTACTCCGCCTGGGGCGTCCCCTCCCAGCAGATCCTGAAGATCGTGATCTTCTACAGCCTCACCTTCTACGTGGGGCTGTTCACCCTGGGGGGACTCGTCTTCGTACTGGAGCCCCTGGACGTGCCGGGGGGGATCAAGATGCCCTTCCTGACCCTGCGGCCCCTGGGATTTCTCTTTCTGGCCGCGGGGGTGGCCTATCTGCTCGTCAGCGCCTTCCTCCACCACCCGTTGCGCCTGAAGGGCTACCACTTTGCCGTGCCCTCCCTCAGGATCGCCCTCCTGCAGGTGGTGGTCTCGGGCCTGGACTGGATGCTCGCGTCGGCCGTGCTCTACGTGCTCCTGCCGCCGGGGGCTCGCGTGCCCTACGTGCCCTTCCTGGGGGTCTTCATGCTGGCGCAGATCGCCGGCCTCATCAGCCAAGTCCCGGCGGGGCTGGGAGTCTTCGAGACGGTGGTGGTGCTCTTTCTGGAGGAGGCCGTGCCCGCCCCCCACGTGCTGGGCGCCCTGCTCGCCTACCGAGCCATCTATTACGTGATCCCGCTCCTGGTGGCCCTCACCATGCTCGGGCTGCACGAACTCCACGAGAAGAGGCGGAAGAGAGCGGCGGCGAGAGCCTGAGCCGGCCGGTTTTCGGCACTGCCCCGGTCCGCCCCCCGGCCCTCAGCCCTTGGGGTAGCTCTCCATCACCGACTCGATCACGCGGCGCGAGAGCGGATGGTACCGGTCCTTGGCGGAATCGAAGATCTCATGGGCCATGGCCCGTGTGCGGACGTGCCCTCCCAGGGCGGCGTAGAGGGGGCGGAGGTACTTCATGCGGCCGACCCGCGTGAGCACCTGCCGGATCCTCTCGAAGGCGGGCTCGTAATCGGACGCGGCGGCGATGCAGAGCCACTCCACCAGGATCTCGTAGTTGCCCTGGCCCGTGAGCGCCATGGCCTCATCCAGCCAGAGGCACTCCTTTGCCGTCCTGGGACGAGCGAGATTCTGGAGGTAGAGGAGCTTCTCGGTGGCGTTCCACCGGGCGATGGCGGCCGCGTCGGGACGCTCGCCCCGATCCCAGCCTCCGGCCAGCGCCTGGATTCGATCCAGGGCCGGACACGGGAAGGTCGGTGCGTTGTCGGGCAGGCCCGGCCCGTAGATCCAGGCCTGGGCGTTGACCCGCGAGGAGATGCCGGGGAGCTTCTCCTCCAGGAAAGCCAGAAACTCTTCGGTGGAGATGGAGGTGAAACGGAAGGCGTCCATGTAGTCGCGGATGAACCGGTCGAAGCGCTGGCGGCCCGCGGTGCGTTCGAGCAGGGTCACGAAGCGGGCGCCCTTCTCGTAGGGAACCTCCGAGTAGACCTCGTCGGGGTCCACTCCCCCGAGGTCCGTGCGCAGACGCGTGAGGGGAGAGTCCTTGCCGAACCGTTCGAGGGCGTCGTTCAGGTCCTTGAGGCCGAGGGCCCACCCCATGGCGGCGTAGTCCTGGCCGTAGACCGCCTCCAAAATGCGGCGTTCGGCCCAGACGGTGAAGCCCTCATTGAGCCAGAAGTGGTCGGCCGAGGCGTTGGTCACGAGGTTGCCCGTCCAGGAGTGGGCCAGCTCGTGGGCCACCACCGCCACCAGGGACCGGTCACCCGCCAGGAGCGTGGGAGTCAGGAAGGTGATCCTCGGGTTCTCCATCCCGCCGTAAGGGAAGGAGGGCGGGAGCGTCAGCAGGTCGTAGCGGTCCCACTCGTAGGGGCCGAAGAGGCCCTCGGCCGTGACGATCATCTTCTCGAGCTCGGCGAACTCCCACGCCGCCGCCTCCACCGTCTCGGGCTCTGCGTAGACCCTGGACCGGGGACTAAGATCACGACTGTCGATGTTGCCCACCGCGAGGGCCAGCAGGTAAGGCGGGATGGCCTGGGGCATGCGGAAGACGAAGGTGCGCTTGCCCTTGGCGGGTCCCGGAAGGTGACCCTGGAGGCCGGCGGACATGACGGCCGCGAGATCCTCTGGCACCGTCAGTTCGGCCTCGTAGGGGACGCGGACCCTCGGTGAGTCCTGCAACGGGGCCAGGGAGCGGGCGTGGATGGCCTGGCACTGGCTGAAGAGGAACGGCTTGGCCCTTCCGGCCGTTTGCGCGGGCGTCAGCCACTGGAGGGCCGAAGCCTCGGGCGAGGTCTCGTAAGCGAGGGTCACCGCGTCGGTTCCCGGCGGCAGGGTGAGACGTAACCGCTGACCCAGGATGGGATCTGGATCGGCCCATTCGTAAGGCACCTCGGTCCCCGTTTGATTCCGAGCCCCGTGGAGCGTGAGCGCCCGCGTGTCCAGATCGAGCGGACCGGAGACCTCCGAGTCGAACACGAGCGTGCACTCGCCGGAGAGCCGGTGAGAATCGAAATCCACGTCGAGTTTGAGCCGAAGGCTCTTGGTCTGGGGCTGATCCGAGTCGGCGTAGGAATGGGGATCCAGGCGAGCCATAGGGTCTCCTCATGCAGGGTCCGCAGCCGACTCCCGCCGCGAGAGATCTCTGGCACAAGGGCTACGGTTTTTCAGGCTAGCGGCTTTCTCGGGCGATGGCAAGAGACGCGCTCCGCCCCCAATTCCGCGATGGAATTTGGCGCGTAGGAGCGCCGCCCCCGGCGCGATGGACCGTTTACGGGAACCGCATCGTCTCAGCGGGTTCCCCCGGATCGCGGCGAGGCGCCGCTCCTACAGAGGGGTGGCGCCTCCAGCGCGGAATTTCGGGGCCCCGGGCGAACGGGGCCCCGGGCGAACTTGTCAAAGGTGGGGGAGTTTGGTACCATTATACGTTCGTAAAGGGGTTAGCCCCCGCCGCACGTGAGGAGTTCACATGGCTCAGCAGTTTATCGAGATTGAAGTGGAACGCCGCGAGGTGATCGGCAAGAAGGCGCGCCGCGCCACGGCCGAGATCGGCATGATCCCGGGCATCGTTTACGGCGGGGACCGGGAGCCCGTGCCCATCTCCGTGGACCCGAAGAAGATCATCCAGATCCTGCGATCGGAGAAGGGCGCCAACTCGATCCTCCTGTTCTCCCTCAAGGGGACGAGTTCCCAGCGCCACGTCATGATCAAGGACTTCCAGATCGACCCGGTCTCCAACGAGCTCGTCCACGCCGACTTCACCCGGATCCTCATGGACAAGAAGGTGCGAGTGAAGGTGCCCATCGTTTACGACGGCGTGGCCTTCGGCGTGAAGAACGAGAGCGGGTTGGTGGACGTGATCATGCGCGAGGTGGAGGTGGAGTGCCTCCCCACCGACATCCCAGACCGCATCCACGTGGATCTTACGCCCCTGAAGGTCGGGGACAGCGTCAAGATCCAGGACCTGACGGCAGGCAAGAACGTGCAGATCCTCGCCGAGGACCCGCACCTGCCGGTGGTGCAGGTCGAGGCGCCCAGGGTCGAGGTCGAGAAGGCCGAGGAGCAGGTGGCCGAAGAGGGTGCCCAGGAGCCCGAGGTGATCGGCAAGGGCAAGAAGACCTCCGAGGAGGAGGGCGAAGGCGGGAAGGACTGATCCCGCTCTCCCTTTCCGATGGACGCCGACTACCTCGTCGTGGGGCTGGGCAATCCGGGGACGGAATATCACCGCAGCCCCCACAACGCGGGGTTTGAAGTGGCGGAGCAGGCGCGGGCGCTGTGCAAGGGCCCGCGCTTTTCCGTCCGAGGGGACGCGGCCGTGTCGCAATGCCGCTGGCGGGGGCAGTCGTTTCTCCTCCTGAAGCCTCTCACCTTCATGAACCGGAGCGGGGTCGAGGTGGCCCGCTGGATGCGCCGCGAGGCGCTTCCCCTGGACCGCCTGATCGTCTGTTACGACGATCTGGACCTTCCCCTCGGCCATGTGCGCCTCAGGCTTCGGGGCGGCGCGGGGGGGCACCACGGCATGGAATCCATCCTTCAGGAGCTGGGAAGCGGCGACTTTCCGAGGGTCCGCCTCGGCATCCAGGAGCCCGAGGTGGAGCGTGCGGCCCACGTCGATTACCTGCTGACTCCGCTCGACGCGGAGCGGTGGGGGGTCCTGGAGGAGGCCGCCGGGAGGGCGGCCAAGGCGGTCCTGGAGGCGGTGCACGTCGGGTTCGTCACGGCCATGAACCGGTTCAATCGCCGCCGTTCGGCGGAAGTTAAGGAGTGAGGAGTGAGGAGTCCGGATGGGCGGAGGCCCAGTCAGGACATGAGTGAGGGCTCTGGTTCAGGACATAGGCAACGCTTCCGGTGTGGCCGCCTTCCGTTCCTCGCGTGAGGCCCATCGGCACCGGGACGCCGCCTTTTGCCTTCGGCAGGGCCGAGCCGCACAGGGCCGAGCCGCAACCTGGACAGCCCGCGACTCGTGTGGTATCATCCCCGAGCCTTCTTCCTCCTCCCAGGTGGGCGGGGGCTTAGGCCATAAGGAGGTCTGAAGAATGAAACAGTACGAAACCACCGTACTCACGCCGCCGAACCTGGCGGAGAGTGAGCTCGAAGCCCTCGTGACGGGCGTCGAGAGGGAGTTGGGCGAACGGTTCGGTGGCCAGAAGGTGGTCGTGAACCGGTGGGGCAAGAAGACCCTCGCCTATCCCATCCGCAAGTTCACCGAAGGGTACTACGTCCTCTACGAGTACGAGTCCGACTCCGAGAATTGCGTCTCGGGCCTGGAGGCTCGCCTCCGGCTGAACGAGAACGTCATGCGTTTTCTGACGGTCCGCAGGGACGAGGAGCGCAAGGCGGAAGAGAAGATGCGGGAGCGGAGCGCCAAACGGCGCAAGCACCAGGAAGCCGAGGAGCCGGACACTGCGGAGACCTTCGGCGATGACGAGGACATAGAGTAGCGAGGGTTTCTCATGGCTAACGGTAGAGCCGGTGGCAGGGGCGCCAAGGGCGCCAAGAAGAAGAGCTTCTACAAGAAGGACTATCTCTTCAAGCGCAAGAAGTATTGCAAATTCTGCGACTCGGGGGTACCCTTCATCGACTACAAGGACACCAAGCTGCTCGCGGGTTACCTGCGGGAGCGCGCCAAGATCGTTCCGCGGCGCATCTCGGGGACCTGCGCCATCCACCAGCGGCAACTGACCGCCGCGATCAAGCGGGCCCGCCACTTGGCGCTGCTGCCCTTCACGCAGGACTGAGGGAGGAGCCCCATGAAAGTCATTCTCAAAGAGGACGTAGAGAGCCTCGGCACCCGGGGCGCGGTGGTCACCGTCAAGGACGGCTACGCCCGGAACTTCCTCCTCCCCAAGGGGATGGCCATGCGCCATACCCCCGGCGCCATGAAAGTGTTGGAGCAGGAGCGCCGCATGTACGAGTTGCGGCAGCTCAAGGCCAAGGAAGAGGCCCAGGCGCTGGCGGACAAGATCTCCGCCCTGGAATTCACGGTGGCCAAGCGGGCCGGTGACCAGGAGGTCCTCTACGGCTCCGTCACGCCCACCGACGTGGCGGATCTCATCAAGGGGGCCGGCTTCGCCGTGGACAAGCGCAGACTGGTGCTTCACGAGCCCATCAAGAAGCTCGGCGACTTCGAGATCCCCATCAGGCTTCATCCCGACGTGATCCCGAAGGTCAGGCTCCACGTGATCAAAGAAGAGTAGCATGCCTTCCGCCCCGCCCCGTTGGAAGGCTTACGCCTACTCGCTGCCCACCCTCCTCCTCCCCGGTTTGTCGCACTGGTTCCTGGGGAGGAGGCGGAGGGCGGTGGCCTTTTTCTGCATCGTGGCAGCGACCTTCTGGGTGGGGCTGCTGCTGCACGGCGCCCTGTTCCCGTTTCACGCCCCGAACTGGCTCTACCGCCTGGGGGCCGTGGCCGAGGTCGGGCTGGGCGCGCCTTACGCTCTTGGGCGAATTATCGGACTGGGACGGCTCGACATGCGCGATGCGGCTGACCTCATGTTCGGCTACGGCAACACCTTCCTCGTCAGCGCCGGCCTCATGAACATGCTCCTGATGATGGACGCCTTCGACATCGCCGTTGGGAGGAAGGAGTAATGCTGAACGACCACTTCCTCTCTCTCGTCGTTTTCTCTCTCCTCGTGGCGCTTTTCTTCGCCGTATTGAACCACCGTGACAGCAGGGGGTTCTGGAAGTCCGTGGGCAAGACGATGGCGTGGATGGTGGTCGGCTCCCTCCTCTTCGCCTACTTCATGCTCTGGACAGCCCGGTGACGGGACGGCGCGCGCTCTCCCTCTGGTTGCCACCCGTCGCCTACCTCGCCGTGATCTTCGCCCTGTCGAGCATGTCCCACGCGCCCGTGCCGAAATTCATCTCTCAGGACCTGCTACACTACCCCGAGTACGCCTTGCTCGGTCTCCTTCTCGCCAGGGCACTGCACGGGAGCTGGGACCGCCCCCCGACCCTGTCGCTTATGGCCTTGGCCCTCCTGCTGACGGCCTTTTTCGGGGCGACCGACGAGATTCACCAGGCCTTCGTCCCGAACCGCCTGCCCGACCTGGTCGATCTGGGGCGTGACGTGATCGGGGGCATGGCCGGGGTAGTCCTCTGGTGGGGGTGGAGATGGAAGCGCTCCTGAATCCAGCGGTCCTTGCCGGTCTGGGGGCGCTGGCCCTGGCCCTGCTGACCTTTGGAGGGCTCTTCTGGCGCAAACGCCGCGGGGCCCCATCCAAGGCGGCCACGCCCGATTGGGCACCCGACGGGGCGCTGGTGGATGGCCACAGGCCCCCCGATCCGGCGGCGCTGGCCAGCCAGTTTCTCGCGCTGGCGCGACAGGCGTCCGACGCCGAGGGAATCGTGGTACTTCTCCCGTCCGGAGCAGGCTGGAAGGTGGCCCTCTGCAACCCAGGCCTGAAAACCGCACCGTCCGTTCCCCGCAGGGAGGGGCTCCCGGCCCTCGCCCTGGACGGGGAGCGGGAGCTCGCGGCCGAGACGGTCCATGCCCAGAGCCTCGGCTACCTGCCCGACCGGGAGGGCCCGGTGAGCCTGGCTCTCCTGCCTCTGACCCACCGGGGAAAGGTCCGCGGCGTCCTATGCTGCCACAGGGCGGCCGGCGAGCCCTTCGAGGAGCGGGAAATGGCCATCCTCCGGCGTTGCGCCAGGGTTCTGGACGGATGGGAGACCTTCGCGGCCTATCACGCCGCGCTCTCCGCCTCCAGGGGCCAGGAGGAGAGGTTGGCGCGGGGCCTGGAGCGCATGCTCAGCGAGCGGGACCCCGAGGAGATCGCCGGTCTTGCCCTGGATGCGCTGTTCGACCTGCTCCCCGCGATCTACGGATTCGTCGCGGTCCAGAGTCCCATGGCCAAGTTTTCGAGGCTGCTCACCAAGCGATTCCAGGCCCCCGAGCACGTCCAGTACCTGGACAGGAACACCTGGGCTCACTGGGTCCAAACCCGCGGGCGAGAGCCGCTCTACGTCGAGGGAGCCACCAGCCGCGAAACGGCCATGCCGATCCTGTACAAGGGTGAGCCCTTTCCCGCGGGAGCGGTGGCCTACCTCCATCCCCTGGAAATGACCGGCGAGGTCTTCGGGGTGGTGGGCATCGTGGGCAAGCCCGAAGAGGACTTCTCCGAGGAAAATCGGCTGGCCGCGAGCCGTTTTCTGAAGCAGGTGTCGGCCCTCATGAACCTGGCTCTCCTCAACCTCATGAACGAGGAGAACTCCATGAAGGACTCCCTCACCGGCCTGTACAATCGCCGGCACTTCGAGGAGCGCCTTCTGGAGGAGCTCAAGCGCGGCCAGCGCCAGGGCTCGCCCGTCTCCCTCCTGATCCTGGATATCGACCACTTCAAAGCCGTCAACGATACCTACGGGCATCCAGCCGGAGACGCGACGCTGCGAGAGGTGGCCCAGCGCCTTCAGACGTGCTTCCGCGAAATCGACGTGCTCTGCCGCTACGGAGGCGAGGAATTCGCCGCCATCCTGCCTCTCTGTCCGCTGGAGGAAGCCGTCACCGTGGCCGAAAGGGCCCGCTCGGCCATCGAAAGCCTCCCTTCCGGAGGCGGGGGAGTGCTACCCTCCCTGGTGACCATCAGCATCGGGGTCGCCTCGTTTCCCCACCCCTGCACCACGCCCACAGGAATTCGGCGCGCCGCCGACGAAGCCCTCTACGAGGCCAAGCGGCGGGGCCGGAACCGGGTGGAGGCCGCGCGGCGGTAACGATCCAGGCAAGTCGGCGGTCGAGGGGGCGCGGGGGAACGGGGAGGTTCCCCCGCGGCGGAGGGCATCCGGCGTGAGGGCAGGGAGGAGCAGCGCCCGCCGCGAAGCGGGGGGCGCGCCGAGGAGGGCCGGCGGAGGCCCTCCTTGGGGAGCGCGCCCGCGCGCGACCCGACGAAGCCCTCTACGAGGCCAAGCGGCGGGGCCGGAACCGGGTGGAGGCCGCGCGGCGGTAACGATCCAGGCAAGTCGGCGGTTGAGGGGGCGCGGGGGAACGGGGAGGTTCCCCCGCGGCGGAGGGCATCCGGCGTGAGGGCAGGGAGGAGCAGCGCCCGGCGCGAAGCGGGGGGCGCGCCGAGGAGGGCCGGCGGAGGCCCTCCTTGGGGAGCGCGCTCGCGCGCGACCCGACGAAGCCCTCTACCTCACCCTCATCGAGCCCCGCCTCAGGCCCCGGCCCGGGGACATCGACGTGTGCGTCATGTACAACACGGTCAGGGGTACCAAAAGTGGTAGGACGGTGACGATCTCCTACTGGATGTGGGAGGAGGGCGATGCCTCCACCGGCATCTCGGCCATGGGGCGGGTGACCGCCTTCCCCGCCGCCATCGCCGCGGTCATGGTCGGAAAGGGGGAGATCGCAGAGCGGGGGCTATACAGCGCGACGGAAGTCCGGCGCGCTGTATGCGGGTGGGGGTCCGGGGGAGGCGCCGCTGCGCCTCTCCCGGTAGGGCCCGCGGGGAGGGCTCAGCCCTTGCGCGGCCCGCAGGGCCGCACTCGCAAGGGCTGGGGCCTTCCCCGCGAATACAGAGCGGCATACTCCCAAGCCCACCACCTTATGCGCCTTCACTTATGCCGCTCTGTATAGTAGCCCCCGAGGACTGCATCTATGGCGAGCTTTACGGTCGGTTCATGGAGAAGCTGGGGCGGCGCGGGATTCGGGTGCAGGAGGAGGTGGGCTCATAGGTTGGGGGCGATGGGCCGGCGCTGGGCCAGCCCACCCAGACCAGCCCGGAGGATTCCCCCGAGAGTTGACCCTTTGGCCTGAGTGTGCCTAAAATACAGGCTTTGCGAGGGGGTTGTGCGGTGCGCGTGATGCTCGTGGGAAGCGGAGGACGCGAACATGCCCTGGCGTGGGCGCTGAGGCGCTCCCCGACCGTGACTGAGTTGGTCTGGGCGCCTGGAAACGCGGGAGCCGAAGGTCTCTGTGAAACGGCCGGCGTGAAGGCCGATGACCTTGCCGGACTGGTGAAGGCGGCCAAGGGCATGAGGGCCGATCTGGTGGTGGTTGGCCCCGAGGCTCCACTGGCCGATGGCGTCGCGCAGGCGCTGGAGGAGGCGGGCATCCCCTGTTTCGGCCCCTCCCGCGAGGCGGCTCGGCTCGAGTGGTCGAAGGTCTTCACCAAGGAGTTCTGCGTCCGCCACGCCATCCCTACCGCCCCCTACCAGGTGTTCTCCGATCCCGACGAGGCGGAGAGCTACCTGAGGCGCGGAGGACAGGGATTCCCCACGGTCCTCAAGGCGGACGGCCTGGCGGCGGGAAAGGGCGTCCTGATCTGCAAGGATCTGGGCGAAGCCCTGGAGGGAACGGCGCGCATCCTTCGCCGCCGGGAATTCGGAGGCGCCGGGGACCGGATGATCGTGGAGCGGTTCGTGTCCGGCGAGGAGGCCTCCCTCATGGTCTTCACCGACGGGGAGAGGGTGGCGCCTATGCCACCGGCGCGGGATCACAAGCGAATCTACGATGGCGACCAGGGTGCCAACACGGGGGGAATGGGCGCCTACTGTCCGGCCGGGAACATGTCGGCGGTCCAGATCGAAGAGGCCATCGAGGCGATCGTTCGGCCGTCCCTCAAGGGCATGGCCGAGGAGGGCCATCCCTACCGAGGCGTGCTGTACGCCGGCCTGATGCTCACCGCCGACGGCCCCAGCCTCCTGGAGTTCAACTGCCGGTTCGGGGATCCCGAGACTCAGGTCGTTGTGCCGCTCCTTGAGGGTGATCTCGCCGAGATCTGCCTGGCTTGCGCCGGTGGGAGGCTCGATCCCTCCACCGTGCGATGGAAGTCCGGCGCGGCCGTGACCGTGGTTCTGGCTTCGGGCGGCTATCCGGGTCCATACGCGACGGGCATGCCCATCACGGGCGTCGAGGAGGCCGCTGCGCGGGAAGGGGTCATCGTCTTTCATGCGGGGACGCGCCGGGAGGAGGGTTTCTTGCGGACGGCCGGCGGAAGGGTCCTCGACGTGACCGCCGTGGGAGAGAGCCTGGCCCAGGCCAGGGAGAGGGCCTACGCGTCCGCGGGCCACATCCATTTCGAGGGGATGCACTACCGCAGGGACATCGCGGCGGGCGCGCCCTCCGAGCAATCCGTAATCCAGTGATCAGGTGACCTTCTTCGTTCGGAGCGGACGAACCCTCACCGGGTCACCCCAGACAAGCGAGGCGAACATGAGCGAATTCCCGCGGCTCCCGCAGATCCATACCGAGCTTCCCGGTCCGAAGGCCAAGGCGATCATCCAGAAGGACGGCCGGTTCGTTTCCACCTCCTATACCCGCGGTTATCCCCTGGTGGCCGAGGAGGCCAAGGGCGCCGTGGTGAAGGACCCGGACGGGAACTACTTCCTGGACTTCGCCGCCGGAATCGCCGTAGTCTCCACGGGCCACTGCCATCCGCGCGTGGTCGAGGCCATCCGGGACCAGGCGGGCAAGCTCCTGCACATCAGCGGCACCGACTTCTACTATCCGGCCCAGGTGGAGGCCGCCGAGGCGGTGGTGAAGCACATGCCGGGCGACGGGAAAATGCGCGTCCACTTCGGAAACTCCGGGGCGGAGGCCATCGAGGGAGCCATCAAGCTGGCCAAGCACCACACCAAGCGGAAGCGCTTCATCGCCTTCTACGGCGCCTTCCACGGCCGTACCACCGGTGCCCTCTCCCTGACCGCGAGCAAGGCCATCCAGAAGGAGCAGTTCTTCCCGCTCATGGACGGCGTGACCCACGTACCCTACGCCGACTGCTACCGGTGCGTCTACGGACAGACCTACGGCAAGTGCAAGTTCCAGTGCCTCTCCTTCATCGAGGAGACGGCCTTCAAGAGCGTGGCGCCCCCCAACGAGATCGCCGCCATCTTCGTGGAGTCCATCCAGGGAGAGGGCGGGTACGTCGTGCCCCCGCCGGAGTTCATCCAGGGGCTGAGGGCCATGTGCGACAAATACGACGTGCTCCTGGTGGACGACGAAGTCCAGGCAGGCGTGGGCCGGACGGGCAAGTTCCTGGCCATCGAACATTTCGGGGTGAAGGGGGACATCACCTGCCTCGCCAAGGGCATCGCCTCTGGGCTGCCCCTCTCGGCGTGCGTCGCGTCGGGCACCGTCATGAAGTGGCCTCCGGGCAGCCACGCCTCCACCTTCGGGGGGAACCCGCTGGCCTGCCGGGCCGCCGTGGAGACCCTGAAGCTGCTGGACGAGGGGCTCATGGCCAACGCCGCCGAGATGGGCGCCTTCCTCATGGCCGGCCTCAAGGAGATGATGGCCCAATACCCCGTCATCGGAGACGTGCGCGGCAAGGGGCTCATGATCGGCGTGGAGCTCGTCAAGAGCCGCGAAACGAAGGAGCGCTTCCCGGAGCTGCGGGACGAGGTGGAGGTCCAGGCCTTCGAGCAGGGGCTGCTCATCCTGGGATGCGGGCCCAACGCCATCCGGATCTGTCCTCCGCTGATCATTGACCGAGAGCAGGCCGCCGCCTTCCTCGAGATCTTCGACTCCTCCCTCCAGCGCGCACTCAAGAAGCTGGCCTTCAAGGGGTTCCCGTTCTGAAGCGGTGGAGGGTGGAGGGTGGAGGGGCGCGAGGAATGTGAGCCGTATCACGGCCTTGGTTGTCAACACTTTTTAGAAATGTCCCCTTTCTTTGCTCCCTAGAAATGTCCCCTTTCTCGTCTAGTAGTAGGGGCTGTGGGAGGTGTGGGAAACCTGAGGGGCGAAGCCCCGAAGGTTTTCCAAGCCC
>JAJYLT010000052.1 GCA_021787565.1 Acidobacteriota bacterium
GCTTGGAAAACCTTCGGGGCTTCGCCCCTCAGGTTTCCCACACCTCCCACAGCCCCTACTACTAGACGAGAAAGGGGACATTTCTAGGGAGCAAAGAAAGGGGACATTTCTAAAAAGTGTTGACACCCTCGCGCTCAAACCCCGTTCTGGGCGGCCAGAGGGACGGCTGGATGGGCGGGGAACGAAGAACAGGCCGCGGGTCGGCGGGAGGGGCCCACGAGATGCGCTCCCGACGTTCTCCGTCGCCCTTAACGATTGGCTTCCTTCTGCGCCTCGCTCCTCACTTCTCCCCCCCCTTGGCCTCCTGGGCTCGTACCGTCACCACGGGGCAGGGGGCCTTCCGGATCACCCGCTCGGCGGTGGAGCCCAGCAGGACGTGCGCCATACCCGTGTAGCCGTGCGTGCCGATAACGATGGCGTCCGCCTTGGCCTCCTGCGCGACCTTGCACACCTCCACCGAGGCACGGCCCCGCTCGACCTTCACTTCGACGGCCTCGTCCGGCAGGTCGAGGGTACCGGCCAGCTCGGAGAGGGCCTTCCGGGAACGCTCCACGAGCTGGTCCTCCAGCTCGCCGGCATTCACGGGGCCCAGGGTGAAGTCGGCGGGGGCGATGATGGGCTCCACGACGTAGAGGAGCACGAGCTTGCCGTCGCAGGCCTTGGTCAGGTCGCATGCCAGGCGAAGGGCTCCCCGGGATACCTCGGAGAAATCGACGGGGCAAAGAAACTTCTTCCACTGGAACATGTGAGCCTCCCTTTTGATAGAATATAGAGCCCGAAGCGACGTTCGGGCCACGCGGAGGGCCGCAGGCCCTCCGGAGGGAGGCAGGTGCCATCGTGAACAGCCGATTCCTGAAAGCGTGCCGACAGCAGCCGGTGGATACCACCCCCATCTGGATCATGCGCCAGGCGGGCCGCTATCTGCCCGAATACCGCTCGACCAGGGCGAAGGCCGGGGATTTCCTCACCCTCTGCAAAACCCCCGACCTGGCTTGCGAGGTGGCGCTCCAGCCCGTGGAGCGCCTCGGCGTGGACGCGGCGATCCTCTTTTCGGACATCCTCGTCCCCGTCGAGGCCATGGGTGTGGGGCTGCGCTTCACCGAAGGCGAGGGCCCCCGGCTCGAGCCGGTGCGCAGCCAGGCCGACCTGGCCCGTCTGCACGTGCCCGACCCGGTGGCCGAGACGGGCTTCGTCATGGACGCCGTGCGGGCCATCCGGCGGGCGCTGCCCCCGGGGATTCCCCTCATCGGCTTCTCGGGCGCCCCCTTCACGCTGGCGAGCTACGTCGTCGAGGGGGGGACTTCGCGCAATTTCCGGCACGTGCTCGGCTGGCTCTACGAGGACCCGGCGGGGTTGGGCCGTCTGATGGACCTGCTCACGGAGACGGTGATTCTCTACCTCAAGGCGCAGGTGGAGGCCGGCGCCCAGGCACTCCAGCTCTTCGACACCTGGGCCGGCGTCCTCTCACGGCGGCAGTATCGCGAGGTGGCCGCTCCGGCTACGGCGCGCATCGCGGCGGCCCTCAGGGGGCTCGGCGTCCCGCTGATCCTGTACGTGAACGGCTCGGCGCCCTTTCTGGAAGAGATGGCCGGCACGGGCGTTGATGTGATCTCGGTGGACTGGCGCGTCTCCCTCGGTGAGGCCGCCCAGCGCACCCGCGGGGCGACGGCCCTCCAGGGCAACCTCGATCCCATGGCCCTCTACGCCCCGCCGAAGATCCTGGAGCGCGAAGCGGCCAGGGTCCTCGCCGAGGCTCCGGCCGTGGGACACGTATTCAACCTGGGCCACGGCATCCAGCCCGACGCGCCGGTGGAGTCGGCCGTGGCGCTGGTGGAGGTGGTTCACCGGCTGGGCCGGAAGGAGCCTTGAGGGGGGCCAGACGGGAGGCGCGGGGGCGTGATGAGGTGATGAGCTGATGAGGAGATGCCGGCAAGCGAACCGGACCAACATTCCAGCCCCTCCTGTCCCTTGTCCCGGTTGCGAGAGGCGAGACGCGAGGAGCGAGACGGGAAAGCGAGTGGCGAGAATGGGCTTCCATGCACTCAGTCCTTTCTTCATGGAGCGGCCCCTTGCCTCATCCCCTCATCACCCATAGGGAGCCCCGATGACCCACCGATGGGATCCGCCGGTCTTCGATAGAGAGATCATCCTTAAGTACGACAAGCCGGGGCCGCGGTATACCTCCTACCCCACGGCACCCTATTTCCATGCGGGGTTCGACGGGCAGGCCTACGAGCGGGTCATCGAGGAGACCAACCGCGAGGCCGTTCCCCCGCCGCTCTCGCTCTACTTCCACCTCCCCTTCTGTAAGTCCGTCTGCTACTTCTGCGGCTGCAACGTCACCTTCACGAAGGACCGCACCCTCGGCGACCTCTACGTGGACCACGTGCTGAGGGAGATGGACGCCCTGGCCGGCCGCATGAGGCCGGGCCGCAGGGTCGTCCAGCTCCATTGGGGGGGGGGGACGCCCACGTTCATCCCGGCCAGGGTGCTCGAGCGCCTTTGGGAGGGCATCAAGGTCCGCTTCGAGCTGGCGCCCGACGCCGAGATCGGAGTGGAGATCGACCCCCGCGAGGTGACGGACGAGCACCTCGCCCTCTTCGCTCAGGCCGGCTTCAACCGCATATCGATGGGCATCCAGGACTTCGACCCGCAGGTTCAGAGGGCCGTCCACCGCATCCAGCCGGAGGAGCTCACGCGCCGCGTCTTCGACCGATGCAGGGCCCTGGGCATGGAGTCCATCAACGTTGACCTCATCTACGGCCTGCCCTACCAGAGCCCGGACCGCTTCCGGGACACGGTGGAGAAGATCATCGCCATGGGGCCGGACCGCATCGCCGTCTTCAACTTCGCCTACCTGCCGGAGATGATCGGCCACCAGAAGGCGATCCCGAAGGAGGCCCTTCCCTCCCCCCCGGAGAAGCTCTCCATCCTGGAGATGGTGGTGGAGCGGTTCACCACCGGCGGCTACGCCTACATCGGTATGGACCACTTCGCCCGGCCCACCGACGAGCTCTGCCTGGCGCTCCAGAATCGCACGCTCTACCGGAACTTCCAGGGCTACACCACGAAGGCCGGCTGCGACCTCTACGGGATCGGTGTGACCTCCATCGGCCAGGTGGGCCGCTGTTATGCCCAAAACGCCAAGGAGCTGGGCGACTACCAGCGGCGCATCCGTGAGCGGGGGCTCGCCGTCTTTCGGGGGGTACTCCTCACGGACGACGACGTGATGCGGCGCGACGTCATCACCCGGCTCATGTGCCACTTCGTGCTCTACAAGGCCGAAATCGAAGAGCTCTACGGAATCCGCTTCGACGAAACCTTTGCCGATGCCCTCGAGGACCTCAAGCCCATGGAGGCGGACGGCCTCCTCTCCCTCTACCCCGACCGGATCGAGGTCTGCCCCCTGGGCCGTCTCCTCGTGCGCAACATCGCCATGCCCTTCGACGCCTACCTGCGCAAAGCCGGCGAGGCCAAGCGGTTCAGCCGGACGGTGTGAAGAGGGGGCTAGGTAAGCAGGTATGTTGGGGACTGGGGGACTAGGTGACTGGGGGACTAGGTGACTAGGGGACTAGGGGACTAGGAGAACGTGATGGCGGCGGGCGATATCTCGGCTCCTGGTCACCCAGTCACCCAGTCACCTGGTCGCGAACCTTCGAAGGTCTCTCCCACGGCGGTCCTGCTGATGAACTACGGCGGTCCGACGCGGGCGGAGGACTGCCGGCCTTACCTGCGCAACATCTTCATGGACCCGGACCTCGTCCCCGTTCCGGGCCTGGTCAGGCCGCTCGTGGCTTCCCTCGTCTCCCGCCGCAGAGCCCCCGTCCTCACCAGGAACTACGAGGCCATGGGCCAGTTCAGTCCCACCCTGCGGGAGACGACGGCCCAGGCGAAGGCTCTGGAAGGAGCCCTCGGCGAGGGATTCCGCTGCTTCGTCGGGATGCGATACTGGAAGCCCTATATCGCGGAGGTCTGCCGGGAGATCGAGGGGTCCGGATTCGCGAGGATCGTGCTCCTTCCCATCTACCCCCACGAGTCCGTCACCACCACCGCCTCCTCCATCCACGAGGCCCGGCGCGCCTTGAAGAGGCTCCATTACGGCGGGGAGATCGTCGATGTACGCTCCTTCTGGGAGGAGGAGGGCTACCTGGGCAGCCTCTCGGATCGGGTGCGAGAGGCCCTCTCGGGCTCGCCCGCTGGCACCCGCGTCCTCTTCTCCTCGCACGGCCTGCCCGTCTCCGTGGCGGCGGGGGATCCCTACCCGGGCCAGGTGCTCGACACGGTGCTGGCCGTGAGCCAGAGGGTGGGCCTCGCGCTGGAGCCGATCGACCTGCCTGGCGTGGCCCGGCGGAGTTTTTCTCCAAGCGGGGATGCTCAACCGCCCGCGGCCCTGGCCTGGCAGAGCAAGATAGGCCCCATGAAGTGGATGGAACCCTCCGTGAAGACGGTTCTGGAGCGCTGGGCGGTAGAGAAGGTCCGCCACATCGTGCTCGTGCCCGTGGCCTTCGTCAACGAGCACAGCGAAACACTCTACGAATTGGACGTCCTCTACGGGGGCATGGCCAGGAAGCTGGGCATGAGCGTGGACCGGGTGCTGACCCTCGGCACCGAACCCGCCTTCATCGAGGGGCTGGCCCGGCGGGTCCGCAGGGCGGCCGAGTCGCCTGG
Organism: Acidobacteriota bacterium; assembly: GCA_021787565.1. Lineage (GTDB taxonomy): Bacteria > Acidobacteriota > UBA4820 > UBA4820 > DSQY01 > DTPS01. The sequence goes on from JAJYLT010000052.1 coordinate 4,669, forward strand.
ATCATCCCCGTGAGAACCCGCTGGAGCGCTCTCCAGAGCGCGACGCGGATCGAGAGAGAACCGGTTCGGAGGCGGGAGAATGGGCCTCGTCGGAGAGAAAGGCGGTGGTTTCGTGGGCGTCGTTGACGTGGCGGTGTTGGGCGGCGGCATCAGCGGGCTCACCGCCGGCTTTCTGCTCCATCAAGAGGGGTACCGGGTCGTGGTGCTGGAGCGCTCGGACCGGCCCGGGGGGTGCATCACCACGTGGGCCGGGGACGGCTTCCTCTTCGAGCTGGGCCCCAACACCGTCCTGAACAACGCCTTCGAGATCGACGGGCTCTGCGAGGCCGCGGGCATCCTCGGCCAGCGGTTGACGGCCGCGCCGGCGGCCAAGCGGCGGTTCATCGTCAAAGGGGGGAAGCTGGTGGCCCTCCCCGGGGGACCCCTCGGCTTCCTGGGCACGAGCCTCTTCTCGTGGCGGGCCAAGCTGCGCCTGCTCGGGGAGCCCTTCATCCCCCCCGCGCCGCTCGACGACGAGGAGTCCATCGCCCGTTTCGTGAGGCGCCGGCTGGGGCAGGAGATGCTGGACTACGCCGTGGGACCGTTCGTCTCGGGCGTCTACGCGGGGGATCCCGAACGCCTCTCCATCCGGCACGCGACGGGCAAGATCTACGCCCTGGAGAGGGACTTCGGGAGCCTCATCAAGGGGGCCGTGCGCAAGAGAAAGGGGCCGGCGCCCGCGGGCGGCCTGTTCTCCTTCCCCAGGGGGCTGGCCTTTCTGCCCGAAAGCCTAGCCCAAGGGCTGGGCGAGGGCTTTCTCACGAACACCGCCGTGGCCGCGGTGGAGAGGAAGGGCGATGCTTTCCTGGTGACCGCCGCAGAGAGGAACGGCTCCAGCCGCACCGTGGAGGCCCGCGCCGTGGTGTGCGCCCTGCCCGCGAAGGCCGCGGCCCTCGCGCTCAATCCGCTGGACAGAGAGTTCCCGCGCCTCGTCCTGGATCTGCCCTACGCCGACGTGGCCCTCGTCTGCATGGGCTTTCGCAGGGAGGATGTGGACCATCCCCTCGACGGGTTCGGTTTCCTCGCCCCGGAGGTGGAGCGCCGCTTCGTCCTCGGATGTCTGTTTTCCTCGAGCCTCTTCCCGGGACGCGCTCCCGAAGGCCACGTGGCCCTCTCCGCCTTCGTGGGCGGAGCCGTTCACCCCGAGCGCGCCTCCGAGGACGAGGGATCGCTCCTGGAGAAGGTCCTCGCCGACCTCACGCCCCTCCTCGGCCTGAGGGGCCGGCCCGTGGTAGCACGCGCGGAGGCCTGGCGCCCCGCCATCCCCCAGTACAACCTGGGCCACGGCGCCCTCAAGGAGGCCGCCGCACGGTTCGAACAGGCCACCCCCGGCCTCTACCTCTCGGGCAATCTGCTCCACGGCGTCTCCGTCGGCAACTGCATCCAGAACGCCACCAACACCGCCGGGCGAGTCATCGGCTTCTTGAATCGGTAAGGCGCGGGATGATGGATGATGGACGAAGGGCCAGGGCTTTTCCTTCTTACTTCTTACTTTTTACTTCTCACTTCTCACTTCTCACTCCTCACTCCTCACTCCTCACTCCCCACCTCGCCCTCATCCATCGTATTTGCAATTGATTCCGGTTTCCCCGGCCGTTATACTGCTCACTTAGCAGAGGGGGTACTGATGCCGGTTCAACCGACTGAATGGATTTGGATGAACGGGGAATTCGTTCCCTGGAAAGAGGCCAAGATTCACGTGCTCTCCCACGTGATTCATTACGGAACGAGCGTGTTCGAGGGCATCCGCTGCTACGAGACCGCGAAGGGCTCGCAGGTGCTGAGGCTGAGGGACCACATCCGGCGGCTCTTCGATTCGGCCAAGATCTATCGGATGGAGATTCCCTACAGCATCGACGACTACTGCGAGATCTGCCTGGAGGTGATCCGGCGGAACAAGATGGAGGCCTGCTACATCCGGCCCGTCGTGTACCGCGGGTACGGCGACGTGGGGGTGAACCCCTTCGGCTGCCCGGTGGAGACGGCGGTGGCGGTCTGGGACTGGGGCGCCTACCTGGGGCCCGAAGCCCTGGCCAAGGGGGTGGACGCGTGCGTCTCCACCTGGTCGAGGATGGCCCCCAACACGCTCCCGGCCATGGCCAAGTGCGCCGCCAACTACATGAACAGCCAGCTCATCAAGATGGAGGCGTTGATGGGGGGTTACGTGGAAGGCATCGCCCTGGACGTGAACGGCTCGGTGAGCGAGGGGTCGGGAGAGAACATCTTCGTGATCCGCAACGGCACGGTTTACACCCCCTCCCTCAACCACTCCGTGCTGCCGGGAATCACCAGGGACGGCGTCCTGACGCTTCTTCAGAAGGAGCTGCACAAGGAGATCCGCCACCAAGCCATCCCGAGGGAGATGCTCTACATCGCCGACGAGATCTTCTTCGCCGGCACGGCCGCCGAGATCACGCCGGTGGCCACCGTGGACCGCCTCCCCGTGGGCGCGGGACGCCGAGGGCCGGTCACCGAGGCCGTCCAGAAGCGCTACCTTGAAATCGTGACGGGACGGGCCGAAGATATCTACAACTGGCTTACGCCTGTAAGGAGCTGAGGCCCGGGCCGGCGACGGAGCCGGCAGGATAGGGGCGGCACTCCGAGAGTCGGTCGTCGGGAGCCTGCGGCACGGCCCTGGCCAGGGAGTCAGGGAGGAGGGCGCGTCATGCACATCAACGACCTTTTGAAGGTGGCCATCGACCAGGGGGCGAGCGACCTGCACCTCAAGGTCGGCTCGCACCCGGTGATCCGAGTGGACGGCCAGCTCCGCTCCCTGCCGGAACAGAAGCGCCTCATGCAGGAAGACACCATCGCCATGGCCTTCTCCATCATGGACGCGAAGCAGAAGGAGAAGTTCAAGACCAACCTGGATCTGGATATAGCCTATTCGGTTCCGGGCCTGGGACGCTTCCGCGTGAACATCTTCCAGCAGCGCGGCACGGTGGGCATCGTCTGCCGCGTCATCCCCATCGGCATCAAGACGATCCGGGACTTGATGCTCCCGCCTGTCCTCGAAAGGATCGCATCCGAGCCCCGGGGCCTGGTTCTCTGCACCGGGACCACCGGTTCGGGTAAGTCCACCACCCTCGCGGCCATGATCGACCAGATCAACGCCACGCGGACCGAGCACATCATCACGGTCGAGGACCCCATCGAATTCCTCCACCGGGACAAGAAATCCATCGTGAACCAGCGGGAGGTGGGGATCGACACGCGCAACTTCGCGGCGGCCCTCCGCTCGGCCCTCCGCGAGGACCCCGACGTCATCCTCGTGGGGGAAATGCGGGACTACGAGACCATCGAAACGGCCCTCCTGGCCGCGGAGACGGGTCACCTCGTCCTCTCCACTCTCCACACGCTGGACGCCACCGAGACCATTACCCGCATCATCTCCGTCTTCCCTCCGCACCAGCAGAAGCAGGTCCGGCTCCAGCTCGCGGCGGTCCTGAGGGCCGTGGTTTCTCTCCGCCTGCTCCCGAAAGCCGACGGCAAGGGACGCGTGCCCGCGGTGGAGGTGATGATCGCCACGGCCACCATCCGGGACTGCGTCGAAAACAAGGAGAAGACCAAGCTCATCCGGGATTACATCGAGCAGGGCTTCAGCCAGTACGGCATGCAGACCTTCGACCAGTCCCTCCTCTTCCTCTTCAAGAACGGCCACATCACCCTGGAGGAGGCGCTGCGAAGGGCCACGAACCCCGACGACTTCCGGCTGAAGATCGCCGGCGTCCACTCTACGGCGGACATGGCCAGGGAGCAGATGGATGCCGTCGAAACGCCGGGGCAGACAGGCATGCCCCCCTCTTTTGTCAAGTATTGATGGGCACGGGGGGGCCACAACCGTCGGCGGCCCGCCGGGCCGCCGAACGGCTCCTGGGGAGGCGGGAGCACGGCCGGGAAGAACTCAAGCGCAAACTGTTGAGGCGCGGATTCTCCCACGAGGAGGTCCGGCTGGCCCTGGATGAGCTTCAGGCCAGGGGGCTCCTGGACGATCCCCGGTGCGCCGAGGCATTGGCGCGCTTCGAACTGGAGCGCGGGCACGGCCTGGCGTACATCCGCGCCAAGCTCCGCCAGCGTGGTCTCTCCGGGGAGGAGGGCTTGCCTGGGCCCGAGGCGGAGGCGGCCTCCTTGAGCGCCCTGGTCAGGCGCCGCGGAATCGACCGCAAATCGTTGACAGAACCCAAGGAACGCGCCAAAATCATTCGCTTCCTGAGGGGAAGGGGCTACAGCGGCGCGGCCCTGGCCGCGGTGCTGGGTTCCCTCCCGGAAGAGGAGTGAGCGCGAAGGCGCGCCATCGCAAGGCCAGACCGAGGAAGAGGGCAAGTCATGACCGGCAACGAGATCCGATCGGCATTCCTGGCGTACTTCGAGGAGAGGGGGCACCGCGTGGTGCGCTCCTCCTCGCTGATCCCCGCGGGGGACCCCACGCTGCTCTTTTCCAACGCGGGGATGAACCAGTTCAAGGACGTCTTCCTCGGCAAGGAGAAGCGGGACTACCGACGGGCCACCTCCAGCCAGAAGTGCGTGCGGGCGGGCGGCAAGCACAACGACCTGGAGAACGTGGGGCGCACGGCCCGGCACCACACCTTCTTCGAGATGCTCGGCAACTTCTCCTTCGGAGATTACTTCAAGGAGGGAGCCATCGACTTCGCGTGGGAGTTCCTCGCCGGGGTGTGCGGCCTGAGCGCGGACCGCATGGTGGCCACCATCTTCAACGGCGAGAACGGCGTGGCCCGCGACGAGGATGCCCAGCGGTTCTGGTCGAAGCACCTGCCGGCGGAGAGGATCCTCGAACTGGGCATGCACGATAACTTCTGGTCCATGGGCGATACGGGACCGTGCGGGCCGTGCTCGGAGGTTCACTACTTCCAGGGGGACCAGCTCCCGTGCGCCGAGGAGGCGTTGGGGCGGCGCTGCCTCGGGGTGGCCTGCGAGTGCGACCGCTGGATCGAGATCTGGAACCTCGTCTTCATGCAGTACAACCGCGACGAGAAGGGAGCCCTCGAACCGCTGCCCGCCCCTTGCGTGGACACGGGGATGGGGCTCGAGCGCCTGGCCGCCGTCATGCAGGGCAAGCTGTCCAACTACGACACGGACCTCATCCAGCCGCTCATCCAGGCGGCCGCGGCCATGTGCGGTGTTCCCTACGGAAAGGCGGATGAGAGCGACGTCTCGTTGCGCGTCATCGCGGATCACGCCCGGGCCGCGACCTTCCTCATCGCCGACGGGGTGATCCCCTCCAACGAGGGGCGGGGGTACGTCCTGCGCAAGATCCTGCGGCGGGCACTGCGCCACGGAAAGAAGCTCGGCCTTGAGAAGCCCTTTCTGAAGGATCTCGTGGGCGTCGTCTGCGGCGAGCTGGGTGCCGCCTATCCCGAGATCGTGGAGGGACGCAAGACCGTCGAGACAGTCATCCTCATGGAGGAGGAGTCCTTCGCCTCCACCCTGTCGGTGGGGCTCAAGAAGCTCCTGGAAGTCACCGCATCGCTCACGCCGCCCAGCGACAGGGAGATCCCCGGCGAGGCCCTCTTCAAGCTGTACGACACCTTCGGCTTCCCCATGGACCTGGCGGAGGACATCGCGCGCGAGCAGGGCCTGAGCCTGGACATGGCGGGCTTCGAGGCCTGCATGGAGCGCCAGCGCGAGCTGGCGCGGCAGTCCTGGAAGGGCGAGATGGACACCCAGGACTACCGCGGCCTCTCGGAGGAGGGCATCACCAGCCGCTTCGTGGGGTACGGGACCACCCGGACGGAGGGCGCCCGCTGCCTGCTCATCCTGAAGGGGGGAGAGCGGGCTCCTTCCGCGGTCGCGGGGGAGAGCGTCGAGCTGGTCTTCGACCGCACCCCTTTCTACGGGGAGAGCGGGGGCCAGGTGGGCGACGTGGGCCACGTCCGCGCCGAGAACGGGGTCTTTCGCGTGACGGACACGCAGAAGCCCGCCCCCTGGCTCATCTTTCACCGGGGCGAGGTGCTCACGGGCGAGATCCGGGAGGGCGATACGGCCAGCCTGGAGGTGGACGCCAGCGCCCGCGCGGCGGCCATGGCGCACCACACGGCCACTCACCTCCTGCACGCGGCGCTGCGACAGAAGCTGGGCCTCCACGTGAAGCAGGCCGGCTCCCTCGTGGCCCCGACGCACCTGCGCTTCGACTTCCACCACTTCGCCCCCGTGGAGCGGGAGCTGCTGGGGGGAATCGAGGAGTGGGTCAACGAGGCGGTCCTTCAGGACGTGCCGGTCCGCACCGAGGTCATGCCGCTCGACGAGGCGGTGAGCTCTGGCGCCATGGCCCTCTTCGGCGAAAAGTACGGGGAGGAGGTCCGCGTGGTGTCCGTGCCGGGCTTCTCCAAGGAGCTGTGCGGTGGGACGCACGTGCCGAGCACGGGGCGCATCGGCCTCTTCAAGATCACCTCCGAGCACTCGGTTTCCGCGGGCATCCGCCGCATCGAGGCGGTGGTCCACATGCCGGCCTACCGCTTCTTGAAGACCCAGGAGGATATCCTGCACGCCGCCAGCGCCCAGCTCAACATGCCCTTCGACCGCGTGCCGGTTCAGGTCGAACAGCTGCTGGCTGAAAACAAGCGGCTGGAGAAGGAGGTGTCCAGGCTCCGCCTCCAGCTCGCCAGCGGCTCGGCCCCCGACGAGGAGGTTCAGGAGGTGCAGGGGATCAAGCTCCTGGTGCGCCGCGTCGAGGGCCTCAGCCCGTCGGAGGTCAAGAACCTCGCCGACACCCTGCGCGACCGCATCAAAACCGGCGTCGTGGTCATCGGGAACAGGCTCGAGGACAAGGCCAGCCTCACCGTGGCCGCGACCAAGGACATGCTCGATCGCATGAAGGCCGTGGACCTGGCGCGTCCGCTGGGCAGGATCATCGGTGGCGGGGGCGGCGGCAAGCCCGACCTGGCCGAGGCGGGGGGCAAGCTCATCGAAAAGCTGGACGAGGCCCTGCACTCCGCCAGAGAGAAGCTGGAAGAGGTCCTGAAAAAGTAGAGCCAGGGAGGGAATGGAGACAGAGAAACAGGGAATCGGGGAACAGGGGAAAGAGCATGAAAAAGAGGGCCGCCCGAAGGCGGCCTCCTTAGCACTCAGTCCTCGGCCCTATTTCGTGATGGGGTGACGAGGGAATGATGACAGTCCCCGGGCCTCCGTCCTCCGCCCTCAGTTGATCAGGATTACCATGGTCCTCTCGGCCTTGAACTTGTCCTTGTTCAGGATCTTGACTTCGCCCGCCAGGCCGTCAGGCGAGATGGTGTAGGTATAATCCACGTTGATCTTGAAGGTGACTCCCGGGGCGATCTTGATCTTCTTGATCTCCTTCACCCCCGCCTGCTGGGCCGTGAAGGTGATGGTGTCCCCGTTGCGCAGGTCCAGGTGGTCCGGGAAGTCGGCCTCGTCGAACTTGACTAGGCGCGGCTGGCCGTACCACGGGTCCTGAACCAGCCCCTCCTTCACCATCGTCTGCCGGTCGCCCACCTTGTAGAAGATCGAGTTGAGACGGGCCTTCAAGTCGTCCGAGAGGTTCTGAAGGTCGTTCATCTTCTTGAGCAGGTCTTCCCGCTCGGCCTGGAGCATGGCCACGTCCTGGTTGAGCTGGTCGCGCTTCTTCTCCAGGTCCGTCACCTGCTCCGTGAGCGTGGCCTTGTCCTTGGCCAGGCTGTCGCGCTGCGAGATGGCCTTGTTCTTGGCCGAGACGAGCTGCTGCTTGGCCCTCTGGATGACGCGGTAGGGGCTGATGGAGGCGTCACCCTGCGTCACGAAGGTTCCGTAGACGCCGTTGTCGTAGAAGTTCCATACCTTGAAGCCGGGCACCAGCTCGTCCATGAGGTTGACCCTCTGCACGAGCTTCGTGGCCGTGGCCGGGTCGAGTCCCTTCTCCTTCGTGAGGAAGTTCATGGCGATGTCGTAATGGCGCTGGCCCGGTTTCACGACCACGGCGGAGGGCAGCTTCTTTTCGAGGTCCTGGATCTGAACGCGAAGGTCCTCTACTTCCTTCTGCCTGCCGAGGATGTCGGTGATCAGGTCCTTGTAGCCGATGCCCTGCTCCTTCTGGAGCTTCTGCTCCAGAAGGGTCTTCTGCTCCGGCGTGAGGCTCTGCCCCATGACCGTCCCCACGTCCTTGCCGCCCTCTTGCACGTACTTCTGCAGGAGCTGGTTCATCTGCTCCTGCCTCTTGTCCACGTCCTGTTCGAGCTTGGCGATCTTCTGCGCCGTCTCCATCTGGCTGGAGACCTCTTTCGATTCCTTCTTGCCGCAAGACAGGGTCAGGACAAGGCCGAACATCATCAAAATGGCTGACAGTCGTCTCATGAGACCTCCCTCCACGCGGGCCAGTATAATCCTTCGAGCCTCACCTGTTAAGGGCTTGGGCCAGGGAATACAGGAGAATGCTGCCCGCCGCGGCCACGTTCAGGGAATCCCATCCCGCTTCCATGGGAATCCCGACGCGGGCGTCCGCCGCGCTCCGGATGGGCTCGGAAAGGCCCCTGCCCTCGTTGCCGACGGCGAGGGCCCATGGGCCTGGGGCCAGCCCTAGGTCCCGAGTGGCAAGGCCTCCCGCCTCCGCGGCGAGGAGAGTCACGCAGTGGCGGGATTTCCACCCGAGGAAATCCTGCGCGTCGGTCGCCACCAAAGGGATGTGCAAGGCGGCCCCGGCGCTACGGGAGAGAGCGGTAGGGCGGAAGGGGTCGGCGGTGCCGGGTCCGACGAACGCGCCGGCCACCCCGAAGGCCCGGGCGGATCGGACCAGGATGCCCACGTTGACGGGATCCTGGACCGCGTCCAGGTAGAGAAACCGATCGCCCGGCCCGGGCCTAGGCCAAGGCCGATCGCGCCGGATTCCCAGGGCCAGGACCCCCTCCGGAGAGGGAGCGGTCCCCAGGCGCCGGAGGAGGGCCGGAGGGCAGAGAAAGACGCGCTCCTCCATGGGCCCCAGCGCGGCTTGCCAGCGATTCCAATGATCTTCGTCCACGAGGACGCATTCCAGCGGCCATCCGACGGCCAGCGCCTCCCGGAGCAGGTGCCGGCCTTCGAGCAGGAAGGCTCCCGCCGCCTCGCCCCGCGCCGCCAACCGGACCTTCTTGGCGAGCGGGTTCTGCGGGGAGCTGATGCGTTTGGGCTGCATGCGGCCAGTTTAGCGGCGCCCGGCAGCGGTGACAAGGTCCCGGAGAGGCCCAATTCCGCGATAGCGGCTCAACGCCTGCGTAGGAGCGGCGCCTCGCCGCGAACCGGGTGACCCTGCGACCAGGATGCGGTGCCCGCGTACGGTCCGTCGCGCCGGGGGCGGCGCTCCTACGAGTGCAATTCCATCGCGGAATTTGGGAGAGGGGGCGGGGGAAACTGGAAGAGAGATTTCTACGGCTCGGCGCCGGGCATCCGGCGCCTGCGCCTCGAAAACCACGGACGCTCCCCCGCCCTTCTCGCCCCCCCTTCTTGGGGTTTCGATGGCGGGAGAAACACATCGGGGAGGGTTTCCCCTCCCCACGTGGGTGCTATTCTTGGTGCCGAAGGGGGGACTCGAACCAACGCGGCCTAGAAGCCTCGCGCCCTGAGGGCGCTGCGTTTCAAGGCCGCCTAGGGTTCCCGGGGCGGGTCCCCCTCCGGGTTTTCTACGGCTCGGCGCCGGGCAGCCGGCGCCTGCGCCTCGAAAACCACGGACGCTCCCCCGCCCTTCTCGCCCCCCCTTCTCGTGGTTTCGATAGCGGGAGAAACACATCGGGGAGGGTTTCCCCTCCCCAACGCTCGTTGAACTATGGTGCCGAAGGGGGGACTCGAACCCCCACACCCTTTCGGGTACCACCCCCTCAAGATGGCGTGTCTGCCAGTTCCACCACTTCGGCACGGGGGGTCATTTCGCTGGCTTCTCAGGCGCCTTGGGCGCCGGGGTTCCCGCGGGAACCGTCGAACCGGCCTTGGATTCGGGAGCAGCCGCAGGCTTGGCCTCGGTGGCCCCAGGGGCCTGTGTTTCCTTGGCCGCGGGCGTAGCGGGGGGTGCTTCCACGGGGACCGGCTTGACCGGAGCCGTCTGTTTGGTCACGGGAAGGGACGTCTCCATGATGTTGCGCTGCTTCAGGTTCGTCACCACCACCAGCACGATGGAGAGGAGCATGAAGAGGACCGCCAGGGCGGTCGTGAGCTTCTGCAGGAAGGTGGCCGACCCTCGGGCCCCAAAGGCGGTCTGTGAAGAGGCGCCGCCGAAGGCTGCCGCCAAGTCACCACCCTCGCCGGGCTGCAACAGGATGATGCCGATCAGAAGCAGGCAGTCCAGGATGTAAATGATCCATAACAGAGTCGCCATCAGAAATCCTCGCCCTTTCGTAATTGCGCCCCAAAAAAGCGCTGAAGTAGAGTACCGCAAAGGACGGACGCGGTCAAGAGCCAGGGGGCAGAGCTGTCGTGACTCTTTGATAATGTCCCCTCTTGGGCTCGATAGAAATGTCCCCTCAAACTGGTGGTGGAAGGAGCCACCGTGGAGGAGACACTACGGATGAGCACGAGAGAGCGAAGTTGGTTGGTGG
>JAJYLT010000020.1:0-32500 GCA_021787565.1 Acidobacteriota bacterium
CATCCCCCCTCACCGAAGCCGGAGAATTTCATCCCCTGCCTGTCCTCCACCCTCTTCTATGCCCAGCCCCATTGACAGGCCTTGTCTTGCACAGGGAATTCGTCGATTGAAAAGGCCAAACACGAGGAACGGGGCCCCGAGGGGCCCCGTTCGTGTTTCGAGATGGAGGGAAGGTCTACAGGGATTTGTCGACGACGAAGCTCCGGGTCACCACGAGGCCGCCCGTCTTGCCCACGACGCGCCAGTAGAAGGTCACCTGGGTGGTCGGGGTGGCGGCCGCGGCCAGCGTGACTTTCGTCCAGAGTCTCGATTTGGGCTGCCAGGAGGTGCCCTTGTGGAATTTCTGGGTGGGCTTAGCGCTGCTGATCAGGATGGAGGCGAAATTCGGATCCTCGGAGACCGCCACCTGGTACTTGTTGTCCACCCCGTTCGAGAGCCAGCTGAAGACCGGCGGACCCGACCCCAGTGGATAAACGGGCGGAGGATTCTGGAAGGTGACGTTGGCCGTGGCCACGGCCTCGTTTCCGCCGGAATCCATGGCCACCACCTTGAACTCGTACGTGCCGTCCTGGAACATGGCCGAATTGGCACCCCAGCTCAGGTAGCCCGAGGAGCTGTCCTGGACGTCCGTACCGTTCAGGTAGAGGCTCATCCCCGTCACCTTGTAATCGTCCTGGGCGTCGGCCTGGGCCACCACGTTCCCCACGATGACCGAATTGTCCACGGGGGAGGTGAGCTCGAGGAAGGGGGCGTCGTCCCGCCGCTGGAGGTGGTACGGCGTTCCCGCCCACTGCCCCCATGGACCTGGGGCGGACCCTTCGGGCACCGCGTAGGCCATGAGGATGGTGGCCGAGGGTCCCGTACGGATGACCAGATAGCCCTTCCCCCTCCAGCCGATCAGGTTGACGTTGAGGCCCGTTCCGAAGCTCGGCAGGTAGCCGCCGAGAATGCCCGTGGAGCCGTCAAACCAGGTGAGGGTCTTGTTGGAGCTGTCACAATAGTAGACGCGGCCATCGGCGCTGGCCGCCATGGTGGAGAGGGAGGCCGGCGTGAAGGCGGGGCTCGTGTTGGCCGCCGCCACGTCCCAGGAGGCCAGCCCCGTCCAGACGCTGACGGCGTAAATGTTGCCACCCGTGGACACGAGGATCGTGTCCCCGACGATGATGGGGCTGGTCTTGGCGCAGGTGAGCAGAGCCCCCGTCTCGTCCTTGGCCTGCCACAGCCAGTGGCCCGTGTTGTCGAAGCAGTTCAGGGTGCCCGTCTCTTCGACGAAGAAGATGTGATCGTAGCTGTCCAAGAAGAGGGGCTGCGAGGTGAAGCTGAAGGCGTTGGAGCGCCACTTCACCCTGCCGTACTGGGGATCCAGGGCCATGAGGAAGTTGTCCACGAAAAAGTAGACGGTGCCGTCATGGCCCACCACGGGGGCGGAGGCCACCCGATAACCGGCGTGGTAGCTCCAGAGCACGTGGCCCGAACTGACCTGGACGCAGTAAAGGCTCCCGTCGGTGGTCCCGAAGAAGATGTACCCGCTCGCGGCCATGGCCAGGGGGGTGGAGATGTTGACCCCGAGTCCGAGCCTCCAGAGGAGGTTCCCGTCAAGCCCGTAGCCCCTGAGCTCCTGGTTGGAGGTCCCGAAGTAGAGGTAGTTCCCCTGGAGCACCGGCGGGGTGATCACCTGGCCCCCCGGGCTGATGCTCCACTTCAGGACGCCGGAGGGGGTCAGGGCGCTGAACTTGCCGTCATCGGTTGCGTAGTAGACCGATCCGTCGGAGGCGAGGACGGGCTCGAAGACGATGGGATGGGCCGAGTTGAATTGCCATATGTTGGTCTGCGCTTGCGCGGCGAGGCCGACCAACAAAAAGAAAGCCATCCATAGGGCACGGCGCATGTTATCCTCCTCCATCTCAGGGTGAATATAACATGCGAACAATAGGGATGCAACAAGCTGGAATTGTTGGAAACCGGCTTACGTCCCTCCACGGGAGGCGAGGGGGCCGGCACAGGGAAGGGAGAACCGGGGGTAGAATGCCCGGTCACCCCCCGCCCGAACCATCCCCCACCGCCACCCTTGGCACCCTCAGAAAGCGCCCGCCACGGCGGTACCCGGCCTGAAGGACGGACACCACCGTTCCGCTCGGCCCCGGTTGTACGGTCACGGCCTCCATGGTGGCGGGATCGAAGGGTGCGCCGTCGGGCACGACCTTCTCGCATTCGTGGTTCTTGAGAAACTGCTCCCCCCTGGCGATGATCACCCGGAGTCCCTCCGCCACAGAGGGGTCTTGCCGCGCCATGGCGGCGGCCCGGTCCACGTCGTCGAGCAGCTCCAGGACCTCCTGAAGGAGCGCCCTCTCCCTCTCTTCAAACCTCAGCGCCAGGTCCCGTTCCACGCGCCCCCGCGAGCGCCTGGCCTCCTCTTCCAGGGCCTCCACCTTGGCCTTGAGCGTCGCCTCCGCCTTTCGCACGCGCTCCTCGAGCTGCTCGACGTAGGAGGGCTTCAGGTTGGGCTCGGCCGAAGGCGTCTCGTCGTCCCGCCCCACCCGGCGGCGATCCACGATGGAGACGGGGTCCTTGTGGTCATGACTCTCCGCCCCCGACGGGTGGGCCACCTGCTTGGGCGTGCTCATGGTGTTCTCCCTCTTCAACTGTCCTAACCGCCGATGAGGTTCAGGGTCACGTAATAGGTCCAGGGGCCCCTGCCCACGCTGATGAGCAGGCCCGTGGAGCCGAGGGCGCTCCGGGCCTTGGTCAGGAAGTCCTCCTCCGTGGGGACCGCCTGGTCCTCCACCGCCAGGACCGTGTCCCCGGCGCGCAGGCCCGTGGCATCGGCGGGCGAGTTTGGCCGGACCGAGACCACGGTCAGGCCTCCTCGGCCCGGTTCGAGCCTGAGTCCCAGCAGCTCCCAGGCCATGCCCGGCGTCAGGCGGTCGGGCATGGGCTTGGCCCTGAGCGTGGCCGAGAAGGGTTGTCCGTCGCGGTAGCCGTCCAGACGCACCGGCTGTCCCGCGGAAAGGAGAGCCAGCTTGGCGTTCAAGTCACCGGTGCTATCGAGACGCTTGCCGTCCAGCCCGGTGAGCAGGTCGCCCTGCCGGACCTCGTCCTGGGGGTAGGCGAAGCGGTACGTGCGGGCTACTACGACGCCGTAGTTGACGTGCATCCGTCGCATGTAGGAGTCGCTGGGGTCCAGAGGCAGAAAGCCCAGCCACAGGGACTGCACCCTTCCGTAGGTCCGCAGCTGTTCCATGACCCGCCGCGCCCGGTCGATGGGGATGGCGAAGCCGATGCCGTGGGCGTTCCGGATGATGGCGGTGTTGATGCCGATGACCTGTCCCAGGATGTTGCAGAGCGGGCCTCCCGAATTGCCCGGGTTGATGGCGGCGTCGGTCTGGAGGAAGTCCGAGTAGGTCCGCTTCCCATCCTCCACGGTCCGTCCCGTGGCCGAGAGCACGCCCACGGTCACGGTGTTGGACAAGCCGTAGGGGTTGCCCACGGCGATGAGGGTCTCGCCGATCATCAGATCATCCGAACGGCCGAGCTGGGCCACGGGGAAGGGCTTGTCCCCCTGGATATTGAGAAGGGCCAGGTCGGACTCGGGGGCCGTGCCCACCACTCGGGCGGGGTACTCCTTGCCAGTGGTGAGGGTCACGCGGATCTTGGACCCGCCCAGAATGACGTGCTCGTTGGTCAGGATGTAGCCGCTGGGGTCCACGAGCACTCCCGAACCGAGGGAGTTCTGTTCCTGGGCCGGAGGCGTGAAGGGCGAATCGTTTCCGAAGAGGTCCCAGAAGCCTCCCGCGAAGGGGTTCTGGACGCGCTGCTGGCAGGAGATGTAAACGACGGCCGGACTCACCTCGCGGACCACGCGGACCACCTGGGTTTCCCGCATGGCCCGGCCGTTGACCGGCGGCAGTCCGGCCCACGAGGCGAAGGAGAGGGCGGACGCGGCCAGGAAGATCCAACACGCTTGGGCACGATGGTTCATAGAGTCGCTCCAGGTCAAAGGGGGGCGCCCGTATCGGTCGGCACCCTCGAAATGGGTTCAGCCACGGCGCTCCATGAGGCGGGCTATGCGCTTCTCGATGGGCGGGTGGGTCGAGAACAGGTTCATCAGGCTGCGGCCGGTGAAGGGCTTGACGATGAACATGTGAGCCGTGGCCGGCGTAGCCTGGAGGGGCACGCGCATGGAGACGGTCTGGAGCTTCTTCAGGGCATTGGCCAACCCGTAAGGATTTCCCGCCAGGTGGGCCCCCTCCTCGTCGGCCCCGTACTCCCGGGAGCGGGAGATGGCCATCTGGATGAGGAGGGCGGCGAGCGGCGCCACGATGGCCGCCACCAGCAGGGCCAGCGGGTTGCCGTCATTGCGGTTGCGGCCGCCATACCCGCCGAAGATCAGCCCCCAGCGGGCGATGGAGGCGATGAACATGATGGCGGAGGCGATGGCCGCGGCCACGGTTCCGATGAGGATGTCCCTGTGGATCACGTGACCCAGTTCGTGTCCGAGGACCCCCTTCAGCTCCTCCTCGTCCAGGAGCTGCATGATGCCGTCCGTGACCGCCACGACGGCGTGCTGAGGGTTGCGCCCCGTGGCGAAGGCGTTGGGCGAGTCATCGGGAATCCTGTAGATCTTCGGTTTGGGGATGTGGGCCGTCTGGCTGAGCTGCGCCACGATGGCGTGCACCCTCGGGGCTTCGGCCTCGCTCAGCTCCTTGGCGTGATAAGCGGCGAGCACCATTCGGTCGGAAAACCAGTAGGAGAAGAAATTGATGGCGAGCGAGATGAGGAGCGCCACGGCGATGCCGGTCCGGCCGGCCACGGCGCCGCCAATGAGCATGAGTACCGCCGCCAGAGCGACGAAGAGAACCATGGTCTTCAACCAGTTGCCCATCGTAGACCTCCAAAGGGGAAGACGGGGATGCCGGACCGGAAGATCTCTAACTCGTCGAACCGGTGCCTCGGGGGACGATGTTCCGCACGATGCCAAAACCTCCTGATCACCCCGTACGCCGGCGATCCATCCGGATCAAGCCCGCCGCATCAACCCCGCCTCGGCCATCGGAGCCGGGCGGGACACCTCTTACTGTACCACCTCCCCGGCGGTTTCGAAGGCCAGGTCGTCCCCCGCGCGAGTGACCCGAATCCGGGCGCCGGGGGCGAACCGCCCAGCCAGGACGGCCTTGGACAGAGGGTTCTCCACATGCCGCTGGATGGCCCTCCGAAGCGGCCTCGCTCCGTACACGGGGTCGTACCCCACCTCGGCCAGGAACCGTTTGGCCTCCTCGGTGACCTCCAGGTGATAGTCCCGCTCGGCCAGCCGTTTGGCCAGCAGGGCCAGTTGGATCTCCACGATGCCCAGGATGTCCTCCCGGCTCAGGGACCGGAAGAGTACGACCTCGTCCAGTCGGTTCAGAAACTCGGGCCGGAAGGTGGCCTTCAGCTCCGCGAAAACCTTGTCGCGCATGCCCTCCGGATCGCTCTGGGCCAGCTCCTGGATCCAGCGCGAGCCGATGTTGCTGGTCATCACCAGGATGGTCTGCGAAAAGTCCACGGTTCGGCCCTTGGCGTCCGTCAGCCGCCCGTCGTCCAGCACCTGGAGCAGGACGTTGAAGACGTCGGGGTGGGCCTTCTCGACCTCGTCCAGGAGCACCACGCTGTAGGGTCTCCGGTGGACGGCCTCCGTGAGTTGTCCGCCCTCCTCGTGCCCCACGTAGCCGGGCGGCGCGCCGATGAGCCGGGCCACGGCGTGCTTCTCCATGTACTCGCTCATGTCCAGGCGGACGACGGCCTTCTCGTCGTCGAAGAGGAATTCGGCCAGGGCCTTGCAGAGCTCGGTTTTCCCCACGCCCGTGGGGCCCATGAAGAGGAAGGAGCCGATGGGCCGACGCGGGTCGGACAGCCCCGACCGGGATCGCCTCACGGCGTCCGAAACCACGGCGAGGGCCTCGTCCTGGCCCACCACCCTGAGCCGGAGCCTCTCCTCCATCTTGAGCAGCTTGCTGCGCTCTCCCTCGAGCATCTTGGCCACGGGTATGCCCGTCCAGGCCGAGACCACCTCGGCGATGTCCTCCTCCTCCACCTCCTCCTTCAGGAGGGGCCGGTCTTTCTGGAGCCCCTTGAGTCGCTCCTGGGCTTCCTGGAGGGAGGCCTCGATCTGGGGCAGGCGCCCGTACTTCAGGCGGGCCGCCTCGTCGTAATTCCCCAGCCGCTCGGCGCGCTCCGCCTCGCCGCGGAGGGCCTCGCCATCCCGCTTGAGCTCCTGGATCCGCTTGATGGCCTCGCGCTCGGCCTGCCACCGGGTGCGCATGGCCTTGGCCTCCTCTTCGAGGGAGGCGAGCTCGCCCTCCAGCTCGGAAAGCCTGGCCTTGGAGGCCGAGTCTCGCTCTCGGAGCAGGGCCTGCTTCTCGATCTGCAGGGAGGCGATGCGCCGCTGGAGGCCGTCGAGTTCGTAAGGCAGGGAGTCCACCTGGATGCGCAGGCGCGCCGCGGCCTCGTCCACCAGATCGATGGCCTTGTCCGGCAGGTGTCGGTCGTGGAGATACCGGTGGGAGAGCGTCACGGCTGCCACGATGGCCGCGTCGCGGATCCGGACCCCGTGGTGCACCTCGAAGCGCTCCCGCAGGCCCCGGAGGATGGCGATGGAGTCCTCCACCGTGGGCTCGCCCACGTAGACGGGCTGGAAGCGCCGCTCCAGGGCGGGGTCCTTCTCGATGTGCTTGCGGTATTCGCTGATGGTGGTGGCCCCGATGGCGTGCAACTCTCCCCTGGCGAGGGCCGGCTTGAGGATGTTGGCGGCGTCCATGGCCCCCTCGGCCGCGCCCGCCCCCACGAGGGTGTGGAGCTCGTCGATGAAGAGGATGATGTCGCCTTCGCTGGCCGTGATCTCCTTCACGACGGCCTTGAGGCGGTCCTCGAACTCCCCGCGGAACTTGGTGCCCGCGATGAGGGCCGCCAGGTCGAGCTGGACGAGCCGCTTGTCCATGAGGGATTCGGGCACGTCGCCGTCGGCCATCCGTCCGGCGAGGCCCTCCACGATGGCCGTCTTTCCGACCCCTGGATCGCCCACCAGGACGGGATTGTTCTTGGTGCGGCGCGCCAGGATCTGGGTCAATCTCCGGATCTCGGCGTCACGCCCGATGACGGGGTCCAGCTTGCCCAGGCGGGCCATCTCCGTCAGGTCGCGGCCGTACTGTTTGAGGGCCTGATACTTGCCCTCCGGGTTCGGGTCGGTGATCCGCTGCGAGCCTCGCACGTCCTGAAGCGCCTTCAGGAGGCCGTCCCTCCGGAGCCCGAGGGAAAGGAGGATCTTCGAGGCCCCGGTTCCGGTGGCCTCCAGGGCGGCCAGAAGGACGTGTTCGGTGGAGACGAAGTCGTCCTTGAAGAACTTGGCCTGCCCCATGGCGGCCTCCAGGATCTGGATGGCCGGCCGGGAAAGGGCGGGTTCCTGACCCTGGTGGGTCTTGGGGAGCCTGTCGATGGTCTCTTGCAGCCGGTTCTTGAGGGCGAGGGGGTCAACCTGGAGCCGTTCCAGCAGGGCAGGCACGACGCCCCCCTCCTGGGAGACCAGGGCGAGGACGAGGTGTTCGGGAGCGACTTCGGGATTCCGCTCGCTGGCGGCCTTCTGGGACGCGGCCTCCAGGGCCTCCCTCGCCTTTTCCGTGAACTGTTCCCAACGCATAGGATGACCTCTCCGCTCAAGATCTAAGTAGAACGCCAATATAATTCTTTAGTATTGTGTTGTCAAGTATAGGAGGGGCCCCAAATTCCGCGATGGAATTGCACTCGTAGGAGCGCCGCCCCCGGCGCGACGGACCGTACGCGGGCACCGCATTCTGGTCGCAGGGTCACCCGGTTCGCGGCGAGGCGCCGCTCCTACGCAGGCGTTGAGCCGCTATCGCGGAATTGGGGTGGACCGCGCCGAGACACAGGGGGAATGGTGACGGGTGGAACAGGAAAGCCAGGGGTGGCGCATCTCTTCACTTCTTAATTCTCACTTCTTACTTTTCACTTTTCACTCCCCACTCCTCACTCCCCACTCCTCACTCCTCCCTGCCTCCACCCTCCATCGCAGGACAAGGGGCGGACCCTCGGGTGCACCCAGCGGGCCTGTTGTGCGATGATGGAAAAGGCGTGAGGTGGCATGGCAGAGCAGGGTCAGGTGGGACGGTACCAAATTCGCGAAATCATCGGGCGGGGGGCGATGGGCGTGGTCTATCTCGCCTACGACCCCCAGATCGGCCGCCGCGTCGCCCTCAAGACCGTGCGGCCCCTGGAGGGGGCCCGTCCCGAGGAGATCGCGGAGAGCAAGGCGCGGTTCCTGCGCGAGGCCCAGGCCGCCGGCAAGCTCCTCCACCCCAACATCGTGACGATCTTCGACGTCTTCGAGGACCGGGGCGTGCTCTATATCGCCATGGAGTATGTGGAGGGAGTCCTCCTGGACCGCTTCTGTTCCGCCAAGACTCTTCTGCCCGTAGAGAAGACTCTCATGCTGGTGGGGCAAGGGCTGGCCGCCCTCCACTACGCCCACCGGAACGGCATCGTGCACCGCGACATCAAGCCCTCCAACCTCATGGTCGTGGACGGGGAGACGCTGAAGGTCATGGATTTCGGCGTGGCCAGGCAGCAGGGCGCCTCTCTGACCCAGACCGGCATGGTCGTGGGGACTCCCCACTACATGTCGCCGGAGCAGATCGAGGGGAAACTGCTGGATGGCCGGTCGGACGTTTTCTCCATGGGAGTCGTGCTGTATGAGCTCCTGACGGGTGAGAGGCCCTTTCAGGGCGAAGAGATCTCCACCGTCATCTACCGCATCCTCCACAGCGACCCCGTGCCGGCGAGGGAGATCAACCCCGCCCTGCCGGAATACCTCAGTGCCGTCCTCCATCGCGCCCTGGCCAAGAATGTGGAGGACCGCTTCCCCACCGCGAAGTCCTTTGGGGAGGCCCTCCAGCGGTACGTCGAACCACAGGCCGCACCGAGCCCGCGCGAGGAATTGCCGTCCTCCGGTTTGCGGCACGACGACTACCTCCCCCCTCCGCCCTCGAGCGGCATCAGAAGGCGGCGCAAGCACTTCAGTGCCCCCTGGAAGGCCATCGGGCTGATCGCCCTCATCGTGGCGCTCGTCGGAGCGGCCTGGGTCGCGCGGGGCTTCCTCCAGCAGCGCGACTCGGGGAAGGGGATCGGGATAGCGGGGGGTCCTTCACACCAGATGCTTCCGAGGGCCCTGACGGTGGTGACCGATCCGCCCGGCGCCAAGCTCTTCGTGGATGGTCAGCCGACCAGGGCCGTGCTGGCGCCGGGGGCGGGCCAGCGTCCGCGGATTCTCGAAGCCCGCCTAGGGTGTCTGAGCGCCCGCACGGAGCTGACCGCCGGTACTCCCTCCCCCATCCGGCTGAAGCTTGCCCCGGGCCCTTATCAGGTCCCCGTCACCTCCACGCCCGCGGGGGCCCAGGTGATCGTGGACGGGAAGGAGACGGGGCTCACCACGCCGGCCCAGCTGCCCCGCCAAGACTGCGCGCCGTTCACCCTGGCCCTCGTGCTCAAGGGGTGGCAGCGGAAGGAGGTGCGCGTGGACCCCTCCCGAGAGGCCTCCGTGGAACTTGCCCTGAAGGAGGTGCCGCCCACGGGCACGTTGCGGGTGGAGTCGGCCTCTGGTAAAATCCAGGTTTATGAAGGTGATCGCCTTCTGGGCTCGTCCGGACAGAATCTTGATCTGGCGGCGGGCGAGCACGACCTGACCTTCGTGGATCCGGTCTTGCGTGGAAGCCGCGGGCAGAAGGTGGATGTGCCCGGAGGCGGCAAGGTCCGAATCCGAGTGGGGCCATTCGAAACCGGTCGCGTCTTCCTGTACGGGAAGCCCATTAACGACGGAAAGGTCTATGTAGATGGGCGCTTCCTGGAGGAGCTTCCTCTCAACGGCACGACGCCCCTGGCGGTCGGGCGCCATCACTTTCGGGTGGTCAGCCCGTCGGGCAAGCGGGTCAGCTTCTCCTGGACCCTTGTGCCGGGTGACCAAAGCCGGGTGGTGGATTTCGACAAGGGCGGCGTGGAAAGCCCTTAGCCTGTCAGCCGCGCTCCTCTTGGGAGTGGCGGCCACCGGGCAGATCTCCACCTACCCGCCCTCGCCGGAGAACCGTCCGTCCACGGAGGACCTCCTGCCGGCGGCGCGTTTGGCCCTTTACTCCGGACGGGCCGAACGGGCCTACCGGCTGGTGCTCCTGGCGCAGCCCGAGGAAGGAAATTCCGCTTCGTGGCTGGATCTTTGCGCCCGCGTGTACCTCGCCCTCGACCGCCCCATGCGCATGGCGGACTGCCTCGCCTCCCTGGGTGCATCGGACCCCCGGGCGCTGAAGATGGCGCAGGCGGTGATGCAACGCCTGGGTCCCTCGCCGCCGCCTGCCGTCCTGACCGTCGAACCCACTTCCATACCCCCTCTCGACCGCTCCGTTGCCCGTAGGGTGGTGGGAATTGAGCCCGCTCCGGATGGCTCCGTGTACATCCTCACGGAAAACGCGCTGATCCGCACCGATCGGACGGGGCGGCAACTGAGTTCGACACCCCTGGCCAGGGGCAAGGATGTGACCCTGGACGAGGCGGGAAAGGTGGTGGCGTTGGGAGAGAGCCAGATTCTCTGGGGGGACGCGGTTGTCCCGATTCCGGCCGGGCTGGACAAGCCGGTGTCGGTGGCCGCCTCGCCCGAGGGGAGCCTCATACTCCTGGACCGTGGAGCCAGAAGGCTGTATCGCCTCGACCGCCACGGAAACACCCAGGGCAGCGTGGCCCTGAGCCTCCGCAATCCCGCCTGGGTGCGCGTGGACATGGCCGGGCGCATCTACATCGCCGATAAGAGCACACAGGCCGTGCACGTCTACCGGGCCGACATGAGCCCCCTCAGGGACATCGACCCGGCCGCGGTGGGCCACCCCGTCCGGCGGATGGAGGGGATGGAGGTGGATTTCGCCGGCGACGTGATGCTGCTGGACGGAAGAGGCCGCCGTGCCGTGCTGTTCTCCGGCGATGGACGCTACCTGTCGGCCACCGGGGAGGCCACGCGCGTGAGCGCCCTGGGCTGGGACGGCCTTGATTCCGTGGTCGTGCTGGACGAGAAGAGTGGAACGGTGGGGAGGATCGCGCTGTGAGGAGACTGCTCTTCGCTCTTCTCGCGGTCGCAGGGCTCCTGCCTCTGGCCCTGGGGGGCCAGGTGGTGGTCCAGGAGATCGGCGCCCTCCAGGAGACATTCTCAAAGGCGCAGGATTCTTATCACGCCTTCAAATTTCCTCAGGCGCTCCAGCTTCTGAATCCCCTGGACGACACCCTGACCAAATGGGAACAGACGGGGCGGCTTCAGCCGAGCGACGAAACGCTGCTCGAACGGGTGCTGGAGCTGAAAGGTGTCTGCGCCTACAACCTCGGCCAATTGGACGACGCCAAGCAGGATTTCACGCGGCTGATCCAGCTGCGCCCCGAATATCCCTTTACGGTGACGCGCTCCCCCAAGATCCAGAAGTTCTTTGAGGACGTCAGGACCTCCCTGACCGGGACGCTGGCCCTGTCGGTGGATCCGGAGGACAGCGTGGTCACCGTGGACGGAAGACAGCTCGGCACGGACTATCCCCGGAGCTTTCCGGTGCTCAAGGGTCTGCATGTCCTTCGAGTTACGCATCCGGGCTACACGCCCCAGGAGCAGGAGGTCAACGTCGAAATCGGCACGACCGTCCCCGTGAATATCCGGCTGGTGCCCAACGCCCGCTCCATCTACTTCTTCGTGCAGCCGCAGGGCACCGAGCTCCTCATCGATGGAAAGCCGGCCGGCAGGGCCGATAAGGCCGCTTCGGCTCAGCGGGACTGGGCCCAGTTCGCCAGCGAAAACAAGGTGGATCCGGGGTCGGTCTACGTTATCCCAGCCCTCTATCTCCCTCCTGGCGAACACAAGGTGACCTTGTCCCACCAGTGCTACCTCACCCGGGACTTCGTCATGACCGTGACCCTGGACAAGGTCAGAAACTCCGTCGGCTTCATCCGGCCCATTTCCCTCGAGCAGCGGAGCGTGAACCTGGAGATTGCCTCCCATCCCACGGGGGCCCAGGTCACGCTGGACGGCCAGCAGGTGGGGATCACGCCTCTGAGCCTACAGAACTTCTGCATCGGAGAGCACGATCTCCTCGTGCAAAAGGCGGGTGTGGGGGAGTACCGGGCGAAGCTGGACATCCCCGACCAGAGTCCGTTTAAGGTCACGGCCGTCCTGAGACCCACCCTCCTGTGGATCGGGCTGACCCGCGTGCAGGACGTAACTCCTGACCAGATCCAGGGCCTGCAGGGGAAGATGAACGAGGCGGTGGGCACCATGAAGCTCTTCAACGCCGTCCTTTCCAAGGAAAAGAACCCTATGCTCCCGGACACCTTCTTCGTCCCCGGGGTTGATCCGCAGGAGGTCTCGGCGACCGTTCGGGAGC
Organism: Acidobacteriota bacterium; assembly: GCA_021787565.1. Classification (GTDB taxonomy): domain Bacteria; phylum Acidobacteriota; class UBA4820; order UBA4820; family DSQY01; genus DTPS01. The sequence goes on from JAJYLT010000020.1 coordinate 12,444, forward strand.
TCTGCGAAAAGTACAAGTGCCAGGGGCTGCTCGTCGGCAAGCTCGCACCGGCGGGTTCCTCTCAAGGAGCGGCTGTCCGAGTCACCCTGAGGCTCTTCGTCCCCGGTATTCCTGGGTACGATGAGTTCAGCAGGGTGCTGGGTTCCCACGAGGAGGCCGCCGCGGCCCTCGAACCCGTGGACCGGCCGCTCATCCACCCGTCGGCCGAGGAGGTGGTGAGCGTGGCCGACCTTCCGGGGGCTGCAGGCCCCACGTTCGTTCGTGGCGTGGGCGACCCGTCGGGTCCCTCCCCCGGCGATGTCTTGCTGGGCGTCGATACAACCCTCACTCCCACTGCCGCTGCAGCCAGCAAGGCCCTGGCAGGGGGTCAGAATCCGACCATTCGTTATCTCCACAAGGGCCAGGAGAGGACCTGGCACTTCCGGGCCGATCAGGCCTTCGTGGTGCAGGTCTACGGGGGTTCTTCGTTCCCCTACAGGCGGCTCTGGCTGCTCTCCAGGCAGGCCGTCCTGGGGGCCGAGTCCACCTTCGAAAAGCGCCCGGCGGTCCTGAATCTGGCGTGCGCGGACCTGAACCTGGGACGCCCCGACCAAGCCCTCAAGGACCTGGACATACTCGGCGCACAGAGCTCGGGGGAGCCCGCTTGGGCCGCCTGGTCGTATCTTCGGGCCGTGGCGCTCATTCAACTGAACAGGGTGGAAGAGGCCCGCCCCCTGCTGCTCTCGGTGGCGGGTGACCCATCGGCCAGCTTGGACGGGTTGGGCGACATTCTCATCCAGCCCCTCGCGACGGATCTGCTGCAGCAGCTTCCACCACCACCGCCACCCCTTCCGGTGCCCAAGCCGGAGCACTGACGGACGATGGAATCGGTGGACGAGCGAGTGATTTGGGAACCGTAGGGGAGGAACTCGGATGAGCGACACCAGGCCGCCCGTTGGACGCCTGACGCAGCTCAGCCACGGCGCCGGCTGAGCCTGCAAGACCAGTCCACTGGACCTGGCGGAGGTCCTCCGCCAGCTACCCCCCATGACGGACCCCAACCTCCTGACCCCTTCGGGGCACGTGGAGGACGCCGCGGCCTATCTATTGGACGCGGAGAGGGTCCTGCTGTTCACCGCGGATTACTTCACGCCGGTGGTGGACGATCCCTACGTGTTCGGGCAGATCGCGGCCGCCAATGCCTTTTCGGACGTCTACGCCATGGGGGGGCGCCCCAAGCTGGCCCTCAACCTCATGAGCTTTCCAAGCCGGAAACACCGCATCGACGAGATGCTCCAGATCATGAAGGGCGGTTCCGACAAGGCGGTGGAGGCGGGCTGCCTCATCGTGGGAGGGCACACCGTCGACGACGCGGAGCCCAAGTACGGCCTGGCCGTCATCGGCGAGGCCCGGGTCGAAAGCCTCCTGCGAAAGGGAGGGGCGAAGCCGGGAGATCGCATCGCCCTGACCAAGCCTCTTGGAACCGGCATTCTGGCCACGGCTTACAAGGCGGGGGACCTTTCCGAATCCGAGTACGCGCCCGCGGTAGAGTCCATGCGCTCCCTGAGCGCTGTCGCCGCCGAGTGCGCGCTCGAATCGGGCCTTCACGGCGCGACCGACGTCACGGGGTTCGGGCTCCTGGGCCACCTGCTGGAAATGTGCAGGGAGGCGGAGGTCGGGGCGGAAATCCGGTTTTCCTCGCTGCCGTTCTTCGACGGGGTGGAACGGCAGGCCTTGGAGCAGAACGTGCCCGGCGGTACTTACGCCAACAGGGACCTCGTGATTCCCCACGTGGGCTCTCCGCCGGGTTTCCAGGACCACCACCTTCTCATGGCCGCCGACGCCCAGACTTCGGGGGGGCTCCTGCTGGCCGTGCCGCCGAGAGCTTCCGAGCGCTTCGAGGAGGCCTGCCGAAGCCGAAGCCAGAGGTTCTGGTGGATCGGAACGTTTCGCTCCGCCCCCTGCCGGATCCAGATTGTCCCCTGAGGGAGGGACCTTGCGACGGACGAATGGGTTCCCTCCCGCGATGCCGACAAGCCGCCGCCCCATCCACGTCCCGCTCTCACCCCTCGCCCGACAAGGAGCCGTTCATGCCTAAGCCGCGCCATCCCAAGGGGTTGTACGTCCTCTTCTTCACGGAGATGTGGGAGCGATTCAGCTTCTACACCATGTTCGCCGTCTTCGTGCTCTACATGACCGAGCCGGCGCACTACGCGAAGCTGAAGGTCCTGCCCTTCTTCGATCCCCACGTGATGTACGCGTGGTACTCCGGCCTTATCTACATCACGCCCCTGCTGGGAGGGTGGATCGCGGACCGGTATCTGGGCTGCCGGAAGACGGTGTACATCGGAGCCCTCCTCATGGCCATCGGCCAGTTCCTCCTGGCCACGACGAGTGTCTCCCTCTTCTATCCGGGCCTCGTGTTCCTGATCATGGGCGGCGGCTTCTTCAAGCCCAACATCTCCACGATGGTGGGGAACCTGTACGAGCACGACAGCCCCCTGCGCGATTCCGCCTTTAACATCTTCTACATGGGGATCAACGTGGGGGCCTTCATCGCGCCCCTCGTGGCGGGCTGGCTCCAGGTGGCCTACGGCTTCCGCTGGGCCTTCTTCGCGGCGGGTCTGGGCATGATACTCTCGACCGTGATCCTGATCTCCTTCAACAAGTACGTGGCCCACGCGGACACCACCGCGACGGGGACGAGCGGCTTCGTGAGCGCCCGGGAGCCCAAGGACCGGCACGCCTTCTGGATGCGGATGTGGGCCCTCTACGCCGTCTTCGGGATCATCATCCTCTGGTGGGCCGTCTACATGCAGTACGGGGACGTGATGAACCTCTGGGCCCGGGACTACACCCAGCCCGTAAGGATGGGCGCGTACACCATGCCCATCGAGTGGTACCAGTCCATAAACCCCATCTTCATCATCGCGTTCACGCCGGTGCTGGTCTGGCTGTGGGGCTTCCTCAACCGCCGGAAGATGGAGCCCTCCACCTCGGGCAAGATGCAGTGGGGATTCTTCCTGAGCGTGGTCTCCTTCTTGATCATGGTGGCCGCCGCCGCGGGATTCTCGCACGGCCATTCGCCCGTCAGCCCCTACTGGCTCGTAGCCTTCTACGGCGCGATGACCCTCTCCGAGCTCTGCCTGAGTCCCATGGGGCTCTCCTACGTCACCAAGGTGGCCCCGCCCCGGTACCAATCCCTCATGATGGGCATGTGGTTCGCGGCCAGCGGCGTGGGAAGCTTTCTCGCCGGGTACCTGGGGCGCATGTGGATCACGCCGGGCATTCAGAATGCCTTCCCCTTGCAGCTCCAGCCTGGGCCCTATTTCTGGCTGATGAGCGGTCTCTCCGTGGTCTGCCTGGCTATGATGGCCTTCGCCTTCAAGGTCGTGAACCGAGCGCCGGAACTCTAGCGCGCCGATGGGGGGTTCCTTACCACCGTTCACGCGGTGACGAGCGCGCGATCTCTGGATGCTCCGAGAGGGTGTAGTGACTCGCATCGCCTGGACGAGAAGAGAGCGCCAGGGCGCCGCCCAAGTGGGAGCGTCCAGAGGAGTCCGGATGGACGGGAGGTGGCGGTTCCCGGGGCTGACTTTCAAGCTCGCTGTCGCCCTCATCGGGACGGTGGTGGTGATCTCGGGAAGCCTGTGCCTTCTGAGCGCTTACTTCCATCGCCGTGCCTTGGAGCGGCTCATGGTCCAGGAGGCGGACCGGGTGACGGATGTGGTCCACCGCTCCACGCGCTTCGCCATGCTCAACAACAGCCGCGACGAGATCTACAAGATCATGGATAGCATCGGAACCCAGCCGGGCATCGTGAGGCTCCGGATCTATGACGAGCAGGGGCTCGTGGTCTATTCGACCGACAAGGCGGAGATCGGCCATTCGGTAGACAAGAAGGCCGAGGCTTGTTTCGCCTGCCATCAGGAGGGCCAACCGCTCACCCGGCTGAACCGGCCCGACCGCGTCCGCGTCTTCAGGGAACCGACGGGGGGCCGCGTCGTTGGGGTGATCAACGCCATCGACAACGAGCCCGCCTGCTACAATGCTCCCTGCCACTATCATCCCTCCAACCAGCAGATACTGGGCGTGCTGGACGTGGACGTTTCTCTCAAGGATGTGGACTCCACCATCGCGGGTCTGAGAAACCGAGCCCTCATTGGCGTGGCCTTCAACGTGCTGATCGTCGCCCTGGTCGCCTTCCTCTTCGTGTTCATCCTCGTGGACAGGCCGCTCAAGGCGGTCATGGCCGGCACCAGGCGGGTGGCCGACGGCGACATGGATCATCCCATTCTGGTGCGATCCCGAGACGAGTTGGGAGCACTGGCCCAATCTTTCAACGATATGACGCGCCGGTTGAAGGAGGCCATGGAGGTGGTCAGGCACTACAACCGGACCCTCCAGTCCAAGGTGGAGGAGAAGACCGCCGAATTGCGCCAGGCCCAGGAGCACATGCTCCGGATCGACCGAATGGCCACGGTGGGGCGGCTGACGGCGGTGATCGCCCACGAGATCAACAACCCGCTCTCGGGGATCCGGACCTACGCCAAACTTCTCCAGAAACGCGCCATCAAGGAACCGGGCGTCGGGGAAGAGGAGCACCGGTACCTGGAACTCATCGAGAGCGAGGCCACCCGCTGCGGGGAGATCGTGAATTCCCTGCTCCAGTTCTCCCGCAAGTCGCCCATCAAGCTCGAACCCCAGGACATCAGCGGGCTCACTGCGGAAGCTCTTCGGCTCGTCCGCCACCGTCTCGACCTTCAATCGGTGACCGTGAACACCCATTTGCAGGAGCGGTTGCCCCGCATCCACTGCAGCGGCCAACAGGTGATTCAGGCGCTGCTGGCCGTCTTCATCAACGCCTGCGAGGCCATGCCTTCGGAAGGAACCCTGATCGTCTCCACGGGATCGGAGGAGGGGGAGAAGGGTGTCTGGGTCCGGGTCGAGGATACGGGTGTCGGGATAGACAGCGAGACCTTGGAGCACATCTTCGAGCCCTTCTTCTCCACCAAGGAGGAGGTCCATGGCGTGGGCCTCGGGCTCGCGGTGGTCTACAGCATCGTCCAGCGCCACGGGGGCCGCATCGACGTGGAGTCCACGGTGGGCAAGGGCTCCGAGTTCACCCTCCATTTCCCCGTTCTGCCGCCGCAGGCAGGGGCTTCGCCGAAGGAGGTGCCGGAATGACCACTCCCATCCGCATCCTGGTCGTGGACGACGAGTTCAGCGTGAGGGACTCGCTCCAGGCCTGGTTTCGGGATTCCGGATACGAGACCGAGGTGGCCGCCAGCGGCAAGGAGGCGCTCGCCAAGATGGGCCGGCAGCGTTTCGACATCTTCCTTCTGGACATCAAGATGGCCGGGATGGATGGCCTGGAACTGCAAGAGACGATCAAGGAGCACCAGGAGAACCCCATCATCATCTTCATGACCGCCTACGCGTCCGTGGACACGGCGGTCCGCGCGCTGAAGCTGGGCGCCTTTGACTACGTCACCAAGCCCATCGACCCGGAGGAGCTGGAACGCCTGGTGCGCAACGCGGCCGAGAGGCGGCTCCTCCAGAAAGAAAACCTCTCCCTGAAAGTGCAGATCGAAGAGCTGACCCCCTTCAAGGACATCATCGGCGAAAGCCAGCCCATCCAGGACGTGGTCGAGCTGATCAAGAACGTGGCGCCCACGGACACGACGGTGCTCATCCGCGGCGAGAGCGGAACCGGGAAGGAGCTCGTGGCCAGGGCCATCCACGCCGCCAGCCCGCGACGGTTCATGCCCTTCGTCACCGTGAACTGCGGCGCCCTGCCCGAAGGTCTCCTGGAGAGCGAGCTCTTTGGACACGAGCAGGGGGCCTTCACCGGCGCGCAGTTCCGGCACAAGGGGAAGTTCGAGCTAGCGGATGGCGGCACGCTCTTCCTGGACGAGATCGGGGACGTCAGCCTCAAGACCCAGACCGACCTCCTCCGGGTGCTCCAGGAGACGGAGATCACCCGACTCGGCGGCACCAAGCCCATCAAGGTGGACTTCCGGCTCATCGCCGCGACGAACGGCGACATCGAGGCGCGCGTGGCCGAGAAGAGCTTCCGCGAGGACGTCTATTACCGCCTGAACGTTTTTCCCATCGTGTTGCCGAGCTTGAAGGCGCGGTCTGGGGACATCCCGATGCTGGCCGGTTATTTCCTCCAGAAGTACGCCCGGAAGATGAACCGGCCGATCCGGGGCATCTCGGCTTCCGCCATGGCCCTGCTTTCCCAGCACTCCTGGCTTGGAAACGTGCGGGAGTTGGAGAACTCCATCGAGCGGGCGGTCATTTTCTGCAAGGGCGACGAACTGTTGCCCGAGCACCTGCCGCTTCATAGGTCCGCCGCCTCCGAGGGCTCCTCGGGCCTCCCCCTGTCCGAAGTGGAGAAGATCCACATCCAGAGGGTCCTGGCGGAGACCGGCGGGAACATCTCCAAGTCGGCCCGCGTCCTGGGCATCGACCGGGCGACCCTCTACAACAAGATCAAACGCTACGGGCTCCTCGTACGAGAATGACTCCGCTCAGGCTGATCCCCATCGGGAGCATGAACCCGGGGGTCATGGAATACCTGGCCCTGGTATTGCCCGAGTCCACCGGCCTGCCGTGCGTCCGGGCACCTTGGGTCATCAACTACACGGAGGCCTACCTGAACGAGCGGGGCCAGTACCATTCCACCCGGTCTTCGAGGCCTGGGTTCAAGGCTGCCAGGACCGCCCTTGAGCCAGCGATGAAGGGTGGTCCGGTGGGGCTGTCCTGGCCATTCCCATTCGTGGAGAGCCGCGGTGAACCCTCTGGGGTCGAAGGTCACTCGATCTCTTCCCCCCCAATTCCGCGATAGCGGCTCAACTGCTGCGTAGGAGCGGCGCCTCGCCGCGAACCGGGTGACCCCGCGACCAGGATGCGGTGCCCGCGTACGGTCCGTCGCGCCGGGGGCGGCGCTCCTACGAGTGCAATTCCATCGCGGAATTTGGGTTCCCCGATCTTCTTGCCCCGCGATGGCGGCTTTCGGGCTCCCCTGACATGGTGTGCCGCAACGGACCGAACGGCTGTAGGGTCAACGAGCCTGGGATGGGAGACAGGGCCCCACAGCTCCTTCGGGCGGAGGAGCGTTCAGTCGGTGCTGGGGACCGCGCAGCCCGTGGGATCCGTGGGCCTTTCCGACGGGATCAGGCCTCCAGCTTCCAGGCGGTCCAGCACCTCCCGGCAGGTGCCGTTGGCGCAGGTGACCACGTGAATTCCGCTGTTCTGAAGGATCTGAAAGGACTCGCGGCCGATCTCGCCGGTGGCCACCCAGGAGACTTCGAGGCGGGCCAGCATTTCGGCCGTCTTGGCCCCTGCCCCCAGGCCCATGCCGGCGAAGGCGCCGTTGTCGATGATGCGGACCACGCGCGTTTCGGTTTCGGCCACAAAGATGTAGAGGGAGCGGCCGAACCGGCGTGAAACGGGTGCATCCAGGGACTTCTCCATGCTCGTGACGGCTATGCGCATCTCGTCGTCTCCTTCGACGCGGAGGCGGCTCCTATGATCGGATCCCCACTATTCATTGTACATCGCACCGCACGCAGTGCAAAGCGCTGATCCAGGCAGGGTCTCATTCGCCCGAATCACCGGGCCTTTCGGACCCCAGATCCCGCGCCCGCTCCAGGTGGCCCGACAGGCGCTGCAGGGCCCGCTGGCCCTCGTCGTATTTCTGGTGGGCATTGGCCAGGTGACGGCCGAGGGTTTCGAATCCCCCTTCGAAGCCTCGAAGGTCCCTCTCCAGGGTGGCCAGGAGATCGAGGACCTGCCGGGCGTTCTGTTCGACGGCGGCGGCCTTGAGACCCAGGGCGACGGTTTTCAGGTAGGCCGTCAGGGTCCCCGGCGACAGGGGCAACACGGATCGGTCGTAGGCGTAGCGCCAGAGATCCTCCTCCTCCGGGACATGGACGACGAAAGCCTCGTAGTAGAGGGACTCGGCGGGAAGGTACATGAGGGCCAGGGGAAGGGTGCCCTCGCCGGGGCGGACGTAGAGCTTGGCGATGTCGTCGATCTTCTTCTTGAGGTTGGCCAGGAACGCCCTTCGTGCCTTCGGTCGGTCGTCCTCTTCTGACTCCAGGTACCGCTGAAAGTCCTCCATGGGGAACTTGGCGTCGATGGGCAGGAGGCCCCTGTCCAGAAGCACCATGGCGTCCACCTTCCTGCCGTCGGCGAAGGCGTACTGGTAGACCACGCGGTCCTTGGGCAGGATGTCCCTCAGGATCGTCTCTAGCCCCAGCTCTCCCAGCTCCCCGCGTGCCTTGGGGGCCCGGAGCAGGCGCTGGAGGCCTTCGATGTCCTTCCCCAGTTCGGCCATCCGGAGCGAGGTCTGCTGGACCATCCCCATTTTCTCGGTGACCTGGGCGAGGGTGGCCTGGGTGCCCTCCATGTGCCGCTGAAGGATGCCCGTCTGGCTTTGGAGCGAGGCGGCCTGTGTGGTGAGCTGCTCGCGCAGGCTCTGCTCCTGACCTGAAAGCCTCTGCTCCAAGAGGTGCTGGGTGGTGCCGAGCTGCTGGGTCAGGATGGTCTGCAGTTCCGCATTGCGACGTTCCAGACCGTCGACGCGGCCCACCAGGTCGCCCCGCAGGCCTTCCAGGAGGACGGCCCTGCCCTTTTCTTCGCCGGTGATGCGGGAGAGCCGTCGGAGCACGACTCCCAGCAGGGCCAGCAATCCGAGCAGAAAGGCGGCCAGCACCAGCCCGAGGAACATGGGGCCGCTCATAGCCTCCTCCCTCCGGTCTCCGAAGGACGAGACTTGGGAACCGGGACCGGCGCCAATGGGGGATCGGGCACGAGCGCGCGGATGCCCATGGCCCAGCCGGCCATGGTTCTCACGACGGGGCCCGCCTCCACCTTGGCGCGAAGCGCGGGGGAGACGCGGCCGGCCGCCTGCACGAGGCCGCCCGTGAGGTAGACGGCCAGCAGGAATCCCAAGATGGCTCCCAACAGCCGGTTCAGGGGCCCAAGACCCGCCTCCTGGGCGAGTTTGCTGGCGAGGATTCCGGTCAGGACGAAGCCCACGAGAATGAGCAGGAAAGCCGCGATGCGTGCCGGAGATCCAGCCAGGAGGGGCATCCTGCCGGCCAAATTCCGCTCCAGGAGGTCGGCCACGCGCCCTGAAAACAGGAAAGCGGCGAGCAGCCCCACCAGCGAGAGCGCCAGACGAAGGGCGCCCTTCCAGAGGCCCCCGAGCACCAAGGCCACGGCCACCAGCAGGATGACACCGTCCCAGACCGTCATGGCGCCACACCCATCCCCTGAATCGCGGATCCTCCCGAGCCTAGCACGGCTGGACCGCGGGGTCCACGGCCATCCACCGCTCGTAGCGCAGGGCGGGGAAGAGGGGGAGGTCCGCCGCGCGGCACAGCCTCTTGAGCCGGGGCAGGTCGGTCCCCTTCGACTGTCGCGCCCGGAGCTCGGCCCTGACGAGGGGGCGTGGGGCCACCTCTTCGATCCATCCCTCGCGCATCGCCTCCGCGGCCGTGAGCCGCCTCGCCCTCAGCAGGGCCTCCGATCCGGGCGTGCCCCGGCGCGGCAGGAAGGCCGTTCCTCCCCATCCGGTGATGAGGCCGAGGCTTGGTCCCGGATGGGCGAAGCGGGCCGAAGGGTCGGCCACCCGGTAATCGCAGGCCAGGGCGAAGTCCACCCCGCCGCCCATGCAGGCCCCTCGGACGCAGGCCACGAGCCAGAGCCGGCTCGCCCGCATTCTCCGGAAGAGCCGCTGTCCCATGCGCGAGATGTCCGCGGCCCCTTCCGCACCGAGCTGTCCCAGCTCCCGGAAATTCGCGCCCGCGAGGAATGTAGTCGGGGAGGCCGAGGTGAAGGCCACCCACCGCAGCGTCTCCCTCGCCTCCCAGCGCTCGATAGCCCTCTCCAACTCGGCCAGGGCCAGGCGGCTGAGAGTGAAAGGGCGGCCCGCATCGCCGAAGACGACGTGCAGACCTCCCTCGGGAAGACCGGATGCTTCGAGGATCAGCCGGGTGGACATGGCCGGCGGTGGAAGAAGCGGGGTGGCTGCTCGGGTGGCCGGCTTGTGGCGAGGGCGACGGCGCTCGTCGGTGTCAAGTGGAAACCCGCGCGCGCCTGGGCTCTACCTCCTCCTTGAGGAACCGCACCACGTCGGCGGTGGAGGTCCCGGGGGTGAAGATCCTGGCGACGCCCGCCTTCAGCAGCTCCGGGATGTCCTCGTCGGGGATGATCCCTCCGCCGAAGACCACCACGTCCTCGGCGCCCTTCTCCTTCAGCAGCCGGGTGATCTTGGGAAAGAGCGTTCCGTGGGCGCCGGAGAGGATGGAGAGGCCGATGGCGTCCACGTCCTCTTGCAGCGCGGTGGCGACCACCTGCTCCGGGGTCTGGTGGAGTCCCGTGTAGATGACCTCGTAGCCCGCGTCCCTCAGGGCCCTGGCGATGATCTTGGCCCCCCGGTCGTGGCCGTCCAGCCCCACCTTGCCGACCAGGAGCCTCAACGTCTGCTTGGCCATGGTGCCTCCTCCAACTGGTCCAGTATACCTCACCTGCGATGGCTCAGGAGCAGCCAGACGCCGAGGCCGAATGCCAGCAGCAGCGCCGCCGCCAGGATGGGGAAGAGGAGAACGAGCAGGGAGGTCAGCGTGGCCCCGCCCGCTTCCGCCGTGGACACGCCCGGGTTGGCGGCGCCCAGGGTGAACAGGGAGCTGAGCGCCCGTGCCTTGACCGTGAGAAGCTGCACCGTCCCGGCGGCGGCCCCCCCGGCGATGACGGCTAGGCTCCAGCGGAGCCAAGGGCTCATCTCCTGCACTACGGAGGCTGTGACTAGAATGCCCGCCACTATTGCGGCGGGAGTGGCGACGGCGTCCAGCAGGTTGTCCAGCCAGGGGACGTAGTAGGCGATCACCTCGAGCAGGGTGGCCGTGCCGAAGGCGAGGAGTGCGGGCCAAGTACCGATCCACTCAAAACCGGGGGCGAGCTTCAGGTGGCCGGCCATGGCGGCGATGCTCATCACCAGCGGCGGGATGAACACTCGGAAGCCGCAGGCGGCCGCCAGGCCGATCCCCACCAGGACGCTCAGGGCCGCTTCCATCGATTCGCCTCATGGACAAGAAGGAGGATGGCGCGGGCCGCGGTATGCCGGCCCTACCTTGCCATGGCCGGCCTCCCCCCGCGGATCAGATCACGCTGTTCTCCCTGTACTCGCCGAAGACCTCCTTCATCGCGTTGCCGGTCTCCTCGAGTGTGCAGTAGGCCCTGGCGCACTCCAATATGGCGGGCATGAGGTTCTCGTGGGTGCGAGCCTTGGCCGTGAGGTTGGAGAGGGCCGACCGGACTGCCTTGCCGTCCCGCGTGCGCCTTATCTCGGCCAGCCGGGCCTTCTGCCTGGCCTCCACCTCCGGAGGGATCTTCAGCAGGGGGATGGGGATCTCCTCGGGCATGGTGTAGCGGTTCATGCCCACGATGGTCTTCGTCCCGTCTTCCACCTGCTTCTGATACCGGTAGGAGGCCTCGGCGATCTCGCGCTGGGGGAATCCCTGCTCGATGGCCTTGATGATGCCCCCCATCTCGTCGATCTTCCGGATGTACTCGAGGGCCTGCCGCTCCATCTCGTTGGTGAGGGACTCGACAAAGTAGGAGCCCGCCAGCGGGTCTATGGTGTTGGCGGCGCCGCTCTCCTCGGCGATGATCTGCTGGGTGCGCAGGGCCACCGTGACGGCCTGTTCGCTCGGCAGGCACAGTGTTTCGTCCATGGAGTCGGTGTGGAGGCTCTGGCAGCCGCCGAGCACGGCCGCGAGGGCCTGGATGGTCACCCGGATCACGTTGTTGATGGGCTGCTGCGCGGTCAGCGAGCACCCGGCGGTCTGCACGTGGGTGCGCAACATCCACGAGCGCGGGTCCTTGGCGCCGAAGCGCTCGCGAAGCTGGCGCGCCCAGATGCGGCGGGCCGCCCTCAGCTTGGCGATCTCCTCGAAGAAATCGTTGTGCGAGTTGAAGAAGTAGCTCAGGCGAGGGGCGAATGAGTCCACGTCCATGCCGCGGGCCATGCCCGCCTGCACGTAGCCGATGCCGTCCGCCAGCGTGAAGGCCAGCTCCTGGGCCGCGGTGGAGCCCGCCTCCCGGATGTGATACCCGCTGATGGAGATGGTGTTCCACTGGGGAACTTCCTTGGCCGAGAACTCCATGGTATCCACGATCAGGCGGACGCTCGGCTCGGGCGGGTAGATCCACTCCTTCTGGGCGATGTACTCCTTGAAGATGTCGTTCTGGATGGTGCCGCGGAGCTTCTTCAGGGGAACCCCCTGCTTCTCGGCCACGGCGAGGTACATGGCGTAGACGACGGCGGCCGGGGCGTTGATGGTCATGGAAGTGGAGACGTCACCCAGCGGGATGCCGTCGAAGAGGATCTCCATGTCGCGTAGCGTGGCGATGGCGACGCCCTCTTTCCCCACTTCGCCTTCGGCGAGGGGGCTGTCACTGTCCCGACCCATGAGCGTGGGCAGGTCGAAGGCCGTGGAAAGGCCCGTCTGGCCTTCCTTCAGGAGGTATTTGAACCGGGCGTTGGTGTCTTCCGCGGTTCCCATGCCGGCGAACATGCGCATGGTCCACAGGCGGCCGCGGTACATGGTGGGCTGCACGCCTCGGGTGAAGGGGTACTCGCCGGGCCAACCGATTTCCTTCTCGTAATCCTGCCCCTGGAGGTCCTCGGGTGAATAGAGGCGGCGAATGGGCAGGGAAGAGACGGTCGAGTATTCCGCCTCCCTGTCGGGGTGCCGTTCCAGGTGGGGATTCAGGGTCTCCCGCTCCCAGCGGGCGCGGCCTCGGGTGTTCTCATTGGAGGGTGCCATGGCGCTACCTCGCTCCGAAAGGGGCCCGATGACGGGCCATTCCGCTCAATCCTTATTTATCGTACCACACGGCACTTTCGGCAAGGTTCGTGCCTCGGAGGACCCCCGTGCCCGCTTGGCGCTGCCAAAGTGGCCTATAGCGCCAAATTGGCACTGACCCGGCCGCCGGGAATCCCCGGGAAGCCGTGGGATTATCTCTATTTTGCAATGAAATCCATGGCACGCCGTCCCTTGGCACGCCCGTTGCTGACGAGGAGGGCGGTGCTAGGAGGTATGCAGATGAAGCGAATTTTGGTCGCAACTTTGGCTGGTCTCATGACGATGGGCGCGCTGGCCCTGCAGGCTCCCGCTCCGGGGAGTGCTGCAAAGACCCAGAAGCCCGCCGCCGTGGCCTCGAAGGCCCCGGCGAAGAAGGCGCAGGTCCACAAGAAGGCCAAAAAGAAGGCCATGAAGAAGGCCGAGCACAAGGCCATGGCCCACAAGAAGGCTGCGCCGAAGAAGAGCTCTTCCAAACCCCATCCTGCCCCTTCCAAACCCACCAAGTAACTTCCACTCAACGGTTTCCCTCCCAACGGCCCGTCCCCTCCCCCGGGGGCGGGCCAACCTTATTATGGGGACCGCGCTCGGTCATCCCCCTGCGGGGGTCTGCCGCAGCTCTCCGGTGGACCAGGCCCCTGCGGTTTCTCCGAGCCCAGGTGCCGCTTCCCTTTTGCCTCCTCCGCGGCTATGCTGATCCTCCAAGAGGTGCGCCATGAAGATCGTAATCGCCGCGGACCACGCCGGTTTCGAGCTCAAGGAATACGTAATGGATCTCCTTCTGCGCCTCGGGCACGAGGTAACCGACGAGGGAACCCATTCAACCGAACCCGTTGACTATCCCGATTATGCCGACAGGGCCTGCAGGACCCTGCTGTCGGGCGCGGCGGAGAGGGCCGTGCTGGTGTGCGGGTCGGGTGCAGGAATGAGCATGGCGGCCAATCGGCACCGGGGAATTCGGGCCGTGCTGTGCACGGATCTCTATCTCGCGCGGTTCTCGCGCCTCCACAACGACTCCAACGTCCTCTGTCTGCCCGGCAGGCTCATGGGAAAGGGGCTGGCGGAGGAGGTGGTCAAGACCTGGCTGGAGGCGCCCTTCGAAGGCGGTCGCCACCTGAGGCGGATTGAAAAGCTGGACAACAAAGTATGACCCGGGGGCCGATGGATCGATGAGCGAGGAGTGCTCTTGAAAGTGAACGGCGCCGGCCGGGACCTTCAGGTTCTCCTTTCGCTGGCTCGCCGAGGGTCGGATAGGGGGTAAGTCATGAGAATGGAAGCCATCTGGGAGGCGGATCCGGAAGTGGCCGAGGCCATGGCCGCCGAGATCCGCCGGCAGAACGACCACCTGGAGATGATCGCCAGCGAAAACTTCGTCTCGGAGGCCGTTCTGGAGGCCGCGGGATCGGTCTTTACGAACAAGTACGCCGAAGGGTATCCCGGCAGACGCTACTACGGAGGCTGCGTCCACGCCGACACGGTGGAGGCGCTGGCCATCGAGCGGGCGAAGTCCCTCTTTGGGGGCGAGCACGCCAACGTCCAGCCGCACTCGGGCTCCCAGGCGAACATGGGCGTCTACATGACGGTCCTCAAGCCCGGGGATAAGGTCCTGGGTATGGACCTGAGCCACGGCGGCCATTTGACCCACGGCCATCCCCTGTCCTTTTCGGGCAAACTCTACCAGTTCATCCCGTACGGGGTTCGACGGGAGACGGAGACCATCGACTACGAGACCCTCGAAGGGCTCATGGCCGAGCACAAGCCCAAGCTGGTGGTCGTCGGGGCCAGTGCCTATCCCCGGGTGATCGATTTTCCGCGCATCTGGAAGGTGGCCGAACGCCACGACGTGCTGGTCATGGTGGACATGGCCCACATCGCGGGTCTCGTGGCGGCGGGAGTTCACCCGTCGCCGGTCCCGTACGCGCACTTCGTCACGACCACCACCCACAAGACCCTGCGCGGCCCGCGAGCAGGCCTGATCCTCTGCAAGGAAGCCTTCGCCAAGGAGCTGGACAAGACCGTCTTTCCGGGCATCCAAGGCGGGCCGCTCGTGCACATCATGGCGGCCAAGGCCGTGGCGCTGAGGGAGGCCTCCACGCCGGCCTTCAGGACCTACGCCGCCCGGGTCGTGGCCAACGCCAGGACCCTTTCGGATGACCTGCGGCAGAGGGGCTGGAGGATCGTTTCGGGCGGCACCGACAACCACCTCCTGCTGGTGGACGTCTTCGCGAAGGGTATCACCGGCAAAGAGGCCGAGGCGGCCCTGGACGAGGCCGGCATGACGGTGAACAAGAACACCATCCCCTTCGACACGCAGAAGCCCTTCGTGGCTTCGGGCATACGGGTCGGCACCCCCGCCATCACCACGCGGGGCATGGGGGAGGCCGAGATGCGTCGGATCGCGGGCTGGATGGGCCGGGCTCTCCTGGAGCGCGCGACCCCGGGCGCCCTGGCATCGATCCGCCGGGAGGTGGAGGGACTGTGCCGCGACTTCCCCCTTTACCCCGGACTGCTGAAGGGCATTCCGGAGGGCCACTGAGGTGATCCCCGTGCTGCTCGCGCCGCCGTCCGGCCGTCCCGCCCGAGTCCTGGGTGATGGATCCGAGGCCCTCCCCGCCTTGCGGGATCTGCTCCGGATCGGATGGCCGGTGGTCCTGCACGCGCCGCCGGGACGGGGGACGCTCGCCGCTCTCGCGGGTGTGCAGACGGCCGCTCACGCACCCAGCCAACCCAGCCTCCGGCAAGCTTCCCTGGTCCTGATCACGTCGGCCTGCCCGCCCGAGTGGCGCGAGACGGCCCGGCGCGATCTGGAGGGCACCGGAGTGCCCTTCTGGGACGAGCGGGACCCCGCTGGATCCACGCTCCGGCTCCCGGTCTGGTTTCCGGGGGCGTCCCTCTCGATGGCCGCGTGGGGGCCAACCCAGGCTCCGCAGGCCTGGGAGCGTGGCCTCGCCGAGGAGCTCGCGAGGCATGTCGAGGCCCTCTACACGGGGTTCCTGCGCCTCTCTTCGGAGCTCAGGGAACTCGTATTCGCCACCGATTCGGAGGATGCCTTCCGCCGCCGGATCATCGATCAGCTGGCCCAACCCGAGATTCTCGCGCTTCTGCTCAAGGGAGAGTACGAGAAGGCCAAGATGACGGCCCTCAAGATCGTGGGGAGCACGACCCGCGAACTGGAATGACGGACATACCGGGCCCCGGGGCCCCCAACGGGCCGTCCGATCGGCCCTCCGCCCTATGGAGATGCACACCATGGCCATTACCGAAGCTCAGGTCCTCGATGCCCTGAGGACCGTCATCGACCCGGACTTTCATCGAGACATCGTCGACCTGGGATTCGTAAAGGATCTTCGGGTGGAGGGAGACGCCGTCTCCTTCCGGATCGTGCTGACGACCCCCGCGTGCCCCGTGAAGGAGAGGTTCCAGCGGCAGGCGGAGGAGGCTGTCCGCGCTGCTCTCCCGGCGGTGAAGTCCGTCACCGTCCAGATGGACGCACAGGTGGCGGCGGCCTCCAGGGCCCCGCTCTTCGAGAACCTGATTCCGCAGGTGAAGATCAGCATCGCGGTCGCCTCCGGCAAGGGGGGGGTCGGGAAATCCACCGTGGCAGCCAACCTGGCCGCGGCCCTGGCGCAGACGGGTGCCAAGGTGGGTCTGCTGGACGCCGACATTTACGGACCGTCCATGGGCCTCATGCTCGGCGTGACGGAGAAGCCGAAGATCGACGATGAACAGAAAAAGATGATCCCCATCAAGGTCCACGGCCTGGAGGTCATCTCCCTGGGATTCCTCCTGGATCCGGACATGCCCGTGATCTGGCGGGGGCCCATGGTCATGAAGGCCCTGGAGCAGCTCCTGAAGGACGTGGCCTGGCCCGAATTGGACTATATGGTCGTGGACCTTCCCCCGGGCACCGGAGACGCGCAGCTCACGCTCACTCAGAAGGTGCCCCTCTCGGGCGCCGTCATCGTGACCACGCCCAACGAGGTGGCCCTCATCGATGCTCGCAAGGGGCTGGCCATGTTCCAGAAGGTGAACGTGCCGATTCTGGGGATCGTGGAAAACATGAGCTGGTTCGTGTGCCCGCACTGCGGAGGAGTCTCCGACATTTTCTCCCGCGGGGGGGGAGCCCGCACGGCCCAGCAGATAGGGGTGCCCTTCCTCGGTGAAATCCCCCTGGATCCGTCGGTCCGCATGGCTGGTGACGGAGGTCGCCCCGTCGTGCTGGCGGCCCCAGAGTCATCGGTGGCGCAGGCCTTTCGCGAGTTGGCGGGCCATGTGGCACAGCAGGCCAGCATCGCGGCGGCGGCTTCGCACGGGGCGGAGCCCGAGCAGGCCTGAGCCCGGAGCGTGCCTCAGTCGGAGCGGCCATGGCCAGGAAGCGATCCAGCCCGGAACCCACCCCTCCCGCCGAAGCGGATTACCCCATCCGGTTCGACGAGCTCCAGGGTCACGCCGCGCAGGTCCGGTTTCTGGTCAAGGCGCTGGGGCGGGGTGTCCTTCCCCAGGCCCTGCTCTTTACGGGGCCGAAGGGGGTTGGCAAGGCCACCTTGGCCCGCATGGTCGCGGCGGCTCTCCAATGCGACGCTCCAGTTCGGGGCGCATGCGGGAACTGCGGTCCCTGCCGAAAGGTGCGTCGGGGCCTTCACCCGGATGTCCGGTGGGTGGGGCTGGAAACCCGCGATGGCGGGGCCAAGAGAACCCAGATCGTGGTGGACCAAATTCGGGAGCAGGTGTTGGCGCCCCTGTCCCTACCCCCCTACGAGGGACACCGGCTGGTGGTCCTCATCGACCCGGCCGACGCCCTCAATCCCAACGCTCAAAACGCCCTCTTGAAGTCCCTGGAAGAACCCCCCGCTTTCGGGCAATTTATCCTGGTGACCTCCAACCCGGCGGCCCTGCTGCCGACCGTTCGGTCGCGCAGCCACGCGCTCACTCTCGGGCCCCTCCCGCCCGCGGACATGATTCCGCTCCTCGATCGGCTATCCGTCCCGCCCGCGGACAGACCATCGGCGCTAGCCTTCGCCTGCGGCGCACCCGGGCGACTGCTGTCGGCCGGGCCGGGCCGGAAGGACGACCGCCGAGATCTCTTGCTGCGTTTGCTGGAAGAGGGGCTGGATGCCGCTGCCTACCCGGATCTAGCTGCCCCCCTGGAACGCCTGGCCAAGGAGGATGCCGGAGAGGTCTGCGCCATGGCCGCGGGCCTGCTCAGGGACGCCTTGCGCGTTGTCCACGGCCGGTCTGCCTTGGTGAACGCCGATGCCGGTCAACCACTGGCGAGAGCCGCTAGGCTCCGGGGCGTGAACGGTCTTCAGCGGGTGGCCGAAAGGCTCGCCGAAGCCCCGCAACACTTGGCTAGGAATGTGAACCCGCGGCTCTTGCTGGAGCGCCTCTTCCTGGTCCCGTGATGGTGGGATGCGCGGGTTCCGGCCGCTAGGCGTCTCGGGATCAGCGGGGTGCCAAGGCCCCTTCTGCCGCCATCATGCCCGCCCCCTGGCTCTGAGTTGGGTGAAGTTGGCGATCACGCTCTGGGCCTGGGAGAGCTTCATGATGCGCATGTTGCGCTTCTGCAGGGCAAGGGTATCGCTTTGATCCGGAACGATGCCCCGCTGATCCCTCAGGAGCTTTTCCACCTCGAAGTGAAGCTCGCGGAGTTCCTCTATGGTCAACCGCTTGAGGTTGACGGGTGAGGGGAGGAGGTATCCCTCCATCAGAGAGCTGGCCATGCTGTACGCCGAACCGCCCATGAACGCCATCTCAGACTCCCACTTTGAGGAGGGTACCCAGGCGCTGAAGGTACCAGGCCCGGACTCTGGTCAGGAAATCCATGGCGGTCGCCTCGCGGTAGTCGGGGTAGGTCCAAGACAGGGGAGCGAACGCGCCTTCTTGATAGATCAGGGCCAGTTCGCCGTAGACGCCTTGCCCCAAGAAGAGCCTGTGGGGGCTGTCCTTGGTGGAAGCCAGGACGAAGCGAGAGGCGCATAAGTACCCTGGATCCAGGTTGACCGTCCGTGATTCACCCCTGGAGAGGGCCGATTCGGTCGCGTTGGTCATGAGCTTGAGGTCGGGCAGAAAGCCGGGGGGGATGAGGTCCTCGAAGGCCACCAGCAATTTGTAGAGAGGAGAGCCCATCTCTGAGGAGTAGTAATCGGCATGCGTGAATGGAAATCGGTCCGATCGGTCGGCGAAGCGGCCAAACTGCTCCTCGATAGCCTTCAGGGCCGCATCTCGGTCCCGCTCCTCCCGATAGCAGCAGGCGCATACGAGAACACACGGCATTTCGGGCTTAACGATCCCCATCCCCACGCCTTCGAATGGCAAAGCTTGCTCGGCCCGCCGCTCCGCAAGATCCGGAGAGCGCCGTCCCCTACATTTCGTAGCGGCCCATCTCCTCGGGGGAGAGTTGTTCGAGCCACCTCGCCAACTGCTCGCCGCTGGTGTTCTCGTCCACGCTAAAGGTCTTGTCGAAGACGCTTTCCTCGACGAATATCGGGGCCCCAGCCCTCACGGCAAGGGCCACCGCGTCCGACGGGCGGGAGTCCACGTGAACCTCTCCCTCGCGACGGGCCAGAACGATGTCGGCGAAATAGGTGTTGTCCCGAAGGTCGGTGATCCGGACCTCTTTCAACGAAGTCTGGGTCCGATCGAGGATGCCGCAGAGGAGGTCATGGGTCATGGGCCTGGGCACCTCAATGTTCTCTAGGCGCAACGCGATGGCGTTGGCTTCCGAGCTGCCGATCCAGATGGGCAGTACCCGGCTGTCCTCGTCGTTCTTTAGAAGAAGAATAGGGCGCTCCGTGATGGGGTCCAGAATCAATCCCTGGATGCGAACCCGATGCAGCATCAAATGCTCCCCTTTCGCCTTGAATATAGGGATGCGTTCCGGCGGCGTCAAGGCGGGAAAGGCCGTAGAGCCTCGCATTCTGGTGGGGCGGGCCTCGGAGCCACCTCTCCGAACACTTTCCCGTTCCTATCTAGGGGGCTATCTAGGGGCTATCTAGGGGGCTTGACAGGGGAGAGCGGAAGGAGTAATATCTCCAATTGTCGGCCGAAAGGATCCGCTCCTCGGAACGACAGGTGGTCGCCCCCCACCGGAAAGGTTGAGGGGTTGACGACCGACCCAAACTGATATATACTTTGAAATTGCCCCCCCTCCAGGCAGTGGATGAGGGATCAGGGCGGCGGCTCTTTGAAAACTAGGTG
>JAJYLT010000020.1:37500-65250 GCA_021787565.1 Acidobacteriota bacterium
CCTGGTAGACGACCAGGTTGATAGGCTGGAGATGTAAGCGCGGTGACGCGTTCAGTCGACCAGTACTAATCACCCGTGAGGCTTGACCATTACTCTTTTACTTGCTCCAAAGATGTGGCTTACCCGATCACTAATTCATACAATAGACCGGATTTTCCCGGCGGCCATAGCAAGGAGGCCACACCCGTTCCCATTCCGAACACGGAAGTTAAGCTCCTTAGCGTCGATGGTACTGCGTGGGCAACTGCGTGGGAGAGTAGATCGCTGCCGGGAAGTTAAAGAGAGAGGGCTCGCTTCGGCGGGCCTTTTCCTTTTTGGTGCGCGAAAGTCCGGCTCATCCTCCGCGACGTGAAGCTCTCCGGGCGACGCGCTACAATAGACCCGCTTGAAGGAGGACGCCCCCATGGAACTCTTGGACGCAGGACGCAGCGCGGTAGTCATCATCGATCTCCAGGGCAGGCTCATGGAGACGATCGTTCGCCCAAGGCTGGTGGTCGAGGGCACGGTGAGGCTCCTGAAGCTGGCCGAACTCTTCCGTGTCCCGGTGGTGATGACGGAGCAGTATCCGAAGGGATTGGGCGGGACCCATGCCGAGGTGAGGGCGGCCTACGATGCCCTGACCGCCCCCAAGCTCCTCGTGGAAAAGACCAGCTTCAGCTGTTGTGGGGAGCCCGCCTTCGCGGCCGCCGTGGACCAGCTCCTCCCGACCGTGGCGATGGACCGCCGACACCTCGTGGTGGCTGGAATCGAGGCTCACGTCTGCGTGATGCAGACGGCGATCGATCTCCTGGGCCAGGGAAGCCAGGTGCACCTGTGCTGGGAGTGCGTCAGCAGCCGCGGCGAGGAGTACAGGCGCCACGCCCTGGACCGCATGGCCCAGGCGGGGGCGGTCCTGACCAACCACGAATCGGTGGCCTTCGAGTGGGCCAGGGACAAAAGCCATCCGGCCTTCCGGGCGGTGAGCGCGCTTCTCAAGGAGGGTCAGCCCGGATGAGGGCGTCCCCGGCGAGAAGGATCGGGGGATTGAGCGCGTAGTCCGGGGCCCGAGGTACACCGGGACCCACGCAGACATATCTCACGGCAGGGTCATCGCATCCCGGACATGAAACACTTCCGCCCCGGTGTCGTCCGCCGCGGGAAACGGGGTTCGGACCTCGCCGTTGCAGGTGTCCGCGGTTTCCGCTCAGGAAGCGGGCCGCTGGGGCGGGGCCTGTGGAGCCGGGGGCTAGACCGGCGGCGGCGCTGTCGGGGGAGCCGTGGCCTGCGGAGCGGGCTTCGCCTTCATGCTTTCGAAGAGCTTGGGGATCAGCCATCCGATGATCCCGAGCACCAGGCCGGAGAAGATGCATTCGATCCAGCCCAGAAGCAGCATGAACCCCAGGAGCTTCTTGCTGATGGCGAAGAGGTAGTACTCCCAGATCGAGCGCCAGCCGAAAAGGAAGAGGCCCATCCAGAAGCCGAAGAAGAACCCCCTTAGGACGATCCAGGTGGCGTTCTTGTATATCTTGAAGAAGTAATAGGTGAAGAGGAGGGCGAAGAGGAGCTGCCCGCCGAACATGATGGGAAGGAGCTTGCGCAGCTCCTCGGGAGCCCGGACCAGGCCGCCCTGGGAGAGCAGAAGGCTGTTGAACACGTAGTTGTAGAAGATCAGGTCCAGAACAAAGATGAAGACGAACACGGATAGGAAGCCCAGAATCCAACGAATGGCCCTCATGATCACCTCCCTGACAGGTCTGCGAAACTCTCAGCAATGCTAACACGGTTTAGGTGAACCCTCATCCCCTGCCACCACGGGCTTCGGAGTCGCTGGGCCTGTGCGCAGCTCGCCCGCGCCGGGGGCAAAGGCCTCATCAACATGAGGGGCGGCATCGACCTCTGGTCCCTCACCGTGGATCCCGACGTCGCGAGATATTGACCCGAGGACGGGCATCACAGCGATCGGGTATGGGGGCCTGCATCCTGCGGGGCTCGTGCAACCACGGCTACTCGATGGTGGTCTCGACGGTAACGGTCGAGTGGCTGGTGACGTTCAGCTTCTTCCCGTCCTCGGAGATGAACTTGCCCCGAAGCCTGCTCTCGATCCGCGTGGACTCCTTGGACTTGGCGGAGGCGGCGTCGCGGGGAAGGAGCTGGTCTGAGACGATCTGGGTGGAACCCTCTCCGATGAAGTGGGGGATGGCCGGGTTCTTGATCGTGACCGCCGTCCTGAGATGGAAACAAGGAATGTCGCCCCACGGCTCAAGGCCCACAAAGGTGACGGTCCCATCGAGGTTGGCGGGGTCCATGCCCTTCTCTTTCGAGCCCTCTTCCCCCTGGCCTCCGCGAGAAAGGGCCTTGGCCATCACCGCGCTGTTGATCTTCCACGTTTCGCCGGGCCTGACCGCGCGCCCCGCCCCAAGATAATCATCCGGATTGACGCCGGTGGGGACCTGAAAGACCCGGGAGAGCAACTCGATCTCCTCCTTGGGTATGGCCTGCCCGTCCCGCCGCACGAAGCGGAACTGTCCCTGGAAGAGGGATATGCCGAGGTCCGCGCCGGTGATCTTGAGCGCAGTGGCCTTCTTGTCCTGCGTGAGATCGGCCTTGTCCACGTGGAAGATCATCATGATCGGATCGCCCACGGCGTTCACATCAATGACGCGGACGGTCCCCGCCAGGGCCGCGGCCATCTCCTGGCTGCCGCCCTGCGAGTCCTCCCCGATGCCCATGCTGCCTTCGGAGTGGACCTTCATCTCCAGGGCGAGCCTGTAACTGCTTCCCTTGCTTTGGGGCCGGTTGAATTGGATGGCGTAGGGCGCGGCTTCCGGAGCGGGGCCCTGGCACCAGAGAGCGGCGGGCATGGCCAACGCCATCGCCCAGACTATTCGCGCGGCAATGAGGCGCACACTGCGATTCATGAGATACCTCCCCTCCAAGGGCTGCCGGCCACCTAGACGAGGGATGGGCGTTCGTTGCCCCGCCAGGCACCAAGCCCGCCGCGAGTGTGCTGGAAAAGAGGGACGAGGTCAAGGTCGCTGGGCCGCCCAAATCCCGCGATGGAATTTGGCCCGTAGGAGCGCCGCCCCCGGCGCGATGGGCCGTTCACGGGAACCGCATCGTCTCAGCGGGTTCCCCCGGATCGCGGCGCGGCGCCGCTCCTGCAGAGGGGTTGCGCCTCCATCGCGGAATTTCGGGGCCGCATTGCGTGTCCACGCAAGCCTGGACTCAAGAGGCAGCGATCCGAATCTGCGCGTCGGGGCTGGTGACCCTGAGCAGAGGACCCGACCCCACGCGCTGCGCCGACGCAAGGCAGGCATCGAGGAAGGGGGTCATGTCGGATCCGGTTTGGAGGCCGAGCGCCTGGGTGAGAGCGCTGGCGAGCAGATCCGCGCCGAGCATGGGTAGCACCAGGTGGGTCGGACTTCCCTGGCCTCCCAGCGGCCGGACGTCCACCTGCAGGAATTTGGGGTCCGGTTCGCGCGCGGCCGCTTTCAGTGAGACGTCCCGGGCGAAAAACTCCACGGGTCCAAGGTCGGTGGGACGGGAGAGAATCTGGACCTCCCGCTCGCCGCGGGGCCCGTCCCTGAGAGCCCTCACCATGCGGTCGAGGGACAGGCGGACGGGCCGGCCCCGGTAGCTGCCTATCTCCACGGTAGTGCCTGTGGAAGTCCGGGCCAGATCCTCCACGAGCCGCCTCGGCATCTCGAAGAGCACGTTCGACCCGGCTTGGTGCATCCGGAGCCGTATGTAGGTCTCGGTGCCCGCCCCGCTGACGCCCTCGGCGGCGCAGGGCGAAACGGAAAGGACCAGGGCAACGACGGTGAGGGCGAGGGTGGTCACGCGAGCGGGTGATCTGGGGGTCATGGACTTCCTCTCCGAGCTGACGGGCGGCCCAGGGATTCCTCCGGGGCCGAGAGGAGGATCATAGACCAGAAGCCCTCGCCCGGGAAGGTGAGCCGCGTGCTAGAATAGCCGGGCTGGGAACCTGACCATGCGATGGCTCATCACCCTGCTTTCCTTTGTCGTGCTTCCCTGCCTTCCCGCGCGCTATCAGGGGCGCTGGCCCTGGGAGCTTCCCGCCTCCCTGGGCGCGCTCGCCCACGTCTCCGCCTACGTGAACTCGATCATCGCCGCCGTCTCCTGGGGAACCGCCTTCGTCCTCTACCAGAAGGCCTACGGGGACCAAGTGTCGGCCCTGATCTACCAGAGCGGCGACGCCTCCTACATCACCTGGTACGGCATGGTCACCTTCTTCTCGTTCTTTGCTACGCCCGCGGGCATCCTGCTCACGCTGTACCTCGCGGATTCCGGTGTGAGGCTGGTGCACGCGCTGGGGACGGGCGAGCCCATGGGCAGTCTTTTCCTGGCTGCGCCTATCGCTCTCTGGATGTTGCTCTCCGCTGGAGCGATCCGGCTTCTGATGAGGTTGCGATGCGGGCCAGCCGGGGTGCCCGACCGGATCGTTCAGGCCGGGAACGGCCTGATCGTGAGGACCTCTCGCCCGCACGACGAATGGAGCGACCGGGTCGCCTTCGCCCACGGCGGGCGCCTTTACGCCCTGCGCAGCGCGGGTTGGGGACGGGAAGGAAATCGGCGCTGCTTCGAATACAGGCTGACTCCCTGGCCCGAGCGGACAACCGTCCGCCGCGTGGTGGACCTGGGCGGCCCCTGATGGCCGTTTGCGAAGCGTGCCGAAACCGACGGCGGGAACGCGCAGTCCCGTGCGTCCGAGCGTGCGATACCGCATGGCCGACTCCGGAGGCTAGGGCTTGGCGTCCTGTTCGATCCAGGCCTTGATGATGGCCATGTCCTTCAGCATACGTGACCTCCGCACGATGCAACACTCAAAGGCGCCCGGCCATTCCGCCGGGCGCCCTCGGGCCTCGCCGCTGGGCTACTCCAAAATGGTCAGGGTGATATCGCCCGGCGACTTTCCCCCTTGGACTTTGATGACGTGGTGGGTGCCGGGTGGGTAGGTCACGTCCATGGTGCGGACCCCCCTCGCCCCCTTCTCATCGGCCACCACGAACTTGAGCTGGTGTGCGCCGGCGGGCAGGAGGACAAGGCTGGCGAACAAAGTCACGAACTTCTTCATGGCTCCCTCCTGTTTTGTCTGTGCCCTTTAACACTAACACCTCCTGTTCGTCGGCGCCAGCGCCGGTTAGCGGCACACCACCGTTTTCGGCTCCTGACCCCGGGGTGGTACACTAAAACTCAAGTCCTTCGGGACACAAGGAGGGAACCGAGCTATGCGCGCCGCTCCGCACCCTAGCATCGATTTGAAGGTCGAGAAGCACGTCCTTGGGAACGGACTGACCGTCCTCCTTCATGAGGACCACCGGTTGCCCCAGGCCGCCGTGAGCGTTTGGTACCACGTGGGCAGCAAGGACGAGGCGCCCGGCAAGACGGGCTTCGCGCACCTCTTCGAGCACATGATGTTCCAGGGCAGCGAGCACTACCCCGACGACTTCTTCAAGCCCATGGAGGAAATCGGGGGAAGGCTCAACGGCTCCACCAGCGAGGACCGCACCAACTACTGGGAGGTCGTCCCCATCGCCTACCTGGAGCGCGCCCTGTGGCTCGAATCGGACCGGATGGGCCACCTCCTTCCCGCCATGGATCAGGCCAAGCTGGACAATCAGCGGGAGGTGGTGAAAAACGAGCGCCGGCAGACCATGGACAATGAACCCTACGGCGTGGCCGAGGAGGCCCTGCTGGAGGCGCTCTATCCGGTGGGCCACCCCTACCACCACTCGGTCATCGGCTCCATGGCCGATCTGGACCTGGCCACCCTGGAGGACGTGAAGGACTTCTTCCGGCGATTTTATACCCCCAACAACGCCTCTCTCTGCCTGGCAGGAGATATCGAGCCGGCGGCCGCCCTGGCGATGGCGGAGAGGTACTTCGGCTCCATCCCGCAGGGACCGGTGGTCTCACCCGTGAGGGTCGACGTTCCGGTCCTGACCAAGCCAAACCGCCTCACCGTGCGGGACAAGGTCAAGCTCCCCCGGCTGCACCTCCAGTGGCCTACCCCGCGCCAACTGACGCAGGAGGATGCCACCCTCTCCGTACTGGCCTACATCCTCGCCACCGGGAAGGACTCCAGGCTCGTCAAGCGCCTCCAGGTGGAGAGCCACATGGCCCAATCGCTCTGGGCCTACCAGGGCAGCGGCGAAGTATCAGGCAGCTTCCTCATCGCCGTCACCGCTCAGCCGGACCAGGAGCTGAGGCGGGTCGAGGAGGCGGCGTGGCAGGAGCTGGAGCGGCTGAAGGTTTACGGCGTGGAGGAGGAGGAGGTGCGGGCCGCGGTGGATTCCGTGAAAGCCGGCCTCATCAGACGCCTGCAAACCGTGGGGGGCTTCGGCGGAATCAGCGACATGCTCAACTACTATCAGACTTTCACGGGTGACCCGAAGGCGTTGTCCGCCGACCTGATGCGGTACGAGGCCGTCACCCCCGCCCTGGTCCGGGACGCCGCCAGGAACTACCTGCCGGATCAGCGCTATTCCATGGTGGCGGTGGTGCCGGAGGCCGCTCTCCCGTTCGAAGTCCAGCGGGCGGCCATGCCCGGAGCCGGCCCGGACCGCGACTTCTCGCTGCCCAGGGCGGAGCGTCTCGCCCTGCCCAACGGCGCGGCCCTGTGGGTCCTCCCGCAGCACGAGCTGCCCCTGGTCACGGTCACCGCGGTCATGCGGGCCGGCGCAACGGCCGATCCTCCCGACGGTCCCGGGCTGGCCCACTTCGTCGCAGACCTCCTGGACGAATCCGCGGCGGGGATGGGTCCGGTGGAACTGGCCAAGCGCCAGAAGTGCCTCGCCACCTCCCTGTCCACCACGGCGGAATACGACCAAGTCAGCCTTTCGCTCACGCTGCTCACGGAGCACTTCGAAGGGGGGCTCGGCCTGCTGGCCGACATCCTCCAGCGGCCCGAGTTTCGATCAGAGGATCTGGATCGACTGAAGAAAGCGCACCTTTCCACGTTGGTGCGCCAGCTCGACGAGGCCCCGGAACTCGGGGACAGGATGCTGCGAGCGGCGCTGCACGGTGAACGAACTCCCTACGGCCATCCGTCGGACGGCACTACGGCCGCCCTGGAATCCTTCACGAGGGACCAGGTGCGGACCTTCTACGAGACCCACTACGGGCCGGAGAACCTGTTGCTCGTGGTGGTCGGGGACGTCTCCGTGGAGCAGGTGAAGGGGGCGGCGGCCTCCTGTTTCGGCCGGTGGGGTTCTGGAAAGGCCTCGCCGGTGACCCCTCCGGTTGAAGAGGAGAACGCGGTACGCCCCGGCCTTCTTCTCGTGGATAAGCCCGGGGCCCCCCAAGCCTACATCACCGCGGCGGTTCCCGCCCTCTCTCGTCAGGATCCCCGCTACCCCGCCTTCCTGATTTTCAATGCCGTCCTGGGCGGCCAGTTCACCAGCCGGATCAACATGAACCTGAGGGAGGACAAGGGGTACACCTACGGCGCGCGGTCCTACACCGACGCCAAACACGGCATCATGCCCTGGGTGTTCTACACGGCCGTGCAGGCCGACAAGACCGTGGAAAGCCTCCTGGAAGCGAGAGGGGAGGTGGGCCGCATCGGGAGGGACCGGCCCGTAACCGCGGAGGAGTTCTCCAACGCCCGGGCCAATCTGGTGCTCCGGTTCCCGCAGGGCTTCGAAACCCAAGGGCAGCTGGCGCAGATGCTGCGCTCCCTGTGGGTCTACGGACTTCCCGAGGACTACCACGAACGCCTGCTGGCCCGCCTCAAGACCCTGGGCCTCGATGATGTCCGCGACGCCGCCGCACGAGTGGTGGATCCCCAGAACCTTCTCTGGGTGGTCGTGGGAGACCGCGCTTCCCTGGAAGAACAGCTCCCGAAGGCGGGAATGGGAAAGCCCGTCCTGTCCTGGCCGCCCGGTGTTGGTCCATGAGGACCGCCTAGGGCTTTCTTCGCCACCCCGCCGCGCGCGGAGCCCTCACCAGCGGAATCCGATGCTCGCCGTGAGCACCACGGGGTTCAGCCTCAAAGTGTAGCTGCCCGAGCGGACGAGGTGGAGCGCGCCCCCGACCTGGTAGGGAAGGTACTTGTCCATCCTGAGTCCGTTGTCCATGTACTTGGCGTTGATGTCGAAGAGGAGGGGCCCGCTCAACCGGCAGGTGACGCCGGCCTGAAAGGCGGTGCCGATGGTGCCGGAACCGAACCCGCCGGCGGGCGTGGCCAGGAAGCCGCCCGGGCCTTCGCCGATCCAGACCTCCTTGCCCGGCGAGCTGGGCGTATAGAGCACGTTGAACCCGGCGCCGACGTATGGATTCCAGCGGCTGTTCGCCAGGAAGGCGAACTGGAGGGAGAAGGTGAAGGATTGGACCCCGAAGCTCTCCTTGATCCCGGCGTAGGGTGGGAGCCACCGGGTGCTGCGCACGTCGAGGTTCGAGTAGAGGTAGTTGATGTTCCAGGCGAAATGGTCGCCCAGGTGATGGGTGTAGTCGAGGCTCAGCCCCGTCGCCGATCCCACGCTCACGTGGCTGGCGTTTTCGTTGGGTATGATGTAGCTCCCGCCAAGGCGCAGTTCTCCTCCTAAGAGGAATCCCACTTGGGCCTGGAGCGACAGGCCCCCGGCCAGACAGGCCAGAAGCGCGAACACCGCAGCCCGAAGCTTGCATCTGTTCATGAACGCCTCCTTGTAGTCTGGAAGTATACGCCATCCCCGGCACAATTAAGGGTCGCGGCTATACAGCGCGACGGAAGTCCGGCGCGCTGTATGCGGGTGGGGGTCCGGGGGAGGCGCCGCTGCGCCTCTCCCGGTAGGGATGGCCATCTCCGAAGGCAACCGAAGAATGCTGCGCGCGGTAAGGACGTCCAGAGACGAGATCCCTCCATCATCACCCCATCCCGGCCCTACTCCAGGTCGTACTTCTTGAGCCGGTAGCGAAGGGTGTCCCGGGTGAGGCCGAGCAGGCGCGCGGCCCTGGTCTGGTTCCCGCCGGTGCGCTTGAGCGCCTGTTCGATGAGGCTCCTCTCCACGTCTTCCAGCACCACGCCTCCCGGCGGCAGCGTGAAAGTCTGCTCCACGGGCTGGTAGGGCTCCTGCACCAGAATCTCCCTGGGCAGGTCGGGGAGGTCGATGATCTCCTTGTTCTCCAGGATCATGACCCGTTCGATGAGGTTCTTGAGCTCGCGGATGTTTCCCGGCCAAGGGTACTCCATGAGGGCCTGCATGGCCGCGTGGCTTGCGCCGCGGGTGCCCTTCTTGAACTCCCGGTTGAAGTGGTCGATGAAGTGCTTCACCAGCAGGGGGACGTCTTCGGGCCGCTCCCTGAGGGGCGGCAGCACGATGGGGATCACCTTGAGGCGGTAGTAGAGGTCCTTGCGGAACCGGCCTTCCGAGACGGCTTGGTCCAGGTTGGCGTTGGTCGCCGCCACGATGCGGACGTCCACGCGGATGTCCACCGTTCCCCCCACCCGCTTGAAGGTGCGGTCCTCGAGGAACCGCAGGACCTTGGACTGAAGGTTGGGGCCGATCTCCCCGATCTCATCCAGAAACACCGTTCCCCCGTCGGCCAGCTCGAAAAGCCCCTTCTTGGCCGCCTTGGCGTCCTCGAATGCTCCTCGCTCGTGGCCGAAGAGCTCACTCTCCAGAAGCGCTTCGGGAAGCGCGGAACAGGTGAGGTTCATGAAGGGCTTCTTGGCCCTGTCGCTGGCGTAGTGGATGGTGTTGGCGAGCAGGTCCTTGCCCGTTCCGCTCTCGCCCTGGAGGAGTACCGTCGTCGCCGAGGATGCGGCGATCTTCTTGACCAGCTCGAACACTTCCACGATCCGGGCGTTTCGGCCCACTAGGTTGCCCATGCCGAAGCGCTCTTCCTGTGCCCGCCGGTAGCGCCCCAACTCCCGCTTCAGGGAGGTGGTTTCCAGGGCCTTCTGGATCGTCACCAGGAGCTCCTCGATCTCGAAGGGCTTGTTGAGGTAGTCGAAGGCCCCCAGTTTCATGGCCTCGATGGCGCTCTCGACGGTGGAGTAGGCCGTCATCATGATCACCGGCAGGTCCCTGAACTTGGGCCCCACGATCTTGAGGAGCTGGAGGCCGTCCATGTCGGGCAGGCGGTAGTCCAGCAGAATCAGATCGATCTCCTGCTCCTCCAGGGCCTTGAGCGCGTCGCTGCCGCGGTCCACCTCGGCCACCGCGTATCCTTCCTTGGTGAGGCGGTTGGCAAGCGACCAGCGGATGAGCTTCTCGTCCTCGACGAGCAGGATTCTCTCTTTCGCCATCAGGCACTCCCTGCGTCAGCGGGCAAATAGACGGTGAAGGTGGTTCCCTTTCCAACTCGGGAGGCCACCTCGATGCGGCCCCCGTGGGCGTTAATGATGCGCTGAACGATCGACAGCCCCAGGCCCGTTCCGATGTGCTTGGTCGTGAAGAAGGGCTGGAAGATCTGTTTCTGAGCCTGTGGCGGGATCCCGGCGCCGGTGTCGCTAACCTCCAGGGCGAGCTCCCCACCGCACTGCCGAGCCGACACGTGGACCGATCCGCCCGGTGCCTGTACCGCCTGAATGGCGTTGAGAATCAGGTTGACCAGCACCTGCTGGATCTGCTGAGGATCGGCGAGAGCGTTCGGGAGGTCGTCGGGGATGGATTGGGATAGCGCCACTCCGGCGTCCGCGGCGCTCTCCTGGACGAAGGGGAGGGACGATTCCACTACCAGCGCGAGCGGCAGGGGTTCCCGTCGAAGGATGACGGGCTTGGCGAAGGCCAACAGGTCCCTCACGAGGCTGTCCAGCCGCCTCATCTGCTGGAAGGCCTCCTGGAAGAGGGCGAACCGGGGGTCACCAGGCACGTGCACCCCCCGCATCATCTCCATGGCGCCCTTGAGCCCAGCGATGGGGTTCTTGATCTCGTGCGCCACGCTCGCGGCCAGGCGGCCGATCTCCGCCAGGTGCTCGGCCTGGGATAACTCGCGCTGGAGCCGTTTGAGCTCGGTGACCTCCTTCAGGACCAGCGAGGCGCCCGGTTCGCCTCCGATGGGGTCCTGGATCTCCGTCCGGGTCACGAGCAGGTCCGTGTAGCAGTCGCAGTTCTGCGGGATGCGGGCCTCGAACCGCATCGCGCCACGTGGCTCCTGGCCGCTGGACATCTCCTGAATGGCGTCTGCGGGTAGAAAATCCTCTATGGGGTGGCCCAGCGCATCCTTGGCCTCCACCCCGAAAATGGCGCTCGCCCCGCGGTTCCATGAGGCGATCCGCTCCCTGGCGTCCAGCGTGACCAAGCCGTCCATGGAGGACTGCAGGATGGAGAAGAGGTACTGGTCGCGGCTGGCCACCTCCTTCTTGAGGGCCTCCTCCACCCGGAGGTCGTTGCAGAACCCCATGGTCCCGATCAGCTTGCCCTGCTCGTCTTTCAGCAGGGAGAAGGTCACGCGGATGGGGACGAACTCGCCCGATTTGGCTCTGAAGGCCGTCTCCACGTCAGGCCAGACCTCCCGCCTCAGCAACATCCTCATGACGCGTTCCGCCTCCGCGCTTCCCCGCTGGTAGAAGTCCGCCACCGGTTTGCGGAGCACCTCCGATTCGGTGAAGCCGAAGATGCGCTCGGCCGTTCGGTTGAAGAGGGTGATCCTGCCCTTCAGGTCGGTGGAGATGATCCCGTTGACGGAGGAGTTGAAGATATTCCGCACGAGTTCCTGCGTCCGCGCCAGGGCCCGCAGGGTGTCCTGCTGGGCCGTGATGTCCAGGTAGATCTCGATGGCGTGCCTGCCCTTCAGCTGCCCGCCCGAAATGGGCCGCGTGATCTTGAGGAAGTCGCGCATCCGCTCGCCCGCCTTGGCGCGGACGAGATGGCGCACGGGCTTAGAGCCCTCCAACACGTTGCAGACCGAGCATCGCGAACACTCCGCCGCCTCGTGCGCGAGGACCTCCTGGCAGGGCCGGCCCACGGCCAACTCGGGGCGGACGCGCAGGAGCTCCTTGGGCATGGTCGCGTTCAGCCAGACAACCTTGAGCTGCGCGTCCAGGAGCACGATGCCCACGTCGATGCCGGAGAGGATCTGATTCAGCAGGCCATACTCCTCCCAGGTCCTGGCCGCATCCGCCTCGGTGGCCGCGATCTTGGCCTGCGCCGAGGCGGCTCGCTCCTCCACCGCCGCCTGATAGCACTCCAGGAGGATGTAGGAGCCCTCGCGGAACGTGTCCGCGACCAGTTCACGGAAGGTCTCCTTGCCGGGCAGGCGGGAGGTGGCCAGGCGCTCGAGCAGGAGGCGCTCCCCCACCGCCACGGCGCGGGAGACGTCGGTCAGGCGGATCTGTTCCGACAGCCGGCGGCGGGCGAGCTCACTGTAGAAGTCGAACATGAGGTGCTGGGTGCCGTGGTCCCAGTAGTACCGCAGAGCCGCCAGGTGGCGGTTCACCTGGGCGTGAATCCCCGATGCCTCCATGCCCACGTAGGCGGGGATCTCACGCTGAATGCCGCTCACCCATTCGCGCACCAGGGGCTCCGCCACCTGGTCTATCCAATGGAGAAACCGCTGGTGGCGCGAAACGAACCGCTTCTCCTTCAGCTGGGTTTCCAGTTTGGCCTCCTCTTCTCGAAGAACGCCGCCAGGCCCTCGCGCATGTCAGGGCCCGTCCGGGCGAGGAGGTTGACTCGGACGGCGAGTTCCAGAGCGGCCGAGGTGGAGAGACCGGAAGCGTGCCAGAGCAGTTCTTTCGTGTAGGCCAGCGAGTCGGGGGAGCCGGCTCCCATGGCCTCGGCGAGCGAGAGCGCCTCCTCCAGGAGCCGTTCGCGAGGGACGACTCGGTTGACCAACCCCAGCTCGCGCGCCCGTTCGGAGGAGACCACAGTGCCCGTGATGAGCAGCTCGCGGGCCGCTCGGTCCCCGATCTGCCTCGCCAGGATCACGGAGACCATGGCGGCCACGAATCCGATGCGCACTTCCGGATAACCGAAGGAGGCCTCGGGTTCGGCCAAGATCACGTCGCAGAGAGTGGCGAGCCCGCAGCCGCCCGCCAGCGCCGGGCCGTTCACCGCGGCTGTGACGGGTTTGGGACAGGTCGCCAACGAGCGGTACAACCCAAGCAGCCGGAGGCCATCCTCGGTGTTGCTCTCGGGGGTAGCCTCCTGAAGGGACTGGAGGCTCCTGAGATCGGCACCAGCGCAGAAGCTTCGGCCGGAGCCCGTGAGGACCAGCGTGCGGATCTGCGCCTCCCGGGCGGCCCTGTCCACGGCTCCGGTCAAGGCCTCCACGAGCTCCCCGTTCAGGGCGTTTCTCGATTCCGGCCTGTTGAGGGTGAGGATCCGGACCGCGCCGCGGGTGGCCTCGATTACCGTGGGTTCCTTCATCGCTGCTTCCTCACGTCTGGTACACGCCCACCGAGAGGGGCGGGATCTCGGTGTTGTGCGCGGCCACGTCCAGCGTCCTGATCAGATAGTCCCGCGTGGCCGCGGGATCGATGATCGCGTCGATCCAGAGGCGGGCGGCGCCGTACTTGGGATCGAGGGCGGCGGCGTAGCGGCCCTTGATCTCATCGAGCGCGGCCTTCTTCTCCTCGGGCGTGATGCTCTTGCCCTGCTTCTTGAGCTGGGAGAGCCGGATGTCCAGAAGGGTGTTGGCGGCCTGGTCCCCGCCCATCACCGAGTACTTGGCCGTGGGCCAGGCGAAGAGGAAACGGGGGGCGTAGGCCTTGCCGCACATGGCGTAGTGTCCCGCGCCGAAGGAGCCTCCGAGGATGACGGAGATCTTGGGGACGCCGACGTTGGAGACCGCGTTCACCATCTTGGCGCCGGCGCGGATGATACCCGCGTGCTCCGAATCCCTCCCCACCATGAATCCGTTGACGTCGTGGAGGAAGATCAGCGGGACGCGCTGCTGGTGGCAGTCCATGATGAAGCGCGCCGCCTTGTTGGCGCTCTCCACGTAGATGACTCCGCCGATTTCCAGGGGACGGCCCTTTTCCCGGATGTGGATCTTCTGGTTCGCCACGATGCCCACGGCCCAGCCGCCGACGCGGGCGTAGCCGCAGACGAGGGTCCTTCCGTACTCGGGCCTGTACTCCGTGAAGTCGCTCCCGTCCACCACCCGGGCCAGCACCTCCCGGATGTCATACTGGCCGAGCGGGTTGTCCGGGTAGAGGCCGTACAGCTCCTGCGGATCGTAGAGCGGGGGAGCCGGAGATTCCCAGGAGAAGACGGGCCGGTCCGGGCGGCCCAGGCGGGAGGCCACCTCGCGGATTCGCTGGATGCAATCCGCGTCGCTCTTCTCGTGAAAATCCACGGTGCCCGAAACGGCGGCGTGCATGCCGGCGCCGCCCAGCTCCTCGGAGGAGACGGTCTGGCCGATGGCGGCCTTCACCAGCGCCGGCCCGGCCAGGTAGAGACCGGAGCCATCGGTCATGAGGAGGGTGTCGCACATGACCGGCAGGTAGGCGCCGCCGGCCACACAGGGTCCCATGATGGCCGCGATCTGCGGAATCCCCAGGGCCGAGAGGCGGGCGTTCAGGTAGAAGACGCGGCCGAAGTCGTCCTGGTCCGGGAACACGTCGTCCTGCAGCGGCAGGAAGACGCCGGCCGAGTCCACCAGGTAGAGGACCGGGAGCCGGTTCTCGACAGCGATGGTCTGCGCCCGGATCACCTTCTTGGCGGTGATCGGAAAGAAGGCGCCCGCCTTTACGGTGGCGTCATTGGCGATGATCATGAAGAGGCGGCCGTGGATGGCGCCCGTACCGGTGATCACCCCGGCCGCGGGGGCGCCGCCCCACTCTTCGTACATGCCGTAGGCGGCGAAAAGCCCCAGTTCGTGGAAGGGAATATCCGGATCCAGAATGGCGGCGATGCGCTCGCGCGCGGTGAGCCGCCCCTTGCCGTGCTGCGTCTCGATGGACTTGGGGCCTCCGCCCTGGAGCAGGATCTCCGAGAGCTCGGCGGTCTGCTGCACGAGGCTCTTGAGGTTGTCCCGGTTGCGCCTGTACTCCAGGCTCGATTGAACCTCTTTCGTGATCGTACTCTCCAGGATGGTCACGGCCGCCTCCACGAGTAGAAGCGAGTATATCAGAACGAATTCCGCAGACCAGCCCGCAACGGGAGCCGCGGGACGGTTGGAGGGAGAAGGAAGGCGGACGGGACCGCGCGATCCCGCCCGCCCGATTGGTAGGAGGAGACGGGCTAGTTCTTCAGAGAGTCCTTCAGCGTCTTGGACGGCTTGAAGGCCGGGTAGAAGCGCTTGGGTACCTTCACCTTCCCGCCGGTCTTGGGATTTCGGGCCTGGCGGGACTTGCGCTCGCGAACGTAGAATGTGCCGAATCCAGAAATGATAACTTTTCCCCCCTGTTTCAGACTGGTCGTGATAATGCCCTTTCCCGGTTTGGCGTCCGTCAGAGCCTCCAGAACGCTCCGAACATCTTTCTGGGGCAAGCCAGTGACATCCGACAATTTCCGAATCAACTCGGTTTTGGTCATACCTGATCCTCCCGCGCTTTGTTCGGACTATAGAATGGAATCAGGGGGCTGTCAAGGGAGAAAATCCCTCGCTTCCTGGCCATCCAGGATCCCCTCCTTGGCCCTCTTCAGCACCCTCTGCCCGAGGGTCACGCCGCCCGCCCCGAGAAGGCTGCGCTGGAGGACGGCCGCGTCCGGCTCGTCCTGAAAGAGGTCCGAGTGCCGGCCGCCGAGGGGCAGCCATTCGAGGATCTCCTGCGTGGGCAACTGCTCCCAGGCGAGGCAATGCTCGCACCCCTGGCGCGTGAAGAGGGCGTGGTGCTCCCCCGAGCGGCCGGGAACCTCCATGGGAAGCCGGCAATTGGGGCACAGTTCGGGAAGGCTGGCCACGGTGAGAATGCCCTTGAGCACGCCGGCCCTGAGCGGCGAGCGAAACTGATTTCTCATGAACCAGCGGATGGCCGACAGGGCGTCGGGTTGGTGGAGGACTCCCAGCACGCAGGTTCGGGAGGCCGCCAGGAAGGCCAGCTCCATGGAGCTGCGCTCCTTGATGGGGTAGCAGGCGAACAGGGCGGGGGACTGTTTCAGGGAGAGGGCGATCAGCTCCGGCCACGTGGCGCCTTCCTGGCGCGAGACCTCCATCTGCGACACGTCCGCCATGGCCAGCAGGGTGTATTCCTCCAGGGCGATGGCCGGCTGGCGCGTCCGGGCCAGCCAGCTCAGCAGCGCGTAGTAGACCTGGCTCATGCCGTGGCCCGGCGATCCCACCAGGAGCAGCAGGCCCGAGCCGCCGCCGAGCGCCTTGCCGAGACCCTCGCGTTCGCCTGGAAGAAGCTGAGATTCGAGACGCTCCCAGTCCTGGAGGAAAACCCGCTCGTCGTACAGCATCAAGGTGTAGCGCGTACCCTGTAGGGAGGTCAGCGCCCGGACATAGAGGCTGAGGAATCGCGAATCCACCTGCAGGCGGACCCTTCCTTCGAGCCTGGACCCGCGGCTGCGGTCTTTCAATCGGGCCAATTCGGTCAGGAGCGCGTCCAGCTCCTGGCTCTTCCTGGGAGAGATGCCGAATCGGTCCTCCCAGCGTTCGCCATGCTTGAAGGCCACCCTGAGAGTGGTCTCCCCGGGCCGGATGGAGACGGTCCTGCAGCCGCTCCGGATGGCTTCCGCGAGCATGGTCCTGAGCCAGTCGTTGGCGGAGGAGTCGGGTTTGAGGGTGGACCAGTGGAGCGGCCGGATCCGCCTGGCCGAGGAGGAGAGCACGAACAGGTGATCGCCCGAGAAGCTCCTCTCTACTCCGGGGTCCTTGGCAACCCCATAGAACTGCTCGAGGGCCCGTACCACGACCTCCCTGGGGCAGACCACGGGGTCCACCGTGAGCCCGGTAAGCTCCTCCAAGGCGGGCACGATGCTGGGGTTGTCGAGGTCCGCGAGGGCCACGGTGAGCGTGTTGCCGTTCCTCTCCACGGGGACGACCTGGTAGAACTGGGCGAGGTTGCTCGGGATGGCCTCGGTAACGGACGGGTCTTTGATCCACTGGGCCAGATCGTAGGGAATGAGGCCCATGGAGTCCCGCAGAAACTGGCTGAGCCGCTGGACGTTCAGGAAGCCCAGGCGGATGAGGTGATACCCCAGCCGCCCGCCCTGGTGCCGCTGCGCGGCCAGGGCCTCCTGGAGCTGCTCCGGAGTCAGGAGTCCCTCCTTCAGGAGGAGCTCGCCCATCACCGGCCGCGGTTCGGAGCTCATCTCATCCCCCCTCGTCGCGGAGTCAGCGCCGGAAACGCAGCTTGAGCCAGGCGTGTGCCGTCTGTTCTACTGGCCAGGGCTGCTCAGCCCCCCCGTCGAGGCTCACCGAACCCATGCCCTGAAACCAGGCCTTGCCCTGGCCTTTGGCCTCGATGGCGAGGTCCCATCCCCGGATTTCCACGTGGGCACCCAATCCCACGGCCGTCACGCTCCCCGAGAAACCCGTGTACACCGCGCCGTCGGCGATCTTCCGCTCGCTCTTCCATTCCCCCTTCATCTCCACCTGCAAGTTGGAGAGGTTTTTCAGAGTGAGCGTGCCGCGGCCGGACAGATGGACGGTTCCGTTGCCCCAGTACCGGATCCATCCCTGGCTGCCCTGTCCCTTGAGATGGTGCGCCTGTCCGGAGGCGGCCAGCGCGAGCGTGGCCAGCAGGGCCGCCGCTACCAGCGCGAGCCGTCTCACGGCCGGCCTCCGAGGGCCATCAGGACCTTCTTGATGCAGAGGTCCTCCACGACAAAGATCCCCGCCGACCGTGCTTTCGCGGCGGACTCCGGGTGGCGGATCCCCTCCTGCATCCAGACCGCCCGGGTCCCGACGGTGAGAGCCTCTTCCACCACGGGCGGCACGGCCTCGGGTTTGCGGAAGATGTCCACCACGTCCACCGGCTTTCCGTACGCGGCCAGGGTCGGGTAGCATCGCTCCCCCAGGACCTCGCTCAGGACCGGGTTGATGGGGATCACCCTGTAGCCCGCCGACTGTAGATAGGCCGCCACGTCGTGGCTCGGCCTGTCCGGCTTGTCCGAAATTCCTACGACGGCGATGTCCCGCGCCTCGTGCAGCAGCGTGCGAATCTTCTCATCCATGGCTGCCTCCATCATCTATATTAGTATTGTAGAGGCGCGGGGAGGGGAGGGAAAGACCCATCGGTCCCTCAAACCTCATCCCGGTTGCCCGTGCGGAGCCGTGCCTCCGGCCCTTTCGGGATGGATCAGGCGGGGCAGGCACCTCGGGCAGATGAAGGCCTGGCCGCCCTGGTAACGCAGGGGCACGAGCGGGATCCGTTCCTCGCCGCTGCCGCAGAACATGCAGGCAGCGGGTTCCTCTTGTCCGGTTCCGGCATTACCTTCCATGTTGCCTCCCGTTCCGGCGATGAGCCGTCAGGACCGCAGCCTCCAGGCCAGAGCCAGCAGGAGCGCGGCGGCCGAACTCTTCACGGTAAGGGTAACGCCCAACCGCTTGGTGGTCCACCGCGGAATGCGGAGGGCGCCGCAGGCATCCTCCACGAAGGAAACGGCGGCCACGCTTCCCCACGGCGCGATCAGGCCCTCCATCACGAAGAGCAAGAGCACGGCCACGCCTCCCGCCGCGAGTCCCAGCGTCGAGGCCCGCAGGAGGGGGACGGGACACTTCGGCAACCTCGCGCGAAGGACGCCCGGAAGAAAGAGCGATCCCACGAGCAGCCAGGCCAGCAGCGCCGCTCCAGGCCCCGGCCGCCCTGGCCCGAGAAGGCCGAGGCCGGCGGAAGAGGCCAGCAGCGCCGTGCCGTACAGCTCGACGGGAAGAGAGCGGGTCCAAGCCGGGGAGTCGGCGCGGCTGAAGTAGGTGGCGAGAAAGGGGGCCGCGAGAAGGGCGAGCACCGCATAAGGCACGGGGGCGCGCGCCACCGCCGGCAGCGCGAGGAGAGCCCCCAGGATGCCCGCCGCCGACAGCCCCAGCCATCCGCGGCCGGTGCGGCGGGCGCGCTGGGTCATCCCCTTGGCGGCCGTGAGGAGCGACAGAGAGGGCAGAAGGAGCCAGTGGTCGAGACCGGCGGGCCATGCCAGGACGAGACCGGCGCCGAAGGAGACCAGAAGTACGGCCCACGCGCCGTGTTCCCCCCAGGCTGCCCGGAGGGCCGACCTGAAACGGGCGGCCGGCCCGCTCATGGAGAGGGACCCCCTGGCGGCGGAGGCAGGTTACTCATGTCCCGACGCGGCCTCGTGCTGCGGCTCGCGCTCCCCTGTGACGGGAGCCTTGGCCGGAAGGGTCAGGGTGAAGGTACTTCCGGTCCCCACGGTGCTCTCCACGCGCACGTCCGCGCCGAGGCGGCCCGCCGCGTGCTTCACGATGGCGAGCCCGAGCCCCGTGCCCCCCTTCTCCCGGGAGCGGTGGGTGTCGACCCGATAGAAACGCTCAAATATCCTAGCGAGGTGCGCCCTCGGAATGCCCTCGCCCGTGTCCTGCACGGAGAACCGGACCACCTCGCCCTCGGCCGTCACACAGAGGGTCACGCTTCCGTTCGGCCGGTTGTACCGGATGGCGTTGTCGAGCAGGTTCCCCACCGCGGCTTCGAGCAGGTCGCGTTTGGCCCGGACCACCAGGCCCTCGGGGCACTGCGCCTGCATCGTGATGCCCGTCTGCTCGGCGAAGGGGAGCAGGCCTGAGGTCAGGTCCCGGCAGAAGGCCGCCACGGCGATCTCTTCCGTCAGGGGTTCCCCCTTCTCCGATTCCAGGCGCGAAAGGGTCAGCAGGTCGTTGACGAGGTTCTGCATCCGCCCGATCTGGAACTGGAGCCGCTCCAGGAAGTGGGCGCGGCGATCGAGGGAGAGTTCGGGATCCGAAAGGGTCTCGGTCAGCGAGGAGAGCACCGTCAAGGGAGTCCTGAGCTCGTGCGAAACGTTGGCCACGAGGTCCGCCTTCACCCTGGCCAGCCTGGATTCGTCCGTGACGTCGCGAAGGTAGATCACCGCCTCGTCCCTGTTCAGGGGAGTGATCCGTGTCGAAAAGGCCCGCTGCTCTCCCCTTTCGCCCTCCTCGATCATGGCCGCCCTGCTCTCTCCGGAGGAGAGGGAGTCCTCCACCAGTTGGGTCAGCCCGGGCAGGCCCAAGCTGGACAGGCCCACCTCCCGGTGGAACCGGGGAAAGAGCTGCTGGGTGACCTCGCTGGTGAGGAGGACGGCTCCATCGCTTCGGACCACGAGAATACCGCGGTCGCTGGCGGCCAGCACGGCCACGAGTCTCTCTTCGCGCTCCTTGGAGAGGCTGAGGGACTGGGCGAATTCTTCGGCCATCCGGTTGAAGGCGCGCGCGGGAGTGGCCAGCGCACCGGGCGTGACGTCGTCGAGGCGTGCCGAGAAGTCACCCTTGGAGAGCCTTTCGCAGGCGTGCTGAAGCTCGCCCCAGGGCGTCGCGGTCCAGTTCAGCGCCACCAGGGCGGCGGCCACGAGGACCAGCAGCCGCACCAGAAAG
The DNA here is from genome assembly GCA_021787565.1 of Acidobacteriota bacterium. GTDB lineage: Bacteria > Acidobacteriota > UBA4820 > UBA4820 > DSQY01 > DTPS01. The sequence continues at coordinate 57,859 of JAJYLT010000020.1, forward strand.
GCCGCCCAGCCATCCAGCCCCCCGGGCCACAGCAGGAACAGCGCAGCCACGGCGAAGAGGATCAGGAACCGCCGGTAGGTCCGCATCAGCCGCCCTTCAACCGGTAGCCCACGCCGCGGACGGTCTCCACCATCGGCCCCTGGCGGCCCATCTTCTCCCGCAGGCGGGCGATGTGGACGTCCACCGCCCGGTCTTCCACGGCCTTGTCCTCGGGCCACAGGTTGTTGAGGATCTGGCCCCGGGTGTAGACCCGTCCCGGATGGCGAAGGAGGAGATCCAGGATCTTGAATTCGGTGGGAGTGAAGTCGAATACCACGTCGCCCGATCCGGCGCGGTAGCTCGTGGTGTCGATCCACACATCGCCGGCCCTCTTGATGCCTTGCGCCTGGTCCGCGGTGGCGTAGCGCCGGAGGATGGCCTTGACCCTGGCCAGGAGTTCCCGGTGGCGGAAGGGCTTGATCACGTAATCGTCGGCGCCGGCGTTCAGGCCCGTCACCACGTCCATTTCGGTCCCTCTGGCCGTCAGGATCAACAGCCCCGCCCGACCGAAGCGCTGATCGCCGCGGAGAATGCGGCAGAGGTCGATGCCAGACATGCCGGGGAGCATCCAGTCGATGATCACCAGGTCTGGAACCCTGTCCCGGAAGGCGAGCAGCGCCGCGGCCCCATCGGGAAAGCCGGCACACTCGTAGCCTTCCCTGCCCAGGGCGTAGCAGAGGGCTTCCAGGATGTCCGGCTCGTCCTCCACCACGGCGATCCGCTGGGTCACGGCGCACCCCTATCAAGCTCGCAACGCACGAGATCTCTATTTTCCCTCCGGGGCCATTTCAGCGCAAGTGGGCCATCCTCTTGCATTTCCTCCCGATTTTGGGTATCATCCATCCCTCATGCTTGTGGAGGAGCAATCGCATGAACGTTGAAGAGAAGGTCATCAGCATCATTGCCGACCAGCTGAGCGTGGACGAATCCGAAGTGAAGCCGGAGGCCTCTTTCATCAATGACCTCGGAGCGGACTCCCTGGATACGGTGGAGCTCATCATGGCCCTCGAAGAGGAGTTCGGTATCGAAATCTCCGACGAGGAGGCCGAGAAGATCCAAACGGTCCAGGCCGCCATCGACTACATCAAGGCCCACGTCGACAAGTAGGCAGGTGATCCGGTGAAGCGCCGTGTCGTCGTCACTGGGGTGGGTGTCGTGTCTCCGCTCGGGCTCACCGCGGAGGAGACGTGGCAGCGAAGTCTGAGGGGCGAAAGCGGCATCGGTCCCATCACCCTCTTTGACGCCTCCTCTTATCCGGCCCGCATCGCGGGCGAGGCCAAGGGCTTCGACCCCTTGAACTACATGGATAAGAAAGACGCCCGGAAGATGGACCGCTTCATCCAGTTCGCCTGCGCGGCGGCGGCCGAGGCCGTGGATCGGAGCGGCCTGGCCATCACGCCGGAAAACGCGGAGCGGGTGGGCGTCGCGGTGGGTAGCGGGATCGGCGGGCTCTCCCTGCTCGAGGAGCAACACAAGATCCTCCTGGAGCGGGGCCCGGGGCGCATCAGCCCCTTCTTCATCCCCGGCATGATCATCAACATGGCCAGCGGCCAGATCTCCATCCGGTACGGGGCCAAGGGACCGAACATCGCCACCGTGTCGGCGTGCTCCACGGCCTCCCACGCCATCGGCGAGGCGGCCCGCTACATTCAGCGGGGCGAGGCGGACGCCATGATCTGCGGCGGGGCCGAGGCCGCCGTCAGTCCGCTGGCGGTGGCCGGGTTCGCGGCCATGCGGGCTCTCTCCACGAGGAACGACGAGCCGACGAGAGCATCGAGGCCCTACGACCAGGACAGGGACGGCTTCGTCATGGGAGAGGGGGCGGGCGTGCTCATCCTGGAGGCGCTCGAGCACGCCCAGGCTCGCGGCGCCCAGATCCTGGCCGAGGTTTCGGGGTACGGCCTCTCGGGGGACGCCTATCACATCAGCGCGCCCTCGGAGGACGGCGACGGCCCCATGCGGGTCATGCTCAACGCCGTCCGTGACGCCGGGCTCAACCCCTCGGACATTCAGTACATCAACGCTCATGGAACCGCGACCCCCATGGGCGACAAGGTGGAGACGCTCGCCATCAAGCGCGCATTCGCGGACCATGCCGGCCGCCTCTGTGTCTCCTCCACCAAGAGCATGACGGGCCACCTCCTGGGCGCGGCGGGGGGACTCGAAGCGGTCCTGACCATTCTGGCCATCCGCGACCAGGTGGCCCCGCCCACCATCAACCTCGAGAAGCCGGACCCGGAGTGCGACCTGGACTACGTGCCCAACACCGCGCGGCCCATGGAGATCATCCACGCGCTGTCCAACTCCTTCGGTTTCGGGGGCACCAACGCGTCCCTTCTGCTGTCACGGTACGCCGCCGGGGCATAACCCACCACGCTGAAAAGTATAGTGGCGCGGGTGACGAGCGGGGCGAACCTGTATGGTATAATGCCCGGCTTGCGGTGCAAGCGAGTATTCACTAGCATGCGTGCCTCGGTTGCCTGTGCGGTGTTTGAAGAAGGAGGTTCCAATGAACGTTCTGGTCTGTGTGAAGCACGTCCCCGACACGGAGACGCGGGTCAAGGTGAAGCCGGACGGCATGAGCCTCGACCTGGCTGAGGCCAACTGGGTGATCAATCCCTATGATGAGTTCGCCGTGGAGGAGGGCATCCAGCTCAAGGAGAAGCTCGGCGGCGAGGTGACCGCCCTCACGGTGGGTGACGAAGAGGCCACCAAGACCCTTCGCCAGGCGCTCGCCATGGGCGCCGACAAGGCCGTGCTGCTCACCGACGCGGCATTCCAGGGCGGAGACGCCCTCGGCATCGCGCGGGTGCTGGCGGCCGCGGCCAAGAAAATTCCCTTTGACCTCATCCTCTGCGGAAAGCACGCCGTGGGCGACGACAACCAGCAGGTGGGCACCCTGGTGGCCCAGCTCCTGGACATCCCCTGCGTGACGGTCGTGACCGGCCTGGAGCTCGAGGGGCAGGCGGCCATCTGCAAGCGAGAGATTGAGGGCGGGACGGAGGTCGTGAAGGCGAACCTGCCCGCGCTCCTCACCTGCCAGAAGGGACTCAACGAGCCGCGCTATCCTTCTCTGAAGGGCATCATGGCCGCCAAGAAGAAGGAGGTTCTCAAATGGGGCCTGGCGGATCTTGACCTGGAAGCTTCCACCGTAGGCGTCACTGGTGCCGGGTTCCAGCTCAGGAAGCTGGAGCTGCCTCCGCCGAGACCGGAAGGGAAAGTCCTTGGGGGTGAGATCCCCGACCAGGTGAAGGAGCTGGTGCGCCTCCTTCGCGAAGAAGCCAAGGCGCTCTAGGGAGGGAGGTTGTCATGAAAATCCTCGTATTTGCGGAACAGCGCGACGGAAAACTGAAGAAGGCCTCCCTGGAAGCCATGTCGGTCGGTCGCGAGCTGGCGGACGCCACGGGCGGCGAGGCCGCCGCGGTGGTGGTGGGTCAGGGGATCTCGGGACTGGCGGCCGAGTTGGGCAAGGTGGGCGCCGACAAAGTCTTCGTGGGGGACGATGCCCTCTTCGCGGCCTACAGCAACGACGCCTTCGGTCTGGCGGTGGGCAAGGCGGCACAGGCCTACGGGGCCGACGGCATCCTCTTCTCCGCCACGGCCATGGGAAAGGACCTCGCTCCGAAGGTGACCGCCCGCCTGGGGATGGGCCTCCTGTCTGACGTGACGGCCTACTCCGTCGAGGGGGGCAGCCCCCTCTTCCGGCGGCCGATCTACGCCGGCAAGGCCTTCGCCACGCTGACGCCCGTCGCGGGCAAGCCCTTCGCCGTGACCCTGAGGCCCAACGTCTTCCCCGTGGTAGACAAGGCCAAAGCCGGCGAGGCGGTGCCCCTCGATCACGGGGTCACCCCCGGCGACATCAAGTCGGTGGTCCAGCGGATTCTCACGGCACAGGGCGGGCTCCTGGACGTGGCCGAGGCCAACATCATCGTGTCGGGCGGCCGAGGGATGAAGGGTCCCGAGAACTTCCCCATCCTCGAGGCGCTCGCCAAGGCGCTCGGCGGCGCGGTGGGCGCATCGCGCGCCGCCGTGGACTCCGGGTGGATCGGCCACGAGCACCAGGTGGGCCAGACGGGAAAGGTGGTCTCCCCTGGCCTCTACATCGCCTGCGGCATCTCCGGGGCGATCCAGCACCTGGCCGGCATGTCCAGCTCCAAGGTCATCGTGGCGGTCAACAAGGACCCCGAGGCCCCCATCTTCAAGGTGGCCACCTACGGTATCGTCGGGGACCTCTTCGAGGTGCTGCCGCTCATGACCAAGGCGGTGGAGGAGCTGAAGGCCAAGGGCTGAGGTTCCAGGTTCATCAGCGGTGGCCTAGAGTTCATGGTCCCAGGCTTGGATCCCCGGAGTGATGGAGCCCAGAACGACGGGCCGCCGGGCACCAGTGGCCGAGGGCACGTTGCCCGCGCTCCCTCTCGCCGTCTCGTTGGCCAGGAAGGCCATGAGCACGGCCTCCTTGGCCTTGTTGGGGATGGAGTAATCGTCCGCCGTGGTGACCGCCAGCTTGGGCAGGGCCTTTCTCAGTCCGGCCATCAGCACCGGATTCTCGGCACCGCCTCCCGAGACGATGATCTCCTCGTACCGGATGTCTTGCAGGCAGTGTTCGAGGATGGCGGTGGTGATGGTCTGCACCGTGAAGGCGGCCAGCGTGGCCAGCACGTCGGCGGGTTGCAGGGAAGGGAAGTCCTGCAGGACGGCCTTCAGGAAGGCGGGGCCGAACTCCCCCTTCTCCGCCGATTTGGGGGGAGCCTTCTTGAGAAAGGGGTGCTCCAGGAGCCTCGCCAGCAGGGCCGGGTTGGCCGCGCCGGAGGCCGCCATGGTCCCGTTCCGGTCGAGCCCCTGGGCGCCCTGGGTGAAGTGGCTGACGGCGGCGTCCATGAGGGAGTTGCCCGGTCCCGTGTCGAAGGCCGTCACCTGGGAGAGTTTGGCATCGGCCGGAATGGCCGTCACGTTGGCGATGCCTCCGATGTTGAGGGCGATCCGGCTCCGCGCGTGGTGGCGGTACAGCGCGTAATCCAGGTAAGCCACCAGCGGAGCCCCCTGCCCTCCCGCCGCCATGTCGCGGGAGCGGAAATCGGAGACCACCGTGATGCCCGTCCGTTCGGCGATGATGGCGGGGTTGCCGACCTGCAGCGTGCCGCGGACGGAAAAACCGGGCATGGGGACGGACGTGGGCATGTGGTACAGGGTCTGCCCGTGGGACCCGATGAGGTCCACGCTCAAGGGGTTTACGCCGCCCTTCTTGCAGATGTGCAGGGCGGCGTGGGCAAAGAGCTCTCCAAGATAGGCGTGCAGCAGGGTGATCTCCCCCGCGTCCCCGGCGCGCGCGCCCTGGCACTGGAGGATTCGGGCCCGCACCCCCGGCGAGAAGCGCAGGGTGTCGCTGGCCATGAGCGAGAAAGACGAGTCCGCCCCCTGGCCCTGAATGCCGACCAGCGCCGCATCGATCCCGTCCGCGGAAGTGCCGGACATGAGTCCTATGACGAGCCTTTCATCCTTTGCCGCGATGGTATTCAGCATCCGCTTCTCCCTTCCCGATATCCTAAAGGAGGCGCCGTGCGCACGCAAGCGGGGTGGTGTTGGATGAGGGATGAGAGATGAAGGGTGAATGAAATGACCGTCCACCGGCGGCCGGTGCGTTCTCGTCTCCTTACTCCTCCCTCCTCACTTCCCGCTCTTCATCGCAGCAGGGTTTCACGTTGACAGCACTTGCGGCGCCGGTTAGCATGGGCGCAGTCGGAGGAAGCCGTGCGCAAGGCGATACCCATCCAGGGCGATGGCTCCATCGTGGTTCCAAGGGAGCTCGTGGAAGAGGTGTTCGGCAAGGCGCGGGAGGCGGTGGTTCATCTGCGGTCGGGGTGTCTCGTCGTCTCCCCGGTCTACGTGGACATCGAGTCGGGACAAGTTCCTCAACTGCTCGATCGCTTCCACCAGTTCGAATCCCTCTCCGCGGTCCAGGAGGAGCACTTCCGCAAGGCCGAGCCCGAGCGGGAGGGCGTCCAGTTCGAGGGCGACCTGTCCGTGCTCGCCCTGAGCGACGTCTTCCTTTTTCTGTCGGCCAGCAAGAAGAGCGGCCTGCTTCTGGTGCAGGAGGAGGGACAGCGCTGGGGCTTCTTCTTTCAGAACGGCAACCTGGTTTTCGCCACCGGGGACGCCCCCAAATCCGGTCTGACGGCCTACTTGCTCCAACGCCAGTTCCTGACCGAACAGGATCTGATCCAGGGCTCCAACCTTCTGGAGAACAAGCGAGACACTCTCAAGGTCCTGCTGGAGATCTCGGGCCTGGGCCTTGAGGAGTTCCGGGAGCAATGGATCCGGTGCGTGGAGGCTCTCATCTTCCGCGTGTTCGGGCTGGGCAGGGGGCGTTTCGGCTTTCAGAACGGGGAGGTCCAGTCGCCCTTCGTCCTGAACCTTCCCATGTCCACGACCAACTATGTCATGGAGGCCACCCGCCGGCTGGACGAATGGGCGAGGGTGCAGGACCGCGTCCCGCCTCTTGACGCCGTGCTTGAGACGCCCGAGGACGTGACGGCCTCTACCAGCATCACCTTCGAAGAAGAGCAGGTGCTCGGCCAGATCACCGGTGCCCGCACCCTGCAGGAGGTGCTTCTGCGGGCCAAGGTGGGAGAGATGGAGAGCAAGAAGGCCGTGGCCTCGCTCATCGCGGCGGGCCTGGTCCGGGTCGTGAGAGAGACGCCGGCACCGGCCGAACCCGAGGCCGCCTCGGCGACACTTTCCGGCGAGGAGCGGGCGCTGCTGATCCGGCGCCTGGAGAGCTACAACAGCGTCTTCTCGACGATCTTTCAGGCGCTCTCCATCGAGGTGGGCCGAAAGGTGGAGGTGATCCTGGGAGCCTTCTTCAAGGGGCTGGAAGCCGGGTCCTCCCTGCTCGCCGGCCTCAGCCTGACGGAGGAGGGAGTGCTGGCCGACGAACCCCTCATGTCCCGCCTGGCCGCCCTGCCCGAGGAGCGCGAAAGCGCCTTGGTGCGGGAGCTGAACGAGTTCCTCTACTTTCAGCTCTTCGCCGTCAAGAACACCCTGGGCCCAGACATGGAGGCCGGCATCGTGGAGATGGCCAAGACCCTGCTCCAGGGGTGAGGAAGAGGAACGATGAAGGTTAGAGGGTAGAGGGCATAGGGGGCAGGGGACAGAGCGAATGCGGAATCACCCCATCCCGATGATCATCCATCATCCATCATCCATCATCTATCATCTATCATCTATCATCACTGCTGTCCGGTTATAAGTCGAATGGAAGCAGTGAGTTACGAATACCTTCTCCAGCATCCAAGGAGTCTTGATTCGTAAGTAGTTCATTTAGAGGGACTTTCTCGAAGACAGACGTACTGATGA
>JAJYLT010000021.1 GCA_021787565.1 Acidobacteriota bacterium
AAGGTGCCGCCCTGTGGAAAAGCCTCCGGCTTTCCCACAGGGCTTGGAAAACCTTCGGGGCTTCGCCCCTCAGGTTTCCCACACCTCCCACAGCCCCTACTACTAGACGAGAAAGGGGACATTTCTAAAAAGTGTTGACACCGCGGGGGGGACCCCAATTCCGCGATAGCGGCTCAACGCCTGCGTAGGAGCGGCGCCTCGCCGCGAACCGGGTGACCCTGCGACCAGGATGCGGTGCCCGCGTACGGTCCGTCGCGCCGGGGGCGGCGCTCCTACGAGTGCGATTCCATCGCGGAATTTGGGGGGATGCAACCCTTCAGGAGCACCCCTTTCGGGACGTCCGGTCAGGTGGCGGGTCCTCCCGTCGCCGCCCGGCGCCGGTCACGCGCGGACGGCCTCGTGGTCGTGGATCCAGGGCTCTAATCCCGGGGCTAGGTAGAGGGTTCGCCGCAGCAACCCATCACCCGCGGAGATCAGCAGCACCTTCATGGGTGGCCTCGAGGGGGAGTTCGGTGACCGCCCTCCGGCGAGGGAAGAGCCGCGCCGGAGAAGGGCCGCGCCGTTGTCGAGAGAATACCTCAGGCCTGGCGCTCGAGCAGAATGACGGTGACGTTGTCCTCGCCGCCCTTCTGATTGGCCAGTTCCACTAGGGAGTGACAGGTGGCTTCGAGGGACTCTCGGCGGGCTAGGGTTCTGGCGATATCCTCCTCGGCGGCCATGGAGTTCAGCCCATCGCTGCACAAGAGGACCCGGTCGCCCACCGCCACATCCATTTCGAGCACGTCCGCCTGCGCCTGATCTCTCGTGCCGAGCGCCTTGGTGATGACGTTCCGGAACGGATGGTGGGCCGCCTCCTCTTCCGTGAGGAAGCCCAGCCGCACCTGCTCGCTGACCCATGAGTGGTCCATGGTGAGGACCGAGAGCTGGTTGCCGGAATAGAGGTAGGCCCGGCTGTCGCCCACGTGCCCGATAATGAGCTTGTCCCCCACGACGAGCGCTGCCACGACCGTGGTCCCCATCCCTCTCGACTCGGGATGCTCCAAGGAGTAGTTCTGAATCTGCTCGTTCGCAAGGGCAATGGCGGTCCTCAGTTTGTTCCCTTCGAATGAGAGGCTGTCGTCGTAGGAGGGATAGGGCCAGGTCGCCTCCTCCGAGAGATCTTGAATCTCAAAGAAAGCCACGAGCTGATTGACGGCCATCTGGGCGGCCACCTCGCCCGAAGAGTGGCCCCCCATCCCGTCGGCCACCACGTAAAGTCTGAGCTCGGGGCGGATGGCAAAGGCGTCCTCGTTGTTGCTTCGCCTGCGACCCACATCCGTCAGACCGGAGGCCTCCATAGTCATCATTTCTTCTTTCCAAGGAGAGGAAGGCCCCAGGACTTGTCGCCCGTAAGCTGGGCAAGGAGGGCCTTGATGTTGTCGTCGGCAGGATAGTTCTTCTGGGATGTCTCCAGGAGGCGAAGGGCGCGAATCGATTGCCCGTTTTCCATGAGGAACCGGGCGTACTCCACGACGAAAGCGGCGGAAAAGGGATCCAGTTCGATGGCCCTTTCCACCTGCTGGCTTCCAAGCGTTCGCCAACGGGGGTTTCTCAGCCGGATCATCCCCGCGTGGAAGAGGGCTTGCGGGTTTTCGGGATCCTGGCGCAGCAGATGATCGAAGACGCTGAGCGCCCCGGCCAAATCTCCCGACTTCAGGCGCGCCCTCCCCTGCTGAAGGTACTCTCTGGCCATCTCCTGAGGGGACCGCTGCGCCGTCTGAGCCGGGGCCGATGAGGCCAGGGTCCTGTCGTAGGCGTCACGCTGAGCTTTTCGGCCGACGGTGTTGAAGGCTTCCGTCAGGCGCTTCAAGAGCGCCTCCGCCTCGGCTTTCTCCGCCGGGTCGGTGAACCTGTCGGGGTGATGCTCCTTCACCAAGTCTCGAAAGGCCGCTCGTATCTCGCCGTCCCTGGCCTGCGAGCTCACTCCCAACACCTCGTAGTAATTCTCGTCATTCCGGTCCATAGCGATTACCTTAGCTCAATCCGTCCCCATCCCGCAAGGCCGCCCAGCCGACCTCCGCTATTTCTTCTTGTAGGTAGCCACCTTCCTCGAATTGCGCGCGTCCCAGAGCTTGCGCGCCTCGCGTCGAATGGCCTCGCTGATGTTGCGGTCCTTGATCGTCAACTTCAGGTCCAGGTCGGTAAGCCTCGGCAGGAACTGAAGAACCAGCCCGATAGGCACCTTGGGATTGGCTACCAGGGATTTCACAACGCTATATCTCTTGGTCCACTCCTTGTTTCGCGCCATCTTTCGAAACAGGTCCTCGGACAGGTTGCGCTGACGGGCGAAGGACTCTATCTCGAGTTCGCTCAGTTTGGGGGAGTCCAGGACGGCCTCCTGGACCACCTTGTTGCTGTCACGGATCAGAAGGCCCCTGGCCTCCTTGTTCCCCTTGAGGGCCAGCTCGATCTTGGCCGGAATGGACATGGTGAGGATCTGCTGGTAAAGCGACTTGTACTGATCCGCCGAAAGCTCCTCCTCCACGAGCGCCTCGGGCGGCAGTTCCAGCGCCTCGTAATCGAGCCCAGCTTGCGCCCCCGCGGGCTCCTCGGCCCCGATGCCCGGGGCGACCGGGGGCTGAATGGGGGGATGGATCGCCTCCGGTCCGACCGGGACGCCGCCGGCCTCGGGCATGCTCATCGTGAATGCTCCCCCGGCGGCGCCGAGCTTCAGACCGAATCGCCTCTCCAGCAGGCCTGGAATCTGGGGATGGGTCCGGAAGAACTGCTCCACCAGGTCGTAGATCCTTCTCACCTGGCTCGTGCTCAGGGTGCGGTTCCTCAAGATGGCCTCGAGAATGGAGGGCTCCTGCAGGAGCCGGACCTGGTTGTCCAGCATGAGGTCGAGAACGTCGCCCCCGCCTGTTTCCCCAAGCCATTCCAGGGTCTCGACGGGCACCCCTCGGTTCTTGAGAGCCGCCCGCCGGATCTGCGCGTTCTTGCCCAGGACCCGTATGGCGAAATCGAGGACCTCCGGATGGAACTCGTACCCCGGCAGGAGAGCGTCCCACTCCTCCTCCTTCAGGGCGGCGAGGCTCTCCTTGCAGGCGATCCGGACCTCGGGGTCCTCGTCGTTGCGAAGGAGGACCCAGAGTTCGATGAACTCCTCCGGGGACAGGGGCAACGCGCCTTTGGCGGCGGCCCTCTTGACCTGCGCCTGGGTCTCGCCCGTCAGGATCCGTTCTACGAGAGGGTTCGTCATGGCGCCTGAGGTGGTACGGCGGAAGGAATCTGGAAGTCTTTGAGGGGCTTCCCGGGAGCGCCGGGCAGCGGGACACTATGCCCCTGGAAGGTGATGGCGAGCGCGGACGGGTCGCCGATGTCGGCCCTGAATCGCTTCCCGTTGAGTGCCACCGTCTCCCCGGCCCTCAGCTGGCGATAGATCTTCCTCTGTCCATCGGCCCACAGCTCGATCCAGCAGGGCTTGCTGCAAACGATGACGAGGTCGCCCCGAGGCGCCACCGGAGCGGCGGGGGCTGGCGCCTGTACCGCCGCGGGTGGGACCGTGGGCTCCACGGCGGCGGAAGAGCCAGGTGTCGGAGCCGGCTTCTCAGGCGGCTCGGCGGCGGTCTCCAGAGCCGTTGCCGGAGCACTTTCCGGCGCGGGCCGCGCCGCTCCCGCGCCATAGTGCAGCCAGAACCAGGCAATGCCACCAGCCGCCAGAAGCACCAGGGCAACCGCGAGAAGTACCGGCCACACGCGGAAGCGGGGGGCCGAAAGAACCGATTCCGAGCGGCTCTCCAGTAGGGGAGCGCTCGTGAGTTGGCGGAGGCGTTCCACGTAAGGTTCGCCATCCAATTCCAGAACCGCCGCGTAGGCCCGGAGATGCCCCGCCAGGAAGACGACGGGCGGGAGAGCCTCCAGTCGGCCTTCCTCCAAGGCGACCAGAATGGGCTTCCTGATCTTCGTAGCCCTGGATACGTCTTCCAGGCTCAGCCCCTTGGCTTTCCTGGCCGCGGAGAGCTCTTCGCCCAGGACCCTCGCCGGATGGTTCACGGTTTCCTCCCGAGTCTCGTCAGCAGCATCCGCCGCACGGCCATGGGGACCTTCGGGTCCTGCGACAGCGCCCGCGCCTCCGCCAGACTCAGCGAACTCAAGAAGGGGATGACGGCGGCGAGGGGGGTGCGCATGTTGCGGATGAGGCCCACCCTCACCTCCTGCCGCGTGGACCATTTCGGATCCCGGGCGACGGACTCGAGAACCGGGGCAGGCGTCTTGGGCTGATTGATGAGGAACAGGACGTCGTCCTCGACCATCCGGCCGTTCTCCAACAGCGCCTTGACGACCCGTGGGTCCTTGTCGTTTCTCAGCATCTTGAGGGCCTGTCCCGCGGCCGCCCGCGCGAAGGTGATCTTCTCCCCCACCGCCATGGCGGGAATGCGCTGCAAGAGGACGGTTTCGGCCGCGTGCCTCACTTCGGTCGCGACGTGGAAGTTCTGGATCGTCCGGTTCAGGTCGCGCCACGCCAGGAATTTCACGAAATTCATGGCGTCGGCCAAGGGGGTGGCGGCGTGGCTGACGAGCGAGAACTGCACCCTCACGGACCGGACCCATTTGCTGTGGCTCAATTGGGCGAGAAAGCTCTCTGGCAGGTCCCTGCGCTCTAGCAGCTTGAGGAGGTGGCGCTCCTTGGTGGCCGGGTGCTCCAGGAGGGCCGGGAGTTCCTGAAAAGAGAGGGAGGGAATCTTGCTCCAGAGCTCGTCTTCGGTCAGACCCGAGTCCAGCATGCCCCGTCACCCCTGCTTCTGATTGTAGGGCCCCCGCCTTCTCCTGGCAAGGCTCCGGCGCTCCAGCCGGCGGAGACGAACCGCTCCAGCGACTCCCGCTCGGCCGGAGGCAGGAGCGATGCCCTCGCCGCCAACTCCTGGCTACGCGCCAGGTCTTGCGGTCCCCAACCCATCCGACGGCTCGCCCACTGCAACTCCCGACTCAGGGTCGTGCGAAAGAGCGCGGGATCGTCCGTGCCGAGGGACAGGGATACTCCCGCCGCCCAGAGCTGCGCTAGCGGATGCCTTTTTCCCCTGGGGACTGCGCCGGTCCGACGGTTGCTGGTGGGGCACACCTCCAGGTGCGTGCCCCGACGGGCCAGCTCCTTCAGTAGGGCCGGGGACTCCGCGGCCCTGATGCCGTGTCCGATTCTCGGCGGATCAAACACATCGAGAGCCGACGCCACCTCGTCGGCTCCAAGCCCTTCCCCCGCGTGGGGGATGATGGGGAAGCTGTGTTTTCGCGCCTCTTGGGCCAGCTCCTGGAAGAGGCTCGAAGGGGCAGCCGCTTCGTCTCCCCCGAGCCCGAAAGCCACCACGCCGCGGCCCCTGCGCCCAAGGGCCAATTCGAAGTCGCGAATCAGGCTTCGGCGATCCCACTGGCGAACGCCGTCGATGATGAACGAGCACCGCGGAACGCCGGCTCTCGCCGCATCCAGCAGGGCATCGAGTGTCTCCTCGGTTGGGAGCCCGTGCCGCTCCCACACCGACGGGGAGACGCGCAGCTCCGCGTACACGACCCCCTGCCGCCTGAGTCTGCCCCGCACCCTGGCAAAGAGCCACGCCAGATCAGATGGATTGGCCAGCAGGTCCACGAGACGGCCGAAATGAACCAGGAACTCCTTGAGGCTTCGGTGCCGATAACATGCCGCGAGATCGGAGGGCCCGATGCCCTGGCCGGCCGGTCTGCGATCCGCCAACATCCGGGCTTCCGCGGGGGAGATGCACCCCTCGAGGTGAAGGTGCAACTCCACCTTGGGGAGGACGAGCAGGTTCAATAGTGCTCGGCCTGCTGGCTGAAATCATAGTGGAGTACCAGCTTATAGACCTTCAGGTCCACGGGCATGTCGAACTTGGCCCCGATGCTGACGGTGGATCCCCTCCGCTCTATGGTGACATCTTTCTCGGTCAGCGGCAGATTGAGCCGGTGGGCCTTGGCCACGAGGTCCTGCTTCATCTGCTCGGGTGAGCGGTTCCAGCAATCGGTCCGCGCGTACTCTCCCATCCAGTCCTTGAACTCGTAGGCATTGATCCGGGGAGGCACGACCTTCACGAGCACGAAGATGGCGGCCGCTAAAATCAGCAGCATGACGAAGAGCCCCAGTTTGCCCTCACCCCGCTCCGCGTTTCTCATGGCGTGACTCTCCTTTCGGCCTCATCATAAAAAGGTCGTTCACCGCTGTCAACGCGCCAGCTTCTCCAGGGCCACCTCCAGCTCCGCGATCTTACGTCCGTACTCGGCGAGCAGTCGGCGGTTCTTCTCCACCACGTCCGCGGGCGCCCGATCCACGAAGGCCGGGCTTTCGAGCTTGGCCGCGAACTTCCCGCGTTCGAGCTTCGCCTTGCGCAGTTCGCCCTCGAGGCGCTTGCGTTCCCCCTCGGCGTCCCGTGAGGCGGCCGGCACGTGCAGGGCGAACTGGAACCTCGCGGCAACCCCGGCCACCCACTCCTCCCCCTGGGGAAGCGAATCCGCGCGAGTCACCCCGCTCAAACGGGCCAGGAAGGCGACTTCTTCGATAGAGCGGCCCAGGGCGGCATCTGCCTCATGGTCCGCCGGGACCAGCACCGCGTCGAGCCGCTGCGAGGGTGGCAGACCCTTTTCGGCCCTCAGGTTGCGGACACGGTTCACGAGGTCCATGAGCCAGTCGATGGAGTCGAAACCCGAGGAGTCTTGCGTCGAGCCCGCCGGGTAGGCCGCCAGCATGAGGCTCCCTTCGGCACCGGGCATCCTCTGCCAGAGGTCCTCCGTGATGAAGGGCATGAAGGGATGCAGGAGCCTCAGAATGCTGTCCAGCACCCGGTGCAGGGTCCAGCGGGTGGCCTCCCTCCTGGCGGCGGGCATCCCCTCGGCCAACCCCACCTTCGAAACCTCCACGTACCAATCGCAGAAGCGATGCCAGACGAAATGATAGAGGACTTCGGATGCCTCATAGAACCGGAAGGCCTCCAGCGACTCGTTGACCCTCCTCCCGGTGACCTCGCATTCGCTGAGGATCCACCGGTCCCAGAATCCGAGATCCTCCCTGGCCGGTTCCCGGGCGGCTTCGCCCTCGAGCTGCATCAGGACGAAGCGGCCGGCGTTCCACAGCTTGTTGGCGAAGGCGCGGTAGCCCTCCATGCGCTTCGGATCGAGTGAGACGTCCGTGCCGGGGACGCAGAGGACGGCCAGCGTGAAACGCACGGCATCGGCCCCGTACTGCTCGATGAGGTCCAGGGGATCGATGACGTTGCCGAGGGTCTTGCTCATCTTGCGACCCTGGGCATCCCGCACGAGGCCGTGCAGGAACACGTCCCGGAAGGGGGCCTTGCCGGTGAACTTCAGGCCGGCCATGATCATGCGGGCCACCCAGAAAAACAGGATGTCGTACCCCGTCTCCATGACCGTCGTGGGGTAGTACCGCCTGAACTCTTCCGTCTCCTGGGGCCAACCCAGGGTGGAGAAGGGCCAGAGCTGGGACGAGAACCAGGTGTCCAGCACATCGGGGTCCTGGCTCACGGTCCCGCCGCAGTAAGGGCACTTCGCGAGATCCTCCATGGCCACCAGGAGCCGCTGGGGATCGTTTGAGCCGGCCGACTTCCCGCAGTGCTCGCAGAAGAAGGCCGGGATGCGGTGCCCCCACCAGAGCTGGCGGGAGATGCACCAGTCATGGATCTCGCTCATCCAGTTCAGGTAGACCTTGCGCCAGTGGTCGGGGATGATCCGGATCTCCCCGCGCTCCACCGCCTCCCTCGCCGGGCCGGCCAGAGGCCCGATCTTCAGGAACCACTGTTTTGAAATGGCCGGCTCCACTACCGTATCGCAGCGCTGGCAATGGCCCACGGCGTTGGCGTGGACGGCCGTTTTCACCAGGAGCCCCTCGGCCTCCAACTGCCGCACCACACCCTTGCGCGCCTCGAACCGGTCCTGGCCCGCGAAGCCTCCGGCCTCCTTGGTCATCCGGCCATCCAGGCCTATGACGGCGATCTCGGGCAGCCCGTGCCGTCTGCCCGCTTCAAAGTCATTGGGGTCGTGAGCGGGAGTGATCTTGACCGCCCCCGTCCCGAACTCGCGGTCCACCATGGTGTCGGCGATGATGGGGATGGAGCGGTTCATGATGGGCAGGCGTACGCGTCGGCCGATCCACGATCGGTACCGCTCGTCCTCGGGGTGCACGGCCACGGCCGTGTCGCCCAGCATGGTTTCCGGCCGCGTCGTGGCCACCACGATGCCCTCACCGTCCTCCGACCCCTCCAGTGGATAGCGGATGTACCACAGGTGTCCCTGGCTGTCGGCGTGCTCCACCTCGAGATCCGACAGGGCCGTGCCGCAGCGGGGGCACCAGTTGATCATGTATTCGCCGCGGTAGATCAGCCCCTCCCTGTAGAGCTCCACGAAGGCCGTGCGCACGGCCCTAGAAAGGTCGGGGTCGAGGGTGAAGCGGGTCCGGCTCCAGTCGCACGAGGCGCCAAGGCGCCGAAGCTGCTGGAGGATGGTGTCGCCCTTCTCCTTCCGCCACTCCCACACCTTCTCCACGAAGGCCTCTCGCCCCAACTGCGAACGCTCGATGCCCTGCTTCTCGAGTTCCTTGCTGACGACCATCTGCGTGGCGATGCCCGCGTGATCAGTCCCGGGCAGCCAGAGCGCGTCGAATCCCTGCATGCGCTTCCACCGGACCAGAATGTCCTGGAGCGTGACGAACATCGCGTGGCCGGTGTGCAGGACTCCCGTGACGTTGGGGGGGGGGATCACGATGACGTAGGGCGGCTTCCCGGAGCGCGGGTCCGCCGCAAACATCCCCCCTTCTTCCCAGAAACGGTACCAGCGCTCCTCGCACTCCCTCGGGTCGTACTGCTTGGGGATCTCCATGGCTTTCTCTCCGGGTTGAAAGGGCCTCACTGCTGTCTTTCCGCGGCGCCGGAGCCGGGACCGGGCGCCCTCCAGTGCCCCGGCCGCGCCCGCGCCTTCCATACACGAAAACAGGGGCGAACCCCTGTTCTCGCGCTTTAGCAGCCATCGGCGGTCTTCGGTTTCAGCCCGCCTCGGTCTCCAGTTCCTGGATGCGGCGCCGGATGAGGTTTTCCGCCATTTCCGGAATGACCTCCCAGGCGACCTGCCGGATGATCTCGGGGGCCATCTCGCGAACGACCTGCAACACCGCGTCCCGCAGCGCCGCCTGTACGGCGTCCGGCGCCATTCGCTCCGCGTGTTCCCGAGCGGCCTCCCGCACCGCGGCGGGAGCCGATTCCGCCACGGCCCGCCTGATGAGATCCGGCGCCTGCTGCGCCACCGCTTCCTGAACGGCGCCCGGAACGGTTTCCCGCGCGACGGCCGAGGCGTGATCGGGTGCGATCTCCCGGGCGACCTCGCGGATGTGCGCTCCGGCCATATCGGAGACGATCGCCCTGATGTGGTCGGGCGCCATCTCCCTTACCGTTTCGGCAATCACGGCCGGGGCCATGGCCTGCGCCACCTCCCGGGCTATCCCCGGGTGCGTCTCGGCGACGGCCTTCCTCACGGACTGCTCCAGCTCCTCGCCCGAGATCGTTGGGGCAACGGGCACCTGCGCCGCCGGGGCGACGGGCTCGCGCTCGGCCGGAAAGGGCTCGACCGGGACCAGCGCGGCGACGGTGGGCACCTCGGGCTGGATCCCCGGGGCGGGCTCCTCGAAGGGAGAGACCTCCTCCATGCCTGCTGGGAGCTCTTCCGTGCGTTCTCCCAGGGCAAGGGGAGCCTTCATGGCTTCGCTCGCCTGTTCGGTGGGAACCTCGGGAAGGCCGCTCCGAACCTCGCCCTCCTGCAGGAAGGGGTTCTCATCAAGGCGAGGTTCTTCGGGTTGAGCCTGTTCGGCCGTATCCACCGACGAGGGCACAACCTCCTCGTAGGCGGGGAGCAGCTCCCCCTCGATCTTCGGAAGCTCGACGGACGACGCTTCGATCGTCTCCTCCGGGGCGCCCGCAAAGGCCGAGACCGGCGCCTCCGTCTTGGCCTGGACCTCGGCCTGAGCCTGGGAAACCATGTCCTGCTGTTCCGTCATGTCGTGGACGATCAGGGACTCGTCCATGGCTTCCTCGGCGGGAAGCGATTCCGCCTCTCTTGAGCCCGGTTCGGCAAGCCGGCCCTCAGGCTCGATCACGCCGGGAGCCGCAGGCCGCCGACCCTCCCCCCAGTCCTCGGCGCCCATGACGGAGATGGGGGCCGGCTCGAAGGGCGGCGCCGAACTCGCCGACAGGTCCGCCTCGAGCACGTCGGGCTCACCCGCATCCTCGGCTCCCGCCACGCCGATCACGACCTCGTCCTTGGCCGCAGGAGGCGGAGTCACGATCTCCGCAAAGGCCTGCTCGGAAGCCTCCTCGGGCGGAAGAGGCCCTAGATCGATGGACTCAAAGGGTTCTTCGGGCTGGATCGCCTCCGTCACCGGCGGTGTGGCCGACTGCTCCGACTTTTGCTCCACGGGCAGAGGCTCACTCTCCCATTCGGCGGGCCAAGCCGCGTCCGAAGCCGGCTTGACGTCCGGTCCTTCTTGCGCCGCCAAGGGTTCAGCGACGGCCGGGGGGGGTCCGGAAACAACCTTGGCGGGCTCCACCGCGGCCTTCTCTTCCTGTGCCTCCGGCTCGAATGCCTGCTCGAACGGCTCGGCGGGCTCCGCCGGGGCCGCCGCGGCGCCCTCCCGCTCCACCTGCGGTTCATGCACCAGGAGGAACTCCTCCCTGGCCTGGAAGACCCGAGCGGGCTCCATGGGGGCGGCCGTATCCAGCACCGGCCGGCGGCTCATGAGCTCCTCGACCTTGTCTACCAGCAGCTTGGAATCGAAGGGCTTGGTGACGTAGGTGTCTGCGCCCGAGAGCCTCGCCTTGTCCTCGTCGAAGGGCTCGAAGGTCCCCGTCAGCAAAATGACCGGGATCCCGGAATAGGTCGGGTTTTTCTTGACGAAGGAGGCCACGTCGTACCCGTTCATCTCGGGCATGATCACGTCGCACAGGAGGATGTCGGGGCGGTCATCCTGAATCTTCTGGACCGCGGCCTTCCCGTTAGACACGCACACCACCGCGTAGTCCCCTTCCGCGAAGGTCAGTTCCACGACCTTCTGGATGGTGACGCTATCGTCAGCCAGCAGGATTTTCTTCGGCATCCGCAGCCCCCTTATCGTCCCTGATTATTCTATGCCAATTCCCAAACCCCTGTAAAGCCGCGCGAGATCGATGCACCGTATTTCCGGATCCGACGCCACCACCCCTTCGCACCACGGGGCAGCCTCCGGCGGCGCCATTTCCACGCTTGCGCGGCAGAGTCTCGGTCCGCGAGCCGGCAAGGCCAGCACGCGTCCGCTCCGTTCCATGACGATGAGGACCTCCGGGGGTCCGTTGGGCCCTCCGAATGTCTCCTCCCGCAGAACGGGCACCACGCCTCCCTCGCCGGGCAGCAGGCCCAACAGCCAATCCGCCCCCTGAGGCAGCGGATGCGGGGGCGACCAGTCGCGCACGGCGACTACCGCCGCCTCCGGGACCGCAAGCCTCAGCACGCCCGCGTCGAACACCACGAAGCGGCGTTCATCCATTTCCTTCCCCGAACCCCTCTTCGTTGACCACATAGATCCAGCGCCCCCGGTCCGACAGCACTCCCCTGCACCATGCCCGGTCTCGAAAGAGATCGCCGGGGAGGGAGAGGTAGCTCAGCCTCTCGCGCCCGTCGGGAAGAAGGACCCCTCCGGCGCGCCAGCACGCGCCACTGTTGAGTAGGATCAGGACGCCGGGAAGGCCGGCCCCGGGGGGCACTCCAAGGCAATCGGCGAGGTCCGCGGCCTGAGAGGCGTATGATTCAAAATCTCTCTCCTGCCGGTGAAGCACCCTGCGCACCCGCGAGAAAGGCAGGGCCAATTCCAGGGCGGCGCCGACCTGCAACAGCAACCACTGCTCCGAAGGCATCACCTTTCCTTCCTGGCGGTAACATAGAGGGCGGACCGCCGAAGCGTCAAGGGGCCCAACGGGCCCCAATCCCGCGATGGGAGCCGAAATGGCGGTGCAAATCCCTATGGATCTTGCTGATCGGCATAGCCGCACAGCCACCTGCCAAGGGATTGGGGGCATTCGACCCCGGACTTGATCCGGGGGAAGAATGCGCCAAGGGTGGGGTGAGGCTCCGCGGGCTTTGCCCGCGGAGCGGGGAGGGCCCCGAAGGGCAAACCGAGCGCTCCGGCTGGCTCTGCCAGCGGAGCGCGAAAGAGAAGGCCCTCCCCGTTCAGGAGACAAAGCCTTTCCCCCGTGAGCCACCTGCACCGCCGAAGGAAGGACCATTCGATCGCGGAATTTGGGGCGGGGGGAAGGCCTCCTGGACGGTCCGATTGGACGAGAAGATCGGATGCGGAGGTTCGCGCCCCAGGAATCGGTCTTGCCGTTTCCCGGACCTCAACGCCCCAGAAGCTCCATCCCGGGGGCGCTGCGGTAAATGCCCCAAACCTGGCCCTTCCGGCGCGACCATTTTGCCGGGCGCTAGCGCCCATCGGGCTAAGAATTCTATAATCCACACCTCGGCCGGGGCCCAGAGCCCGCGGCTGGTCAATTCCGAGAGCGAAGTGAACCACAGAACCTGTGTCGGCTGCCCGTGCGAGAGGTCTGCGCCGCGGAAACAGGCAACAGCGCGGGAGCCTTAAGGAACGGAGATCCTGATGGCGAGGCGGAAAGTAACCATCGACGGCAACGAGGCGGCCGCCTACGTTGCCCACAAAGTGAACGAGGTCTGCGCCATTTATCCCATCACGCCCTCCTCCCCCATGGGGGAATGGGCCGACCAATGGTCATCCGAGGGTCAGGCCAACATCTGGGGAACGGTCCCCTCGGTGGTCGAGCTGCAGAGCGAGGGAGGCGCCTCCGGCGCCGTGCACGGCGCCCTTCAGACGGGGGGCCTGACGACCACCTTTACGGCATCCCAGGGCCTCCTCCTCATGATCCCCAACATGTTCAAGATCGCGGGCGAATTGACCTCCACGGTCTTCCACGTCTCCGCGCGCACCCTGGCCACCCATGCCCTCTCCATCTTCGGCGACCACGGCGACGTCATGGCCGTGCGCTCCACGGGTTGGGCCATGCTCTGCTCATGCTCCATCCAGGAGATCATGGATTTCGCCCTCATCGCCCAGGCCGCGACGCTGGAGGGACGCATCCCCGTCCTGCACTTCTTCGACGGATTCCGAAGTTCCCACGAGGTCCAGAAGATCGAACAGCTCGATGAGAATGACCTGCGTGCCCTCATCAACGACGACCTGGTGCGTGCCCACCGAGGAAGGGCCCTCTCCCCCGACCGGCCCGTGCTCCGAGGCTCGGCGCAAAACCCCGACGTCTTTTTCCAGGCGCGGGAGCGCATCAACCCCTTCTACCAGGCCTTCCCCGAGATCATGCAGCGCGCCATGGACAAGTTCGCCGAGGTGGTGGGCCGCCAGTATCGCCTGTTCGATTACGTCGGCGCACCCGACGCCGAGCGCGTCATCGTCATGATGGGCTCGGGCGCCGAGGCCGCCCACGAGGCCGTTGAACGCCTCGTGGCCGACGGACAGAAGGTGGGGCTGCTGAAGGTCCGCCTCTTCCGCCCCTTCTCCACCGAGGCCTTCATCAAGACCCTGCCCTGGACGGCCAAATCCATTGCCGTTCTGGACCGGACAAAGGAACCCGGCGCCGCCGGCGAACCGCTCTACCAGGACATCGTGACGGTCCTGGGCGAGGAGCTCTCCTCGGGCAGGCTGCCCTTCCGCTTCCCGCGCGTCGTGGGAGGCCGCTACGGCCTCTCCTCGAAGGAGTTCACGCCGGCCATGGTGAGGGCGGTCTTCGACAACCTCGCGCAGGACGAGCCCAAGAACCACTTTTCGGTGGGCATCGAGGACGACGTGACCCACCAGAGCCTCTCCTACGACCCCGCCTTCATCACCGAGGGCGAGGGCGTGATCCGCTGTCTCTTCTACGGCCTGGGTTCGGACGGGACCGTGGGAGCCAACAAGAACTCCATCAAGATCATCGGCGAGGAGACCGAGAACTACGCCCAGGGCTACTTCGTCTACGACTCCAAGAAGGCCGGCTCCATCACCGTCTCCCATCTTCGTTTCGGCCCAAGGCCGATCCACTCCACCTACCTGGTCTCCTCAGCCAACTTCGTGGCGTGCCACGCCTTCACCTTCCTCGAAAAGTTCGACATGCTGAGGGCCGCCGTTCCGGGCGCCACCTTCCTGCTGAACAGCCCTTACGGGCCCGGCGAGGTGTGGGACAAGATCCCGCGAAGCGTCCAGCAGCAGATCATCGACAAGAGGCTCAAGCTCTACGTCATCGACGGTTACAAGGTGGCCCGCGAAGCCGGCATGGGAGGCCGCGTCAACACCATCATGCAGACCTGCTTCTTCGCCATCTCCGGGGTCCTGCCCAAGGACGAGGCCATCGCGGCCATCAAGCACTCCATCGAAAAGACGTACGGCAAGAAGGGCGAGGAGGTGGTCCGCAAGAACTTCGAGGCCGTGGACGCCACCCTGGCCAATCTCTTCCAGGTCGTCGTGCCCGAGAAGGCCAGTGCGGACTTCGACAAACCGCCGGTGGTTTCTGAGAGGGCCCCCGACTACGTCCGGGACGTCCTGGCCAAGATCATCGCCAACGAGGGCGACGACCTGCCCGTCTCCGCCATGCCCCCCGACGGCACCTTCCCCACGGCCACGGCCCAGTGGGAGAAGCGCAACATCGCCCTGGAGATCCCCGTTTGGGACGAGAAGCTCTGCATCCAGTGCGGAAAGTGCGCGCTCGTTTGCCCCCACGCCGCGATCCGCATCAAGGTCTACGACTCCGCCCTCCTCAAGGACGCTCCTCCGACATTCAAATCCATGGATTTCAAAGGTCAAGAGTTCAAGGGCATGAAGTACACCATCCAGGTGGCGCCCGAGGACTGCACGGGCTGCGCCGAGTGCGCCTTCATCTGCCCCGCCAAGGATAAGAGCAACCCCAAGCACAAGTCCCTGGACATGGCCGACCAGATCCCCCTGCGCGAGCCGGAGCGCGAGAACTACGCCTTCTTCCTCGCGCTGCCCGAGGTGGACCGCACCACGGTGAAGATCGACACCGTGAAGGGCTCCCAGTTCCTCCAGCCGCTCTTCGAGTACTCGGGCGCGTGCGCTGGTTGCGGCGAGACCCCCTACATCAAGCTCCTCACGCAACTCTTCGGCGATCGGGCCCTCATCGCCAACGCCACGGGCTGCTCCTCCATCTATGGGGGCAACCTCCCCACCACTCCCTACACGATTAATCCCGACGGCCGCGGCCCCGCCTGGTCCAACTCGCTCTTCGAGGACAACGCCGAGTTCGGATACGGCTTCCGCCTCACCATCGACCAGCACCGCCAGTATGCCCGCGAGCTCCTGCTGAAGCTGCGGTCCTCCCTGGGCGACGACCTCGTGGACGGCCTCCTGAACGAACCGCAGACGGATGAGATCGGCATCGCACGCCAGCGGGCCCGCGTCTTCGCCCTCAGGCAGAAGCTCGCTGGCGCCCCGGAATCCGATTCCAAGCACCTGCTCTCGGTCGCGGACGCCCTCGTCAAGAAAAGCGTCTGGATCGTGGGCGGCGACGGCTGGGCCTACGACATCGGCTACGGGGGCCTGGACCACGTACTCGCCTCGGGCCGCAACGTGAACGTGCTCGTGCTGGATACCGAGGTGTACTCCAACACCGGCGGCCAGTGCTCGAAGGCCACGCCCATCGGGGCCGTGGCGAAATTCGCGGCGGGCGGCAAGGCTCTGCCCAAGAAGGACCTCGGACTCCTGGCCGTGACCTACGGGAACATCTACGTGGCGCGCGTCGCCATGGGCGCCAGCGACAACCAGACGGTCAAGGCCTTTCTGGAGGCCGAGGCCTACGACGGCCCCTCCCTGATCATCGCCTACAGCCACTGCATCGCTCACGGCTTCAACATGACCGAGGGCATGCAGCACCAGAAGGAGGCGGTGGAGTGCGGCGCCTGGCCGCTCTTCCGCTACAATCCCGATCTGGCCAAGGAAGGCAAGAACCCGATGAAGCTCGACTCCAAGGCGCCCAAGAGCGCTTTCGCGGACTACGCCATGAAGGAGACGCGTTTCAAGATGCTCACCAAGAGCCATCCGGAGGTCGCCCGGGAACTCATGCAGCGCGCCCAGAAAGAGAACATCGCCCGCTGGGAGGTCTACGAGCAGTTGGCCGGCATATCGTTCGGCGAGAAGACCCCTCAGCCGGACAAGAGCGTATAGGGGGAAATCATGGACCTGACTACCAGATACCTCGGTTTGGAGCTGAAGAACCCGCTGGTGGCCTCCGCGAGCCCCCTGTCCAAAGACCTGGACACCCTCAAACACCTGGAGGACGCCGGCTTGGCCGCGGTCGTCATGGAATCCCTCTTCGAGGAGCAGATCCGCCACGAGGAGGGCGCGCTGGATCACTACCTCACCCAAGGCACTGAGAGTTTCGCCGAGGCCCTCTCCTACTTCCCCGACACCTCGGAATTCACACGGGGACCCGAGGAGTACCTGGAGCACATCCGCCAGGCCAAGTGGTCCCTCTCCATCCCCGTCATCGCGAGCCTCAACGGGGTCTCATCGGGCGGTTGGATGGATTACGCCCGCAAGATCCAGGAGGCCGGAGCGGATGCGCTGGAGTTGAACATCTACTACGTGCCGACCGATCCCGCCATTCCGGGCTCCGAGATCGAAAGGATGTACCTCGACGACCTCCGCACCGTCCGCACCGCCGTGACCATCCCCGTCGCCGTCAAGCTGAGTCCTTACTTCAGCAACATGGCGAACATGGCCGCCCAGATCGACGCCCTGGGCATCAACGGCCTGGTGCTCTTCAACCGCTTCTACCAGCCCGACATCGACCTGGAGGAGCTGGAAGTGACGCCCAACCTGGTCCTCTCCTCCTCCTCCGAGATGCGCCTGCCCCTGCGGTGGATCGCCATCCTCTACGGGCGAATCAAGGCCGACCTGGCCGCCACCAGCGGCATCTACAAGACCGAGGACGTCCTGAAGATGCTCATGGCCGGCGCGAGCGCCACCATGCTCTGCTCGGCCCTCCTCGTCCACGGAATCCGGCGCGCCACCGAGATCCTCAAGGGCATGGAGAGCTGGATGGACGAGCACGAGTACGAATCCGTTCGCCAGATGCAGGGCAGCATGAGTCAGCGGCACTGCCCCGAACCCGCCGCCTTCGAGCGGGCCAACTACATGAAGGTGCTGCAGAGCTACAAGTGAAGCGGGCGTCCGCGCCCCAGGCGTTTCCCATTGGACCCCGGCCCCCTGGCCGGGGCCCCACACTGAAGGGGTTAGACCATGACCGATTCCTCACCCGACCGCATCAACGCCATCAGCCTGGGCCCCGAGGACAAGCGCGCGCTGCTGGAGCGCTTCCTCCGGTACGCGAAGACCGACACTCGATCCAGCGAGACCTCGGAGACCTTCCCCTCCACCCAGGGGCAGTGGGATCTCCTCAGGATGCTGGAAGGGGAAATGCGGGAGTTGGGTCTGGCCGAGGTGGAGCTGGACGAGAAGGGATACCTGTTCGGGACCCTGCCCTCCACCCTCCCGCCCGGCCGCGACGCCAAGGTCGTCGGCTACCTGGCCCACGTGGATACGTATCCCGGCACCAACGCCACGGGCGTTGACCCGCAGGTCATCCCGGCATACGACGGGCGGGACATCCACTTGCCGGCGGCCTCGGAGCTGACCCTCACCCTCGCCGAAAATCCGGACCTGGCCCGGTGCACGGGCCACACCCTCGTCACCACCGACGGGACCACCCTCCTGGGCGCGGACGACAAGGCCGGCGTCGCCGCGATCATGACCGTGTGCGATTGGTTTCTGAACCACCCCGAGGTCCCCCACGGGCCCATCCGCGTCGGATTTACCCCGGACGAGGAGACGGGCAACGGGACGCGCTTCTTCGACGTGAAGCGCTTCGGTGCCTACGCGGCCTACACCTTTGACGGCTCCCTCTTGGGGGAGATCGAGGAGGAGACCTTCTGCGGCGATTCGGCCGTCGTGACCATCACCGGCAAGGATATCCATCCCGGGGTCGCCAAGGGCAGGATGGTCAACGCCCTCCGCGTGGCGGCTGAGATCATGGGCCGCCTCCCGAAAGGGTTCCTGCCCGAAACCACGGAAAAACGCGAATCCTACCTCCACCCCTACGTGTTCGACGGCGAGGTCGGCAGGGCGAACCTCCGGTTCATCGTCCGGGGCTTCACCGTCGAGGAGTTGCGCGTACGAGAGGAAGATCTCCTCCGCGTCGCCCGCGAGGCCGAGGAGGCCTTCCCGGGTGCCAAGGTGGATGTGCTCATCCAGGAGTCGTACCGGAACATGAAGGTCGTCCTCGACCAGCACCCAGAGGTGCTGAACCTAGCCATCGAGGCTGTTCGCCGGTCGGGCGTCGCGCCGGTCAGAAGCTATATCCGGGGCGGAACCGACGGTTCGGCTCTCTGCTTCAAGGGATTGCCCACGCCCAACATCTTCGCCGGCGGCGTCAACTTCCACGGCCTCCAGGAGTGGGTGAGCCTGGAGTGGATGGCCAAATCCGTCGAAACGGGGCTCCACCTGGCGCTCCTCTGGGCCGAAAAGGGCCTCTGAGCCTGGTCAGACTTGGACTGTAGGCTCCTTGGCGGCCCCCCCTTGCATCTCCGTTTCTCCTCGTGCATGCTAGGGGCGTCAGGAGCGCCTCCATGGAACAACGGAGTCAGCAAGGTCCCCTGAAGGGCTTCATCACTCTTTCGGGGCAAAGGCTTATCTATACCATTCGGAGAAACAACAGGGCCCGCCGCATCTGGATCAAGGTGGAGGACAGGGAGGGCCTTGTTCTGGTGTTTCCCAAGTGGGCCAAGACGAGCCAGGCCCCGGACCTGATCCGCAAGCATCGCGACTGGATCCTCGGCCGGCTCGGGCAGCGAGCCGCCCACCTCGCGAGCGCCCCTCCCCCCCTGGGAGAGGGCCGGACCGTCTCCTATCGCGGCCGCGCTTTGCCTTTGCGCGTGCGCAACTGCGCCTGCGTCAACCCCTCCGTGGAGATTCACCGGGACTCCGTGGTGGTGAGGGTGCCGCGCGACCGCGAAGCCCCCGTCGGAGAGGTGCTCACCGCCTTCTATCGCGAGAGGGCCAAAGAGGTGTTCACACGGCGAGTGCAGGCTTTGGCGGAGGCCCTCGGCGTCAAACCCAAGCGTGTCTCCGTCCGCGATCAGAAGACCCGCTGGGGCGCCTGCACGGGGCGCGGCACGCTCACGTTCAACTGGCGCCTTCTGCTGGCCCCTCCGGCCGTGCTCGACTACGTCGTCGTCCACGAGCTGTGCCACTTGCGGCACGCCAACCACGGGCGCCGCTTCTGGGATCTGGTGGCCTGCCACAGCCCGAACTTCGAGGCCCACCGCGACTGGCTTCGTACCTACGGGCGGCTCCTGACCCTGGGATAGCCGCCCCTACCGCCTTCCCACGGATGGAGGATGCGTTGGAAGAACCCCTCAGCCCCCAAAAGGCCCCTTTCGTACTGGATCTCGAAGCCGGCGACCACTACTGGTGCGCCTGCGGCCGCTCGGGCAAACAGCCCTTTTGCGACGGAAGCCACAAGGGAACGGGATTCCAGCCCGTCAAATTCCAGCTCGACCAGCCCAAGAGGGTGGCCCTCTGCGGCTGCAAGTACTCGGGCCACAAGCCCTTCTGCGACGGCAACCACAAGGAGCTGTGAGGGCGGACAGGCGGCCGCGCGGCTGAGGTGCGGACCCTTTGCATCCTTGCCTGCGGTCGTGAATCTTCGCGGCGCCCGTGACCTCTGGACCATGACTGGATCCCTCAGGTAGTCCCATGCCCCTTCTCGATCTCGGCTCCCATCAGATCCATTACCGGATCGGGGGGTCCGGCCCGCCGCTCGTTCTCATCCCGGGATGGACCTTGAGCCTGCATCTCTGGGATGAGATGGTTCCCCTCCTGGAACCCTATCATCAGGTCATCCGGTACGATCCGCGCGGCGCCGGCCGGTCCACCTCGAACCCGGCCCTGGAATACTCACGCCTCGCCGACGCCGAGGACCTGGCCGCGCTCCTCGACCACCTCGGCGTCGTAGATGCCCACCTCGTCGGTCATTCCAAAGGGGCTAGAATCGCGCTCATCTTCGCCATGAATTGGCCCTGGAGGGCCCTTTCGGTAGCGGCCATCGGCTCCGCCGAGCCGCACCCCACGGGCTCGGGGGCCAGCTTTCGCCCCATCGCCGCGGAGTGGGTGGCGAAAGCCGCCAAGACCGCCAGGGAAGAGGGCTCCGAAGCCGCCGTCCGGAACCTGGGCCGCGCCCGGCTGTTCGGCAAGCTGCGCTCCTCGCCCGAAGGACTGCGGCACCTCCGCCTGGCCATGGAGGGGTACGCCGCGGCGGACCTGCTCTCCGATGCAGCCAAGCGAACCTACGACACCGAGGCGGGCGCTTCCCGGCTCACCATGCCGGTCCTCTTTCTGGCAGGGGAAGAGGACCCCTTCCTGGAGGAATGCCGCTACGCCCACGAGCACCTGCCCTCCTCGCGCCTAGTCGTCCTGCCGCGGTGCGGCCACATGGCCCCCATCGAGCAGCCCGAGGCCCTGGCCCGTGCCCTCCTCGCGTGGCCCTCGCGCGCCTAGCGGATTCGTATTCGGCGATCATGTCCCTGAC
Organism: Acidobacteriota bacterium; assembly: GCA_021787565.1. Classification (GTDB taxonomy): domain Bacteria; phylum Acidobacteriota; class UBA4820; order UBA4820; family DSQY01; genus DTPS01. Next base: position 20,673 of record JAJYLT010000021.1, read on the forward strand.
GATGACGCCGGCGGGTTTGATCTCTCCGACGAGGAGGCGAGTCAGCGCGGTGGGAATGGATTCGGAGACCGGTGCAGGCGCCGGCGGGCTCATGGCCGCTCCTCCTGCGCGCGGGCCAAAAGATCGAGCACCGCGCCGTTGAACGTTTCGGGCTCCTCCACGCAAGCGAGATGGCCCGCCCCGGAGATCTCCACGTACGAGGCCCCGGGGATGAGACCCGCGAAGCCGCCGGCCTCCATGGGCGGCGTGACGGCATCCTGACTACCGACGGCCACGAGGGTCGGGCAGGTGATCGTCCGCAGAAGGTCCAGCCTGGAGGGTCTGTCGCGCATGGCGAGCAGTGCGGCCGCCACCCCCTCCCTGCGCTGGTCCACCATCATGGCCCAGACCCGCCTCGACAGGTCCACGCGTTCGCGAAGCGTCTTCTCGCTCAGGAGCTTGAAGAGCATGTCGTCGGCCAGGAAGGTCATGCCCTCGGCCAGCACCCGCCGGGCCGTCGCCGACCGGGTCTCCTTCGCGGAAGCCGAGTCGGCCGCCGCTCGCGTGTCCGCAAGCACGAGCCCCGCCACCCTCCACGGAAAGAGGGCCGCGAAGGCCAGCGCCACGTAACCGCCCATGGAGAACCCGCAAAGGACGCCCTTGGGCGCGCCGTGGGCGTCCATGCAGGCGGCCACGTCCCGGGCGTGGTCTTCGATGGAGTGCGGGCCCCTGGGCAGAGGGGATCGCCCGAATCCGCGAAGGTCGGGCACGAGGACCCTCGCCGTTGCCGCCAGCGTCCCTATCTGAGGCTCCCACATGCGTCCATCCAGCGGGAACCCGTGGATCAGCACCAGCGGCACGCCCGTACCGTCGCCGAAGGTCGCCCCAGCCAGCCCTTGTCCCATGTGCGCAACCCCCGATGTTGGCCGTGATCGCCTTACGGCCGTTCCAGAGATGAGCCTACCACCCGACCGCGGCGCGGTGGCCAAGACCTAGCCCCAGCGCCCTCTGCTGGGTCAAAAGGCGCGCAGATGGCCAAAGGGCGCCTCCTCCACCGCAACTTGACCGTCTTCAGGAAGGGCGGCGCCGGAATAGGGCGATGAAGAAGCCGTCCCAGGAATGGCGGTGAGGCAGGCAGGTGAAGCGGCCGTCACCTGAGGGATCGAGGATCTCGGCCAGAGGCTTCGGGGGCTTGCGGGGCTGGGGCGAGAAGTCCGCGTTCTCCGCCAGGAATCGTTCCGCCACGGCCTCCGTCTCCTCGGGCTCGATGGAGCAGACCGAGTAGCAGAGGACCCCTCCGGGAGACACTACCCGGGCCGCCTCGGTCAGGAACCGGAATTGACGGTCGGCGCGGAAGGCCAGGTCGCTCTCCAGGATTTGCCAGCGGATCTCGGGGTTGCGCCGCAGGGTCCCGAGGGAGGAGCAGGGGGCGTCCAGCAGGACCGCCGGCCACTCGGCGCGAAAGGGCAGCCCCGCCTCCAGGTCCACCTGAGCCATCCGGACGTTGGTGAGGCCCAGGCGCCGCACGTTCTCGCCGATCTGGGCCAGGCGGCGGCGGTGCACGTCGGTGGAGAGGACCCATCCCCGCTCCCCCACCCGGCCGGAAAGAAGGACGGTCTTTCCCCCGGGCGCCGCGCACAGGTCCAGCACCCGCGTACTCCCCTCGACGGGCAAGAGCAGGGCCGGCACCTGGGACGCGGGGTCCATGATGTAGAAGTATCCGCGCCGGAAGGCTTCCGTTTCCGCCGGGTTGCCCCTCCGGACCGCATAGGTGAGGGGTAAGGCCGCGTCCGGCTCCAGCGCGACGCCTTCCCGCCTGAGGAGCGGCACTCCCTCGGCCCTGGCCGAGGGCGAGGGGAAGACCAGGTTCGTGGGCGCCGGGGCCTGGAAGGCTTCCATGAGATCCTCCCCCGCGGCCTCTCCGAATCGGGCCAGGTAGCGCTGGGCCAGCCACTCGGGCATGCCCAGCCGCAGTGCGGCCCCCTCACTCCCGTTGAGTCGGTAGGGAAGCTCCCCCGCCTCGTCGCGGCGCTCCGCGACCCCCCTCAGGATGCCGTTCACAAAACCTCCAGCACCGGCGCTGACCGCCTTGGCGGCTTCCACGCACTGGTCCACGGCCGCGTAGGCGGGAACCCTGTCCAGGAAGAGAAGCTGGAAGGCCCCGACCCTCAAGATGTGCCTCAGTTCGGCCTGCGTATCGGCCAGGCCTCGCTCGGTCTGGTCGTCGAGCACCCAGTCCAGGAGGGGGAGGTGCCGCACCACGCCCGCCGCCAGCTCCCGCAGAAGGGCGCGGTCCTCTTCCCTGGCCAGCCGCGCCTGGCGCTCCTGGAGGAGCCTCTTCAGCGACTGCCGGTGGTCCAGGACTTCGGCGAGGACGCTCGCCGCCTCCGCGCGCAGGTTCGCCCGTCCGGCGGGACTTTCCACCGCGCCCGCGGAGGCTTCCGGCCGCAGGGGGCCCCTGGTCGCACGGAATTGGCCCCGGCCGCCCCCTCGGCCCCCGTCCCCGCCCGCGCCGCCCTCGTGCCCGCGCCGGCCGCGGCCCGGGGGCCGCCCCCTAGAGTCGGGCGCCCGGCGGGATGGCGTACCCACGCAGCACCTCCTCGGACGTCATGGGTCGCTTGCCCGGCCTCTGCATCTTGCCCACGAGGAGAACGCGGCCGTCCCCGCAGGCGACTCCGAAGGCCCCGCCCGCGACCACCTCGCCCGGCTGGGCTCGCGTGCCGGTCGGTCCCACCGCGGCGGTGAGCACCTTGATCCGCTCCTCCCGATACTCAAAGAAGGTTCCGGGCCAGGGGTCGAAGGCCCGCACCTGCCGCTCCAGCTCCGCCGCGGGCCGCGAAAAGTCGAGGCGCCCGTCCTCGCTCGTCAGCCTGGGAGCGTAGGTGGCCAGCGCATCGTCCTGGGGCCGCGCCTCCAGCGTGCCGGCGTGAAGGCCCTCCAGGGTCTCGATCAGGAGTTCCGATCCCAGGCGGGCCAGTTCGAGAGAGAGCCCCCCCGCCGTGGCGGAAGGCGGGATGGGGATTCGTCCTTCGAGGTAGACGGGTCCCGTGTCGAGCCCCTTGTCCATTCGCATGGTGCACACACCCGTCTCCGCGTCCCCGGCCCAGATGGCGTGGGCGATCGGCGAGGCGCCGCGGTGCCGCGGGAGCAGCGAGGCGTGAACGTTCACGCAGCCGAGGCGGGGGACGGCGAGCACGGCCTCGGGGAGGATCTTGCCGTAAGCCACCACCACGATCACGTCGGGTGCTAGGTCTCTCAGCAGCCCTTGGACCTCGGCGCCCTTCAGGGAGGCGGGTTGGTGCACCTCCATGCCCCGCTCGACCGCGAAAAGCTTCACCGGCGGAGGCGTGAGGAGCCTCTTGCGTCCCACGGACTTGTCCGGCTGGGTGAACACGGCGAGGGGGCGTACCCCCGCATCCACGAGCGCCTGAAGGTGAGCCCGCGCGAAATCGGGCGTCCCCATAAACACGATGCGCCCGGGCAGGGCAACTGTCATGAGCGATCCCCCGTCACGACCTTACGAGTGTCTATCCGAAAATGGCCATTCCCGCGTGAAGAGTGGATGGAAACCGCGACGGCACGCTAGGCGTCCAGGCTCCGCCGCTCGGGCTGGGGGTAGGGGTCCTCCCACTCCCCGTCCCGGATGAGCTTCTTGATCTTGCGCTTGACGATGTCGCGGCGCAGGGGGGAGAGCCTGTCGACGAAGAGGATCCCGTCGAGGTGGTCGATCTCGTGGCACAAGGCCCGGCAGAGAAACTCGGTGCCTTCGATCTCGAAGGGCTTCCCGTCGCGGTCGAGCGCCTTGACCCTGATCCTGGCTGGCCGCTTGACCCGTTCGTAGATCTTGGGGATGGAGAGGCAACCTTCCTCTTCGTGCATCTCCCCCGCCTGTTCCACGATTTCTGGATTGAGCAGGTAGAGGATCTCTTCCTTCTCGCCCCGTGCGCCGAGGTCCACGACCATGGCCCGCGCGGCGATCCCCACCTGATTGGCCGCGAGGCCCGCGCCGGAGGCGTGCCGCATGGTCTCGACCATGTCGTCCAGCAGCACCTGGACCTCGGGGGTGATGTCGGTCACCGGGGCGGACTTCTCCCGCAGGACCGGCGATCCGTAGAGTTCAATCTTCCGAATGGCCATTCGACCGCGCTCCCCGTCTCTTGATCAGCGAGAGGGTCCGTTCCACCCTCTCCTGAAGCAGGACCTCAAGGTGCTCCAAGGAGTCCGGGCAGGCATCCAGCGCCCGCCGGGTGGCGGGCCCGGGAAGCTCCAGCACCATGGACCGCTCGGACGCCGTCACGGTGGCCGTCCTCGGCACCTTCTTGAGGAAGGCCACTTCACCGATGATGTCCCCCGGAGCGAAGACCGCCAGGGGCATCTCCTCCTCCTCGATGGTGCCGCGGGCCGCCAGGCGGCCCCTCACCAGAATGAACAGCGAATCACCCTCCTCCCCTTCCCTGATCAGGAGATCGCCCGGATCCAGGTTCCTCGGAAGGGCCACCGAGCCCAGGAGTCGGGCGTGTTCCCCATCCATCTCCGGAAAGAGCATCTGAATCCAGTATGGGCCGGCCTCATCGGGCTGCGGCGCGGCTCCCCTGATGGCGTCCTCCGGAAGCGGTACCGCTTCGAGGGAGGCCGACTGCTGCACCTCGCCGGAGCCCTCCTCCGAGGGCGCGCCTAGGGCTGCGCCCGTGACTTCTGCCCCCGCTCCGGCGCCAGGGCATTCCGGCGCCACGGTGACCTTCCGTTCCCCCTCCTGGGGTTCGGCGGAGAGATCGAAGGAGAAGGCGGAGGCATCTTCCACCTTCTGTCCGCCACCCTCCAGCTCCACCATGCGGTTCGCCAGGGAGGCATCTTCCGGGGCCAGGCGCGCGGCCCTCCTCAGGAGCGCCAGTCCGTCCGACCGCCTGCCGCCCATGAGCCGGGCCTCCCCCTCATCGCGGTAGATCCGCGCGGCCTCCTCCGGGCGGCCAGCCCCCTCGTAGGCCTCCGCCAGGTGGATTTTCAGGGCCAGGTCGTAGGGCTCCCTCTGAAGCTTGCGCTCCAGGAGGGACGCGGCCCGCTCGTAGCGGCCCTGCTTCATCAGGGCCAGCGGATCCTCCTCCCCCTTTCCCTTCCCGAACAAGGACATGCCATCCTCCGCCTGCTGGAAGTTTACCGCACCGCCTCTCCGCTCTCAAGCCGCACAACCGCAGACTTCCGTGTCAACAGCAGACTTCCGTTGCGTTTCCGAACCGGCGTCTCTACAATAGGGGCCGGCCGGAGGGTTCAAGATGCCAGAGTTCTACCCGTCGAATTTCGGGGGATTACCGCCCGGCCAATCCTCGCTGGAGACCTCGCGTTTCGTCATCCTGCCCATCCCCTACGAGGTGACGACCTCCTACGTCAAGGGGACCAAGTTCGGCCCCAGGGCCATCATCGAGGCCTCCAGGAACATGGAGCTCTACGACGAGGAGCTGGGGATGGAACCCTGCGAGGCTGGCATCTTCACCTCCGAGGACCTCCTGTTCCACGACATCAGCCCGGGGGCCATGGTGGATACCGTCAAGGAGGCGGTGGGCCACTACCTTTCCATGGACAAGTTCGTGGTGAGCCTGGGCGGCGAGCACAACCTGAGCTTCCCCTGCTTTCTGGCCCACCGGGAGGTCCACGGTGAGATCGGCGTGGTCCAGTTGGACGCCCATGCGGACCTGCGAGAGTCCTACGAGGGCACTCCCTTCAACCACGCGTGCGTCATGCGGCGCATCGTGGGGTGCAGCGCGGGCACCGCCCAGGTGGGCATCCGGTCGCTGTCACGGGAGGAGGCGGACTACCTCAAGGCCAAAGGCACGTGGCCCGTGGTCTGGGCGCGGGAGTGCCAGGAGGGCGACGGCTGGATGGACCGGGTCCTGGCGGCGCTCCCCCCCAAGGTCTACCTGACGGTGGACGTGGACGGCTTCGACCCCTCCCTGGTCCCCTGCACGGGCACCCCCGAACCGGGAGGGCTCCAGTGGTACCCCACCCTCCGATTCCTGCGCCGCCTGTGCCGCGAGCGCGAGGTCGTCGGGATGGACGTCATGGAGCTGGCACCCGACCGCGTGCACTTCGCCGCTGATTTCCTGGTGGCCCGCCTCCTCTACAAGGTCATGGGATACCTTTCCGAGACCTCCGCATCATGATGGAAGCTGCGCCCTCCGTCCTCCTTTCCGTGGTGGTTCCGGTCTACAACGAGCGGGAGAACCTGCCCCTCCTGCTGACGGAAGTCCGGCGGGCGCTCGATCCCCTGGGAGAACCTTACGAGATCATCTGCATAGACGACGGCAGCACCGACGGCTCCCTCGACGTGCTCAAGGAACTTGGCCCCATCCACCCCATGCTTCGGATCCTCGTCTTCGAGCAGAACGCCGGCCAGAGCGCGGCCTTCGCCGCCGGCTTTCGCGCCGCCCACGGGAACCGCATCGTCACTCTGGACGCGGACCTACAAAATGATCCGGCGGACATTCCCCGCCTTCTCTCCGAACTGGACCGCTTCGACGCGGCCGTGGGCTGGCGGGTCAAGCGCGCCGATCCCCTCCTGAAGCGGATCAGCTCTCGCCTGGGGAACGGGGTGCGCAACTGGGCCACCGGCGAGGTGATCGCGGATACGGGATGCTCCCTGAAGGCCTTCCGACGCGAGGCGCTGGCTCCCCTCAAGCTGTACAGGGGGCTCCACCGCTTTCTGCCTACGCTCATCCGGATGGAGGGCTTCTCGGTGACCCAGGTGAGGGTCAATCACCGTCCCAGGACCCATGGAAAGACCAAGTACGGGGTGCTCGATCGCCTCCGCGCGACGGTGCCCGACCTCCTGGCCGTCCGCTGGATGCAGTCGCGCCTGATCCGGACCAGCGTCAAGGAAGAGCTGGGGCCGTGGCCCTCCTGAGCTGACCCCCTTCACGACCGGGGTGCATCACTATCCCTGCGAGGGGAGGTGGCTCTTTACCGCGGCCAGAAGCCTGACCAGCGAAAAGGGCTTTTCGATGTAGTCCAAGGCGCCCGCCTCGATGGCGCTCCTGCGGTCCGCCTCCTGGCCCTTGGCCGAGAGCACCAGCACCGGCGGACGCCGTCGAAGTTTGGCCATCTCTCCGAGCACGGCGAAGCCGTCCATGCCCGGCATGCGCAGATCCAGAAGAAGAAGATCGGGGGGCTCCTGCCGGAGCTGGGCCAGGAGTTCCGCGCCGCTCTCCGCGGTGCCCACCGAGTAGCCCTCCTTCTCCAGGATGAAGCGGATCATCTCGAGTATGTCCGGCGTGTCGTCGCAGACCAGGATCCTCGCCACCTGGCGCCTCCCAGAGCAGATGCCCGGCCGGTCACCTCACGGTCGGGATTCGGCCGGAGTTCCGTCCACGAAGTCCCTCAACTCCCGCCACGTCGTGATCGGAACCCTCTCCCTCGCCAGATCGACGAGCCGATAGAGGATCCGTCCCGCCGCCCGCGCGTCGTCCAAGGCCCGATGCCGCGAGGAAAACTCGTAACCGAACCGCTCCGCCAGCGCGTCCAGGCCCCGGCCTTCCTCCCTCGGAATGAGCCTCCGAGCGAAGCGGAGCGTGCAGAAGGCGGGCTCCCGCAACTGCTCCCCGCGGTCGACGCGCTCGATCTCCTGACGGAGCACGCGCCGATCGAAGGCCAGATTGTGCGCCACGAGCACCCGCCCGCGCAGCTTCTGCGCCACTTCGGGCCAGACGGCGCCGAAGGTGGGACGGCCCGCCAGGTCAGCCGACGCGATTCCAGTCAGGCGCTGGACGAACGGCGCCACGGGAGTCCCCGGATCCAGGAGGGTCTCGAAGGCTTCGACTTCCTCTCCGCCCTCGAAGCAGGCGACGCCGATCTCGATGGCCCTTTCGGGCGTCATCCCGTTCGTCTCGAAATCCACCACCGCGAAGGGGACCCTCTCCACCTCCTCCGTCTCGAAGGGATCACGGCGCGGGGCCAGCCGCACCACGCCGTCCCGCACGTCAAAGCGCCCGTCCCGGGCGAGGAGGGCGCCCAGGACTTGGCCTCCGAGTCCCGCGTCCTGTGTGTAAAGGAAGAGGCAAGCCAGCCCCTCCAGCCCGTACGCCGTCCCCTTCTCCTGGAGGAGGTGCCGGTGGAGGCGCTCCAGAACCCCCTGGGGCTCTCCGGTGCTCATGCGTTGGATTCCCAAAGGCTCGACACCGGAAGAATGTCCATGTCACGGTCCGTCCATCGGGCCATCCGGCCGAGTTCACCACCGGGGGAGAGGTCCAGGAGACGCCGAACACCAAGCGCCCTGAGGCCAGCCACTGCGGCCACCCAGTTCGTGGGTGAGGAGAGGGCCTCCGCGACCTCCTTGCGGAACTCCCTGCCGGCGTGAATCACGTGCCCATCTCGCGGCGAGACGATTGGCCAGAGAGGATCCGCCGCCGGCACCCCCTGCCACCAGGGAGTCGCCTCGGAGCGGGCTCTCTCCACGTAGCGCGTATGAAGAGGGACGTCCAGCGGGAGGAGTCGCACGTCCATCACCAGGCCCTTCAGGCGTTCCGTGGCCCGTTCGACGGCGTTCCTGGGCCCCGCGAAAACCACCTGCTTGGGGTTGTTGACGTTGGCCACGGCCACCTCGCCCAGGCCCCAGCGGTCGAGCAGGGCCTCGACCTCTGCCCGCGAGAGGCCCGTCTCGGAGGCCAGCGCGAAACTGCCGGGAGGGAAGTCCTTTCCGTTGGCGGCGTTCACCCTCTCCAGCCATTCCAGGACGGCCGAGGCCTTGACGCAGCGCGCGAAAAGGCCGGCCGCGTAAAAGCCGAGAGAGTACCCGGCCACCGCCTCCGGCGGCCCGAAGCGAGAAAGGGCCACCTCCGCGCAGAGGGCGCCGTAGAGAACCATGGCGGCGGGGGCGATGAAGCGCTCTCCCAGCTCCTCGGCCGGGGCCTGCGTGACCCAGTAGCGGAACCGCCCGCCCGTGAGGCCGTCGAACCCTCCCGCCAAGCGTTCGAAAGCCTCATCGCCCGCGAGAGGAAGGGCCATGCCGGGTCGTTCGGAGAGCTGCCCGGGCATCAGTATGGCGTAGGGGCCACTATCCCAGATCAAATTGACTCCTACAGAGAAGCATATTACCATGCGCGCAGGGAGGAGTCGGAATGGCCCCATTCGAGATGCAGTTGGCGCAGCTGCCCATCCTCCAGGGGCTGGAACCGGACGAGTTCGCCCTGGTCACCGGCCGGTTCCTCAGGGAACAGTTCCCGAAGGGGTCCCGCATCCTCGAGGAGGGCTACGGCGGCCTGAAACTGTTCGTCATGCTGGAGGGGAGGATCAGGGTCTACCGCACGATGGGTGACACACCCATCGTCATCACCACCCTCGAACCCCCGGAGACCTTCGGGGAGATCAGCATCATCGACGGGAATCCCATCTCCGCAACGGTGGAGGCGGAGTCGGACGTGCTGGTCCTGACGCTGAGCCGCGAGGACTTCTACGAGATCGTCCAGACATCGTGCGTCCTGCAGGCCAAGCTTTACGGCAACCTGCTTCGGACCCTGTGCCAGCGCCTCCGGACCACAACCAACCAGGTCCACGACTACTTCGCGATCAACAAGGCCCTGTGCGAGAACGAAAGTTTCCGGCAATTCTACAAGCTCTTCACCACTTGATGCCCGGCGGCAAGGGCCTCAAGCTGGCGCTCTGGTTCCTCTTGGCCGGAGTGGTGGCGGGGATGTCGGCGGGTCTGTATGTCACCCGCAACATCCCCGAGGTGGATAGCCTCCAGTTCACCACCCCGAGCCTCATGACGCGGATCTACAGCCGGGACGGCCAGGTACTCCAGGAATACGGGGCCGAGAAGAGGACCCTCGTCCACTTTGCCGATATCTCCCCCAACTTCATCCACGCGCTGCTCGCCGTCGAGGATTCGGACTTCTACCACCACCACGGCATCTCGATCCGCGGAACGATCAGGGCCGCCTTGCAGGACCTACTGCACGGGAGCCCCGGCCAAGGAGGGAGCACCCTGACACAGCAGTTGGCCCGGCAATACTTCCTCACGCCGGAAAAGACCATCTCCCGCAAGATTCGCGAAGCCATCCTGGCCATCAACATCGAGAGGCACTACAGCAAGGACCAGATCCTCGAGATGTACTCCAACAAGGTCTGCTTCGGCTACGGCTATTACGGGGTGGAGGCCAGCTCACGGTTCTACTTCAACAAGAAGGCCAAGGACCTCACCATTCCCGAGGCCGCCCTGCTGGCCGGGCTCATCCAGCGCCCGGGCTATTACGCGCCCATCAGCCATCCGGACCGCGCGCTGGCTCGCCGCAACGCCGTTCTCCTGCGGATGCTGCAGACCAAGTACCTCACGCGGAGCCAGTACGAACAGTACGTGCATGCGCCGCTGGGCCTATCGCCGGGCTCGGCGGAAAGCGAGAGCCGGGCCCCGTACGTCACCGAGCGCATCCGCATGTACTGCGAGGAGAAATACGGTGAGGAGGCTCTGTACGAGAAAGGCCTCCAGGTGTACACGACCATCGATCCCGCGCTGCAAGCTCAGGCGCAGCGGGCCGTGGTGGACGGCCTCCACTCCTACACCAACCGCCACGGCTACAAGGGGCCGCGCCGTGGAAACGGCGCCCCGCCGGAGTACACGGGCAGCGAGTTCGAGAAGGACGGCCGCTACTGGGCCACCGTCCAGAGCGTCAGCGCCGGGGATGTGGTGGCGCGCATGGGCCAGACCGAGGTCACCCTCACGCCCAAGAACTGGCCCTGGGCGCCGCAGCTGGTCGCCGGCCGGACCTTCCGAGAAGGCGACCGCATCCTGCTCCACGTCACCGATCCCGGCCCGCCCCCCGAGTTCGAGCTGGACCAGGAGCCCAGGGCCCAGGCGGCCCTCATCGCCATGGACCCGCACACGGGCGAAGTCCTCGCCCTGGTGGGCGGCTACGACTTCTCGCAGTCCATGTACAACCGGGCGATCCAGGCCATGAGGCAGACCGGCTCCGCCGTCAAGCCCGTCATCTACGGCACCGCCCTGAGTCTGGGGCGTACCCTGGCGGACCCGGTGATCGACGAGCCGACCCTCTTCCTGACGGGCCGCGAAAACGCCGACCAGCTCTGCACCGAGGGCTACATCCCACGGGATTTCGACCCGGACTATTTCGGCCTCATCACCTACCGGACCGCCCTCGAGCACTCGGTGAACATCGCGGCCGTCCACATTCTCAACCAGATCGGCTACCAGCGGGTCATCGACACGGCCCGCCGCCTGCACATCACCTCCAAACTCGAGCCCTATCCCTCGATGGCCCTCGGCGCCTTCGAGATCAGCCTCTGGGAGCTCACGGGGGCATACACGGCCCTGGACAACAACGGCATCTGGGAGCAGCCCCGCTTCATGAACCGCATCGCCGACCGAGACGGCAAGACCCTGGAGGAGGTCCGCTCCATCGCCCAGCCCGTCTTCACCCCCGAGGTGAGCTACCTCATGGTCCAGGCCATGAAGGGCGTCCTCAAGGAGGGAACGGCCGCCTCGGCGGCGGACATGAAGGGGAATTTCGCCGGCAAGACCGGCACCACCGACAAATACACGGACGGATGGTTCATCGGCTTCAACCCCGCGGTTCTCTGCGGCGTCTGGGTCGGAAAAGACGACCATAAGCCCCTCGGTCACTTGGAGACGGGCGCCCGCGTGGCCCTCCCCATCTGGAGGCAGTTCATGGAGAAGGCCACGGCCGGGCAGCAGGATCTGGACTGGGTCCAGCCCCCCGACATCGTGACCGTTCCGATCGATGCGCAAACGGGCCTTCGCGCCGGCCCAGGCACCGCCTGTTCGAAGGTGATCGACGAGTACTTCCTGCGGGGGACCGAGCCCCAGGCTACCTGCGGCCCCAAGGACCATCTCCGGGTCACACTCCCCTACTTCCTCCAGCGCTATCCCATCACCGACGGCCTCGCCCTGGTCATCCCCCAATCCGATCTCCAGGCCTGGCTCGCGGATTACCCGGCGGTCATCTCCCTTCATGGCCCCAATGCCTTGCTCGTCTCCTGGGGCGGCGCTACATTCACGGTGAAGCTGGAGATCGGGCCGCCTCGCGAAGGTCCCGTCCCGCAGGCCGTCATGCCCGGTCTCCCCCATGAAGGGGACGTGGCCTGCCGTGCCGTCACCGAGTACATCACCCAAGACCATTGACGTGGGGCGGAGGGCCGTCCTCTGGCACGCGGGCGAGTCGGGACGAGTGGTCTGCGACCTGTGCGCCCACCGCTGCACGATCCTCCCGGGGCGTCCGGGCATCTGCCAGGTGAGGGTGAACGCCGAAGGCGAGCTGCGCACCCTCTGCCACAACCGCCTCATCGCGGCCCACGTGGATCCCATCGAGAAGAAGCCCTTCTTCCACTTCCTCCCCGGCACGCGCTCCTACTCCATCGCGACCGTCGGCTGCAACTTCCGGTGCCGCTACTGCCAGAACTGGCAGATCAGCCAGGCCGTGCGAGAATTCAAGGAGACGGAGGGAACAGAGACCGCTCCCGAGAAGGTGGTGGCCGCGGCCATCGCCCAGGCCTGCGACACCATCGCCTACACCTACACCGAGCCGACCATCTTCTTCGAGACGTGCGAGAGCGTGGGCCTGCTGGCCCGTGAGGCTGGCCTTCGCAACCTCTTCGTGACGAACGGCTACCTGACCCGCGAGGCCGTCGCCAGGGCCTCCACCTTTCTGGACGCCGCCAACGTGGACCTCAAGGGGTTCGACGACGGCCGCTACCGCCGCGTGTGCGGCGCCACCCTCAAGGGGGTCCTGGAGGGGCTGGAGCTGCTCCTGGCGGCCGCGGTCTGGGTCGAGGTGACGACGCTCGTCGTGCCGGGCGTGAACGACTCCGAGCAGGAGTTGCGCTCCATAGCCCGCTACCTGGCGGGTCTTCGACGCTCCATCCCCTGGCACATCTCCCGGTTCCATCCGGACTACAAGATGCTGGAGGAGGAGGCGACTCCCGTCGCCACCCTGGAGCGCGCCTACGCCCTCGGTCGGGAGGCGGGGCTCGATTACGTCTACGTGGGCAACGTGCCCGGGCACCCCGGCGAGAGCACCTTCTGCCCGAATTGTGCGACAATGGTCATTACCCGGGAGGGCTTCACGTTGTCTTCCCGGCACATGCGAAGCGGCGCTTGCGGCCGGTGCGGCTCAGTCATTGCCGGCGTGTTTGCGGACTGAAGGAGATCTCCGGATGGCGTTCAACACCAATAGGCAGGATGGCGACCCCGTCGCCGATATCAACGTCACGCCCCTGGTGGACGTGATGCTCGTGCTCCTGGTCATCTTCATGATCACCACGCCCCTGTTCGAGCGCGGAATCGACGTCAACCTCCCGCAGACCGTCACGAGCAACATCAGCGGGCAGGAGAGGGTGATCCTGACCATACCGAAGGACAAGAACTACGTCTATTTCAACAGCCAGCCCGTAAACCGCAACCTCATGAAGAGCTATCTGGAGCAGATCTTCAAGAATCGGCGCGATAAGACGGTCTATCTCTTCGCTGACCAGAGCGTGCCCTACGGTGAGGTGCTCTCCGTCATGGACGAGGTGAAGCAGGCCGGCATCGAGACCGTCGGCCTGGCCACCGAGCCACCAAGCCACAAGCATTAACGGAGCGGGGCTCGCGGGAGGCCGTGCCATGCGACCGGAGGGAACGGGAAGTTCCATGGGCGACAGGCCTCCTTCCTCCACCGGCTCGACCTCCAACCGCCGCAGGGCCGCCGGACGGCCGCCGCTCCAACCACGACAGCCCATCCTCTCGAACCTCAGGCCCCTCAGGAGCAGGTCCGATTCCATCCTGCCCGTGGCCCTCATCCTCTCGGTCCTGGCCCACTTCGTCGCCTTCGCCCTGATCCTGACCCGGGTACCGTCCTCCCACAAGCCGCTCTTCAGCGAACCGGTCGTGGTCAGGCTCATCGAGCTGCCCAAGGGTGTGGGCGGGGAGACCGAGGGCACCCCCGGCAAGACCCAGGTGAGGCCCCCCCCCAAGGTGACCGAGCCCCCTCCGCGCCAGGAGAAGGCCAAGACCACCCTTCCGGGCAAGGCGCCGCCGCCGCCCAAGGAAGGCGCATCGGTCGTCCGGTCCGAGAAGCCGGGGAAGGCGCTGGGCCTGGGCCACGGCGGACAGACCGGGCTGGGCGGCAAGGCGGAGGGGCTGATCCTGGACGAGCCGACTTTCCAGTACGCCTGGTACAAGGCGCGGCTGGAGGACACCCTCAAGGCCAACTGGAGGAAGCCCATCCTCAATAACACCAAGACGATTTCAGCCTCGGTCCACTTCATGATCCTGGCCAACGGCACCGTGCAGGGGGTTCAGCTCGTCTCGCCCTCGGGCATCGCGCAGTTCGACCAGTCCGTGCTCAGGGCGGTATACAGCTCCGTTCCCTTTCCCCATTTTCCCCCGCAGTACACCGATCCCCAGCTCGGAGTCCTCTACACCTTCGAGCTCCTGCCCGAGGGCCAGAACCCCTGAAGGGAGCGGACCCAGTGCCGAAGCCCTCGCCCATGGAAGTCCGCCCCATAGGGATCGTCCGGTCCGCGCTGAAGACGCGCGACGAGGCGCCCCGGCAGGGCCGCGAGGGGGCACCCGACGCCTGGCTGGAGATCGACCCCGCCTTCCCGCGGGACTGGAGGGAATCCTGCCCGGCACCGAGGTTCTCCTTCTGACGTGGCTTCACCTGGCCAGCCGGGAGCCCCTGAAGGTCCGCCGCCGCCGGCACGCGGGCCAGCCTCCATGCGGGGTCTTCTCTACCCGCTCGCCGGACCGCCCCAACCCCATCGGGTTGCACCGCGTCACGATCTTGGCGATCGCCCCCGAACGAGGCCTCCACGTCACCCCCCTGGAGGCCCTGGACGGCACGCCCCTCCTGGACATCAAGCCCGTCCTCTCGCCCGACGGCGAGGAGTGACGGCGGGCCCTCTCCACCTCGGCTGTACCCCATCCCGCCGGCAACCGCGCCTCCGCCCGCACGCCTTGCGGCCCCGGCTTTCATCAGGTATTCTCGTCGGCATGGCCCGCTTCAGCGAGCTCCTGAGGACGAAGAGCCTGGACGCGATCCTCGCAGACGCCGCGCGGGGCACGGACCACCTCAAGCGCGTCCTGGGCGCCTTCGACCTCACCCTGCTGGGCATCGGCGGCGTGATCGGCGCCGGGATCTTCGCGCTGGTAGGCACGGCGGCGGCGGGTGACGCGGCCCGGCCGGGCGCCGGACCGGCCCTGGTGCTTTCCTTCCTCCTCACGGGCGTCGCCTGCGCCTTCTGCGGCCTCTGTTATGCCGAGTTCGCCAGCCTGGTCCCCATTTCGGGAAGCGCCTACACCTACGCCTATGCCACCCTGGGCGAGCTGATCGCCTGGATCATCGGCTGGGACCTGATCCTCGAGTACGCCGTGGGCAACGTGGCCGTGGCCGTCTCATGGTCGGGCTACTTCTGCGAGCTCCTGAAGGGCTTCGGCATCGAGTTCCCCCGGTGGCTGGCGACCGATCTGAGGACCGCGATCCACTCCCCCGATATCCTCCACAGCGCGCCCCACCTCTTCGGAGTGCCCATCATCTTCAACCTCCCGGCGTTCTCCATCGTCACCGCCCTCACCGTGCTCCTCGTCATCGGCATCAAGGAGAGCGCGCGGTTCAACGGCATCATGGTGGGCATCAAGCTCCTGGTGCTCGCCTTCTTCGTGGTGGTGGGCCTCACCTACGTCAAGCCGGCCAACTGGACCCCCTTCGCGCCCAACGGATGGGCCGGCGTCCAGGCGGGCGCGGCCGTGATCTTCTTCGCCTACATCGGGTTCGACGCCGTCTCCACGGCGGCGGAGGAGTGCAGAAACCCCACCCGCGATATGCCCATCGGCATCCTGGGCTCGCTGGCGATCTGCACCGTGATCTACATCGTCGTGGCCGCCGTCCTCACGGGCATGATCCCGTGGAACCACCTCAACACGGCCGAGCCCCTCTCGGTCGCCATGCGCGTGGTGCACAAGAACTGGGCCGCGGGGATCGTGGCCTTCGGGTCGGTGGTGGCCCACACGGCGGTGCTTCTGGTGTTCCAGCTCGGCCAGCCGAGGATCTTCTTCTCCATGTCGCGCGACGGGCTCCTGCCCCGTTCCTTTTCCAAGGTCCACCCGCGCTTCAAAACCCCCTACGTGACCACGATCCTTTCGGGGGCCTTCGTGGCGCTGGCCTCCTCCATGGCGAGCCTGGATGAGATGGCCGACCTCTGCAACATCGGCACCCTGTCCGCCTTCATCCTCGTCTGCGCCGGGGTCATCGTGCTGCACTACCGCGAGCCGCTCCGCCCCCGTCCCTTCAAGACCCCCCTCGTGCCCCTCGTGCCCCTGCTGGGCATCGGCTTCTGCCTCTACCTCATGCTGGGTCTGCCCACCTTGGCCTGGATCCGCTTCGCCGTCTGGCTCGTGGTGGGGCTGGGCCTTTACTACGCGTACGGATTCACCCACAGCAGGCTCGCCGCCCGGTCCGCCTGATATCCGATCCAGCGCGTGCCCAGAAGGGAGGAGGGCCGTCGCGCTGACGGCCCTCGGAGGAGGGGGAGGTATGAGATCGAGATCCAGAGTATGGGGTGCGGCTCCGTCTCCCGTTTTGCGAATTCATATCGCTGCCGAAACATTCGCCTTTCGCGCCATCAGGTGCCGATTCACCCCTCGCCGGGACCCGGGTGAGCCGCGACCATGGCGGCGCTCCCGTGACGGGCCCATCGCGCCGGGGGCGGCGGTCCCGCGCTGGAAGTCCCACCGCGGAACCTGGGGGAAAGGCCCCCGCTTGAAATACCTCGGCGGTAGCATGTACATTGGCTCCAGATGAGAGGTTCGGGAGAGACGCGATGCCCATGACCTATCCCACGAGGCGGTTCCCGCGGATCCGCTCGGAAAACGCCATCCTCGTGAAGAGACTCGGCCCCGAGGACCACGAGGGGTTCGCCAAGACCCGCACTCTCAGCCCGGGAGGCTGCTCCTTCGTGAACAGCGAATCCATGGGGGAGGGCTCAGTCATCGAACTCCTCATGAACGTGCACGGCCAGGTGATCCGGGCCGTCGGGAGGGTGATCTACGAATCGGCACGGGAGGACGGCGCTTATGATATCGGGGTTGAATTCGGGTCCCTGGGCACCCAGGACCGGGCCATCCTCGAACGCCTGTTCGGCAGCGAGGGGACCGTCCTCTCGCGCGGCTAGTCCCCCCTGGGCTCCATCCAGCTCCTGCCCCTCGGATGCCTTCGTGCGGCCGCCGCCTTGCTCTGGCGTTTCTCCCGCCCAGGGGCCATTATGGCTCTTTCCCGCCGGGCCCGGAGAACAGAAAGGGCTCGGCTCGGGACCTTGGGGGCTCCACCGAGTGAAGACGACACGGTCGCTTCTTCTCTGCCTGTTGCTCCTGCTGCCCTCCCTCATGAACGCCGCGGCCCAGGCGCCGCCCTCCGACGACTTCCTGACCGGATACGTCACCGCGGTTCTCCAACGCGAGCTCACGTTGCCCCAAACCTCCTTCTCCGTCCGCGTCCGCGACGGCATCGTCACGGTTGAGCTGCCCGGCGCAGACAGTGAGCTCCAGTCGAGGGTCTGGTCGGCACTCCGGGGAGTGCGGGGCATCTCCGGCCTCCGCGTGCAGGCCACTCCCCCGATGCAACCGCTCCCCACGGCAGAGGAACCGCGGGGGACCTCCCCCGCCACCCAGACCATTCCGAAGGGTCGCGCCTATCCCCAGGGCGACGTCTTCCGCCCCCTCCTGGCGGACCCCAAGCAGCCGCAGTTTTTCGTGGGCATGACGCGCTTCCACTCCAGCGTGCCGGTGGACGCATTCAGCCGCACCATCACCATGGCGTCCGTCAGCTACGGCGGGACCTTCGGCTTGTATCGCCGTCCCACCGCGGACGGCCGCGGGTCCTACCAGATCGGTCTGGACGGGGCTCTCTTTGCGCAGTTCAACATGGGTGCCCCCTCGCACGACCTCATCAACGCCGACTACATGGTGGGAATCCCCTTCACCTTCCGCCAGGGTCCCTTCTCCATGAGGGTGCGCCTGTACCACCAGAGCTCGCATCTCGGGGACGAGTACCTTCTCCGCTTCCACCCCAAGCGCGTCAACCTCAGCTACGAGGCGGCCGACCTCCTGCTGGCCAGGGATTGGGGGCCGTTCAGGGGCTACGTCGGAGGAGAGTACCGCGTGGACAAGGACCCCTCGACCCTCAAAGCCGGCATGGCCCACTGGGGACTGGAGTACAGGGGCACCCGCGACCTCTTCGACGCGGCCCGGTTGGTGGTCGGACTGGACGTGAAGCACGACCAGCAGGACGCCTGGAATCCGAGCGCCAGCCTGCGCGTGGGGTTGGAGTTCGGCTCCCCCTCCCGGGACAAGAGACGCCTTCGCGTCTTCCTGGAAGGTTACGACGGCCGTTCACCCTACGGGCAGTTCTACCAGGACAAAGTGGACTACTTCGGCGTAGCCGTGACCTTCAATTTCTGATTGGGCAGTTGGAATCAAGAGCTGACCGGGCGCCGGCGGACCCGAGCCACGAAAGGCGAGCCCGCCGCTCCGACGCCTATTCCCGGTGAAATCCAAGATCGGCCGGGTTCACCCGTCCCCGCACGTGCTGGAGCCGTCCGCCCTCCGACTCGAAGGCCCTGCGCTCGACCGCCACGGCTTCGGCGGCGCGGGCGAGCTCCGGATCCTCGGCCCTCTTTTCTCGGCTCACGTGGCCCCTCGACCAGTAGTCCAGCACGAGGGCGCTGTCCCCGCACACGAGCTTCACGCCGAGGGCCCTCGCCACCTGGATGGCATAGAAGCAGCCCATCAGCTCGCCGTAGTTGTTCGTCGCTCCCTTGGGCATGAACGCCGTTCCGCGGAGCGTCAGGCTCTCCTTGGGCACCAGCAGATGGAGAACCGGAAGGCCGTCCCTGTCGGTGACATTCACCTCCACGCCTTCGCCGCGGCCCGTCCCCGAATCGAAAAAGACCGCCTGCGCGGGAAGCGACGAACGCTCTCCCTCCAACCGCTGCGGCCGGGGTTCGTAGCGGGCGCCGGCCTCCAGCCAGGCCTCCGCCTCGGATCGCGTGGCGAAGCCCCGGTAGCGTGCCCGCCGCCCCCGCACCTTCGACTCGCACGCCGGCCAGGAGGTAACGATCCCCCGCTCGCCCCCCACATCGAAGGCGTAGAATCTCCTGGCTTCCTTGGCACCCATAGCGCCTTCCTCCAGCGGCCCAGCAGTGTAGCACGCGGAGGCCCAGCCCTCGCCAACCCGTGGGGTCCGCATCGAGAATCTGAGCACGCGTGAAGAGCGTTCACTTGCCGCCTGTGGCGGCCCCTCGGCGCTCGCACTCACCTGCCGTTGGTCCCGTGGGCCTTCCGGCGCACCCACGGAGGGCGGGCCACGAGGGCCCCTTGCCCATCTTTGTGCCGGGCCTCCGGTGGTGTATGTTGTCCTCCATGACACCCGAGACGAGCCACGCGGCCCACGCTCAGGCCGGCCGCCCCGCCTCGCCGAGAACCCCCCTCCTCCGGCGCCGGACGAGCGCCTCTCCCCTCGCCCTCCTCCTGCTCCCCTCCCTGCTCCTGGCCGGCGGCTGTGTGAGCCAGACTTGCATCGCCTACCACGGAGCCCCCTCCGCGGGGGTACACCTGGCCTCCGAGGCCGATCCGGCATGCCGTCCCACGGCGGCCGGCATTTGGACGGCCCCGGAC
The DNA here is from genome assembly GCA_021787565.1 of Acidobacteriota bacterium. Classification (GTDB taxonomy): domain Bacteria; phylum Acidobacteriota; class UBA4820; order UBA4820; family DSQY01; genus DTPS01. The sequence continues at coordinate 40,321 of JAJYLT010000021.1, forward strand.
GGCACCGCCTGGGGGCACGAACTGCTTCGCCTCTACCGGGCGGGATCCGCTCACTCCTCCTCGGCGCGCGACCCCGACGCGCTGGCCTACGTCAGTCCGGCTCCCGGCCCCAAGCGGTGGGTGGTCGTGCTGCCCATCTGGGGCGCTTCCGACTACCCCCCCAAGAAGACCATCCGGTGGCTGCTGAAGGGCAGCGACGGCGGCCTCACCAACGTCCTCTGGGTCCAGAACAACCGGCGCCTGCTGGTCTTTGACGGGCTCGCGCAGGCCGATTCGCCCGGGCAGTTCTCGCGCCAGCTCGCCCGCTCCGCCGCCCGCATCGATACCGCGGCGAATGAGGTGGAGGACCTCGTGGAATGGGCCCGCCGGCGGCGGGACACCGACCAGGACCGCATCGGCATCGTCGGATTCTCCATCGGAGCCATCGTGGGGAGCCTGATCATGGGCCGCGACCCCCGCTACTCGGCGGGCGTCTTCGTCATGGTCGGGGGAGACCTCGGCGAGATCCTGGGCTCCTGCTACGGCAGGGAGCGCCAGGTCCGCGACCGCGCCACGAAACTCTTCGGCTGGAGCCGCGAGGAGTACGTCCGCAGGGTGGAGAAGGGACTTTCATCGGTGGATCCCGTACGCGTGGCCAGCCACATCGACCCCGCCTCCGTGCTCTACATCGACGCCCGGCACGACGGCTGCATCCCGGCCATCTCCCGCGACGGCCTCTGGGAGGCCATGGGCAGGCCCGAGCGCATCACCATCGCCTACGGCCACAAGAGCTCCTTCCTCTCCATGACCTTTCTCGGACTGGACGTGACCACCCGTAGGATCGTTCGCTTTCTCGACCGCCACCTGCCCGAGCCCGCCGCGCGCGCCGCCTCCGATACGGCGCTCAAGAGTCCCCCCGGGGGCCCTTAAGGACCCCCTTCTGGCCGCATCTCTGGCCGCATCTCTCGCACCGGCGCGGCGGTCCCGTGTACAATCCGGGTTTGTGGGGCGCGTGCGCCTCCGGAGGAGCACCATGTGGAAGGACTTCATCTCGACGGCGGTCTACGCCTTCATGGCCCTCTTCCCCATCGTGAACCCCGTGGGCACGGCCCCCATCTTCCTGGCCATGACCGCCGGCGCCTCGGTCTCGCAGCAGCGGCACCTCGCGCGCCGCGTCCCGCTCTACGCCTTCCTCCTCCTGCTCGTCTCCCTGCTCCTGGGCGGCCTGATCATCCGCTTCTTCGGCATCCAGATCGCCGACGTGGAGATCGCCGGCGGCCTGGTGGTCTTCTACACGGCCTGGGGCATGCTGAATGAGAAGGAGGACAGGACCGTCTCCGCCCAGGAGATGGACGCCAAGCGGTTCGATCAGATGGCCTTCTTCCCTCTGACGCTCCCCATCACAGCCGGCCCTGGCTGCATCGCCGTCGCCATCGCGGTGGGAAGCCGCATCGGCCACCGCCAGCTCGAGGTGATGGCGGTGGGTTACCTCGGCGCGGCGGTGGGCCTGCTGGCGCTGGCCTTCGCCACGTGGCTCTGCTTCCGCTTCGCCCACAAGGTCTTACAGAAGCTGGGCACCACCGGGACCATGGTCTTCACCAAGATGGCCGCCTTCGTCCTCATGGCCATCGGCGTCGAGATCTTCTGGAACGGCCTCTCCCAGCTCATCGAGGGCCTCCACTAGGGTTGTGTCCCCGGCTTGCGTTTACAATCATGGCCGTCCGAAACGGCCGCCTTGCCGGCTCCGACCCACGGCTGGGTCTGGGCCGCACCTTTGGTGCGGCGCTGGGGACCTGGTCCGGGCGCGTCCACGCTAGCGTGTCCGCGCTCCGGCCGCAGGCCCTCAGCCGCCCGTCGGGCGCCAGACCCAGCCTTTCCTGGTGTACACCGTCCCCCCACCCTCCATGGGTGCGCCGGCGGCGACGGAACACCGCTTTTCGCTTGCAGCGAAAAGCGAAGGGACGGCGCTAGTCGAAGAGGTGCGGGGAAACGGGGAGCGCCCCCGCGCGACGCGCCGGGACGCGCCTTCCTCCGCTTCGCTCCGGAAGGCAAATCCCGCGATGCGGGCTGAAATCGTTTTGGACAGCCATGTGTTTACTGTGGCCTTTTCCCAGGACACAACGCTTCGCAAGGGGCTCCGCCCCTGGGGCGCCCGCCTTCGGCGGGCTGTTACCCCGAAAGAGCGGGGAGGCTTCCTCCCCGCCCCCGTCAAGTCCCCATTTTGTCAAGGCCCCGTTCTTGACCCCGCCTCCGTGCCCCGCTAGAATCCTCCAGAGGTTCAGGCCGATGCGCCGCACCCGCGGTGCGCGCCGGCGAGGGGACATCCATCATCCGCATGGGGGAAGAGATGAAGAGGCTTCGGAAGGTGAAGGTGGTCAAGGCCATTCTCGGCGGCGTTGCGGCGGGAATGCTCTCCGTGTTCGCGTGTGCCGTCGCTCCCGCCTCTTGGGCGCAGAACGCGCCCACCCTGCGGCAGGCGCCCCTGAATCCCGCCTTCCTCCAGGCCGTTGAGCAGCGGCAGGAGGCCTCCCCCCAGATCACCACGGCGAGCGGCCACGGCCTCGGCTGGTTCCCGCCGCCGGTGGACCTGTCCCACAACGCCGGCCGGAGGCCCCGCGACCTGAGGCGCGCCGAGACGGACCTGCCCGCCTCCTTCGATCTGCGCACGCTCGGCAAGGTCACCCCCGTGCGGGACCAGGGCCAGTGCGGCTCCTGCTGGACCTTCGGAACCTACGGCTCCCTCGAATCCACCTGCCTGCCGGCCCAGACCTGGGACTTCTCCGAGAATAACCTGAAGAACCTCGCGGGCTTCGACCTGGGCCCCTGCGACGGCGGCGACGACCTCATGGCCACGGCCTACCTCGCCCGCTGGAGCGGCCCCGTCAGCGAGGCGGACGATCCCTACGACGCCTTCTCCGGCGTCTCCCCGCTGGGGCTCCCCGCGCGCATGCACGTGCAGAACGTCTACGCCCTGCCGGACCGGACGAGCCCCACGGACAACGACGCGATCAAGGCGGCCGTCATGACCTACGGGGCCGTCAACATTTCCATGTACTGGGGCGACTCCTCCTTCAACGGCTCCACCAACGCCTACTACTACGGCGGCAAGGCCCAGCCCAATCACTCCGTGACGCTCGTGGGCTGGGACGACAACTACGACAAGAGCCACTTCCGCACCCCGCCGCCGGGCAACGGCGCCTTCATCATCAAGAACAGTTGGGGCGATGCCTGGGGCGACAGCGGCTACTTCTACATGTCCTACTACGACACCTGGGCGGGCAGCTACGCCCGCGTCTTCACCGCCGAGCCCCTGGCCAACTACGACGTGACCTACCAATACGACCCCCTGGGATGGGTGGACCAGGTGGGCTACGGCGCCGACACCGCCTGGGGAGCGGGCGTGTTCCAGGCGGAGGGGGACCAGGACGTCGCGGCCGTGGGCTTCTACAACACCACCACCGGCGGCTCCTACACCCTCAGCGTCTACACGGATGGCGACGGCGCTCCCCTCTCGGGGAACCTCGCCGAATCCCAGAGCGGGAGCCTCCCCGAGGCCGGCTACCTCACCCTGCCCCTCGACGCGCCCGTTGACGTCGCGCCCGGCGAGACCTTCTCCGTCGTGCTCCAACTGACCTCCCCCGGCTACGACTATCCGCTGGCCGTCCAGTACGCCGCTCCCGGCTACAGCAGCCAGGCCCCCTCCGCCCCCGGGCAGACCTTCGCCAGCGCCGACGGCCAGAGCTGGGAGGATCTCTACGCCTCCTCCGACGGCATCCACCGCACCTTCTGCCTGAAGGCCTTCGCCAAGCTCGTGGCCGGGCTCAATGTCACCTCCGTCCAGCCCGCGCAGGGCTCCACCCTCGGCGGCACCGCCGTCTCCATCTCGGGAACCGGCTTCCTCACGGGCGCCGCCGTCACCTTCGACGGCCAGCCCGCCACGGGCGCCGTCCTCAACGCCGACGGCACCCTCACCGCAATCGCCCCTGCCCACGCCGACGGCAAAGCCACCATCGCCGTCGCCAACCCCGACGGCCGCACCGCCAGCCTCGCCGACGGCTACCGCTACGTGGAGATCCCGCTCATCACCGGCGTCCGCAAGCTCGCCGGCCCCTTCCGCCTCGCCATCACCGGCTCCCTCTTCCACAGCCAGTGTACCGTCAAGATCAACGGCACCGCCGTGCCCATCACCACTCTCAAGCAGAACGGCACCCTCCTCGCCCGCCAGGGCAAAGCCCTCAAGGCCATGGTCCCCAAGGGCGCCGCCGTCTCCGTCACCGTCACCAACGACGACGAATCCAGCACCTCCGAGCCCTTCACCTTTAGCTGGTAGCAAGGGCCACAGCAACGGGGGCAGATTCAGGATTCACCACGGAGATCACGGACACGGAGAAGGACACGGAGGAGAATCCTTCTTGATTGGAAACGCCCTTGCTCTGTGCGCTCTGCGTCTCCGCGGTGAATCCCTTGCTGCCTTCGTTCCGCCGGGCCGCCTCCGTCGTGGAGACGACGCCCGCCACCGCCCCGGAGACGGGGTTCGTGCCGTCCGTGACGAGGCCCGTGATGAAGCCGACCGGCGAGGTGGCCTTCAGGAAAACGTAGCGGCCTTCGGAGAGGACCATCGGCCACGGGGACGATCAGCCGAACAGGACTCGCGACGCTTCTGCGCCCCGCATCACGGCCCGCTATCCCAATCACGTCTGGAGCGCCGACCTCACGATCATTCTGCGCTGGGGCGTCTTTCCCCTCTTCCTCTTCGTGGCCATCGACCACTACTCGAGGAAGGTCATGGCTGTGGTCCCCCTCGAAGGCCCCAACGCCGCCTGGACCGCTGACGCCATGGAGAAGGCCTTCCGGCGCTGGGGCGCCCCAAGACACCTCATCACCGACCGCGGCGTCCAGTTCACCAGCACCGCCTTCGGGGAACTCCTCGCCCACTACGCCGTGAAACGCCGCCTGGGCGCCGTCGGCAAGCATGGTTCCATCGCCGTCACCGAGCGCGTCATCGAAACCCTCAAGTACGAATGGCTCCGACGCGTCCCGCTCCTCAAAGGCTTCTCCCACCTCTCCCGCCTAGGCTCGGAGTTCTCCCTCTGGTACAACGCCTTTCGCCCCCACACCGCTCTCGGCGGCGCGAGACCCGATGATCTCTACTTCTCGCACCCCTTCAAGCCCCCAGGCAAGACGGACAAGCTCGTCCCTCCCAGCGTGCGGCGGCACCGATTCACGGAAAGTGGCGTCACCGCCTACTTCCTCGAAGACTGCGCCTGAGCCGCGGCCTTCCTAGCGGCGCACCCCCCTCGCCGCCCTCGCCAAGGCCAACGCGCTTCCGCGCTTGACTGGCCAAAGTTCGGTGCCCAAGCCGAGCCAGCGTACCCTCTTCCATCCAAGGATGGCCGCACCCTCCCCACACTGTCCGCCTCTCGACCCTAGCGGTCCCACCGCCATCCCCCAAAACTCCTCCCTTCAGCCCCTTTCGGCCTCACTTTCCACGGTCCCATGCGCGCGTGACAGGGACATATTGACCCTAGCGGTCCCGCCGCCATCCCCCAAAACCCTTCCCTTCATCCCCTTTCCGCCTCACTTTCGGAGGTCCCATCTCCGTGAGACATGCACAAGCGTCACCGCCTACTTCCTCGAAGACTGCGCCTGAGCCGCGGTGGGGAGGAACGAGGTCTGACCCTGCCAGGAGTGCTCGAGGTATATGTTTGTCTTCCCGGCTGGCATGCCCTTTCTCCATCTCACGACGTGAATGCCGATGGAATCGCCTTCCTTCCCGCTCACGCTGGCCTCGAAAGAGCCATCCTTCTGGCTCTCGACGCTGACAATATCGATGATGTCGCTCGGCTGGCGTCCCTGGCCTAGGAAAGACTGGTTGACTACTTCGACCGAGCATCCGGGCTCTATGGAGCCCTCCTTTCCTTTCACGATGAGCCGGTCATCGCGCGTATGGTCCACGAAGGCCCAAATCCTCCGCCCGTCCACATCGGGGTTGTCCTCCTTGAAGGGCAGCGTCACGGGAAGAGGCAAGGGCTCGCAGTAGTGAGCAGAGTCACCGTCGTTCAGGTTGCGCGAGCCGCGCGGGTTCGCCACGACTGTAATGGATCGGCTGAGCCGTCTTTCCTGGTCGAATGGGTCAACGTCCACAAGCATTCTGCCGTAGACCTGTCCGTCCCTCGCCCTGAAGTACAGCCATTTCGTTATTGCGGGCAACCACCCAATCTTGAGCTGGCAAGGTGCGGACTCCAAGCTAACGTCGTTCGTGTACCCAGCCGGCGGCGCTTCGCGCAAGAAGGGGTCGCGCGCAACCCGAAGAGTCGCTCCGTTCAGGCCCACGACCCTGGCCGTGAAACTCGTGCCATCCGTCTTGGCAGCCGTCTTCGCGTTGAGCACCTGCAATTCGAAGTCGCAATCTGCACAATCCTCTGGTTCCGCTTGGTCCGCCAAGACGCTTATCCGGGAGCGGCAGTCATCCGTGATTGGTATATCACGCACTTGCCACCGAAACTGGATCATTCGATCCGGTGGGCCCATGTGTCCTATGTGATAATCAAACCGCGTCTCCGGTTCGACCTTCTTCCACGGATCCTTCGGGTCATGGCGCCACAGCCACAAGCCGCGCCCTTGATAAACAAACTCGCCGCCGCAATCCACATACTGCTCATACCACTCACCCGTCGTGTTCTGAAAGCTTTTCCCCGCAACCAGAACCGCTGTGACTCTTAGAGGTTTCGAATCGTATTCGAATTGTCCCGTTCCATCGGTCCTTCTAGCGACGTTCTCGATGCGAAGGCCCATAGCCCGCGGATATAGAGCGAAGACCATATCGTAGTAGGGTACGCGATGGCCGTATTGGTCATACGTCGTCCCCGCGATCCTAAAGCAGCTCACTCTTCCCCTCGACCGCACATATCTCCAGTGATTCTCGCGATCAGGAGAAAGAATGAAGTAGTAGAGAGGCCCTACAACGCAGAGCGCCCCAAAGGCGGCAAGAATCCGGAGAAGCCATTTTTTGCACATCATCTGGCTACCGCGGTTGGTTATAGGGTATGTTCAAGTCGAGTATGAATTGGCGCCAGAAAGCTCGCCTCTTCGCCAGGAAGCTCCTAAATTGGCCGCTATGATAGATGTGCATGTTCGCTTCAATGCGGCTTGTCACACCGAACAGCGGCTGCATGTCCTGGCTTGTGTCAAATCCAGCCACCGGGCTGTCCTCCGCCCCGATGGCTCCCAAATAGGATTGGGCCCCAAAGGAGAGCGTGCGGAAGATGTCGTCCTGGGTGGGAGGCGTGCCGTCTGGTTTGTTCACAATCCACGTTTCATGAATACAGGTTTCTTCGCCAGTATAGGGATCTCTGACCACCGTGTCACAGTAGGTATCGCCAGTCCCACCAGCATCCTTCGCGAAATGGATCCCGTCTGTGGCGGACGCCTTAAGGAAGGTGGTAAATCCTCGCCGTACCCCGCCTGGACTCGGGTGGGGGTCCGTGGCCATGCTGGAACCTTCCTTGTGAGGAGGTTCGGGGATGGCGAGGCGCAAGACGGTGGGTGCGGGGCGCGGCGTGGCGGCGGTGGTGGGCATGGCGAGGCTGCCTGTCCGGGTGGAGGCGTTTCGTGAAGGGCTCCGGGAGGGGCTGAAGCGGCTCGGCGATACGGAGCAGGGCGTTTTCCGGGAGGTCCGGTTGGCGGGGGCGCCCTCAGGGGGCTTTGCGGAGGCCAGCCTTCCAAGCGGACGGCCGGACTCGGCGCGCGGACTCTGTGTGGTACTGCCGGGCGGCCTTCGAATCGAGGGACTGGATGTTGAAGGCGCGGCGGCGCTGGCGGGGCTGCTGTCGTGATCGGCTCCACGGGGCGGGTGCGGGCCTTCGCCTGCGCCTCGCCGGTGGATATGCGCAAGGGCTTCGACGGGCTCTTCGCTCTGGTCCGGCGGGAGCTCTGCAGGGATCCGCTTTCGGGAGACCTCTTCCTCTTCGTGAACAAGACGCGCAAGCGGGCGAAGGTGCTGCTGTGGGACGGCACGGGGCTGTGCCTCTACGCCAAGCGGCTGGAGAAAGGCTCCTTCGCCTGCCTCTGGCGGGAGGGCGCGGGGCCGGGGCTGGACCTGACGGTGACGGAGCTCCAGTTGTTCCTGGAAGGCGCCTCGGTCGTGGGGAGAATAGCGCTCAGCCCGGCGCCCTTCTTGTTGACAACAGAGAACCGCCGATCCGGTTAGCACAGGCCCTGCAAACCGATCAATAGCCTTGACATACCATGCTAATCATGCTATCATGCCTATATGGTTGATCTCCGCTCCGAACACGACATCGAGACCGTTCGCCAGGTGGCTCTGCTTCTCGGCCGGGAGAACGGGCGGCTCGTGGAGCAGAACAAGAAGCTCCGTCTGGAGATGGCCGTGCTCCAGGGCCGCGATCCCTCGTCTCTCCAGATCGAGCTGGACCTCGCCCAAGAGCTGCTCGCCCAGCGGGAGCGGGCCCTCTTCGGGCGCTCCTCCGAGAAGCGCCCGGCCCCGGAGGGCGAGGCGGGTGAGACCGCTCTAGAGCCTCCCAAGCCCAACACGGGCCACGGCCCCAAGGCCCAGCCGCTGCTTCCGGTCGTGGAAGAGGTCCACGATCTGCCCGAGGACGGGCGCGCCTGCCCCGTCTGCGGCGGGATGCTGAGGCCCCTCGGGGACGAGGCCGAGGAGTCGGAGGAGATCACCGTGGTGGAGCGGCGCTTCGTCGTCGTGAAGCACCGCCGCCTCAAGTACCGCTGCACCTGCAACGCCTGCGTGGTGACCGCCCCGGGGCCCGTGAAGCTCATCCCCGGCGGGCGCTACTCGGTGGACTTCGCCGTGGAGGTGGCCGCCAGCAAGTACCTGGACCACCTGCCCCTGGAACGGCAGGCGAGGATCATGGCCCGCGAGGGCCTCGATGCCACCTCCCAGACCCTCTGGGACCAGATCGAAGCCCTCGCCCGGCACCTCCGGCCCACCCTCCACGCCATCCGGGCGAGCGTGCTGAGCGAGCCCCTCGTGCACGCCGACGAGACCACCTAGCCGTATCTCGGCAAGCGGTCCGAGGAGAAGCCCGGCCGGTTCTGGACGTGGTGCGCCTCCACCGGGCGCGCCGTCTGCTATGCGATCCTGCCGTCCCGCTCGGCCCAAGCGGCGAAGGAGGTCCTGGGGGACTACCGCGGCATCGTCATGGCCGACGGCTACAGCGCCTACGAGAAGCTGGCCAAGGAGGGAGGGGGCTTCGCCCTCGTCCACTGCTGGGCCCACGTGAGGCGGAAGTTTGTGGAGGCCGAACCCTTCTTTCCCGAGGAAAGCGGCCCGATGATCGCCCTCATCGGGAAGCTCTACGCCGTGGAGCGGAAGGTCCCCCGGGCCGGGCCCGAGGCGAGCGAGCAGGCCCGCCAGGACGAAGCCGCCCTGCGCCTCACGCTGAGGCACGAGCGCTCCAGGCCGGTGGTCCGGGAGATTCAGAACCTCCTCATGGAGCTCAAGGGGAGCATCCTGCCCCAGTCCTCCCTCGGCAAGGCCGTGGCCTATACGATGCACCTGTGGACCGGCCTCACGGCCTTTCTGAACAACGGCGTCGTGCCGCTGGACAACAACCCTGCCGAGCGGGCCCTGCGCGGCGTGGTCGTGGGCCGCAAGAACCACTACGGCAGCAAGAGCTTGCGCGGCACCCAGGTGGCCGCCCTCTTCTACACCCTCTTCGAGACCGCCAAGCTCTGCGGCGAGGAGCCCAAGGCCTACGTTCGCCGGGCCGCCCTCAACGCCATCTGCAACCCCGGCACCGTCACCCTGCCCGAAGCGCTGAAAGACTGATCGTCTCGCCACCGGCCGCTCTCCTCTCCTCACGAACCGCTCGAACCCCGGCCCGCCCCCAGCCCCGCGTCGTGCCGCCAGCCGCCCTGCCCGGCCCGAACCCCCCAGGCCCGTCCGCCCGGGCGCTGCCCCGGCCGCCGGCCTTCAGCACTGATCCGCGGACCGCCGGAGTTTCCCGGGGCCCCGTTCCTGAAACCGGGCCCACGCGCCTTCCTGCGCCCGCCCAAGGCTACCTCGCCATCTCCACCCTTCGCCAGACGGGGCACGGCGAGGATTTACAGGTACGGGGCCGTCCCGCTGATCTCGTACGCGCTGAGGAACCCCATCCCCGACTCGCCTCCGCCCACGGCAATCAGTGATTGGGATGGAACTGGGAGCGTGGAGACTGCCTCTGCGGCGAGGACAAGGGGGGTACCTGCCCCAATGGCGCCGGCGAAGCGGGGGGTGGCGCCTGCGGACTCGTCCGTGCTGGGGTGGCGGTTGAAGGCGCAGGCTGGGCCGCGGGCGATTGCTCGCAGGGTGGCAGGCCCTTCACCCCCATGCACTCGCAATGGAGGTCCTTAAAGAAATCAAGATCGAGAAGGTCGGGCGAGACTCCGGTCTCTCCCCAGAGGGCCTGTTTGGCTCTGATGTCCACACAAATTAGCTGTCGTGTATGCCCGAGGAGGTCCGCGCGCTGGGCCGCCGGAATCACGGGGACCCCAGGGAGGCTATACGAGGGGTCAACGTAGCTCCTCATAGTCAGGCAGCAATTCGTCAGGAATCCCCAGTATCCTGATTTGAAGTACGGCGCATGGCCTCCATTGCCGTAGCCGCAGCCCAGGGCCGCTGAAAGTCCCGGCCAGTGGTCCAGGATGATCTTGTACGTGGCCAGGAAGAACCGCCCCTCCTCGTAGGTGGGATTCAGCGTGCCGGGGGGGATTCCACATTGCGCGATATAGGGGGCTTCCAAGACGCGGTCCTTCTCGGGAAGTGCGGCGAATTTAGGGAAGGTCTTCTCATCAAAATAGGGCAGTACATGCCCCCACGGCTTCTTGTTGTACCGCGGGGGATCTACTACGTAGATCGTGTGACCACCGGCAGGGTTGACTTCGATTTCGTAGCTGTCCATCCGGACGTTGGAGATCTCTGGAATCGTGATCCAGCCGTCCTCGGCGTGGAGGAAGTCCCGCCAACCACAGGATCGCTCCGTCTTGAACTGCTCGCTTCTCCAATCGCTGAAATCTTGGTATGGGATCTGCTTCCCTTGAGCGACCAGTGCGTCATATTCTCTCTTTTCTCTCTCGAAAAGCTCCTTTCGCTCCGCCCTTGTTAGATGGGTTCGCAGACAGGTCACGTCAATCATGACCCATTCGGCAGGCTGCCCGGTTTCCTTATAGACGATCCGAACGCGTGTGGCGGGTATCGTCACTTGCCGACCGGAGCCAAGGGCCGCAACCGACAGGGCGCACAAGAATGCGATGAAGACGATTCTCTTCATGTCTTGCTCCCTCATGGCGACTTGCGCTCTTTCGGAACCCACTTATCTGCGTTGATGTAGCCTTGCAGCCCGTCCTGGGCTTCCTTGAACTTCTCCTCCAGCGTTTGCTGGCGGAAGCCGCCGAGCGTGCACGTCGGAAGCGTGGCCGCGGCCGACTTCAGCAGGTACAGCTCGCCCATGGCGATCAGCCGGTGGCCCGAGGGAGTCGGGTGGACGTAGTCGGGACCCAGCACACCGCCTCGTGCGGTAGCTTCAAGGTGGGTCCCCCTCGCCACATTGTCATAAAATGATCTCGCCGCCTGCTTGTCCGCCGTAATGATGGCCAGGGCACTGGGGTCCGTGATGCCTGCATCACCGGCAACGTCCAGGATGGTATAGCTATTCGGTGGTTCCTGCCCACGTTCAACTCCGCCCCGTGCAGCAAGCAGGAAGAGCAGGTAGTTCAGATCGAAGACCCGGACACGTCCTTCCTTGCGCCACTGCGTGAGGCGAGAATCCCAATCTTCTTTGTACAACAGCTCCAGGATGCTGCGGTTGAAGCCGCGGATGTTGCCGCGGAGTTCCCGGACTTCGTCGGATGTGAGGACTTCATCGTCGGTCAGCGGATGGGGTTTGCTTTCCGAGCCAAGCGCCTTTCTTGCTGCGGCGGCGGGAGAGACCGCCACGCGGAAATTGAATAGTGCTGCCTTCAGGAACGGGATCAGGCCGATCATGGCGCAATTGCCTTGGCCGTCGCACGGTGGTCCGTGCAACACAGTGGTCGAATCCATTGTCGCATTCCTGAAATACTCGTCCAGCTTCGCGTTGTGAAAGAAGAGCCTGGCGGTCGCCTTGAAGTCGGAAGGTATGGGGCCATCTGTGAACGGGTGAATCATGTTGCCCCTGTTGATCTTAACCCCGGCCGGGATAACGGACACGTCGGGCACGGTCAGGAAGATGAGCGCCGGCTTCACCTCGGCACCGTCGTACTGGTCGAGAAGCCGGGTGATGAGCATGCGGTATTCGTTCTTGAAGGAGTCAACCGTACTCAGATTGCGCGCATGGCCTGAGTCGGGGGCCTCATTGCACAACGTGGCGTCCTTCTCGTAGATCTTGCCCCCCGTTCCGATGATCACCCCCAGCGCGTCGTTGGCCCCCGCCTCGATTGTCACAATACTCGGCATGGGATCCATGTTTCGAAGCCAGTCGGGAGGCGCCTTCTCCTGGCCACCGTTGACGACCACCGACTGGCGCATGTCCTCGCCGCTCCCGGCCCAAAAGATGAGCTTCGAGAGCGCCCCTGAATCCTCGCACATGGTGTCGTCTTCGGTGATCGAGCGAATATCGGCCCCCGTGATGGCCAAGTTGTTCGGAACGGCGCCGGGGTTCAGCCGGTGGCCCTTGTGCCAGACGAAGAAGTCCAGCGGGTTGTGAATCACCAGCCTCTGGTCCCCGCTCTCCGGCTGGACGGCCGGCGGGTTGCCCTTCCCGCTAAGCAAGGGCAGGACCATGGGAAGGCCGAGCATCTGCGCGAACTGGACGGGACCGCTGTTGCGCTGTCCGGAAGCCTGCGTGTTGCCACCCAGGCACCCCATGCTCACGCTGTCCCCCAGCGCCGCATAGCCAATGCAGTTGGCGTCGCCTTGAACCGCGCGTCCTTCCGCGTCGGTGGCTTCGACATGAATGGTCTGGGCCGCGAGGGTGGCGGTAGCGGAAACCGGCGGAGCTTCAAGGGCCTCGCCCCTTGTCCTTCGAGTCTTCGAGGCAGAAAGCGTCTCGTACGTGCCGGGGTCGAACGCCGGGCCATCGAAGAGGAGGACCGGCGTGGCCGTGCGAAGGCGCATCCCATCCACCGGAGCAAGATTGTAGGTGGGCGTCTCTTGTGTTCCGTCGACCTTCGTGGCCGTCACATGGATCTGCGCGTTCGCGGAGGCGGCGAGCTTGGGATCGTGCACCTCGATGTAGAACTGCTTCCTCGGAAGGTAGGAGTTGTTGATGTCGTCCAGGGTGGGGATCTGCTCCTCCCCGAAGCCGTCGTTGATGGTGCTAGCCGTCTGGTCCACCTCGTTCGCGTAGTCCGCGTCGTCTTCGCTGGCCTCCGTCAGCTCCATGACACCGCCTTGAACGTTCCAGGCCGGCACGGTGACAAGGCACCGCAAAGTGTCGATGGAGGCGGGCGAGGGGGCGGCCTCCAGCACGTTCTGGTCGCTGATCACCGCCTCCACCGTGAGGGATGTTCCACCTTGAGAATCCGTGAAGACCCGGGATCCTGGCGCGGTCTCGGTGAGAGACACCGAAACGATGTCGCCATGCAGGTTGCGCAACGTGCCCGTAATCGTGCTCGCCTGGCTGGGCGGCAGGTCCTGGTTACCGAGCGTCAGGTGCGCTTCGATCACTTCTTCCCGGAAGGTCAGGGTATCCGGACCAGTCTCGATGAGCTCCTGGTCTGTGCTAAAGGGCTCCTGGGAGGGGCCGAACGTCCCGCTGGCCGAAACCATGAGGACGTCGGGCACCGCCGCCGAGAAGACCGGCGTGACGGGAGGAACGTCGGGGTCGTCGGTCGTGAGAATGGCCAACTGGACCTTCGGGTTGCCGTCCGGCCCGTTGATGGTGAAGACCAGCGTGTTGGGGCCAGTCTCGGTCAAGGTGAACGTTTCTGAAACGCTTGAATCCTGATGGTCCGTGATCGTGGCCGTGACGCTGTCGATAGTGCTGTCACTCAGCCCGTTCGGAATCTGAAGCGTCACGCCGACAGGATTACTGATGGTGATCGTTCCCAGAGTGTTTCCCTGGGCCTTGTACTGCGCTTTCTGGTACATCTCCAAGCTCATGGCGTCGATGGCAGGCAAGGAATTGCCGTCCATGTCGACGTAGTCGATCCCCAAGTAGGGCAGCTCGGTGCCCGCGGCCTGGCGCTGGGCGGGGGAGAGCCAGGCGAGGCCAGCGTTCTGGGGAGCGTCTACGCTGAGGTTGGCGCTCGCGGTGTCGGCGGCGAGGATGAGCGGGGCGGTGCTGGCACCCGCGTCCTTGTTCATGTTGTAGGTCGGCGTGAAGGGATCGCTCAGATAGAAATTAAACTTCGGGTCGCTGGGATCGTCGCTCTGGCGGTGCAGGACGAGGGCCGCGTCCTTGTGATCGTCCCGTTGGCCGGTGCCCGCGAGCTCGGTGGGGGGATTGTTCCCCGCCGGGGCTTGGCGCAGAATCCCCCCCCGCGCGATGGAGTGTACGTCCACGGCGAGGGTGCTTCCGGCCCCACCCGGCACGAAGGCCGCGATTCTCGGCGCCCAGGCATCCGCTGGATCCACGTCCGCGCTCACCGCGTCCAGCACGGGAGCCTCGTCCGATTCGAGGGCCCGCACGGCCTCCCGCCGCACGGCGGTCAGCGCCTGCGCTTGCTGGTTCGAAAGAAACTGCACGTGCGGCTCGGCCACCTTCACGGCCCCCACGGCGTTGGACGGCAACCCCATGTACGCCATTCCCGTCCCCGGATCGACCAGCGGTGCTTCGGGGCCAGTATACCCCGGATCGTGGCTCACCAGCCGAACGGGCAGCGCCACGGGGTCCTGGCCCGCGGCTTCGATCCGCGTCAGGTGCGCCACGTCGAAGACCCACAGCCCGGCCGTCCCCACGGCGTACAAGACCCCTTCGCGGGGATTGAACGAGACCGCGCTGAAGGTGTCCAGCGCTCCGCACCCGCTTTCCGCCAGCCCGAAGCGCATGTAGAACGCCGGGCTCCCTTCGTAGCTCACGTCGAAGACCGCGATGCCGTTGTTCGCATCGGGGATGAAGGCCAGGTCCTTGGCGGGATTCGGCTCGGGTGCCGCGTTCGCATCGGACTTCCGGTAGGTAATCCAGTTTTCGGCCAGGCACAGGCCCAGCCGGCCGTTCGTGCTGAACTGCCCCGGGCACGGGCAGCCCGGCGCCCCCGCCTGCGGGCAGGGGTAGCTGCCGATGCCCGTATCCGACAGCTTCGCCGGGTCGGCCGAGTCCGGTGTGAGGACACGGAGGTTGCCGTTCCCCAGCGGCACGATGAGGTGCCCCGTCTTCACGTGCAGCCCGAGCATCCGCACCTTCGCCCCGATCCGCTCGCCGCCGTCCCCCTTCCAAACCTCCGGCCACTGCGTGGTCTGCGCCAGCGTTCTGAGATCCACCCCCTCCACGCCGTAGCCCAGCACCGACGCGTAGGCGAAGTTCCCCACGGCCTGGACCGAAATTGGCTCACCGTTGCGCGAGTCCCCGTCCGCGTCCTGGCAGTTGGGGTCGTCGGGAGAAGCATTGATCGCACACGAAAGCTGGTTCCCGCCGAAGAAGGTCAGGTACGGGGCCGTCCCGCTGATCTCGTACGCACTGAGGAACCCCATCCCCGACTCGCCTCCGCCCACGGCCACGAGCACCGGCGTGAGCTGGCCGGAGTGGTTCGGGTCGTCGATGTCCGCCGTCGTGAGCGAGCGGACGACGCCCGTAGTCTGCACGAAGGTCAGGAGGACCGGGGTGTCCGGTTTGGACACGTCGATGATCGCGATCCCCTCCTGGCCGTTCTGCTGCGTCCCCACGAAGAGCAGGCTCCCGCGCACCGCCGCGGCGCGGAAAATACCGATGTTGGCCACACTGCCCGTCGTCGCCGCCCCCGCGCTCGTCGTGAAGTCCGCCTTGAAATCCTGCGGGAAGGCATCCCCCGCCGCATCCCTGAGACCGGGGAAGGTTACCTCGTAGGTCGTGCCCGCCTCCCAGGCCGAGCCCGGAAGGAACGTGAGCACTCTCCGGGTGGAGTCCAGGCTCGGAGCACCTTCCACCGAGGCCGTGTCCCCCTGCTTGGTGATCCCGATGGGGTAGGAGCCGGGATCGGTGAAGTCCCCGCCCAGCGCGCGGGAGAAGGTGACCGAGATGGGAACTTGCGGGTCCACTTCCACTTGGCCGATGGAGAGCACGAGGATGTCGCCGGGATCGCCGCCTTGCAGGGTGATTCCACCGAAGGTGAACGCGCCAGTGCCGTCCGCGGTAGCGGTCAGGCTGGCCGAACCTGGCTTGGAGAGGTCCGCGAGGACCAGCGCCGCACTTGCGGGCGCCGCCCCAGCATCGCCCGTAATGGCCACTGTCTCGTCCGCGCCGGGCAAGCCGTCGCCATTGGAATCGGTGACTTGGTAATGAATCTTCGAGGTCATGTCGCCCGTGAGCCGCTTGATCTGCACGGCCATAACTTCGACAGGCGAGGCCATCAGCGGGAAGGGAGGCGTGTGATCGTCGGTCTGCACACCCACGTCGCTCGGCGTGCCCGGCGTGAGCGTAACGCCCGTGAGGGTTTGCTCCAGCACCTGCGCCCACGTCTGCGCGTCGTCGATCAGGAGCGTGAAGGTGCCGGAGGACTCGCGGAAGGCCCCGCCGCCCACGGGGGCCGGCAGGGCGTACCTCCAGCCCGCGCTCGCATCGGTCAGAGCCACGAAGGGCAGGCCGTCCAGGGTCACGAGCAGGCTCAGGCTATGACTCACCTCGACGCCGCCCGTGATGAAGCCCCACTGCGAAGCCGTCAGGGCGTAGAGCTGGACGAGGCCGCTCTGCCTCACGCCCGGCAGGAAGGGCGCGGAACTGGTAACGAGGCAATTTCCGCTGCCGCTCGTGCACCCGCTGGCGCGCATCGTGTCCACGACCATGGGCGCCTGCGTGGGGTTGGCGCCTCCCACCTGGACGGTGCGCACGAGCCAGAAGGCCTTCGATGCGTCGGTCACGTCCCACCCGCCCGGGGCGGGCAGGAGAAGCTGGATCTCCTTGCTGGCCGGAACGGAGAGCTCGATGGAGAGGGGCGTGCTCGCGCTGAAGCCCGAAGGTGTGGGCGCGGTCTGGCTAGGATCGCCGGGATGGAGTCCGATCGTGGCCGGGCCGGAGAAGGCCCCTGCGGGCACGACAATGGTCGCCAGGGGCTGGCCGCTCGCATCGAGCGACGTGAAGGTCCCGCCGTCCGGCCCCATGGAGACGCTCTGGTGGTCGGAGGAGACAAGCTGCGTGAAGGTGTAGACGCGGTCTTGAGAGCCGGGCACCACCACGTGCAGCTCGATCGTGTCCCCGATGGCTCCCTGGAGGCACACGGTGAAGGAGCCGTCATCGGCCGCGTTCACCGTGGCCGTGCCGACCTCGTAGTGGCTGGCGTTCACGAGGTAGACCGTGGCCCCGCCCTCGACGGCGCCGGGGCCGCCCTGCACGCAGATCTGGCCGCTGCTGTTGGGCAGCAGCGCCTGGATCTTCCCCGGGTCCAGGCGCGGCGGCGCCACCACCTGCGTCGTGAAGGAGAAGCTGAAGGGCGAGGGCAGCGCCCGGCCCATCCGGTCCGTGATGCCCGACACCTCGACGCTGATGGGTGACCCGGAGGGCAGCGGGGCATCGGGCGTGAAGGCGATACTCGCCCCCACGCCGCCGATCCGCAGGGTTCCCGTGAGCGCTCCGCCTGAGGCCGTGACCGCGAAGGACTGCGCCGTGACCGAGGCCGGATCGATCCCCTTCGAGAACGTCACGGTGAGCTCCGCACCGAGGGGGACGTTCTGGTCCCCGTCGGAGGGAAAGCTCGACACGACCGCCAGTGGCGCCGCCTGGATCGCGATGTCCTGCGAGATCACGGGCAGCACCGGCGGAGCAGGGGTGGAGATGGCCGCGCTCGCCGTCCCCGAGTCCCCCGAGAGCACGTGCACCGCTTCAAGGCTGCTCGTGCCGATCAGCGCCGGGACCGCGTAGCGTCCGTCCGAAGAGGTCAGAAAGTTGATGTTGGGAAGATCGATCAGCGATTCCGATGCCTTCGGAGCTTTGCCCCGAGCCACCAGGGCTGAGACCTGCGATTTCAGCGCTGAGGACGCGGAGGAAGAGGATCGCGGCGAGGACGCCGCTCCTACGCCTTGCTCTCCCGAACTCTGCGCCCTCTGCGCCTCCGCGGTGAATCCCTTGCTGCCTTCGTTCCGCTGGCCCGGGGCGCGCGCGGGTTCACCGGATCGCGGCGGGGGCGCCGCTCCTACGCCTTGCTCTCCCGAACTCTGCGCCCTCTGCGTCTCCGCGGTGAATCCCTTGCTTCCTTCGTTCCGCCGGGCCGCCTCCGTCGTGGAGACGACGCCCGCCACCGCCCCGGCGACGGGGTTCGTGCCGTCCGTGACGAGGCCCGTGATGAAGCCGACCGGCGAGGTGGCTTTCAGGAAAACGTAGCGGCCTTCGTTCTGCACCATCGGCCACGGCAGGCCCGACAGCTCCGAAGGGTAGCCCGACCCCGAGAGGGTCTCGATCTGCTCGCCGTTCAGGGTGGCGAAGTCCGTCAGCGTGAGCATCGCCACGCCCCCGAGGGTCCGCGCCTGGGCTACCACGACGGTGTCCCCATCCGCAACCGGGGCCGCGAGGGCCGAGGTGTCGATCGAGAGAACCGCCGGGCTTGAAAGGCTGGCCCCGCCGAGGTCCAATTCGACCCCACCCAGGAAGACGAAGCCCTGGGGAATGGGGCTCAGCAGACTCCCCTGGCTGACGGGGAAGACCCGCACGGGCAGCGGGTTCGCCGTGGCGCCCGCGGGAATCCGCGCGTGCGTCCCCCCCGCGCCGTCCACGGTGCCCCCCGAGGAATCGATGATGCCGCCGCCGAGGGGTCCGGGCCAGTAGGGGCCCACCGAGATGCCGATGCGCCCTTGAAGCAGCGTCAGGACGTCGATCCCCGGGAAGGGCGAGACGGGGAAGGTCACGGTCTGGTTCGAGGGGTTCGCCGGGTCCTGATACGCCGTGAGGGCTTCCGTATACGGGCTGAAGTGGTGCGTGACCGTCCCCGTGCCTTCACGCACGTCCAAGCTCTCGGTGGCCGTCACCGCGAAGGGCAGGCCCGACGAGATCGAGGCCGCGGGTGTGATCGTCACCGTCGCCTGCGCCTTCCCGTCGGGCAGGATCGTCGGAGGATTGGCCGCGAGGGACGCCGTCGCCGAATCGAGCGGCGCGGAGGTCACGCCCGAGAGGGCCGCGCCGTCCTGGACCGCGGGCGGAGGCGTGGGGGAATCATCGAGCCGCAGCAGGACCACGGTGAAGGGCGGCGGGGCCGCGGGCACACTGACGCTCACGTGCGTGCCGTCGCTCTGGCCGGTCAGGCCCATCCACTGCAGGCCCTGGGTATCGAACCACGCGCAGGGGGCGGTGCCCGCGGCGAGACCCGCGGGCGCGGGGAACGAAAGCGTGAGCGACGATGAGGGGGCCTGTGCGGCGTCGAGCCGAAAGGCCGACAAGGGCGAGAAACCCACGGGCAACGGAAAGGGAAGACCCTGGGCCGTCAGGGACGTCACGGTCAGCGCCGTGTCTTGCGAGAAGGCGCCCGAGGGAGCGGTAAGAGTCACCTGGCCCCCGGCGAACGTGGCCGTGCCGCCCGCGGAGCCGAGGGTCTGAACCTGCGCGGAGAGAACCGTCAGGCGGGCGTCGAGGGCGGGTTGGATCGCCCCGGCATCCACCGAAACGGTCCGGTACGCGTCCGAGTAGCCCGATGCCGAGAGATGAACCTGGGCCTCACCCGAGGTCACGGGCAGGTCCCAGGCCCCCATGACCCCGCTCGCCGCCTGCGCACCTTGGCCCACAAGACCCACGGAGGCGCCGGGCAGGGGTAAACCGGTCGCGTCGTCGTAGACCTCGCCCACGACGAAGGCGTTACCGGCGCTCCCCCCGTTGAAGGTCTTGGTGTAGGGCTGCGCCAGGGCGTTGCCCGCGAGGTCTGTCACGCCCGTGCTAACGGTGAGGACGGCTGGGGCCGTTCCGAGGGGCGTTGCGGGGGTGATCCGCAGGCGGGTACCCGAAAGCTCGAGACCGTACGAGCTTGAGACGGGCTGGCCGCTCTCGGTCAGGCTCACGCTCTGGTCCGTCACGGTCGATTCCAGGACTGCTTCGCTGAAGTCCACGAGCAGGTCGCTACCGTCGAGGGAGAAGTTCGTCACGGTGGGCGCTGTGGCGTCATAGGCCACCGAGAAGGGCACCGAGGGGCTCTGCGCGCTTGCGAGGCTGGCCTGTGCCGTAAACGTGTTCGGCCCGGCGGGATCCAGGGGCAGATCCACGGAGAAGCGGCCGTCCGCCCCCGCCGTGGCGGTGACGGGGTTCGCCCCGCCCGTGACCGTGACCGTGGCCCCGGCGCTCGTCGTCCCCGTGATCGTCAAGGGCGAGTGGTTCACGAAGGGAGGGATGGAATCGAGGCTGACTGACAGGCCCGCCTGCGTGGAGCCGAGCGTCGTGAAGGACGCCGTGTAGGGCGTCAGGGCGTTGCCCGAGAGGTCCGTGATGCCCGAGGAGAGCGACACGCTGACCTGCGTGTTTTCGGGGAAGGCCGAAGCGGGCAGGAAGGTGACCGTGCTGCCCTGGACCACGTAGGCCCCCGCCACGCTCTGGCCCGCGCTCACCTGGAAGGTGTCCGATGTCACGGAGTTTTCGAGGACTCCCCGGGTAAAGCTCACCTGAACCTGGGCCGTCGTGGAGATCCCCGTGCTGCCCGAGGCGGGCGTCATGCCGAGGACCGCCAGACTCCCCGTGTCCTGAGTCACCGTGATCGTGCGGCTGGCGCTGTTGCCGGCCCCATCGGTGGCCGCCACCGTGATCATGTTCGCGCCCGGCACGAGGCTCGCCTGCTGGGAGAAGCTGCCGCCGCTGAGCGGGAGAGGGGAACCGTTGAGCGTGGCCGCGAGGGGGCCCGTCCCCGTGACCGTGCCGGAAACCGTCACCGTCCCCGCGCTCGTGTGTGAACCGTCCGCGGGCGAGCCGATGCTGATGGCCGGCCCCTGCGTGTCCTTCGTCACGTGGACCGCGGCCGTGGCCGTGTTGCCCGCGGCGTCCTTGGCCGTTGCGGTCAGGGCGTTGGAACCCTCGGCCAGGGCGACCTGGTTCACGGTGAAGCTCCCCCCCGCGAGGCTTGCGAATTTGCCGTTCACGTCCACCGAAACGGCGTCCGAAGAGGCCGTCCCGCTTACGGTGATGGAGGAGGAGCGCGTGATGAGGCCGTCGATGGGCTGCGAGATCGCAACCGTCGGGGGCGTCGTCTTGAGGGTTACGTGCCACGTCAGGCTGCCCACATTCCCTGCCCTGTCGGTCGCGACAAGGGCGATCACGTCGGCCCCTTCGGTTAGGGGAACTTGCGCGCTGAAGGAGGATTGGCCGGGGCTGCCCACGGGATTCCCGTTGATCGTGAGTGTCTCTGGATTGGCGTCCATCACGTAGCCGGAGAGGGTGGCAGGCGTCGCGTTCACCATGGCGTTGTCGGCCGGGGTGCTCACGGTGATCGCCGGCGGAGCCTTATCTATCGCGAAACTCACCGCCGCTTGCGCCGAGTTGCCATAGGTGTCCGAGGCGCTCACCGCGAGGACGTAGTAGCCGTCCGTGGAGATGGCCGTGCCCGAAACGTAGGGCTGGCCGTTCAGCGTGATGGAGACCGAATGGGGATCGAGGTGGGGATCGGTCACCGTGACCTGCGCGGTGACGTCGGTGTTGTACCACGAGCCGTCGGTCACCCCCGTGATCGTGATCGTGGGAGGCGTGGTGTCATAAAGCCGGTTCCACGTCACGTTGCCGTTGCCCGTGAAGCTCTCGCCCCACAGCTCGCCGTAGCCCGTCAGCGTGCCGTTGACGCTCACCGCCGAGAGGGGCGCGAAGACCTTCATGTCCACCTTCACTCCGCCGTTCAGCGTCACCGCCGAGGAGGACGTGCAAATGAACGTCAGGGCCTCCGGATCTCCTCCCTGGTTGGTCTGGCTGTTCCCGTTGAAGGTGAGCGCCCCCGTCGCCACGATCACCACCGGGCCGGACAGCGTGAGCTGGCTGTTCCCGTTCACGGTGACGTTGTTGAGGTAATAGGTTCCCGCGGGAAGCATACAGGTCTTGTTCCCGTTCAGCATGAAGTTGCGGCTCGAGTCAAGGTACTGCGAGGGGATCGCCGAGTTGTGGTTGTTCGCCGAAGCGTAGGAGGCCCAGTCGGCAACGGACACCTCCTCGCACGTCAGGGTCGAGGCAGCGGGAGCCGTCGAGCCCTGAACCTGCGAAGAGCCACCGGATACATGGACGACCTGGCCCGGCCCCGGCGTCGCATCGCCCGCGATCGTGTTGTGGCCGCTGATCGTAATGCCGCCGTTCGAGCCGACGTTTCCCTCGAGGCCCGGGGCGCCACCCACACTCGTCACGCCGTACACCTTCGTGTTCCCGCTGACCGCCAGCGAGTTGCAGCCAAACCACGCGAAGCCCCTCATCGCGGAGGGCAGAGGCGGCGGCGAGGCCTGCGCCCGCGCCGGGCCGGTAATCAATAGCATCAGCCCGCACAACGTACTTAGCGAGACCCAGAGTGCCACACGCCTGACCCGACCGCCGAATCCCGTACCGCTCATGGTCTCAATCCCCCGCAATCTCTCAAGAATCCCCGCTTCTCCGGACTTCCTTCTCTACTCGCAGCCTCGGCACCCGGCATCCTTCGGCATTAGGGTGCGTTCACGAGGTTCACCGCCCAGACGCCTCCGCCGGTGGCCAGGTAAGCATAAGCCCCGCTCACCACCACGTCGTGCGGCGTGCCATTGACGGCATTGGCCACGATCAGCCGCATCGATCCCAGGGCCGTCGTGTCGATCACCCCCATCCCATACCCGGCTCCCAGCGCCGCGTACAGCGTCGTCCCCCCGTGCCACATCCCTTGCGACAGGCCCGGCAAGGCCACCTTCCCCAGATACACCGGTTTCACCGTCTGCGAGAGATCAAAGGCCACCACGCCCGAGGCCCCCCGCGAGATGTACAGCGTATTCCCATCCACAAACAGCCGATTCAGGGCGCGCGCGCTGTCCCCGGCCGTCGCCCCCACGTCCACGTAATTGCCGCTGTTCCAGCCCGGAATGCCGCTGCTGTCCAATACCCCCACCACCAACGAGTTCGAGCCCCAGCCCTGGGAGCTGGCATCCGTGATGCCGATCAGCTCGTTGCGCCAGACCGCCAGGTCCAGCAGCGTCCCCTCCTGCGTCTCCGTCCATCCCCCTACGAACTGCGGTGCACTTGGCACCGACACGTCGATACTCACCACATTGTGCGCCATCCCCAGGTAGACCATCTGACCGTTCACGGCGAGTACGTTTGGATAACCAGAATTCAAACAACAGGGGAATGCACCCGCCGCAATCTGGCCCACCTGCGTCAGGCTCCCGTCTACCCCCACCTGCAGGATCGTCAGCCCGTCGTCCGCTACGTAGACGTAGTCGCCTTGCACCTTTACGTCGTGAATCGTCCCGTCCGTCGCCTGCCACGTCCCAACGGCCACCATCTGCGCCGGGTTGCTCACGTCCACCATCTGCACGAGCTGCGTCCCGTTCACCACCAGCCAGTTCCCGGAGAAGCCCACTTCCCGCACGTCCGTGCCCGCCGCTCCCGTCACCGCCAGGAAGCCCGCCGCGTTCCCCGCCGGCGCCTGCCCCAGCGATACCGTCGTGCTTTGCCCCGCTGAATCCGTCACCGTCAGCGTCACTTCATCCCCAGGCGAGGCTGGCAGCGTACCGCTGAAACTGCCGTCGGGGTTCGGAGTAACCGGCTGGCTCACGTTGCCCTGGATGTCCTCCAGGTATGCCGTCATGGGCAGGAGCGTGCTCCGCACCGCCCCAGCCACGCCTGTCACACCGGCCTGGCCCGCCGACACCGTCATCGCGATCCGCGACCGGTCGATCACCGGCGCCGCCGCGCCCGCGAGGTTCACGGCCCAGACGCCTCCGCCGGTGGCCAGGTAGGCGTAAGCTCCGTTCACCACCACGTCGTGCGGCGTGCCATTTACGGCATTGACTACGATCAGCCGCATCACCGCCGGGTTCGTCGTATCGATAACCCCCATCCCGTACCCGGCTCCCAGCGCCGTGTACAAGGTTGTCCCGCCGTGCCACATCCCCTGCGACAGACCCGGCAAGGCCACCTTCCCCAGATACACCGGTTTCACCGTCTGCGAGAGATCAAAGGCCACCACGCCCGACGTCCCCCGCGAGATGTACAACGTATTCCCATCCACAAACAGCCGATTCAGGGCGCGCGCGCTGTCCCCGGCCGTCGCCCCCACGTCCACGTAATTGCCGCTGTTCCAGCCCG
>JAJYLT010000053.1 GCA_021787565.1 Acidobacteriota bacterium
GTTATGTCCTGGGGGAGCCCATCGTTGGGGAAATCGTGCTCCACAACAGCACCTCTTCTTGCCTTCCTTCTCCAGGCTTGTTTGGGGCCTTCTACTTGGATGGGGGAACGGCACCGTGCCGGGCGTACGACGCCCCACCGACGGAACAGATGCCGGCGCTTCCACCTGGTGTGACCTACGGGCCACCCTCAGTACCGCACATGGAGCAGCCAGGAGCCTCAAGGGTGTTTCCCGTGAACATCTCCCATCTCTGCTTTGATCGGCAGACGAGGAATCCTCTGGGGGAGCATCACCTGTGCTTTCAATGGGACCCCACCTCCGGCCGTGCTCCGCTGTGTGTGACGTTCACCGTGCAAGCCCCCTCAGGCGAAGACGCGGCGGCCTACCAGGCCTTCAAGGGCGATCCCCTGGCCCACCCGGCCGACCTCCTCCAGCGCTTCCCTACCTCCACCTACGCGGGGTATGTGCTGGCAGACGGCGCACCAGGGTTTTCAGATCAGCCTCTTTCCTGGCTGGGCGACCCTGATACGAACATTCGAAACTACTACCGGACACCCGACGGCCGAATTGGTGTAACGCAGGCTCACATCGATCAAGAGAAAGCCGCCATGGCAGCGTACGCCAAATCCGTGGGGCCGTTTCTGGAAGCCCATCCCGATTTTCCTCAGGCGCCCCGGATTCGGCGGCAATATGCGATGTGCTTGGGCTTGACGGGCCACATGCCTGAGGCGATGGCTGAGATACAGACTCTCAGCACAGGGACCGGCAAAGAAGCCGACGAGGCGAAGGCCTTTCTGGGGGAGAAGGCTCCCGCCAAGCCCGCGAAGTGAAAGAGACAGCAATGCTGCGAAAGCGCCGACGGCCTCATCACCGACACGGACCCGAACCAGATCAACGGGCCGGGCAGTGCCTTCTACGATGCGGACATGAGGGACATCGAGCAGCCCTTCGATGATGCGTATGTGGAGTTTATCGGGCTCCGGAGCGGGATGGGGGCAGTGCCGTATCTCTACTTTGCTAGCCCACCGACTCCCGCTGTGCTGGATGCCTTCGAGCGGCTTTGGTTGGGGTTTGGGGAGCAATGGAACAGAAAACCGGTGTAGGGAGGGCTTGGTCTGTGCATTCTGGGGTCACCCCACCAAACGGAAATTTATGCGCGCTAAGGGCTCCCTTCTGAAAACGGCCTCCTAGGATGCCCCAGGTTTAGCGAAAGAAGGGAGGCTGGGTACTTTTGCCCTGGGCAAGGGCCGCGCTAGGCTCTGGCCGAGGCTGGCAGCCAGCGATAGAGCGTTGGAACCGATACCCCTATGGTGTGGGCCACGTCCCTTGGCGGGGTGCCCTCCGCCAGCAGTTTGCGCGCGGCGGCTATTTTCTTCTCGCTCATGAGCCGCTTCCGTCCACCCTTTTTGCCCTCATTATTCCTTATGGGAATGGGGGTTCTAGAAAGAAAAAAAGGATCGCGGGGCGCAACTCTACTGTGACCCCTAGATACCCGACAATGGCGTAGAGCCCTTTCGGAGAAGTGTGGCATACTGTATTTCTTCCGGCTATGCCAGGCTCTTCGTAGCCATCCCAGCCGGGCGCCACGGAGGCCGTCGAGGCTTCGCGGCACCGGAGGGAGGCCGTGTATCCCGCCCTGGATCTTAGAAGCGCCGCTCTGCTGGTTCTGGACTGGCAGCTCTTCTTCGTCTCCCCGGAATCGCCGGCCTGCGTGCGCGGCGCCGCAGGAGCCGAGGGGAACGTGCTCGCCCTGGTCGAAGCCTTCGCGAGGGCGGGAAACGGGGTGATCGCCACGCGCCATGGCCACCCGAGAAAGTACGAGGGGTCGTTTCTGGATTTCTACGGGAGGCTTCTCGATGAGGATGACCCCCTCGCCGAACTGGCTCCTTCCCTGAGGGACAGGACCGGCATTCGCGTGGTCAGGAAAAGCACCTACTCGGCGTTCAGTGTTCCGGATCTGGCCCGGGATCTGCGATCCGGCCGAACGGACAGCCTGGTCCTGGCTGGAGTCCAGACGGACAAGTGCGTGGCGGCGAGCGCCCTGGCCGCCTTCGATCTGGGATTCCGCGTTGCCGTCGTCCGGAATGCCTGCGCCGCTCGAACGCGGGAAAGACACGAGGGGGCCTTGCGGCTCCTGGAACGATCCTGCGCGCTCATCGTCACGGCCCGGGATCTGTGTGGGGCTCTCTCGTGACCGCGGCGGGACGGCCGGAAGCGGTGACGGCTCTCCCGCCTCCGCACGATCTGGTGATCATAGGAGCCGGCCCTGCGGGCCTTTCGGCTTTCATCCAGGCTCGCCGGCTGGCCATGCATCCCATCGTCGTGGATCCCGGCGAGCCCGGCGGCGCGCTGAGAGCGGGGTGGCGGGTGAGAAATTATCCCGGAATCGAGACCTGCGCGGGCCTGGATCTCGCGCGGCGGATGGCGGACCACGCGAAGGGGCTGGGCGGCTTCCGGCTTCTGCGTGATCGCGCGGAGACGATCCGGCGCGGCGAGACCTGGTCTCTCTGCCTCGCTTCGGGTGGAATCCTCCGCACGCGAGCCGTGATCCTCGCCACGGGCCAGGAGCCCGTCGTCCCGGAATCCCTTGAGACGTTGCGGACCACGGGAGCCCTGCTTCTTCCCGGAAGTTACGAGGGCGAGGTGTGGCGGGGCCTCCGCGTGCTGATCATCGGGGGCGGAGACGTGGCCTTCGATCAGGGGCTTCGGTTGCTCGACGCCGGCGCCAGACCATCCATCCTGTGCCGGAGCGATCCGAGGGCCCTGCCCGTCCTGCGCGAGGAGGCCAGGAGAAGAGGAGTTCCGGTCCGGACGGGATTGTCGCCCATCGGGTCCGTTGGGGGCCCCCCGCCGTCCGTCACGTTTCAAGACGGCGAAGATCCCGCCCGCACGCTCACTCTTCCAGCCGAGGGCGTGCTCGTCGCCGCGGGCAGGCGCCCCCATCCCCCCGGAATCGTGGACGAGGGCGGCCGGCCGGCCCGGATAAACCTCCGCAGCGGCTCAAACGGCGGGCTCTTCTTCGCTGGAGATCTTCGCCGGGGAAGCCGAAGGCAGGCGGTCGTGGCCGCGGGAGATGGCTGCATGGCCGCCCTCGAGGCGTTTGACTATCTCAAAGGACGATCAGGAGGACATCATGACGTGGGAGCTCATGGAGTCGCGCGGCACGCCGGAAGTGGCACAGATCTTCGTCCTGTCCGCGCGGGGACGGCCTCCGGGACACTGGATTGAGTGCGTGGATGCGAGAGACCCCCGCTTCCCGAGATCGGACAAGTGGGTCATGATCGTCTCTTCTCAGTTCGGATGCCCCGTGGGCTGCCTCTTTTGCGACGCGGGGGCAGACTATCGCGGCGACCTGCTCGTAGACGAGATCCTCGGCCAGGTGGAATGGATCATGGAGCGCCACCGGCAGGACGGCGGCTGGGCCTGCCCGAAGATCAAGCTGCACTTCGCCCGAATGGGAGAGCCCGCCCTCAACGACGCAGTCCTCGAAACGCTGTTTCTGCTGCCATTCTCTTATCCTGGCGTCGCCTTTCTCCCCGTTGTCTCCACGGTGGCTCCCCGGACGGCAGGCCGTTGGCTCGAAGGCCTGCGCGAAGTCAAGGACAGGTTCTTTGCCGGAGGCCGCTTCCAGCTTCAATTCTCGGTCAACTCGACCGACGAGGCGGCCAGAGACAGGGTCATGCCCATCCAGCATTGGACGATGGAGGAGATCTCCCGCTTCGGCGCAACGTGGTGGCGGGAGGGCGACCGGAAGATCACCCTCAACTTCGCCCTGGTTGACGAAGTCCCTTTCGACACGCGCGTCCTCATCGGTCTCTTCGATCCATCCCGCTTCCTGGTGAAAGTCACCCCCGTCAATCCCACCCGTTCCGCCCGGCGAAGAGATATCCGGAGCCTCCTTTCCCCGGAGGCGGAACAACGGCTCCCACCGCCCGTTGCGGCAGCCAGGGAGAAGCTGGAAGGCGCCGGGTTCGAAGTGATCGTCTCCATCGGAAGTGCCGCGGAGACGGCCATCGGCTCCAACTGCGGCCAGCTCGTCATGCAGAGGAGGAGAGCACTGGAACCCCAGTCCCTCGGTTGACTGCGGGCTTCATCACACACGACTGGTTCGCTTTGCCACTTGCACTACGGAGAACCGCCCCTCCTCGGAGGCCTCCGGACCACTTCGGCCGGTATACGACCTTCTACCTGAACCCGGAAACCTGCGACGGCCACGATACCCGCTATGCGTGGCGCAACAACCTTAACCATTGTTGGCTGGGGGGGCCACGCCGGAGAACTGCTTGATGAATGTAAGCGGTACGGCTGAGCAATATGCGGCGCAAATTCTTGATGGCGTGAATCGTTTCGATACGACGGACCTGCTATACAGCGCGACGGAAGTCCGGCGCGCTGTATGCGGGTGGGGGTCCGGGGGAGGCGCCGCCGCGCCTCTCCCGGTAGGGCCCGCGGGGAGGGCTCAGCCCTTGCGCGGCCCGCAGGGCCGCACTCGCAAGGGGTGGGGCCTTCCCCGCGAATACAGAGCGGCATACTCCCCAAGCCCCACCACCTTATGCGCCTTCACTTATGCCGCTCTGTATAGCTGGCGGAGAAGCTTATTCTGGAAGCGTTACGTGCAGTGGCATCGACAAACCTTGGAACGCCGCAACGGGAGCTTCAGCCTTCTTATCTGGAATGCCCAGGCGTTCCGCGGCAACGGGCAAGCCGTGCCGCTTCACAAGGACTACGCGAAGGTCGTCGGAGAAGGCAACCTCCTCCCAGTGTCTCAGATCTCCCACTCGCCCTGAAGCAGGCGCGGCAGGAGAGGCGTCAGGATGCGGTGGGTGGCGCCCCAGAGCTTGTGGGGCCCGATGCGGGTGAAGGGGAAGCGCCGCGGCTCGGGCCAGGCGGGGAACTGGAGCACCTCCTCGCCCTGGGCCTCGGGCACGAGAAGATCGCGAAGCCCCACTTCGAGGATCTCGGCGATTTCCCGCTCCTGGGGATGCCACTGGGCCGGGTGGCGGATGCGGGCCAGGAAGGGATGGATCAGGAAGCCGGTGGAGACCGTGGCCAGCGGCTGCAGGGCGGCCAGGGGCGTCACCGCCTCTCGGGGCAGGCCGATTTCCTCCCAGGCCTCGCGCAGGGCCGTCTCCAGCATGATCCCGTCGCCCGGCTCGTGTTTGCCTCCGGGAAAGGCGAGCTGGCCGCCGTGGATGCCCCACTCGGTGCGCCGCACGAGGACCACGGCAAGCTCCCCGTCCTCCCTCCGGAAGATGGGGATGAGCGAGGCCGCCAGAATCAATTCTCCGTGGGGATCCTGCGCCACCGGTGCCCTCCGAGGGCCGTCGCCGCCCGGTCCATCCTGCGGCGCCCCAACCGGAGAGTCAAGCGCGCGGGGCCTGCCTCGCGGGTCAGCCCTTCATCCACGCCGGGAAGGCGTAGGCCTTGCCGGGAGTGCCTCCCAGCGCCAGGAGGACGGCCCCCTGGGCCCCGGGGACGATCTTGCGCCTCTGGGCCGGACCGACGCGGACCAGGGTGCCCGGCACGAGCTCCCAGCTCTCGTGTCCGGCCTGGAGCCTCGCGGTTCCCTCCAGGACGACGTAGACCTCCTCCTGGCCGTCCGAGGTGTGGTCGTGCTCGGGATACTCCTGCCAGTTCGGCGGGAGCTTGAGCAGGTTCATGCCCCAGGCGGAAACGCCGAGGCCCTTCCCCGCATACAGGAACTGCTGGTTGTAGCCCTCGAGTTCGTCGAAGCGCTTGAAGGTCACGTCAGCCATGGTTTCTCCTCCGTTGCGGAGCGGTCCCGCTGCCAGTGTCAACCCGCCGGGGCACGCCGGCATTCCCGCCCTTCTGTCGGACCACGAGGGCGTTCCCCTCCAACTCCACGATCTTGCCGTCGTACCGCCCGTGATCCCGAAGGAGAGCGGAGACTTCCGGGCGCGAGGGGCCCGTCGTGCCGGAGGAGCCGGTAGCGAGCGCGGCGGTGAGGGCCGGAGATCAGGTGCGCCGCGAGGGGGAGCCCGGAGAGAGCGGCTTCGCCGAGGGCGAATCGGGGGCCGAGACGGTCCCGCCCGGTTGTTCGCCACCTGCGGGCTCCTCCGCCTCGAGCTCCGCCAGGACGGTCTCGATGTAGTCGAGGAGCTTTTTCTTAGCGGCCAGTTCGCGCGCCTGGGCGATTTCCCACCGGTACTGCGAAGCCTCCACCCGGGCGAGGCGGCAGCGCTGGCGAAGCGAGGCGATCCTCTGGCTGTACGGCCAGAGGAAGAGGCCGGGGGAATCGATTGGAGTCGGGGGCGCGACCGCGGAGGGCATGGGAGCCCATTCGAAGGAGAGGACCGCGACCCGCAGCTCGGCCTCCGTCTCCATCTGCCGAATGCTCCTCAGGGTGAAGGCCCGCTCCTGTCTCATGCGGTCCAGGGCGGTCGCCACCTCGGCCAGGTCCCCCTTCATCCGGACCGTGAACTCGTGGCTCCGGAAGCCGGGGACGTGGGGCACGGCCTGCCCGCGCTCGACGTGATCGATGGCCACCTCCATCTTGCGCTGCGCGGCCTCCTCCATCAGCTTTTCGGCGAATTCTTTGATCCGGGGCTGGGACGGCAGCTTGCGCTTCAAGACGGCCAGCGACGCGTCGGCCCTGGCGATTTCCACGCAGATCGAATCCATGTGCCGCCTTGCCTCTCGGCCTTGGCTGACCTTTGCCCGGGCCTCGTCAAGGATCTCCTGGAGGCGGGCCCTCTCCACCGCGTAGCCGTGATATTGAATGGCCAGGGCGGCGCCGAGCACACCCCCAACGAGCACGATCCCGGCCGCCAAGCCGAGCCTTTCACCCCTGCCGAGCATGGTCTCCCTCCCAACGGGCTGACCAGTCGCCGCTATGGAGTATCAAGATAGCACGTCCGCGTGCTGTCTTTCGCCTGCTTCCATCGCGAACTCATCTCTGGGACAGCCCGCTAGGGAGCCGCCCTCTCCCTCTCCGCCGGATCTTGGCGGTAATAGCTTAGCAGGAGGTCGTAGAGAGCCGGGCGCCGCGCCCGCATGAGGGTGGGCCGCTCGAAGAAGAACTCCCTCCAGTTTGGACCGCTCCTGTATGCCGAGCCCGCGATAGAAGGCCGCGTCGCGCTCGACGGCCAGTCGGAGGGTGTCGGGGAAGGGGGCGGAGAGGAGCTTCTTGCGGCGCTGCTTCTTCGTCCAGGGGAGGGCCATGGGCTGGCATTATGGCTTCCCGCACCCTCCGCCGCAAGACCGGCCGTGGGCCCCAATTCCGCGATAGCGGCTCAATGCCTGCGTAGGAGCGGCGCCTCGCCGCGAACCGGGTGACCCTGCGACCAGGATGCGGTGCCCGCGTACGGTCCGTCGCGCCGGGGGCGGCGCTCCTACGAGTGCAATTCCATCGCGGGATTGGGGCGGCGTGATCCGCTACCAGCCTGAGCCCTCTCCCCTGGGCTTGAGCGACCAGAGGTACTCCACGATGTTGTGGAGGTCCTCCTCGTTCACCGTCCCCTTCCAGGAGGGCATGGTGAGCGGCGGAGCCGGCTTCGCGGGGTCGGCCGGCGGGGGCCTCTCGCCGTTGAGCACGATCGCCATCACCTCGGACTTCTTGTAGTCGTCGGCCACGTGGATGAGCGAGGGTACCTGGCCGCCCTGGCTGTTGGGGTTGGCCACGCCGCCCGCGGCCCCCTGCCCGTGGCACCCCACGCAGCCGTAATGCACGAAGGCCCTGGCGCCGGCTTCGACGGCCGCCTCCTCCGGCGTGAGGGCCTTGGCCCCGCCGGCGAGCAGCGCCTCGGCGTCCTTGTCGGTGGCCACCGCCATGAAGCGGATGAGGGCCGTGCGCTCGTCGGCGGTGAGGTCGTAAGCGGGCATGGTGGACCCGGGCGACACGAGCGTGGGATTCACGAAGTGCTCGTCCAGCCACCGGGCCGAGTGCCGCCGGGTGACGCCCTCGAGGTCGGGGCCGGACTTCCCGCCGACCCCGCCGATGCTGTGGCACGTGATGCAGTCCTTCCGCGCGAAGAGTTCGCGGCCGTATGGGATGCTGGGGATCACGCTCTCGCTGGTGTAATAGTTGGACATCTCCTCGCCGGTGAGGGAGAGCATGTAGTAGGTCAGGTCCTTGGCCTGGCCAGGCGTGAAGTGGAAATTGGGCATGACCGAATTGGGCGAGACGGCCCGCGGGTCGAGGAAGTGCCTCTCGAGCCAGGCCGGGTCTCGGCGCGTGGCCCCCTCCCGGCTCAGGTCCGGTCCGATCGTTCCCCCCACTCCGCGGAGCCTGTGGCACCCTCGGCAGCCGTGGGTGTCGAAGAGGTGCCTACCCTCGGCGAGCTCCGGAACGCCCGGCACGTCCCCCTTCGTGTGGCACTGCCCGCAGGAGGCCCGGACGTATTCACGCGGCAGGAGGGGCTGGTGCCAGTGGGCCACCCGGCCGTGGGCGGCCGCCAGGTCCGTGGCGAGGCCCTGACCGCCGTGGCAGATGGTGCATCCGAAACGGGACGGAGGGTGCCTGCCGATGCCGGGATGGTAGGAGAGGGGCTCTGGCGCCCCCTTCATGGCCGGGTTCTCCACGCCCTGGTGGCAGGTCGTGCAGCGGTCCACCCGCTGGAGGCCCGGAAGGATGATCTGGGCGATGGCGACGGGGGCCGCTTCGGTGGCGGCCTTGGCGGCGGCGTTGGGCTCGGATTGGGCCTCCAGGCGGTGGTAGCTCCGCTGATAGGCGGCCCAGCCGGGCCGGGCCGCGCGCGCCAGGGCCAAGCCCAGCAGGACCATGTTGGCGAGGCTGAGGAGGAAGAAGACGAGCCGCACCCGGTTCCTCACGCGGCCCCTCCAGCGCCTTTGGCCCACGGCCAGACCCAGGCCCATCCCGCTCCCCGGAAGTACAGGCCGATGAGGAGCAGGACGAGATAGGACAGCACCACCAGCGCGAAGAGCGAGAGGGCGAGGACCCTATCCTTCGGCCTCCTGCTGGGGTTCCAGTCGTAGTATGGAAGCAGCAGGAGCGCGAGGACCATGAGGCTCGGCAGCAGGATCCCGGAGAGGGTGGGCGAGTGGCTCAGCAGCTCCTGGACGCCCAGGAAGTACCAGGGGGCTTTGGCGGGGTTGGGGGTCTTGGAGGGATCGGCCACCTCCGAGAGCGGGGCATTGTAGAGCAGGGCCAGCGCCATGACCGCCGCCGAGGTCGCCAGGAAGGCGGCGCCCTCGCGAAGGAACGCGTAGGGGTATGAGAAGACGGCCTCCTCCTCCTCGGGGACCAGCACCTCGAAGGTCGGTTTGCCGGTCACGATTCCCATGAGCCCGTAGGTCTTCTCCGGAGATGACGGGATCGGGGTTTCCCGCGGCGGCGAGGAGATCTCCTCCGGCCCGGACGGGGAGGGAGCCAAGCCTCCGTCCTTCCGGATCCGCCAGAGGTGGACCATGACCAGGGCGGCCGCGAGCCCCGGCAGGACCACCACGTGGAGGACGTAGAACCTCAGGAGAGCCTGGGTACCCAACGAATGACCGCCCAGCAGGAGAACCTTGACGACGGGACCCACCAGAGGGGCGGAGGCCACGATGTTGGTTCCCACGGTGATCGCCCAGAAGGCCTTCTGGTCCCAGGGCAGGAGGTACCCCGTGAAGGAGAGGGTGAGGACCAGGAAGAGGAGCAGGACGCCCACCACCCAGTTGAACTGCCTCGGCTCTTTGTAGGCCCCCGCGTAGAACACGCGGCACAGGTGGAGAAACACCGCCACCACCAGGAGCTGGGCGGCCCATCGGTGCATGTTTCTCAGGAAGGGTCCCAGGAACACCACGAATTGGAGGTCCTTCATGTCCTGGTAGGCCATCGCGGGGTAGGGGTGGTAGTAGAACATCAGGGCCAGCCCCGTTGCGCCCAGGATGAGCAGGAGGAAGAAGGAGACGAAGCCGAGGTAGCCGGTGTGGCGCAGCTTCAGGTGCTCCTTGCGGACCTTGGCGGGGTGGATGTGGAGCCAGAGGTTGTAGAAGACCAGCTCGCTCCGCCCCTTCTGGGTGCTGGGCGGGTCTCCCCTGAAGATGCTGCGCAGGATGGACTTCAGCATGGTCAGGCCGGCACCAGCAGGTGGTAGGCGTCGGTGACGGGACGGTTCTTGTCGATCTGGAGCTGGCCGTCCTTCGACAGGGTGACCTCGAGCCAACTCAGGGGCCGGGGGGCAGGGCCGCGCAGCACGGCGCCGTCGGCGGCGAAGACACTGCCGTGGCACGGGCAGTTGAACTGCCTGTCGCGCTCGGACCACTGGACGGTGCAGCCGAGGTGGGTGCAGACGGCGCTCGCCGCCGAAAAGCCCTTCGCCGGGTCGTGGAAGAGGTAGACCTTCTCGGCGGGGAGGAAGACCGGCTGGCCCGGCGGGAAGTCGGCGGGATAGCCGGCCTTGAATCGCCGCGCCGGCTCGTAGAACACCCCGGGGAAGAGGAACCGGAAGAACCCGGCCAGTCCCATGCCGGCGGTGGCGAGCAGGGCCGCCGCGCTGGCGGTGGAGAGCGAGAGGAAGCTCCTTCGGTTCATGCCGTCTCTCCCTGCCGTGGGTGCCCGCTCAGCGCCGGGCCGTGGTCTCGCCGCTCTGATCCTCCAGCGCTTCCATGGTGATGGCTCCCGTGGGGCAGCGCTGGGCACAGAGCGCGCATCGGGTGCAGCGCGTCTCGTCCTTCAGGATCGCCGTGGCGGCCCCGGGCCGGAGGCTTCCCGGCTCCACGCCGAAGCGCGCCCGGACGAGCGCGTCCAGGTCGCGGTTCCCCGCCAGGCGCGACAGGTCCGCCAGCTTCAGGCAGGATTCCGGGCAGATATCTACGCAGCCATTGCACAGGATACACTTGGCGGAATCGAAGACGGTGTTCACCTGGCAGCTGAGGCACCGGGAGGCTTCCGCGCGGCCCGCGGCGTCGTCGTAGCCCAGCTCCACCTCGGCGATCCCGACGCGGCGGTT
This sequence comes from Acidobacteriota bacterium, assembly GCA_021787565.1. Taxonomy (GTDB): domain Bacteria; phylum Acidobacteriota; class UBA4820; order UBA4820; family DSQY01; genus DTPS01. The sequence continues at coordinate 10,914 of JAJYLT010000053.1, forward strand.
GGTGGGCAGCGACGGCATGGTCTGGCGGGGGATCCGCAGGCAGGCGGCCGGGAGGCTCCAGCCGGGGAGGATGCGGAACCGGCTGGTGGTCGTCCCGGAGGACTCTCCGCCTAGGTAGCGGTGAATGGATCGGGCCGCCCGGTGGCCGTCGGCCACGGCGTCCACCAGCAGGCGCGGTCCGAAGGCCACGTCCCCTCCCGCGAAGACGCCGTGGGCCGTCGTCCCCAACTCCGGACCCACACAGACGTACCCATGGCGGGAAACGCCCACGCCCTCCTGGCCCGTCAGGAAGCTCAGGTCCGCCTGCTGGCCGATGGCGAGGACGACGCTCTCGCAGGCCAGATGCCGCTCCTCCTGGCCGAAGGCGGGAACGAACCGCCCCTCCTCGTCGTAGACCGAGAGGCAGCGGCTGATCCGCAGGCCGGAAACCCGGCCGCCGTCGCCCAGGATCTCCATGGCGCCCCAGCCGCTCTCCACCAGGACCCCCTCAGACTCCGCCTCGCGCACCTGCCACTCGTAGGCGGCCATCTTCTCCCGCGGTTCGAGGCTCATCAGGCGCACGGAGCGGGCGCCCGTCCTGAGCGCCATGCGGGCCGCTTCGATGGCGGAGAAGTAGGCCGAACCGGTCGGCTCCGGGGGGCGACTCTCCTCGACCTCCTCGTTGGCCAGCGGCTCCTGCAGGAGCCTGAGGGCGGAGCGCGCCACGTCCACCGCCACGTTCCCCGAGCCCAGCACCACCACTCGGGGGCCGAGCTCCACCTGGTAGCCGAGGTTGGCGTTGATGAGGAAGTCGATGCCCTGGAGGACGCCGTCGAGGTGGGCGCCGGGGATCTCGATCTCCCTTCCGCGGCTCAGCCCCGTCGCCAGCATCACCGCGTCGAAGCGGGAGCGCAGGGAGGACCAGGGGAGGTCCCGCCCGAGCGTCGTGCGCAAGTGGAGCCGGATGCCGAGGGCGAGGATCTGCTGGACCTCCAGTTCGATGATCTCCCGGGGCAGGCGGTAGTGCGGCACGCCCATGTAGAGCATGCCGCCCGGGACGGGCGCCGACTCGAAGACCTCCACGTCGTAGCCCCAGAGGGCCAGGTCGTGGGCGCAGGTGAGGCCGCACGGCCCGGCGCCTACGACGGCCACCCGCTTGTCCAGCTTGGGGGCCGGAGGCGAGCGGTGGCGCGCGGGGTCGTGGCCAAGGCCCAGGTTGTGGTGATCCGTGGCGAATCGCTTCAGGGCGCAGATGGCCACGGGGGCGTCTATGGCGCCCCGGCGGCAGGCCTGCTCGCAGGGGTGGGCGCAGATGCGCCCCAGGACGTAGGCGAAGGGGTTGCCGAGGCGGGCGAGCTCGTAGGCACGCTCGTCCTCCGAGGCGGCGATAGCCTGGACATAGGCGTGGCACTCGCTGAGGATGGGGCAGGCCGCGCGGCAGGAGATCTGCTGCCGGTAGTAGGTCTCGTCCGGAACGACCACGCGAAAGGTGACCATGGACCTCACCTTAGCCCCCGCAAGGGCAAGAGTGAATAGTCGGACCTCAGGCGACCGAGGCGGCCGCGGGGACAGGAGGCCCCGTGGCCTCGTCCCTCTCGCCCTCGGGAAGGTAGCTCTCCAGACGCTCGGCGGTCTCCTGTACCCCCTCCTTGCCCTCCTCGATCTCCCAGATGGAGATGATGGGGAAGAGCTTGGCGAAGCCCATGTAGACCAGGATGAAGAGGGCGAAGCAGCCCGCCATCAGCGAGACCTCCACCCAGCTCGGCGTGTAGTGGACGTTGTAGCGGGGGATGCGCGGGTTGGACAGGGTGGGGATCACGATGGTGAAGCGTTCGAGCCACATGCCCACGTTGATCAGCAGAGAGGCGATGACCGTGCCGGTGATCGTCCTGAACCGCCGCACCCCCAGGATGATGAGCGGGATGGGCAGGCAGCAGATGACCATGGTCCAGAAGTAGGGCGCGAAGGGGCCGGTGAGCTTGGACATCATGACCTTGATCTCGTCGGGGCTGTTGCCGTAGTAAGTGGTGATGTACTCGGCGAAGGTGAAGTAGGTCCAGAGCAGCGTCATCACCAGGAGCAGCCGGCCCAGGTAGTCGAAGTGCAGGGGCTTGAGGAAGGCCTCCAGGTGGCAGCCCTTCCGGATGATGGCCATGGCCACGATGATGGCCGCGATGCCCGAGTAGATCGCCCCCACCACGAAGTAGGGCCCGAAGATGCTCGAGTGCCACATGGGCTGGATGGTCATGGCGAAAACCCACGACACCACCGTGTGCACCGAGACGGCGATGGGCACCATGATGACGGCCATGATGGCGATGGCGCGGTTCAGGAGCTTCTTCTGCCTCTCGGTCCCCGTCCAGCCTAGGGAGAGCGGCCCGTAGAGCCATCGCCTGTGCGGGAGCCGGTCCCGGAGGATGGCCGAGTCGGGGATGGTCGGGAGGTAAAGGTAGAGCACGGAGCCCGTCAGGTAGGTGGTGATGGAAAAGACGTCCCAGAGCAGCGGGGAGGTCAGGTGGGGCTTGAAGATCACGTTGAGGAGCCGGTCCTCCCGCCCCAGGTCTATGATGACGTTGGAGGCGCCGATGGCGATGACCGCCACGGTGATGATCTCGGCGGCCCTCGTGATAGGGCGGCGCCACTCGGCCCTCGTCAGACGGAGGATGGCCGAAATCAGCGTGCCGGCATGGCTGACGCCGATGAAGAAGACGAAGTTGGTGATGTAGAAGCCCCAGTAGATAGGCCTCCCCATGCCCGTCACCCCGAGGCCGCGCTGGAGCTGGTAGTACCAGGCGTAGAGCGCCCAGAGCACGATGGCACTTAGTCCCACCGCCGTGAACCAGAAAAGGCGGGAGGTGTCCACGACGGGGGGGATGAGCGCCTTCTCTTCGTAGGTCCAGTCCTCGCGGCGGTTCACTTGCCCACCTCCCTCAGAAAGTAAACCTTGGGCTGGGTGCCCAGCTCGGCCAGGAGCCGGAAGGCGCGGTCGTGGCGGGAGAGGCGGTGCACCTCCGACTTCTTGTCGTCCAGGTCACCGAAGGAGATAGCGTTGGGCGGGCAGACCTCCGCGCAGGCGGGCTGGTAGTCCTCCTCGCGCATGGGGCGGCGCTCCCACGCCGCCCGCTCCTGGGCCGCCTGGAGGCGCTGGTGGCAGAAGGTGCACTTTTCGACCACGCCCTTGGGACGCACCGAGACGTCGGGGTCGAGGCCCTCGGCCATGGGCTTGGGCCACGCCGGCTTGCGCCAGTTGAAGAGCTTCACGCCGTAGGGGCAGGCGTTGGTGCAGTAGCGGCAGCCGATGCAGCGCGGGTAGATCTGGGCCACGATCCCGTCGGGGTTCTGGTAGGTGGCGTTCACCGGGCAGACCTTGGTGCAGGGCGGGTCGTCGCACATGAGGCAGGGCCTCGGCTTCAAGGAGGCTCGCAGGGAGGGGAAGCTTCCTTCGATGTCGGCCAGCAGCTCGATCCAGAGCATGGTGCGCCCCTTGGCGGCCGCCTCGGGGTCGGTGAAGGGCACGTTGTTCTCCACCTTGCAGGCCACCACGCAGGCCTGGCAGGCCGTGCAGCGGTCCAGATCGATGACCATTCCGTACCGGGGCATGAGGTCCTCCTACGCTTTGCGGATCCGGACGGTGGTTCGCTGGAGGTTCGGCAGGTGCGAGGACGCATCCAGCGTGTCCTGGACGATGGAGAGCGGGTC
>JAJYLT010000054.1 GCA_021787565.1 Acidobacteriota bacterium
ACACGAACAAGGGGACGCTCTGGGCCACCGGCAGGGTGGCCGTGGACTTCCAGGACTTCACCGCCTCCGGAAGCGAGCTGACCTACGACCTGAACACGGGCAAGGGCACCCTGATGGACGCCTACGGGGTCCAGAAAGACGGGGACTTCACGGTATACGGAAAGGAGATCCGAAAGATCGGCGAAGGGTGGTTCGAGGTCATCGACGGCACCTTCACCTCCTGCGCCGCGGCCGTCCCCCCTTGGAGCATGAAGGTGAGCCACGCCAAGTTCCACGTGGACCACTACGCCTTTCTGACCAACCCCCGCTTCCACGTGCGTCAGGCACCCGCCCTCTATCTCCCCTACCTGATCTGGCCCATCAAGCCCGCGCGCTCGACGGGCCTGCTGATTCCCGAGATCGGCAACTCCACCAACCAGGGGTTCACGGTGAACAACGCCTTCTTTATCGCCCCCTACGATTGGTGGGACGACACGGTCTACGTCGATCATTACAGCAGGGAGGGCTGGGGGCTGGGCGAGGAGTTCCGGTACGTGCCCTCCACCGACACCTACGGGTGGTTCCACGGCTATTACATCCGCCAGAACAGCGACGGCAAGAAGCGGTGGGACTTCTCCTGGGCCCACCTGCAAAATTTCAGGCACGGCTGGTACTTCATGGCGAACATCAATCTCCTCTCGGACATCAACTTCTTCAGGGACTACCAGCGGGACTACACGCTGAGCACCCTCTCGGGCCTCGACTCCAGCCTCTATCTGGTTCGCAACTGGGGGCCCTACTCCCTGACCTTCAAGGCCGAACGCCAGGATCAGTATTTCACCGAGGGGCAGGACCTCGTCCAGCGGACCCAGCCTGGCGTGGAATGGCGCTCCAGCCTCCATCCCCTGGTGGGCGACCTCTACTGGGGGTTCGAGACCTCAGCGGACCTGTTCCACAAGGAGTGGGCCCAGTACACTCCCACCACCCAGAAATTCTCCGTGGGCTACAGCCGCCTGGACGTGCACCCCTATTTCGAACTTCCGCTCCACCCGGCCCTCTGGCTGGACATCACCCCCCGGTTGGAGCTGCGGGCCACGCACTACTCCGAGAGCCAGGATCCCTCCACGCAGCGGTACGACGCCGGCCAGCTCTGGCGGAGTTACGCCCGATTCTCGGTCGACGTGGTGGGCCCCCGCTTCTACCGTCGGTACAAGAACTCCATCAAACACGTCATCGAACCCTACGTGACCTACAGCTACGTCTCCCCCGACGCCCACGCCCTGAGGGCGCCCATCTTCGACGAAGTGGACCAGGTGGGGCTCAACGTCAGCCAGGTGGAGTACGGCGTGCGGAACCGGGTCTACGGACCCAAGGGGGACCTGCGCCTGGAAAGCTCGCTGTACCAGGACTACAGCTTCAAGAGCGACCTGCTGACTTCGGGAACCCGGCACAGCCGCAAGGGCCCGGTGACCCTCCTCGTGCGCCTGTGGCCGACGGCCTCCTGGAGCTACGATCTCAGGCTGCGCTACAACAGCCTCACGCGGGTCATGGACGGCCAATCGCTCTCCGTCACCTACCGTCCCAGAAAGAAGGCGAGCGACGATTTCATCCGCCTGACCTACCTGAGGTCCGGAACCCTCGGCGTCAGCCAGATCACCGATCTCACGCAAAACCCCCTTTCGAAGGAGATCCGGCTGGCCTCCGCCCTGACCCTCGCGGACGGGAAGGTGAGCCTCAATCCCTCCCTGGAACGAGACCTCAAGAAGAAGGCGTGGCGCGATAGGAGCCTCACCTTCTGGTACCACGGAAGCTGCTTCTCGCTGGGCTTCGAGGCGGGCAAGCGGACCATCGGGACCTTCACCGATTCGCAATACCGCTTTCTCGTGAGCCTCAAGGGGGTGGGCACCGTGGTGGACCTCTGGGGCGGAACGGGCACCTATTGAGAAGAGGGAAGGCGACACTGGGACCAGGGATGGGGGATCGGGGATTTCGGATGGGTGATTGGGGATTGGGGATTCTTGCGTTTCACCTCCCGCGTTCCGCGTCTCACCTTTCGCTTCCCCCCCCAGGCGAGTGACATGAAAGCGGACACGACCCGGGAAATCATCCGCAAGCTTCTGCACATGGCCATGGGCCTCTTCGCCGTCGCCTTGCACTGGCTCTCTCCCTGGCAGGCGGCGCTCTGCGCCCTGGCGGCCCTGTGCCACAACCTCTGGCTCTTCCCCCACTACGGAAGGAGAAAGCTGGAGCGTCCGGAGGAGAAGACCCTCGGCTACTCGGGCATGATCGGATACCCGGCCATTGTCCTCACGCTCTGCCTTCTCCTCCCCTCCTCAGCCGCGGGCCTTGATCCCGTGCGCCAAGCCTCCGGCGCGGAGCCCACCAACGTGCTCTGGGCCGCCGCCGGGGCATGGGGCCTGCTGGCCTTCGGAGACGCCTTCGCCGCGCTTTTCGGGCTCGGCCTTAAGGGACCCGCGCTGCCCTGGAACCCGCGAAAGCGGTGGACGGGCCTGCTCGGGTTCATCCTCGTCGGAACACCCGCTGCTTTCGCCCTGGCCTACTTCAGCGCCTACGGTGATCTCCGGATCTCGGGACCGGCCCTGGTTGGGCTGGGCGGCGCGTGCCTCCTGGCCGCGCTGGTGGGGGGCGTGGTGGAGACCCTTCCCGGCCAGATCGACGACAACCTGACGGTCCCGCTGGCCGCGGGCCTCGTCCTCCTCCTGTTCGCGCGTTTCCCGTGGGGAGAGCTCCTTCTCGGACGGACCGTGCCCGGCGCGGTCGGTCCCCCGTCGGTCTGGGGCCCGCCCCTCCTGCTGCTCCTGCTCCTAAACGCGGCGCTGGCCACCGTGGCGTGGTACCGCCGATGGGTAACGGCCGCGTCCGCCTGGATGGGCGCGTTCTGGGGCGCCCTCGTGGCCGCGGGGCTGGGTTGGGAGGGCTACGGATTTCTCCTCCTCTTCTACCTCCTGGCCAACGGCAGCACCTACGTGGGCCTCGGCCGCAAGCGGGCCCTGGGCATCGCCGAGAGCGACGGTGGCCGCAGAGGAACGCAGTCGGTCTTTTCCAAGGGGCTCTTTCCGGCCCTGTTCGCGCTCGTGTCCCCCGTGGCCTGCGTGGCCAGCCTGGCCGCCTATGCCGCCGACACGGTGGCCTCGGAGGTCGGGAAGCTGAGTCGGGGAAGGACCCTTCTTCTCTGGTCGCGCCGAACCTCCAGGGCTGGAGAACCGGGCGGTGTGAGCCTGGCCGGCACCGCCTCCGGGCTCGCCGCCGCGGGCCTCTTCAGCGGTGCCTTTCTTTCGGTGCTGATGCTGCAGCACCGGCTCTACGGGACGGCCTTGCCCAGATTTCAGGCCGCTTTCCTGAGGGCCGACCTGATCCGCTTCGGATTTCCCACGGGGTGGGCCCAGTTCACCCGCTGGATGCCCTTCGTCGCCCTCCTGCTGTTCGTTTCGGCTACCATCGCCTTCTTCCTGGAGTCGGTGCTGAACGAGACCGTCGCGGCCCGAGGCTGGTTTCCCAAGCCCATCATCCATCTGCTCACGGGCGCGCTGGCCGGCCTCCTGCCCTTCCTTCTCGCCACCGTTCTGAGCCGCCCCTGTGACATCCTGGCGCTGTGGATGGCCCGATGAGGTGGAAGCCCTGGATCGCCCTGATCCGGCCCTTCACCCTCCTGCCGCCGCTGCTCGGCATCCTGTCCGGCTCGGCCTGCGCCTACGGCTCAGCCCACAATCCATACGCATCGTTCACGTGGGAGCTTCTCGGGACCCTGCTCCTGGGCTCCTTCTGCGCCTCCCTCATGAACGCGGCCTCCAACATCATCAACCAGGTCTACGATCTCGAAATCGACAGGATCAACAAGCCCACGCGCCCCCTCTGCACCGGGGAGGTCACGCTGAGGTGCGCGCTGGCCGCGTCGTGGTGCATGTACGTTCTCTCGCTTGCACCCATCTGGTGGGTCGTACCTCCTCCCTACGACCAGGGCCTGCTGGCCAGGATGCGGGCGCCGTGGCAGGCGCACGCCTGCTTCTGGATCTACCTGGCGGGGCTCCTGTGCACCTTCATCTACTCCTCGCCGCGCCTGGGCCGCACCAAGCGGTTCGGCGTCTGGGCCAACGTCACCATCGCCGCCGCGCGCGGGGAGCTGCTCAAGGTCGCGGGGTGGGCCATGGTGGCGACCGTCAGCCTCTGGGAGCCGTGGTATCTCGGGCTCGTCTTCTTCCTGTTTCTTCTGGGCGCCACGTCCACGAAGGACTTCAGCGACATGGAGGGAGACCGCCTGGGCGGCTGCCGAACCCTGCCCATCACCTATGGGCCCCGCAAGGCCGCCTGGATGATCGCCCCATCCTTCGTGCTGCCCTGGCTGCTTTTTCCTTTGGGCCTCCTGCTGCCTGCTCCCTCGGGCGGGCGCCTCCTGACCGGGAACCCTCTCCTGCTCGCCCTTCTGGGCGCGGCCCTCGTGCTCTGGGGGAGCCACACCGTATGGCTTCTCCTGCGGAATCCGGAAGAGCTGGCCTACACCGAGAACCACCCCTCCTGGACGGAGATGTACGGCATGATGATGGCCGCGCAGGTGGGGCTCGCAGCGGCGTACCTCTTGTAGGGATGAGGGACAAGGGACAGGGGACACCCAAATTCCGCGATGGAATTTGGCGCGTAGGAGCGCCGCCCCGGCGCGATGGGCCGTTCACGGGAACCGCATCGTCTCAGCGGGTTCCCCCGGATCGCGGCGAGGCGCCGCTCCTACGCAGGCGTTGAGCCGCTATCGCGGAATTGGGGCCCCCTCGGCGGCCTGGCATGGTCTCGGTGGTTTCGGGTTATACTCTCTTGGCGAAGGAGAAACCGCATGCCCGAATCGAACGGCAAACCATCGAGAGGCGGCCTCTTCTGGCTCGGCGTCGCGGCGGCCGTGGTGCTGCCCGCCGCCCTGAGTCTGATCTTCTGGGGCACTACTCCGGCGGTGGGAGGCTGGTCCCAGGTCGGGGTCTCCCCATCCGAGTCATCCGCCGGAGTGGACTATTCGGAAAACGGGCGCCTGCCCGTCGGCGCCGCCACCACGAGCGGCCGGTCCCTCTACCTCCAGAACTGCTCCAAGTGCCACGGCGCCAACCTCGCCGGCACCGTCACCATCCCCGCCCTGAAGCGGCCCAACTGGCCGTACTCTAAGGACCGCGATCTCCTGATCAAGATCATCCACCAGGGGCGCGGCCTCACCATGCCCAGCTTCGATGGCCGGCTCTCCAACCAGCAGATCGAAGCCATCGCCGACTACATCCAGAGCGAAAACGGCGCCAAGTAGGCCCCTGCCTCGGGCCTACTCGTAGCGAAGCGCCTCGATGGGATCGAGCCTGGCGGCCCGTTGGGCCGGGTAAAGCCCGGAGAGGATCCCCACCGCCAGGGAGACGCCGAAGGCCAGCACGACGGAGAAGGCCGTGACCACCGTGTGCCAGCCCGCCGAGAGCGCCACGACCTTGGCGATGAGGACCCCGAGCACGATACCGGAGAGACCACCGATGAGGCTGATGGCTGCGGCCTCACTCACGAACTGCAGCGCCACGTCTTTCTGCTTGGCGCCCACGGCGAGGCGGATACCGATCTCACGGGTGCGCTCCAGGACGGAGGCCAGCATGATGTTCATGATGCCGATGCCCCCGACCAGCAGGGAAATGCCCGCGATGCAGCCCATGACGATGGAGAACATGCGCTGGGTCCGGCGGCTCTGCTCCAGCAGGGCCTCCGGAACCACGATTTCGAAGTCCTGGGCCCCGCCGTGGAGGCGGTCCACCAGCCTCTTCATGACCTCCGCGGCCTGCTGGGGCGAGGCGTCCTTCCTGAGGCGGACCACCACCTCATCCACGGGCGAGCTCAGAGGGTCGCGGTCGAACTTGAGGAGCGCCGTGCTCACGGGGATCTGGATCTGGCGGGCCGCGGAACCCACCTGAACGCCCTGGAGGGAACTCCCGCCGGCTCCGTCCGACGACAGGATCCCCACCACCTCGAACCAGATATCGTTGACCTTGAGGAGCCCTCCCACGGCGGGCCCGTATCCAAACAGCTCGCGTCGGACCTCTTGGCCGATGACGCACACCTGGGCGCTTCCCCTCTCGTCCCCGCGGTCCAAGTAGCGCCCCTCGGAGACTTTCAGGCCGAAGAGTTCCGCCTGGCGCCAGGAGACGCCGACCACCTGCGCATCGCCGGCGGAGGCCTGCGCGGAGAGGACCTTGTAGGGCTCCACCTTCACCACGGGCGCCACCAGCTCCACGGCCGGCAGGGCCTCTGACACCGCCTCGCCGTCCCGCAGGGAGACCCCCGGCGATTTCTTGCGCAGCTCCTCCAGCTCTTCCTTCTTCACGTCCTTCGCCCGAATGAGCACGTTGTGCAGGCCGAGGCGTTCGATCATGGCCATGGCCTGGCGCTCGGCTCCGGCTCCGATGGCGAGCATGGCGATGACCGCTCCCACGCCGAATAGCATGCCGAGCATGGAGAGGGAGGAGCGCAGCTTGTGAGCCGTCAGGTTGCCCATGGCGCTGGAGAAAGCGTCCCAGGGATTCATGGTGCTCCTCCGAGAGGCGGCCCGGCCCCTTTGGGGGACGAAGCCGGCTCCCCGCGACGGCCGGGCTCCACGAGGGCGATGACCTGCCCCGCCTTCAGGCCCTGCCGCACGACCACCCGGCCCAGGGCCCCGGGGCCGAGGACCACGGGTACGGCCGTGAAGCTGTCCAGCCAGCGCCGCCGGTAGACCACGGGCTTTCCGTCCCGCTCGTAGACGGCTTGCCTGGGCACCACCAGAGCCTTCGGCAGGTCCTGGACGAGGATCTCGGCACTCACCCGTTGGCCCGGCACGAGGGCCGACGGGATGGGGCCCGAGAAGGTCAGCGTGGCCCCGAAGTACTGCACGGGCACCCCGGGAAAGCGAGGCTGCGCGAGCGAGTCCACCCGGGAGACCTTGCCCTCGAGCGGCGCGCCCTTGGCCCCGTACGGCTCCACCTCGGCCTTCTGGCCGGCGGCCAGCCCGCCGGCGTCGGCCTCCAGAACGTAGACCTCGGCCTGAAGGCTCTTCGTGTCGGGAATCTCGCCCAGCTTCTGCCCCGGCCAAAAGGTCTGGCCGGGACGGGGAAGGTAGCCCTGCCAGTTCCGCTCCAGGACCATCACGCCGTCGTGTGGCGCCTTCACCTCGACGGCCGCCAGGGCTTTCTCCGCGCGACCGGCGTCCTTGGCGGCCTTGGCCGCGTCGATGCGGTAGAGCTCCACGTCGGTCCGGGAGAGGGCACCCTTGGCCTTGGTCATGGCCGCCGCATAGGACTCCTTGGCCTGGGCTAGCTCGGTGTCAATCTGGGATTTCGCGATGTCAAAACGCGAAAAGATCTCCCGGTCGGTGCTCTGGAACTCCCTGGCGTGGGCCAGCTCGGCCTTGGCGGTCTGCTCGTCCAGGGCCATGTCCTTCCGCGTGGCGCTCCGGGAGGCTCCCGCCTTCTCCATCTTCTTTTTGGCCGTCGCTTCATCGCCGCGGCCGTCCAGGAGCATCTTCTGGAAGTCGGAGGGGTCGAACCGCGCCACCACCTCCCCCGCCTTGACCCGGCTGCCGTCCTCGATGATCCAGGCCAGGGTCATCGCGGACCCTGCCGAGATCGGCGTGGAGACCGGCGTGGACTCGGCGGCCTTGAGCACGCCCTCCGCCCTCACCTTGACCACGAATGGCGCCTCGGAAAGCCGCTGGGTGGGAACGGCGGAGGATCCTCCTCCCGCCACGTAGGCGCCGAGCGCCAACACGAGCGCGCCCGCCGGCAGCCCCGCTGCCAGCAGCAGGCGCCGCCTCACGGGGCCGCCTCCCTCGGGGTTCCGGCGTCGGCCACCACGTCGCCCGCCAGAAGTCCCTTCGTCACCTCCACCTGCCGGCCCGTTCGCCGGCCGAGGGTGAGGTGGACCCGCCTGTAGCTGAAGAGCCAGCGCTTGCGGGCCACGGGGCCGTCCGGCGTCTCCAGGACGGCGCTGGAGGGGATCAGGACCGCCCCCTCCTCTCGGCCCGCCTCGACGGTGCCCGTGAAGCGCATCCCGGGCATCATCCGTCGAGGATCCGTCCGGTCCAGAACCACCTCTACCTTCATGACCTTCAGCGGATTCGTGGGCGACTTGGGCTCCAGGGCCCTCCAGATGGAGGCGACGCGGCCCGTGAATTCGGTGTCGGGATGGGCGTCGAGGCGCAATCTCACCCGCTGGCCGGCGGCCACCTTGCCGGAATCGGCCTCGTCCACCAGGCCCTCGCCTTTCATCCGTCCCAGGTCCGCCACCTCCAGCACCTTCTCTCCCACCCAGCACGCGTCTCCAACCTTCTTCTTCTGCTCGTTCCAATCGGTGAGGTAGATGACGGTGCCGTCGCGCGGCGCCAGCACGCTCATCCGGCCCATCGCGTCCTGGATCTCACGGACGCGCGTAGCGGCCCTGTCGCGGCTCTCCTCCAGAGAGGTGAGGTCGGCCTCGCCCGCGGCCTCCAGGGCCGATTGGGAGGCCTTCACCCTCCGGATCTGGTCGCGGAGCGCCACCTCATCCAGCCTGGCCTCCTCGAGCTCGTTGGCCGACTTGAGCTCCGGCGGGACCTCCAGCTTCATCTCCACGGACCGCAGGTCGGCCTCGGCCTTGGCCAGCCTCAGCGTCCCATCTTCCCTCTGGACGGCCATCTGCGCCCGCTGTTTCACCAGCTCGGTCCGAGCCTTGTCGCTCTCGGCCCGCTTGGCATCCAGCTCGCGAACCATGTCGCTCGTGTCAAAGCCGAGGACCGGCGTCCCCTTCTTCACGACCGTTCCCTCTGGCACCATCATGCCGATCTTGTACTGCCACACCCTGGGAACCTGGGGAGGACCGAGCCGGTCCGATTCCACCGCCTTGAGCGTGCCCTGCAGCGGCACCTCATCCAGCATCTCCCCGCGGCGGACCCGGACCGTCTCCACGCCCCAGAAGGCGCGCCCCCACGCGCCCAGCAGGAGAAAGCCGAGGAGCGCCAGGACGGCCACCCGCAGACGCGGGCGATTCGTCCAGCAGCTCCCGCACCTCCCGGCGGCCACGCGCGCGGCGCCCAGGAGCGACCCGGCCATCTCCCGCCAGGGGAGCCCCGCCACGGAATCCAGCGCCCTCATCGTCCGCTTCCGTAAGCGGAGGAGAGGCGCTCTCCCTCCCGCAGACCGGACGTCACCACGCATTCACGGGCGCTGCATGGCCCCAGGGTCACCGCCGCCGTTCCTCCTCCCGCCAGATGGGCCCGAGGGGGATCCACGTTCAAATCCAGGGCGGCCCGCGGGGCCACCAGCGCGTTGGGGATCCGCCGGGTCTCCACGGAGACTTGCACGGACATGCCGGGGCGCATCCTCTCAGGGTCGCTGTGCTCCAGCGACACGATGACCGCGAAGGCCCTCCGCGCGGGGCTGTTCGGGACCTCCTGCGCGATGGTGGAGACGCTGGCCACGCGGCCCCTCAGGGCAACCTTCGGGAAGGTGTCCAGGCGGCAGGTGGCCGGCATGCCGGGGAGGACCTTGCCCTCGTCCACGTCGTAGAGCCTGGCCGCCACCTCCACCCGGCTCATGTCGGGAATCCTCAGGACCGTCCAGCCCACGAAGACCACGTCGCCCACCTGGAACTTCCGCCCCTCCCAGGGATGCTGGGCGACGTCCAGAATGCCGTCGCAGGGCGCGAGGACGGTCATCTTGCCCATGGCCTCCCGCGCCGCGGCGAGGTCCCTGCGGGCCTTGTCGAGAGCCAGACGAGCCACCGCGAGGTCTGCCCGAGCTCCCTTCTGGGCCGCGGCCAGATCGTTTCCCGCCTTCTCCGCCGAGGCTTTCGCCTGCGCGAGAGCGAGCTGGCGCGCCTGGTAGTCCCGGCGGCTGAACAGCTCGGCGGGCACCCTGGCCTCGATCGCGGCCTTCTGCAGGGCCGTTTCGGCCTGCTCGCGCGCCGTCTTCGCCTCCTCGAGACCCGAGGCGTTCAGGGCCTCTTGTTTGGCCAGGGCGGCGGCGGCGCTTGCTTCGGCGAGCTTCTTGTCCTCGAGCTCGCCGGCCAGGGCGGTGAAGTCCAGGTCCAGGACCTTCTGGCCCTTCTTGACGGCGCACCCGTCCCGCTCCATCCAGCGGATCTGCGTGCGCCACTGCGGCAGCCGCGGAACCAGGATGTCCACCGACCGGACGGCTCTCAGTTCACCCGTCAGAAGAAGGTGCTCCCTGAAGGTGCCGCGCCGCACCTGCATGGCCGGCTCGTGGTGGCCGCACCCCGAGAGAAGCGCGAGCGCCCCCGCGAGAAGCACCGTGACCAAGTACCGTCGCCCCCGAGCCCCCATGGCTCTTCCCCCCGATCCGGGCCCGGTTCCCTCCGAACGAGGCCCGGGGCCTTGGCAGGCAAACAGGGTAACACGTGCACTGGTGTCTGACTATGACGGAGTTCCGCGGGTGACGGAGTTCCGCGGGTCTCCCCTGATCGGCCCCCAGCCTTTCGGCGGGCGGGCCTACGCCCCGACCGCCTGCTCGCTTCCGTTCAGCCCCGAGTGGCGGAAGCCGTAGCCCCCGTAAATGGCCAGCCCGACCAGGAGCCAGACGAGGAAGCGAAGCCAGGTGATCAGCGGCAGGCTCAGCATCAGGTATCCGCAGAGAAGGATCCCCAGAGCCGGAAGCACCGGGGTAAAGGGAGCCCTGAAGGGCCGGACCATATCAGGCCTCGTGAAGCGCAGGACGATCACTCCGGCGCAGACGATGATGAAGGCGAAGAGCGTCCCGATGGAGCAGAGCTCGGCCACCACGTTGATGGGGGTCAGCGCCGCGCTGACGGCCACGATGCACCCCGTGATCCAGGTGGTGATGTAGGGCGTTTGATAGCGCGCGTGGACCTTGGAGAGGGCCTCGGGCAGGAGGCCGTCCCTCGACATCGCGAAGAGGATGCGGGGCTGGCCCATCAGGAGCACCAGGAGCACGCTGGTGATCCCGGCCAGGGCCCCCACGCTGATGAGCGCGCTGGCCCAGCGCATGTGCAGGACGTTCAAGACCAGCGCGATGGGGTCCGCGACGCCCAGCTCCCGGTAGGGCACCACCCCCGTCATGATGGCCGCCACGGTCATGTAGAGGAGGGTGGCCACCACCAGCGAGGCGATGATGCCGATGGGGAGGTCCCGCTGGGGGTTCCGGGCCTCTTCGGCGGTGGTGGAGACGGCGTCGAACCCGATGTAGGCCAGAAACACGATGGCGGCCGCCGTCATGATGCCCTTCCAGCCGAAGGGGGCGAAGGGGACCCAGTTGGCCGGGTGGATGTACCACGCCGTCAGCACGATGAAGACCAGGATCACCGAGACCTTGATGACCACCACCGTGAGGTTGACGCGGCTGCTCTCCTTGATGCCCCGCACGAGGAGGTAGGAGATGGCGAGGGCGATGAGGGCGGCGGGCAGGTCGAGCAGGCCGGGATGCTCGGCGAAGGGGGGCGCCGTGAGGGCCGCGGGGAGCTCCAGTCCCATGCCTTTGAGGAGGTTCACGAGGTAGGCCGACCATCCGATGGCCACGAGGCTCGCTCCCACCATGTACTCCAGCACGAGGTCCCAGCCGATGATCCAGGCGAAGATCTCGCCGAGGCAGGCGTAGCCGTAGGTGTAGGCGCTTCCGGACACGGGGAGCATGGCCGCCAGCTCCGCGTAGCAGAGGGCGCTGCACGCGCAGGCCGCGGCCGCCACCGCGAAGGAGAGGATGATGCCCGGGCCCGCGTGCTTGGCCGCCTCAACGCCGGGCAGCACGAAGATGCCGACCCCGATGATGCATCCGATCCCGATGGCGGTCAGGTCCCAGGCGGTGAGGACCTTCCGCAGGCGCCGCCCCTCCCTCTCGGTCTCCGACATGAGCAGCGCCAGCGACTTGGTCCGGAAGAGCTTGTGAATCATGATTCTCCCCCTCACCTCATGATTGGATGGCCCTTACGCCGGGCCCGGTCCGGGCAACACGGATGGAGACGGTGGAGAGTGGAGAGCGGAGAGTGGAGAGTGGAGGGTGCGGAAGGCAGTCCGGGCAGAATGTCGGCTCGGCGGGCGCTCCACCCTCCATCCCCCACCAGCGCATTGCGGCCCGCCGTGCCGGGGCCGCCTGGAGTCACTCCTTCTCCCCGTCGAAGTCCACGTCGTCCGGAATCTCGTTGGGATCACTCTCACCGGTGTGAGGGAAGTAGACCTTGAGGCGGCGGCCCACTTCCGCCACGGCCTCCACGAGCCCCTCGGTGAAATCTCCCTTTTGGAAATTCTCCGAGAGCCTCGCCGCGACCGCCTCCCAGAACTCCTGCCCCACGTGCTGGTGGATGCCCTCGTCGCCGATGATGCTGAAGCGTCGGCGGGACGGAACCACGAAGATCAGGACGCCATTCCGGTGCTGCGTGCGATCCATGCCCATCCTGGCGAAGGCCTTCTGGGCGGTCCGGTGCACGCTGCCCCAGAAGAAATGGGCCACCGACACCCGGACCTCGCCGGAGGTCATGCGCTCGGCCTCCTCGATGGCGGCCTTCACCTTTTCCGCGTCCACGATGCGCCTCAGCCGGCGCCGGCTCATTCCGAACATGTAGCGCCTCCCCTCACCATGAGCCCGAGGCCCCGCCGCCGCCGGAGCGTCCGCCGCCGCCGGAGAATCCTCCTCCGCCGCCTCCGAATCCTCCTCCGCCGCCTCCCGAGAGGATCTGGAAGAGGAGGAAGATGGCCAGGGTGGGATGCGTGACGAGCAGGAAAAGAAACCCGATGAGAAGGAGCCCGCCCAGGATCATCTGCCAGATGGTCAGGCCGGCGGACTGCCCGCTCCCCCGGGCCGCCGTGGCCGACTGTGAAATGGCGGCGGCCGGGATGGGCTCCTTCCACTGGGCGCCTCCCAGGGTTCCCAGGATGCCCTGCACGCCCGCCGTCACCGCGCCGTCGTAATCGCCGGCTTTGAGCTTTGGCAGCATGGCATCGTGGATGATGAGCCAGGCCGTGGCGTCGGGGAGTTGGCCCTCGAGGCCGTAGCCCACTTCGATGTGGAGAGATTTGTCTTGGGGGAAGACGAAGAGCGCGACGCCGTTGTCCTTGCCCTTCTGGCCGATGCGCCACGCGGCGAAGGCCTTGACGGCCCAGTCGTCGATGGGCACGCCCCCCGTGGTGGTCCCAATGTAGACGATGACCTGGTCGCCCGTGGCGCGCTCGAAGGCCCTGAGCCTTGCGTTCAACGCATCGAGAGTTCCAGGGCTTAGAACGGCCCCGGCGTCCGTGACCCACTGCGTGGGTGCCGGCGGAATGGGCGTACCCACGGCGCCCGTCCAAACCGAGAAGGCCAGCAGGGCAGGCAGAAGGAAGAGAAATCGTGTCAATCGCATGGTTGTCGCCCTACCCGAAGGGGAGAACCCAGGCCGCTTCCGATGTCACGTTCAGCCGACGTGGCCCCGTTTCAGAATTTCACCTTGGGGGCCGTCTCGGCTCCGGCCTGGGCTTTGAAGTAGGGCTTCTCATTGAACCGGCTTCCGAAAAAGCCGGCGATGACGTTGGTGGGGAAGCTCTGGCGCCTGGTGTTGAAGGCCTGGGCCGCCTCGTTGAAGCGCATGCGCTCCACGGCGATCCGGTTCTCGGTTCCCTCCAGCTGGGCCTGGAGCTCCTGGAAGTTTTGGGTCGCCTTGAGGTCGGGGTAGCGTTCCACCACCATCATCAGGCGGGAGAGCGCCGAAGAGAGGCCGTCCTGCGCCTGCTGGAAGCGGGCGAAAGCCTGCGGATTGTTGGCGACGTTCTGCAGCCCCTGCGCCGTGACCTGGCCGACCTGCGACCGGGCCTGGGCGACGGCCGTGAAGGTGTCCTTCTCGAAGGCGGCGGCACCCTTGACCGTCTCGACCAGATTGGGGATCAGGTCGGCCCTTCGCTGGTAGACGTTCTCCACTTGCGCCCACTGGGATTGGACCGCCTGGTCCAGGGTGACGAGGGAGTTGTAGGTGGTGATGGCGTAAAGCCCGACCGCAAGGCCAAAGAGCACTAGAATACCGATGAGTCCTAGGGCCACCCATTTGAACATGCGCGCATCTCCTTTGCCTGCCCCGTGCCGGGGGCTTGGTTCCAAGAAGCATAGCACAGAGATGGGATGAGGAGGCCGACCTCCACGGAGTCCAGTACACTGGCTCCAGATTTTGGCGGGCTCGAAGCCCAAGGAGGTCGGCCATGAAGAAGGGTATCACGAAAGCGGTAGTGGTGGTGAC
>JAJYLT010000022.1 GCA_021787565.1 Acidobacteriota bacterium
CCGTGGGGCAGGGCTATGTCGTCGCTTCCACGATGTACGAAGACTGGGGCTATGCTAACGGGCAGTCCACGGCCGACGGACGCTCCATCCTCGCCAACATCCTCGCCTGGGCCAAGAGTCCGAACCAGAGCATTCCTGTCACAAATCTGTCGGCGTCAGGCGACGCCTCCCACATCGGGGTTACTCTGCATGTCCGCAACCTCTCCGGCACGGCAGCAGATCAGGTGGAAGTGTTCGTGATGACGCCGGACCGGCAGGCCGTGGCGGCGCGAGCCAGCCTGTTCGTTTCGGTTCCAGCCCACTCGGAAGCCGACGTGCCGGTCACGCTGGACCTCTCGTCCTACTTCGGACAGAGCGCGCCTCAGCACGGCATCTTCCATGCCGACTACCGGCTGCTTTCGCAGGCGGGGGCGCCTGCGCCACAGGAGGAGGAGATCCAGCCCCAAGGGGAGACGGACACGGGGAGATTCGTCGTCGAAAAGCCGGATACGGCCCGGCAGGGGCTTTCGGATACGGTTTTCTCGGTCTGGACCGATACCGACGTGGCCGGGAATGCGACGGGGGTGGTCCACTGTCACCTGGAAGACCACACGGGGACGGCGAGGACTATTCACCTCTGGGAGGCCCATAACCACGACTACGGCACGCTAATTCAGACTATCATCGTGCCGGCCAACGGAGTCTGGGACCTGGACCTCGCCCAGGATCTCTCGATCGCCGGAACCTATCACTACTTCATCCTGGATGCCAACTACGGCCTGCCTTCGTGGGCGGTGCTCGGGGGAACATGGTGCAAGCTATGGGGTTGCGACCCTTGGTACGTGGCGGGTATGGGCACCTTGTACCTACTTGGCAATCAGGACGGCGGGATCGTGCAAGTCGGATCCATCACTGGCTTGCAGCAGACACCATACGAGCCTAGCGACACGGTTTCCGGAAGCATGCCCCTGACCAATCCCAGGAGCGCAGCGGCGGACTTCACTGTCACCTTCTCCCTGGTGGCCGGAGGGCAGACCGCAACGCAGTCGCAGGCGGTCCACTTGGAGGCCGGGGCATCCCAGGCGGTGCCTTTCTCGCTTGCTCTGCCGGGCCCGATTGCGTACTTTACGAGCGCCACCGTCGGCGCTAGCGTTTGGCTGGGATCGAGCCTGACGGGCGGGACTTCCGCGACCGTCCCCGTGGATGGATGGTTGCCCGACTTGGCCATGACGGCCCAGTGGCCGCAGCCCTTCACGCCCACGGCGACGATTCCCCTTCACATCGTAAACAGCGCCGGAGCCCATGTGGCAACGAGCGCGGGAACGACGCTGAGCACCATGCTGTGGGATGTCTCCTCGCCGCGCTCGTGGCTGATTGTGGAGGGGCGGTCTGTGGATTTGCCCAGCCTGGCTCCGGGTGAGGAAGGAGACATCACGGTGCAGTGGGCGAACTGGCAACCCGCGGTGGGCAAGACCTACCGGATGGATTTCATCCTTTTCACCGCTGGCATCCGGCTGGGCCCCGCCCTCTCGAAAATCTTCACCGTCTCCGCTCCCACCGCGCAAGTGGCGAGCAGGGTCCAACTCGGCGCCTCGATAGCGATACTCAACGGGCGGGTCCAAAACGGGGGTGACCTCGCCTGGGAAGGGCAGGTCGCATGGAGCTGTCCGGTTTTAGGGAACATCAGCTCCCAGGCCGTCACGGCCATCGCGGGGGGTGCGACCTCGGTCACCACGTCGGTGCCGCTTCCGGCGGGGTTGGCGCCCGGGAGCTATCCGCTCTCCATGACCTTTACCGCTCCAGGGCTCACCAACCCGGCGGCAGGAAGCGGTACCTTGGACATTCTCACGCCTGCCGTCCTCCTGAGCTGGCCCGAGAATCCTCCGGTCTTCCAGCATGACCAGAACACCACGCTTCCGCTGACGATCGGGGTAAGCGATGTCGCAATGCCTCTTTCGTGCACCTTCGACGCGACCATGAGCTGGACGGGGGGCTCGGCCGCGGTGGCTTCGGGCGAGGCGGTCACGCTGGACCCGGCGCAGGCGGCGGCCGTGACGCTGACGCTGCCGACGAGGCAGATGCCGGCGCCGGGGCCCTTCACGGTGCAGGTGACCCTGCACGTCCCGCAGGGCAACGTCGAGAAGAACTGGAGCGCCTCGTACAACCTCAAAGGGCCCGCCTACTCGGGCGGCTTCTCCAACCTCACCGTGGCGCCGGGAGATACCCTGACGGGCGAGGTCCAGAACGTGGGCACCTTCGAAGGAAACGCGCAGGTGGCCTGGAGTCTCGCCGATGCGCAGGGGACGATCATCGGCCATGACAACCAAACCTGGCCGGTGGCCGCGGGCGGATCGGCGTCCCTGAACGAGACCCTGCCGTCGACGGTCTTGCCCGGGAGCTACACGAGCACCCTGATCGTGACCGATCCCGCCGCCGGCCAGCCAACCATTCTCGGGCAGAATCTGGTCGTGACGGGAACCCTGCCCGTGCTGACGCTCTCCACGGACCGCAGCCTGTACGGCACCTCTGATCCGGTGGCGCTGAACCTGCACGTGGAGGATCCCGCGCAGGCGCTGGACGGCTCCTGGGCGCACCTGGAGGTCCAGCACTACCTGGGTCTGGCCGGGCAAGGCGGCGGAGTAGCTGGACCGCCTTCGGCCTCGTGGGCCGCGCCGGACCTTGACGGTTCGGGCAACTGTGTGGTCAACCCCAGCGAGTGGTTCGTGGATCCCTCCACCGGCCGGGGCGGCTACGCGCGGGACGTGAGGGGAGAGCTCGCGCCCGGCGAGATACCCTCCATCGCCGCCGACATCAACGGGGACGGCAAGGCGGAGCTCATCGGCACGAACGGGTCCGACGTGAGTATCAGCTCGCAGGGCAACCTGAGTGCCGGAGCGTTGAGGCGTTTCGCTGCCGGGGTTCATCACCTCAGGGGACCGGGCGGCGCGAGCCGGACCCGGTCGAGGACGGAAGGTGTCTTCCAAAGCTGGCTCACCATTCCCGCGAGCACCTGGAGCCAACCGGGGGACTCGTGGACCTCCATCTTCCTTCTGGGGCTCCGGGAGGACGGCCTGGGCAGTGGGAACCCCTTGTGCCTGGGATTGGCCGACGGCTCCACCCAGAAGGCGGCGGTTCTGATGGCCCGCTGGGACGGCACCGTTCTTTGGAGACAGGACCTTGCGGCGCCCTTTGTCGTCAATACCGTCGCGGGGCCGGTTTTTGCCGACCTCAACGGGGATGGGACGGGCGACGTCTTGTTCAAGGTCAACGATACGCTCTATGCGCTGAACGGGGCCACGGGTGAGACTCTCTGGACCTATGCCTGCCCGCAGTACTCCGGGCCGGTCTTCCGCGTCGGCCATGCCGCGGGGGCCGTGCGCATCTGGGTGGCCAGCTCTCCCTCGTCGGGCAAGACCCTCGCCCTGCTCGACGCCTCGGGCCAGACGCTCTACCAGACGGTGCCTGACGGGGGCCTGCAACCTTCGACACTGGTCGTCGGTGACGTGGACGGCGATGGGAATGACGAGGCCGTGCTCTGCCAGGCCTGGAACGGAGCTTCTCCGCCCCTGGAGGTCTTTCACGTGGATGGGCCGACGCCCACCCCGACGAGCCTGGTTCCGCAATCGCCCGTGGATCTCTACGACATCAACGGCGACGGAAAGGCAGAGGCCATTTTCGTGATGACGAGCAACAACCCGGACCGGTCGAGAACGCAGGCAGCCGTTGCCGCGAACCTCACCACGGGAGAGCTGGTATGGTCATCGCCTCTGCCCGACGTCCCTGCTGACCACTCCTTTAATGCCGTACCCATATTGTACCGGACCCCAGAAGGTCAGGCCAAGCTTGTGATGGGCGAAGACAGTGAAATGATGGGGGTCCGGGAGAGCTATCAGCCGATCCGCACCGCCTATCTCATCGATGCCGCCACGGGAACCCTCGAACAGAGCGTGGCGGGGATGGGACGCCTCTATACCCTCGTCGCGGGGGACTTCGACGGAGACGGCGTGAGCGAGCTCTACACCGACGGGATCCTGCTCGACAACGGCTGCATGGCCCCCGACGGCACGAGCGGACCGTGCGAGGAGTGGGAGACGGTCTGGCAGGGGGATGCCCCCATTTCTGAGAATGGCCAAACCTCGCTGGATCTCTCTCCAAGGGTCGCCCCGATGAGGATTCCGGGAAGCTATCGGGCGGTGGCCACGGTGTCGACCAACACCGGCCAGTCCATCGAGGCCCAGCCGGCCGGCTTCTCGGTGGTCAATACGAATCTCGGCTTGACGCTGGCCCCCGCGGCCGACACGACGATCCGGACCGATGAGTCCCTGAGCGGGACGGCCGGGCTCGGAAACGAAGGCACCGCCACGGAGAGCTCGATCACCGTGACCCTCCTCGTGGACGGGCAGGTCGCTTCGACGTGGCAGATGCCCTCTCTGGATCCCGGCGCGGAGCAGGACTTCCCCTTCTCGCTCGCCCCGGCGCCCGCCGGCAAGCACACGCTGGAGGTCCAGGCGACGGAGAATGGGACCGTGGTCGCCTCTCTGCGTTCCGGTTATGTCTCGGCCTCACCGCAAGTGGCGGTCACGCTGGATGCGCCGGCGTCCCACACGGAGGCGCCCTTCACCGTCACGGCCACCGTGGCCAACACGGGCCTCGTGCCGGTCCAGGCCGTCGTTGCCCTCTCCGATGATCCCGGCCACCCCGTGGACCTGACCCTCCAGCCCCAGGCCTCCAGCCCGGTGAGCTTCACCCGGCAGAGCACCGAAGCCTACGCGGCGCAGCTCACGGTCTCTGGCGACGTCCAGCAGACGCTCTCCATCGCGGTCCCGTACGCGTACCAGCTCGCCCTGAGCGTGCCCGACATCGGCCCGCAACAGGTGGGTACGATCTCAGTCCCGGTACACGTCACCCAAAGCGGAGGCTCGCCCTATTCCGGCTCCCTCACTGCCACGGTGACCCAAGCCGGTGTGGTGTCCACCTCGACCTGGCCCTTCCAGGTGGCGGCGGGAGGAGCCACCGACGTCACGCTGCCCCTGTCGATCCTCACCCCGGGCGCGGCGAGCCTGCACCTCGCGGCCTCGCTAAACGGCGCTACCGCCGACGCGAGCCTTGTTCTCTACCAGGGGGGCGTCGGCACCCTCGCCATCACGCTCCCGCCGACCCTCGGCGAAGGGGCGGCCTCCATCCCCTTCTCGGTTCAGAACGGCTTGGCCACGCAGGGCAGCTTCGACGTGCAGCTCCTCTGGAACGGCGGAGGGGGCGCCCAGCAGGTGGCCGAGGCCAGCCTCTCCGTGGCCGGATCGGGCAGCGGGGGCGGTCTGCTTGTCCCCACGCTCCCGGCCGGCACCGGCACGCTGCAGGCGCTGCTCAACGGGGTGGTGGCGGCTTCGCAGTCCGTCACCGTGGTGCCCATGGTTCAAGCCTCTTTGACCCTGACGCCCGTCCAGCCGGCGGACGGCCCGCCCACGGTGAGCGCCGTGGTCGCGAACACCGGCTACGGGCCGCTGGATGCCACGCTCGCCGTGCGGTCCGACACGGCTTCCGCCTCCTCCATCCACGTGGACGCCGGAGGCCAGACGTCCCAGACCATCGCCGTGAACGCCGACGGCTTCGGGGGGACGGAAGCTCCCGTCAGCGCCACTCTCTATCTGCCGGACGGGACCACGATCACCCGCACCGTGACCCTCACGCTCCAACCGGCCCAGCTCACGGTCGCCCCCCCGGCGGCTCCCGTGGTTCTGATCCCCGGCCAGGCATCGAGCCTGCCCTTCACCATCGCCAACGCGGGAGACCTGTCGGCCCAGCTCCTGTTCTCGGTGGACTTCCCGGACGGGGAGCAGGAGCACTTCGAGCAGACCGCAGAGGTGCCGGGACACGGCTCCACCCCGGTCGCGGTGGCCATTCCCCTCTCGGGGGACGTCCCGAACGGCTCGGCGAACGCGCACTACGTGGTCCGGCGCACCGGCGGCGCCCAGCCCGTGCTGGCCGAGGGAGACCTGCCGGTGACCATTCAGGGCCCGACGGTGTCGGTCTCCGCGTCTCTCGACGGCGTGGCGTACGCCGTGGGAGCGACGGCCAGTGCGAACGTGGCCTTCTCCCTGACCCCGCCCGACGCGGCACCGGAGACGGTGACCGTGCGGGTGATCGGCGGCTCGTTCGAGGATGAGCGGCTGGTTGCGGTCTCCGGCAACCAGAGCGAGACCTTCGCCATCCCCATCGCGGCGGACACCGACGGCGTATCGGTGGAGGTGGTCCAGCCCGGTGGGCGCTCGCTCTACATCAACCGTTTCCGCGTCTACCCGCTGGCGGGCGGCTTCACCATCCACCCCGACAAGAGCGCCTACCAGGCCGGCGAGACCGTGACCGTATCGGCCAATCTGCCCTCCGCCGGCTCGATTCACCTGAACTTCATGAGCCAGGAGGTGACGCTGCAGGGCAGCGGAACCCTCAGCCAGGCCTTCACCCTTCCCGCCGACACGGCGGAGGACAGCTACAGCGTGGCCTACGACTACACGCCCACGGACACGACCGTCTCCCCTGCCTCCGGCGGCATGCCCGTGGACGTGCACGGTATCCTCGTGACGGGGGGCGAATCGCACCTGGACAAGAGCACCTACGCGAACGGCGAAAGCCTGAGCGGCCAGATCGTCCTCTATACCAACCAAGCCCTGACGGGGACGCTCAAATTCTGGATCGTGGAACCCGACGGCAGCTACGGGTACGCGGGCGATCAGGCGGTCACGCTGGCGGCGGGCTCGACGCCGGGCCGCTTCCCCTTCACGCTGCCCTTCGCCACGACCCAGAGCGGCACGCACCGCCTGGCCTACTCGCTGGTGGGGAGCTCAGGCAGCTCGACCGTGGGCGGCTCGCTTCCCTTCCAGGTCGGCACGGGTGTGCTGTTGAGCGTCGCCACGAGCCAGTACGCCTATCCGCAGGGGACTGAAACGGCCTCGCTACAGCTTCGCACCGCCGGGTCAGGTGCCGCCAATGTGTCGGTCGCGCTCGACGGCAATCCGGCCGCGCAGACCGGCCTCGCGCTGAACGGCGTCCAGACCTCGACGCTGAGCCTCGGCTCGGTGAGCCCGGGCGAGCACGCCGTGACGGCCACGCTCACCGATAGCGCGGGTCTCGTCTCGGTCGCCCGGTGCCGCTTTCTCTATGGATCGGTTCTGCCCGACCTCACGGGCTCGGTGAGCGCCGCCTGCCGCACGGCCAACGTGCTTCCCGTCTTCCTCGTGGTCACGAACGGCGGGGCCGGTCCGGCCGGGGCCAGCACCGCCGCGCTCTACGACGGGGACCCACAGGCGGGCGGGGTGCTGATTTCCGCCGTCCCCGTGCCAGTGCTGTCCGCCGGGGCTGAGTTCACCTTCGAATACGACTGGGACGTGACGGGCCGGGACGGCGCCCACGAGATCTACCTCGTGGCGGACTCCCAAGGGGCGGTGAAAGAGTGGGACGAGACCAACAACACCGCCCACGCCTCGATAACTGTGGGGCCGGAGGTGGCCGTCGAGGTGACTCCGCCCGACCAGACCTGCTCGGCGCAGCCCATCGTGCCATCGGCACAGACCACCCCCGCGGGGACGCAGGTCACCGTGACCCTGGACGGGGCTCCCTACGCCTGGGGCACGCCCATCGCGGACGAAGGCGACCACACGCTGACAGTCACCGCCCCCAACGGCTGCGGCGATGCGAGCACGACCCTCATGGTTCATTACACGATCGACCTCACCCCTCCAGTGGTGCAGATCAGCGGCGTGGCGGACGGAGGAAGCTACACCGTCCCGGTCCAGCCGGCCTTCCAGGCGACCGATCTCCACCTGGCCCAGACCACCGCCTTGCTCAACGGGGCAGCCCTTGTCAGCGGCACGACCCTTACGAATCCAGGAGACTACACGCTGGTGGTGACGGCTACGGACTGCGCGGGCAACACGGGCGAAGCCACGGCCCACTTCACGGTGAGCGGGAGCTCCACGCCGACGCTTCCGCCCTTTTTGTCCCAGGTAGCCTGGTTCGGCTGCGATGGCCTGAACGTGAACGGGACGGTGAAGCTCTACGGCGTACCGTCCGTGGGTGGCTCGCCGGGCTTCGGCGGTCATGTGGCCTCCAACGGCTCCATCACGGTCAGCGGCTCCAACCTGATCGACGGAAACGCCACGCCCGGTCCGGGACAGAGCGTGAGGATAACGGGCCAGAGCGGACAGGTGCTGGGCTCGACCGATCCCGCCAGCGCGGCCATCCCGTGCGACGAGCAGCGGGCGGCCGACTGGCTGGCCTACGCCACGGACCACAACGACAACACCCAGATCCCGGCTCAGTATCTGGATGGAAACGGCAACTTCAAGCTGAACGGAAACAAGACCTGTACCCTGCCCGGGGGCACCTATCTGGTGAGCTCCTTTACCGTCAACGGGACCGGGTCGCTGGTGGCCGCGGGCGGCGTGACCTTCGTCATCACCGGATCGGTCACCATCAACGGCTCCTGCAAGGTCAACGACGGTGGGAGGCCGGAGAGCCTCGTGCTGATCTCCACGTCGGCGCAGGGCGTGATGCTGAACGGGAACGCCAGGGTCAACCTCCAGCTCTTCGCTCCGCTGGCGCCCGTGAGCGTCAACGGAAACCTTGCGGGTTACGGCAACCTCTGGGGCAAGACCCTGCTGGGCAACGGCGGAGTGGTGTGGAACCGCGTGCAGTCCGGGGAAGGCCTGTCCTCCGAGACCGCCCAATCGGCTACCCTACAGGACAAACAAGCGCCGGCCAGCTCGCGGGAACAGGCGATGGGTGGAGTCCTGCACCGAGGAGGAGAGAAGATGCCCACTGCGCGAAGGCACGGCGAGGAGCGCTGAGCCACTCGTACGGAGTTTAGAGGAAGTCTGATCCAGCCGCGGAACTGCTCCACGCCTAGGGTGAAAGTGAGGAGCGGGTCCTTGTGCCGAAGGGCGACTTCCGCGGGGGGCAGCCCCGTGTTCCCCGGCGGCGGGGCCAAGGGTCCGCCGCGAGCGCCCGGCCGAGGCCCCCGCGGCGAGCGCCCGCCCGAATGGCGGGGGCAGCGGGAAGGGCTTACATTAGCTGACAAAGGCTGGAGAACGGTTCGGTCGGGCCGGGGTGCGCCGGCCCAATGGCGGGCCGCCGCACGGGAGGGGGAAAGCATGGCATTGACCGTAGACCTGACGCAGGTCACCTTCGCCCTTTCGGACGCGCTGGACTTGGTGGGGGTGGACGTGATCCAGCACGGCCGGCGCGTGGCCTACATCGCGGGAGAATGCGCCAAGTTCCTGGACTGGCCGAGGCGGGCCAGGGGGGAGCTGTTTCTCGCCTCCGTCCTGCACGATTGCGGCGTCTCCTCGACGGAGGTCCACGGGCGCCTGCTCGCCGAATTCGACGTGGAGAATCCGAGCGCTCATTGCGAGAGAGGATACGGCCTCCTGTCGGAGTTCGAGCCCTTCAGCGCCGTCGCCGGCATCGTGCGCTACCACCACACGCCCTGGGAGGAGACGGATCCGGCTTCGCGGACCGAGGAGGCGATCCTGGCCGCGAACGCGATCTTCCTGGCCGACCGCGTGGACGTCTATCTTCGGGGCCGCTCGGCCGAAGAGCTTCTGCTCGCGCGCGAGGACATCGTGAGGACCATCGGGGAGCACTCGGGAACCCTGTTCGCTCCCGCCCTGGTTCAGGCCTTCCGGGAGGTCTCCCTGCGGGAGGCCTTCTGGCTCACCCTGGAGCCCCGCTACCTCGACCGCTACCTGGCCGGCGCCGCCTGGGCCTGCTGCACGGCCGAGCTCTCCCTCGATCAACTCGGCCGTCTGGCGGACATCTTCAGCCAGATCGTGGATTACAAGAGCGCCTACACGGAGTCTCATTCGCGGGGCGTGGCGCGCGTCTCCCGGCTGCTGGGAGAGCTCGCGGCCCTGCCGGAGGAGACCTGCCTTCTCCTGGAGATCGCCGGGCTGCTGCACGACATGGGCAAGCTGCGCGTGCCGGACCGGATCCTGGGCAAGCCGGGGCGGCTCAACGAACAGGAGATGGCGGCGATGGCGAGGCACCCCTTCGAGACCTACCAAATCTTGAGCAAGATCAAGGGGCTGGAGGAGCTGACGGAGTGGGCGTCCTTCCATCACGAGACCGTGGATGGCACGGGATACCCCTTCCGCCTGCCTCCCGAGCGCCTGTCGCTCCCCGCGCGCATCGTGGCCGTGGCCGACGTCGTGCAGGCCCTGGCCCAGGCGCGGCCCTACCGGCGAGCGCTCGTGTCCGATCGCGTGCTGACGGTGCTGCGCGAGATGGCCGAAGCCAGGAAGCTGGACGCGGGGGTCGTGGATCTCGTGTCGGAGAACATCGAGGCGTGCATGACCGCCGCCATGGGGCGAAGGGTCGCGAGGGCCTGAACGCCAGAAAAGGTGGAACCGAGGAGCAGTCGTCTACGGGGCACCCCTCCACGCGGAGCGCAGGGCCAGATTGAGCAGGCGGCTGCAGTCCTCCGTCGTGGCGGTGGGCGCCTGACGGAAGAGGGGGTTCTGGCCGTTGAGCACGAGGGCGAAGGCGACGCGGCCCCTGGAGTCCACGGCCACGCACTGGATGGCGCGGGCCCTGGTTTCGCCCATGAGGAATTGGGGGAAGAGGGCGTAGTCAGTGGAGATGGGGTTGGCCCTCACGTAGGCCACGAGGTCGCTCGCGCACTCCCGGAGCAGGCTGGCGTCGTTCATCTGCCAGGCCATCTGCACGGGGATCTCCCTGCCGGAGGGCTGGGCTATACCGAGGCCTTCGGTGGTCAGGAGCTCCGCTATGAGTGGGGATGCGCCCGCGCTGTAGGTATGGCCTTCCGTGTCCAGGACGAAGGCCGGAAAGACCGTGACCGTCTCGCGGCCGATGCTCTCGCGGAGAGCCTTGGCCGCATTGGCGTCCACCAAGTCGCCGCAGGAGATGGGCAGGGCCAGAATCAGAAGAATAGCCAGAAATCCGAGCGTGTGTTTTGATCGCATGTCGGTCGCCACCTCCGGGATCGGGCGCGCCTCGAAAGCCCTACCGCTTCAATATACCATGCGTCGATGGATGGGAGCTGCCCGGCCCGAGGCGGACGGCTCCTTCCAATTCTCCACCGCGGAACTTGGGTGGAGCCCCCGATCCCGCGATGGAATTGCACTCGTAGGAGCGCCGCCCCCGGCGCGACGGACCGTACGCGGGCACCGCATCCTGGTCGCAGGGTCACCCGGTTCGCGGCGAGGCGCCGCTCCTACGCAGGCGTTGAGCCGCTATCGCGGAATTGGGGTGGAGGGGTACTGTTGAGCGGCACGGGGGGGTCGGGTATAGTGGCCCCCTGGAGGACGGTCATGGTCGGCTGGGTCGAAGAGGACGAGGAGCAGCACCGGGGGGAAAAGGGCGAGTATTGCGAGGTGTGCGGGGTGGCCGGCTTCCACCAGCACCTCGGCAAGTGTCCCATGTGCCACCGCTATTTCTGCGACGAGTGCCGGTACGTGTACGGTGGCAAGGAATTCTGCGGCCGGAACTGTGCCAACGAGTTCTTCTGGGGAGGCGAAGATGGCGACATCAGCGAAGAGTAAGCCCGTGGACCTCGGCCTGGTGCACCGGCCCCGCCGGCTGCGCGGAAACCCCATCCTCCGGAGCATGGTGGAGGAGACCCGCCTCTCGCCCAAGGACTTCGTCTATCCCATGTTCCTCTGCGAGGGCCGCCGCGTGCGCCAGGAGATCCCCTCCATGCCCGACATCTACCGCCAGTCGGTGGACAAGGCGCTGAAAGAGATGGAGGAGGCGCTCGCGCTGGGCGTCCGGTCCGTGATCCTCTTTGGCATTCCCGGGCACAAGGATGCCAGGGGCTCCGAGGCCTACTCGGAGGAGGGGATCATCCAGAAGGGCGTGCGGGCCGCCAAGAAGGCCTTCGGCGACGACCTGCTGGTGGTCACCGACGTGTGCCTGTGCGAGTACACCGATCACGGCCACTGCGCCCCCGTGAAGGGCGGGGTGGTGCTCAACGACGAGGGGGTGCTCATTCACTGCCTGACCGCCCTCTCCCACGCCAGGGCCGGGGCCGATGTGGTGGCCCCCTCGGACATGATGGACGGCAGGGTGGGAGCCATCCGGGCCACGCTCGACGAGGAGGGCTTCCAGTCCGTGCCCATCATGGCCTACTCGGCCAAATACGCCTCGGCCTACTACGGCCCCTTCCGCGACGCGGCCGATTCGGCGCCGCAGTTCGGTGACCGGCGCTCCTACCAGATGGACCCCCCCAACGCCGAGGAGGCCATCCGCGAGGTGGAGCTGGACCTGGAGGAGGGGGCGGACATCGTCATGGTGAAGCCCGCCTTGCCCTACCTGGACATCATCCGAAGGGTGAGGGAGACCTTCGCGGTTCCCCTGGCGGCCTACAACGTGAGCGGCGAATACTCCATGGTCAAGGCGGCGGCCCGCCTGGGCTGGATCGACAACGACCGCGTCGTGATGGAGACCCTGACCTCCATCCGCCGCGCCGGCGCCTCCATCATCCTGACCTACCACGCCAAGGAGGCCGCGCGTCTCCTGGCGAAGGGCTGACGGGCCCTTCCGCGTGGAGGCCGGAAGTCCGGCCTCCTCTCAGTGGCCGCAGCCACTCCCAACGGCCCGTTCCCGGCGCGTGAAGGCCAGTTGTTCGGCGGTGTGGTCGCAGGTGGGAAGGGTTCCGCAGACCTCCGATCGGACCACGTTCTCGTGAAACACCCGCCGGAGGGCCACGTAGAGTCCCACCTCGATGTCTTCCCGCTGGTTGTCGGGCACCATCCCCTCGACCACCAGAAAGGCCGACTGCACCGCCCTCTCCAGGACCGTCTCGGCGGTTTCTCCGGTTTTAAGCAGATAGCGCATCTTTTCCCCCAAGAGAAGCGCGGGCAACCATGATCCGCTTGCGACGGGAGGCGCGAAGGTCCCAGGCCCGGCTGCCCGTATTTTGCTCCATCGTCCGATGCTCGGGGAGGGTGGGCGAGGGTCTTTTCGGGGTTGAGGGTGGGAAGCCGCTTAGCAGGCCTAGAATCGGGGTAAATGCCCCAGGGACGGCGGTGAAGATCGTTCCGCCGCGAACCGGCGAAATCGTATCGTCCCGATGACCCTTCTGCTACACTCTCACGCGGAGGAGACTGTGTTCGTTACTTTCGAAGGTGTCGAGGGCTGCGGGAAAACCACCCAGGCGCGAATGCTGGCCGAGCTTCTTCGGGGGCGGGGCGTGGAGGTCGTGGAGACCCGCGAGCCCGGCGGCTCGCCCATCGGGCCCGCCCTCCGGGCCCTCCTGCTGTCCGACGGGTCGGACCTCCTACCCTCCACCGAGCTACTGCTCTACGCCGCCGAACGCTCGGAGCACGTGGCAAGGGTCATCCGCCCCGCCCTGGAGCGCGGGGCCTGGGTGGTCTGCGACCGCTACGGGGACGCTACGAGGGCCTATCAGGCCTTCGGGCGGGGGCTGCCCCGCGAGGCGGTGGAGCGGGTGCACGCCCTGGCGACGGGTGGGCTGGAACCGGGGCTCACCCTCTTTCTCCGGCTGCCAGTGGAGAAGGCGCTCACCCGGGCCCGCTCCAGAAACAGCACCTCGAGTTCGGCGGAGGGCCGATTCGAGGCCGAAGAGGAGGCCTTCCATCGCCGGGTGGCCGAAGGGTACGAGGCGCTGGCCCGGGAGTTCCCGCGGCGCATCCGGCCCGTGGATGGCGGCGGATCTCGGGAGGCCGTCTTCGAGAGGATCCGCGGGATCGTGGAGCTCCTTCTCCATGTCTGAGCGAGCGCGGTGGGCCGTCGAGTACGCGGTTGTGCGGGTGGTGGCCGCGGTGGTCGGGCTCTCGCCCCGGGGGATCGGAAACCGGGCCGGACGCCTCCTGGGGGACCTGGCCTTCCTCGTGGACCGGCGCCACCGGGGGGTGGCCCTGGCCAATCTGGAGGCGGCCTATCCCGACGCCGATGAGGCGTGGTGCCGGCGGGTGGCGCGGGGCAGCTTCCGCCACCTGGGGCGCCTCCTCACGGAGATCGTGTGCCAGAGGCCCGACGTGAGACGGCTCCTTCCCACGGTCACCTTCGAGGGATGGGAGTGGCTGCAGCAGATCGAGCAGGCGGGGAAGGGCTATTTTCTTCTGTCGGGGCACTTCGGCAACTGGGAGCGGGTGGCGCACCTGCAGGCCGCCCTGGGCCATCCACTCTGGATGGTGACGCGGCCCCTGGACAACCCCCATCTGGAGAGGTACCTGGCGCGCCTGCGGGAGAGCACGGGCAACCGCGTCGTGCACAAGCGCAACGCGGTCCGGGAGGTGGTCAGGGGGCTCAGGCAGGGCAGGGGCATCGCCTTCGTGATCGACCAGAACTTCGGGGAGCCGGGAAGGCACTTCGTGCCCTTTTTCGGCCGTCCCGCCGCCACGACCCCCGCCCTCGGGAGCCTCGCCGCCAGGCTCCAGGTCCCAATCCTGCCGGTCTTTGCCTTTCCCGAGCCGGGCGGGCGATACCGGATCGTGTACGGCCCTCCCATTTCCCCGCCCGATTCCGGGGACCGGGAGGCGGACGCGCAGAAGATCACGGAGCTGGGGACCGCGCGCATCGAAGAGGCCGTCCGGGTCCAACCCGAGGCTTGGTTCTGGATGCACCAGCGCTGGCGGACGCGGCCGGAGGAGGGGAAGGAGACAGGAAAACGGGGAGACGGCGAGCCGGTGAAGAAAGGAGAGGAAGCTCCTCCTCCCCCGCTGATCACCTAATGGCTCAATCGCTTAATCGCTCAATAGCCATGTTTCCTCCACCGGAGTTCGAACAGATGACGCAATCGGCGAAATGGGGCGTTTTCCTGGACCGCGACGGGACCGTCACCGAGGAGGTGGGATACGTGAATCATCCGTCCCGCCTGAGGCTGATCGCCAGCGCGGCGGAGGGCATCCGCCTCCTCAACCGGGCCTCCGTCCCGGTGCTCCTCGCCACCAACCAGGCGGGCGTGGCCCGGGGCTACTTCACGGAGGATCTGGTCCGGGAGAATCTGGACCGCCTGCAGGAGATGCTGGGGCGCCTGGGAGCCAGGCTGGACGCGCTCTACTACTGCCCGCACCACCCCTCCGTGGGCGCGCCACCCTACCGGCAGGCGTGCGACTGCCGCAAACCCAAGCCCGGCATGCTCTTGCGGGGAGCCCGCGAGTTCGATCTGGAGCTGACCCGCTGCTACGTCCTGGGGGACAAGATCGGCGACGTCGCCTTCGCCCACTCCGTGGGGGCCAAGGGCGTACTCGTCCTCACGGGTTACGGGCTGGGGGAGTACACCTACCAGCGGCAGGGCTGGACAGAGCAACCGGACTTCATGGCGGAGGACCTGGTCTCGGCCGCGGAGTGGATCCTGAAAGATGCGCAAGGCCGCTAGCGGCCTCTCGGAGGCGGGCGCCCGAAACGCGCCCCAGGGGAGCACTTCATGAAGGAGCGCTGGTGGAAACTCTCGGAGATCGTCGGCCGCTTCGCGGGAGTCCGCGTGGTCGTGGCGGGCGATCTGGTGCTGGACCGCTTCTGGTACGGGGCCGTGCAGCGGATCTCGCGCGAGGCGCCCGTCCCCATCGTGCGCTTGACGCGGACGCGGCTCGTCCCGGGCTGCGCCGCCAACACCGTATGGAACCTGGCGGCGCTGGGTGCCACGCCCGTGCCGGTCGGCGTAGCGGGTCAGGACCGAGAGGGAGACGCCCTCCTGAGCCTCTTCGCGGAGAAGGGCATTCCCCTGAAAGCGATCGCCAGGCCCGCGGCCTGGGAGACTCCCACCAAGACGCGCATCCTGGCGGGACCCCTCCACGGTCCCAAGCAGCAGCTGGCCCGGGTGGATTCGGGCGAGGCCAACGTCTTCACGCCCCCGCTGGTGGCGGAGCTGCGGGGCGCCCTGGAGGGCGCGCTGAAGGGGGCGGCGGCCCTCATCCTCTCGGACTACGGGCTAGGCCTCGTGGAGGCCGTGGGGGTGGCGGATTACGCGAAGTCGGTCCCCGTCTCGGCCCTGGACTCGCGCTTCGCCCTCGCCCGGTTTCGTGGCCTGACCACGGCCACCCCCAACGAGGAGGAGTTCGAGGAGGCCTGCGAGGTCAGCCTCGGGGACGACGAGGCCCTGCTGGAGAGCGTGGGCGAGCGCCTTCGGGCGCGCATGGGACTCCAGGCGTTGCTGGTGACCCGGGGCGCCAAGGGGATGAGCCTTTTCGAGCCCGGGCAGAGGCCCCTGCACCTGCCCGTCGTGGGTTCGGACCAGGTGGTGGACGTCACCGGGGCCGGTGACACCGTCATCGCGGCGTACGTGCTGGCCCTCTCTGCGGGCGCCAGCTTTCCGGATGCGGCGGCCATCGCCAACGCCGCCGGAGGCGTCGTGGTCCAGAAGCACGGCACCGCCACCACCGACGTGGAGGAGCTGAGGAACACGCTGCAAGCGTGGGGGGAGGGGAGACTGTGAGGGGGGATTGGGAATGGCTAATGTCGAATTGCCAATTTTTTCCTTACTCCTCACTCCTCACTTCCCACTCCTCACTTCTTATTTCTTACTTCTCACTCCTCACTCCTCACTTCCCACTCCTCACTCCTAAGAAGGATCTGCCGTGCCCACCCCATTTGAAGAGCGCATCGCTTCCAAGATCCTGAGCCACCGAGAGGCGGCGGAGCGGCTCGCCCGCGGCGCCCGGAGAGGGGAGACGCTGGCTCTGGCCAACGGCTGCTTCGACCTCCTCCACGTGGGCCACGTGCGCTACCTCCAGGGGGCGAAGCGGGAGGCCGATCTCCTCTTGGTCGCGCTCAACGCGGACGCCTCGGTGCGGGCGCTCAAGGGGGAGGGAAGGCCCATCCAGCCGGAACAGGACCGGCTCGAGATCATCGCCAGTCTGGCCTGTGTGGATTACGTGACGCTCTTTGGGGAGCTGACCGTGGCGCCGCTCATCGAACTGCTGGAGCCTGACGTCCACTGCAAGGGGACGGACTACACTCCCGAGACGGTGCCCGAGCGCGAGGCGGTCTTGAGGTACGGAGGCCGCATCGCCATCGTGGGAGACCCCAAGGACCACGACAGCAGCGCCATCATCCGGAGGCTCACTCCACGGTGACGGCGCCGGTGGGGCAGTGCTCGACGCAGAGCCAGCAGCCCGTGCAGCTCTCGGGGCGCACCACGACCACCTGGGAGACCTTGAGCTCGAAGACGTCCTCGGGGCAGAGCTCGAAGCAGTATCCGCTGTTTTCGCAGACTTCGTAATCGATCGTCACGGTATACAAGGCCAGCACCTCATGTAACGTGAATGTAGCGTGGGATGAGGCGCGGGGCAAGCGGAGGGCCCCTTCTCTGGGGTAGAATGGCGCGGGAGGTCGGGTCATGGCTCTTTCGTGTGGCATCGTGGGGCTCCCGAGGGTCGGCAAGACGAGCCTCTTCAACGCGCTGACGGCGGCCAACGCCCAGGTGGGCGCCTTCACCAGCGCCTCCGCGGACCCCAACATCGCCGTGGTGGGCGTTCCCGATCCCAGGCTCGACGAGCTGGGCAAGGTGAACCGCTCGAAGAAGATCACGCCGACCACGCTCCGCTTCGTGGACGTGGCAGGCCTGGTGCGCGGCTCGGCCCAGGGCGGGGGCTCGGGCAACCAGTTCCTGGCGCACATTCGCGAGGTGGACGCCATCGTCCACGTGGTGCGCTGCTTCGAGGACGAGCAGGTGATCCACGAGGACGGCTCCGTCAGCCCGGCGCGGGACGTGGAGACCATCCACCTGGAGCTGGCCCTGTCGGACCTCGCCACCGTGGAGAGGCGCCGCGAGCGGGTCATCAAGCTGGCGCGCACGGGCGACGCCCCCGCCAAGCGGCTGCTGGCGGCGCTGGAGGCCGTGAAGGGCCAGCTCGACGAGGGCCGCCCGGCGCGGGAGGCCCACCTGCCCAAGGAGGAGTGGGCCCTGCTCAGCGACCTCAACCTGCTCACGATCAAGCCCATCCTCTACGTGGCCAACATCGACGAGACGGGGCTCGCCCCGGACCACGCCCACGCCTCGGCGCTGGAGGCGGTGGCGGCGGCCGAGCGGGCGCCCTGCGTCCGCGTCTGCGGGAAGATCGAGGCGGAGATGGCCGGGCTTCCGCTGGAGGAGCGCGCGGAGTTCATGGAGGCCTACGGCCTGAAGGAGTCGGCCCTCAGCCAGATCATCCACGCCGGCTTCGACCTCCTGGGCCTCATGACCTTCCTGACCGCCGGCGAGGACGAGACGCGCGCCTGGACCATCACCAAGGGCACGCGGGCGCCCCAGGCGGCGGGCAAGATCCACAGCGACCTGGAGCGCGGCTTCATTCGGCTGGAGGTATACTCCTACGAGGACTGGCTGGCCTGCGGGAAGGACGAGAAGAAGATCAAGGAGAAGGGCCTCTGGCGCTCGGAGGGCAAGGAGTACGTCATGCGCGAGGGCGACGTCTGCCTCTTCCGGTTCAACGTGTGATGGGGCTGCTGTTGCCTGGAAAGCCCCCGCTCCGAGGCCGTCATTCTGAGGCCGCCGTTGCGAAGGGCTCCCCCGGAAGAATCTCCATCGCCGGTCCCGCACGGCCATTGCCCGAGATCCTTCAGGGGAGAAGCCTCAGAGGAGGCTTCAGGGTGACCGCCAAGGCCGGCCATTTCTGAGATGGAGCGCCGGGGACCGAACCCGCCGGGAGGCTCCCCGGGGCATCGGCGAGAGGGGACGGACGGCGTACGGCCGACAGGAGGAACCATGGATCTGGACCTTACGAGAGGGGTGGCCTCGTCCACCCACCTGATCATGCCCGACGACACGAACCCGCTGGGGTCGCTCTTCGGCGGGAGGGCGGTGGAGTGGATGGACATCGCCGCCGGGTTGGCGGCCATCCGCCTCTGCGCCCACCACTGCGTCACGGCCTCCATCGAGCGCCTGGACTTCCGGGTCCCCGTCCGCTGGGGCGAGGTGGCGGTGGTGGAGGCCCAGGTGATCGGTGTGGGGCGCACCTCCATGCAGGTGCAGGTCAACATGTACCGCGAGGAGCCCAAGACCGGCCAGCGCGAGCTCTGCACCCGGGGCCTCTTCCACATGGTGGCCCTGGACGAGAAGGGAAAGCCGACCCCGGTCTTTTCTGCCCCAGCCGAGGGTGAACGGGTGTGACGGCCAGACGGGGGCCGCCGAGGGCCCCGTTGGGCGCCGCGGCTCTGCTCTTCGCCAGCCTGCTGCTTCCATCCCTCCGCCCGGCCTCCGCGCAGACAGAGCCTCCGGCTGCCCTCGGCGCGCTGCACGGCGTCCTGGAAACCTCCGCGCGGGACCTCTGCCGGCTCTACGACGTTCCTCCCGCCCTCTGCGCCCGGCCCATTCACGTGCGCGTGATTCAGAGCGCGTCGGCGCTGCCCGCCGACTGGCAAGCGTTCCCGGCCTACGCGGCGGGCGCCGCCGAGCCGGCCTCCGGGCGCATCCTGATCGACCTGTCCCGGTGCGGCCCCTACCCCTTCGGCGACGCGGACCAGACGCTCCGCCACGAGGTCTCCCACGTCATGCTCTACCGGGCCCTGGGCTACGAGCCGCCGCGCTGGCTGGACGAGGGGCTGGCCATGCGCGCCTCGGGGGAGTGGAGCTTCAGCGACTCGGTCTACGCCACGCTTGCCCTGCCGTACGTGGCGCGGGGGAGCTGGAGCCTTCAGCGCGTGGAGGCCGACTTCGCGGGAGGAGAGGGCTCGGTGCGCCGCTCCTACGCGCTGGTCAAGGGCTTCGTGAGGGACCTCTTTCCCGATGATGCCAGCGTGACGGCCTTCGTCGTGGAGGCCCGCCGCGACGGCTCCGTGGGGGCCGCCTTTCGCAGGCGTTTCGGCGTGAGCCCCGAGGCGGCCTTTCGCGCCTGGGCCAAGAACATGCCCTGGTGGGGGCGGTGGCTGGAGGAGGCCACCTCGCCCGCCGTGCTCTGGATCGCCGTCACCCTCCTCTTCCTCCTCGCCGCGGCCGCCGCTTGGCGTCGCCGCCGCCGCAAGTACGAGGCCCTGCCCGATTAAAATATGGGGACACAATTAAAATATGGGGACACAATACTAATATCTTGACGAAGTGATTCGAAAGGCCATAAGATGGGGCCATGGCTAGGATCGCTCGGGTGGTGGCGCAGGGATATCCGCACCATGTGACGCAGCGGGGGAACCGGAGGCAGCGGGTCTTCTTCAACGATGAGGACTACCAGGCGTACCTGGATCTGCTGTCTGAATGGTGCCTGCACGAGGGGGTCGAGGTATGGGCGTACTGCCTCATGCCTAATCACGTCCATCTCATGGTGGTGCCGCACAGTCCGGAGGGGCTGGCGGGGGCCATCGGAGAGACGCACCGGAGGTACACGCGCCGGGTCAATTTCCGTGAGCAATGGCGGGGCTATCTGTGGCAGGGCCGGTTCGCATCCTTTCCGATGGAGGGGCCCTACGCGGTGGCCTGTGCGCGGTACATCGAGCTGAACCCGGTTCGGGCGGGTCTGGTGAAGAAGCCCGAGGCATGGCGCTGGAGCAGCTCTGGCGCGCACCTGAGAGGGGAGTATGGTGCGATCATCCGATCGCCAAAGCCCCTCGGGAGCCCTCAGGAGTGGGCTTCTCTTCTGAAGGGCGGTCTGGCAGAGGCGGAAGCCGAGGCGATCCGCCGCTGCGAGAGGACAGGTCGCCCGCTGGGCTCGGATCGATTCATCGAGAGGCTCGAAGGACGGCTCGGCCGCACCCTCAAGCCGCAGAAACCCGGAAGGAAGAAGAAGGGAGAGGAGCAATAGGTATTGTGTCAGCAGGAGTAGTCTAATAGGTATTGTGTCCCCAGAAGTAAGAAGTACCCAGAAGTACAGAAGTAAGGCGGCAGTAGGTCGGACCTTGAAGGCCATGCAGAGAGATCGCATCGTCCACATACTTTTCGATATCAGCGTCATCAGCAAAGGCATTGACGGCGCGCTTGAGATAGTCGGTGGTGCGCTGCTCTTCCTTGTCAGCCCAATGAGAGTCTACAGCATCGTCCGAATTCTAACCCAGCATGAGCTAAGCGAGGACCCGCACGACCTCGTATCAACCTACCTTCTCAACAATACGCAGCACCTCTCTGGCGGCTCTCAGGCGTTCGCCGCCACGTACTTGCTCTGGCACGGAATCGTCAAAGTGGCTCTAGTCACAGCTCTGCTACAGAAACGGGCTTGGGCCTACCCTGCGGCTATCTTGGCATTCCTGCTCTTTCTCACCTATCAGATCTACCGCTACTCGCACACTCCCTCTCCTGAGCTTCTCGTACTCTCGGTCCTTGATGTCCTTGTCGTCGTGTTCACCTGGCTTGAGTATAGGCGTCTGCGCGGGGCGCAGGCCTTTCCGCGAAACGCATAAGGCAACGTGCCCCATTTCACGACCGCTTCCACAACGCAGCAGCTCTTGCAGAACCACCGCGCTTCGGTCGAGGCGCCAGCTCCCGCGAAAACGGGGGCCTGCCGGGAGGGCCGATGCGCGCAGACCCGTGAGAGGAGCCTCGCTTCTTGCTTAGCTCCATACTCGCTTCCCCGAGGCCGCGCTCCCGCGCGCCGAATTTGGGTATACTATTTCCTCTTCTGAGGGGAGGCGCCCGTGAACTTTGAGCTGACCGAAGAACAGCAGGTCCTGAAGGAGACGGTGAGGTCTTTTGCCGAGGAGCAGATCCGCCCGCACGTCCGTGAGTGGGAGGCGCAGTGCGAGCTGCCCCGCCGCCTCTACGACAAGCTCGGCGAGCTGGGTTTCATGGGGGTCATCTTTCCCGAGGAGCTGGGCGGGGCGGGGATGAGCTACATGGACTACGTGATCGTCGTGGAGGAGCTCTCCCGCGTGGACCCCTCCGTCGGCATCAGCGTGGCCGCCCACAACTCTCTCTGCAGCAACCACATCTATCTGTGGGGCACGGACGAGCAGAGGCGGCGCTTCCTGCCCCGGCTCGCTTCGGGCGAGGTCGTGGGCGCCTGGGCCCTCACCGAACCCGGTTCCGGCTCCGACGCGGCGGGGCTGAGGACCACCGCCGTGCGCAAGGGCGACGGGTGGGTACTCAACGGCAACAAGACCTTCTGCACCCACGCCACCATCGGCGGCATCGCCGTGGTCATGGTGCTCACGGACAAGAGCGATCCCCACCACGGGGTGACGGCCTTCGTCATCGAGAAGGGGACCCCCGGCTTCCGCTCCGGGAAGCGCGAGAAGAAGCTCGGGCTGAGGGCCTCGGACACGAGCGAGCTCATCCTGGAGGATTGCTACGTTCCCGACGAGAACCGGCTCGGCGAGGTCAACCAGGGTTTCCAGAACGCCCTCGCGGTCCTGGACGGCGGACGGATCTCCATCGCCTCGCTCTCCCTCGGCGGCGCGCAGGGGGCCTTCGATACGGCGCTGGCCTACTCCCAGCAGCGGGAGGCCTTCGGGCAGAAGATCTGCGAGTTCCAGGCCATCCAGTGGGCCCTCGCCGACATGGCCACGCGCATCGAGGCGGCCCGGCTGCTCACCATGCAGGCGGCGGCCAAGAAGGACAAGGGCCAGCGGGTGACCAAGCTCTCGGCCATGGCCAAGCTCTAC
Organism: Acidobacteriota bacterium; assembly: GCA_021787565.1. GTDB lineage: Bacteria > Acidobacteriota > UBA4820 > UBA4820 > DSQY01 > DTPS01. The sequence goes on from JAJYLT010000022.1 coordinate 22,477, forward strand.
GCAGCGGAGGTCTCCGTCTGGGCCGGCGAAAGGGCCGTGCAGATCCTGGGGGGCTACGGTTTCACCGAGGATTTCCTGGCGGAGAAGTTCTACCGCGACTCGAAGCTGAACACCATCGGCGAGGGGACGAGCGAGGTCCAGCGGCTGGTCATCGCGCGGCAGCTCTTGAAGGAGTGGGGGGCCTGAGGGCCCGCGCCGCAAGGGCGGTCGGTGCCAGCCCGCCCGCGCGGAGACGGGCTCCGCCGGGTTGACCCGGTGAAAGGCGCCCCCCGGGGAAAAGACCGAAGATCCGCATTCGATCAGGGAGGACTGCCCTTGCATCCCTTGTCAGAAAAGGTCGTCGCCGGGGACAGGCGGGCCCTCGCGCGCTGCCTGAGCGTGGTGGAGGACCGCCGGGAGGGGTACCTCGACATCCTGGGCGACCTGTACCGGCGCGCGGGCCGGGGCCGCATCATTGGCATCACGGGCCCTCCCGGGGCCGGCAAGTCCACGCTGGTGGACAAGCTCATCGGCGCCTACCGCGAACAGAACCTGACGGTCGCCGTGGCCGCGGTGGACCCCTCCTCGGCCTTCTCCGGCGGGGCCATCCTGGGAGACCGGATCCGGATGCAGGGGCGGGCCCTGGACGAGGGGGTCTTCATCCGCTCCATGGCCACCCGCGGCCACATGGGCGGGCTCTCCGGCGCCACGGGCGACGCGCTCACGGTGCTGGACGCCGCCGGCTTCGACGTGATCCTCGTAGAGACGGTGGGCGTGGGCCAGGACGAGGTGGACATCGTGCGCGAGGCGGACACGGTGCTCGTGCTGCTCGTGCCCGGCATGGGGGACGACATCCAGGTGATCAAGGCCGGCATCATGGAGATCGCCGACGTCTTCGTCATCAACAAGGCCGACCGCGACGGCGTGGACCGGGTGGAGCGGGAGCTGCACAGCGCGCTCACGCTGGCGGGGGAGGAGCTGGCCTGGACGCCTCCCATTCTCAAGACCGTGGCCTCACGCGGCGAAGGCGTCCCCGAGCTGGTGGCGGCGGTGGAGAAGCACCGGGAGCACCTCGCCGCGAGCGAGGAGGGCCGGGACCGCCTCCTGCTCAAGTTCACGCAGAAGTTCAGCGATCTTCTGGCCGAGGGCTTCCTGGCGAGACTGCGGGAGCGCTGGCTCCCGCCCGAGGAGGAGCGGCGCCTGCTGGAGGCCTTCGTGCGGAGGGAGGCGGACCCCTACACCGCCTCCGATGAGATTCTCCGACGGATCTGCTGGGAGGTGCGGCCGTGAAACTCGACCACGTGGGCATCGCCGTGGAAGATTTGCAGGCGGCCGGCCGCCTCTACGAGTCGCTGGGCCTCGCCTGCGCCGGGCGCGAGGAGCTGGAGGAGCAGAAGGTCACGGTGGCCTTCTACCCCCTGGGCGAGACCCGCCTCGAACTGCTCCAGTCCACGGACCCCGAGGGGCCCATCGGGAAATTCATCGCCAGGAAGGGGCCGGGGCTCCACCACCTCTGCGTGGAGGTTCCCGACGTGGCGGCGGCGCTGGAGCGCTTGGCGGCCGAGGGGTTCCAGCTCATCGACCGGGTTCCCCGCGCGGGCGCCGGCGGTTGCAAGGTGGCCTTCGTCCACCCCAAATCCACGGGAGGTGTCCTGCTTGAGCTCTCCGAAAAACCCCGAAAGTAGTAAGCGGGCTCGCCCCCCCCGTCGGGGCGCGACGGAGCGCCACGGGGCGGCGGCCGGCCCGGGAAGCTGCGTGATCCTCCACCTGCGCGACCCGCGGGAGAAGAGCTGGGGTCTGCTCATCAGGATGGACCCCACGGGCGTCTGGGTGCGGGGGATCGACCTGGCCTCCGTGGAGGACTGGGCCCGCCAGGTGGCCGCCGGCGCGGGCGGCACCATGGGGCTCGCCACCTTCTTCGTGCCCTACGCGAGGCTGGAGAAGATCGTGCTGGATGAGCCGCTGGGCCCCGTTCCGTCGCTGGCCCAGCGCTTCGAACAGATCACAGGCGTGGCCCTCCTGGCACACCTTGACGCCCAGGAGTGAGCCGCCCCGCGGGAAGGAGCCGCCCATGTACGACCCGGCCGACGAGAAGGTGGACGCCCTCTTCGGCGCCCTCACCACGCTGCTGCAGGGGCTCCAGCCGGCCCTCGTGAAGAGGCTGCTCTCCCGGCTCTTCGAGGAGATGGCCCTCCACGAGATCTTCGCCGAGCAGGCCGCGGGCCGCCCATTGCCCGCGGAGGCCGTGGAGGAGGGACTGACCGAACACTGGGAGCGGGTGGAGGAGCTGCGCAACGACAAGGCCGCCGCCTTCCTCCACGCTATCCAGATGGAGGAGTTCTGAGGGAGCGCCGGCAGGCGCCGGGCCGCCGGGGCCAGGTTCCAGGGTACAGGTTACAAGTTGCAGGTTGAGGATTCGCGGGGCGTGCCCTCGTGGCCGAGAAAGAGGGGCGGCACTGGCGCCCCCGCCTGTGGTGTGCCGGGCATGTTGAGCAGCTTGGGGGTGAGAGTCCCCTACCCAACCTGATGGAGGTGAAGGGTTAGCGAAGCGCAAGGGCCTGTCCCCGCGAAGGCGGGGAGCGTCACCGTGAGGTGGGGTCTGAAGGAAGCGTGGAGCAAAAGCGCGAGCCGATGAACAAGAACCGGATAAGGGGCCCATCTCCGCAAGCTGCGAAACAGCGAGCGGGAGGACCCTCCGGTGGAGGGTCCGATAGATGGGATTGCGTGAGCGCCGGACGAGCGGGCCACTAACCGCGAAGTCCATATCCATCAAGGGCGCGGGGCGTAAATCCGGCGGTTGCGCGCTGAAGGCGGCTGAACTTACCCCGGGAGGCCTGCGCCGTGTCCCGGAATTGGGACTGAGGGTGCCGTGAGGAGCCTTGATCGCGGTGCAGGAGTCAGCAGAGGGCATAGTAGGGGAGTGGTTCCCCGAAGGCCCGGACGGTGGGAGAGGCAAGTAGGACGCGGTCATGCCGGATGCAGAGCGGCGGAAAATCCAGGGTGACCTGGCCTTCGAAGCGGTGCTGGAGGGTGAAGCCCGAAGGCATGTGGAGTGAAGGGCCGAAGCATCTGGCACGGGCATCGAAACCGAAAGCCCGGCGGGGACACCCATGCGGGTGTGACCGCACAACTCACCGAACCGCCGTGTACGGACCCGTACGCACGGTGGTGTGACAGGGAAAGCCCGCGAGGGCCTACCTATGTCGATTGGCCCCATTCCCCGGCAGAGCCGACGCCGCTTCGCCGCCATTCCCGCGCATGCGGGATCCCGGGCTTCCCCCCTGGATCCCCGATGCATCGGGGATGACGGCACATTAGGCCGACAGCGGAGGGTGGAGCCATCGCGGGCGCCTCGCGCCTCTCCCTCCTTCGCTGCTACCAGGACAGCGCTGATCAGCACCCTGACTGCCATAGCATGCCTTGGAGGCAGACTGGGTCATTGTGGCGTGTCAACTTGCCATGGGAATCAAGTGCTCGGTGTGTCCGCTCTTCGGCCCGGAGGGATCGCGGGAGGACGGTGTCGTGCCGAAGTGCGATGCGTTTCGTGCGTTCTGGCTGAGGGTACTCCGTTCCCGGGACACCGTTCACGGAGTAAATCGGCGCTATTGGCGTCCTCTTTGCCCAGTGCTTCTCTTCTCCAATCGGAGTAGAGGATCCGGTGCAGGCCGTAAGGTTTGTCGCTGAGGCCAAAAGGGGTGGAAAGGGGACACGCGTAAGACTACAGGGCGAAGGGGAATAGCTTTGGGCTTCTACAAGTCCGTGCCAGCAGCATGGCATAGGCAACGGGGCCAGTAGGAGGCCGGCGCGGCGGCGCGAACTCCATGATCCAGTGCTGAAGCTGTTTCAAGAGGGGGAGGATCTTCGATGGCAAAGATGAGAAGAGAGAGAAATGGGTGGTGTTTGGTGAGACTGAGTCTCCTAGCCCTGTTGGCGTTAGCGCTGGCCCCCATGGCCCTATGGGCGGGCTCAGGCCAGTGGACCTCAAATGGGCCTTACGGAGGCAATTGTTCTGCGCTGGCCATCGATCCTTCGACTCCTGGGACCCTATATACGGGCACCGAAGACGGGGTCTTTCGTAGCGATAACGGGGGAGGTTCGTGGGCTGCCAAGAATGATGGCCTTACGAACGTGGTTGTATTCGCGCTGGCCATCGACCCATCGACCCCCACGACGCTCTATGCAGGCATCTTGTTCAGTGGTGTCTTTAAGAGTGTTGACGGAGGACACTCGTGGGCTCCTGCCAACAATGGCATTAAGAATACGGCCGTCTTTGTCCTGGTGATTGACCCGTCAGATCCATCGACCCTCTATGCTGGCACTTACGGCGATGGGGTTGTGCGGAGCACCGACGGCGGGAGCTCATGGACTGCGATTGATAGCGGCCTAGGCGAGAATGCAAATGTCCTGTCTTTAGTCATCGATCCCTCCTCGCCCTCAACTCTCTATGCGGGAACCCAGGGCGGAGGCGTCTTTCGCAGCACCGACGGAGGAAATTCATGGACGAGCAGCAGCAACGGCCTCACGAATCTCCAGGTGCAAGCTCTAGCCATCGACCCTTCCACTCCCTCGACGATCTATGCGGGCACGTATGGATCCGGAGTCTTTCAAAGCAGCGATGGGGGGAATTCGTGGACCGCTCGTAGTGCGGGTTTCCCAGATCAGGCATTTGTTTCGACTCTGGCCATCGATCCGTCAGATCCCGCCACGCTCTACGCGGGTTTAGAGGGAGGCGGCCTCTTTCTGAGCACGGATGGAGGGAACTCGTGGACGAGCAGGCATAGCGGCCTTTGGAGCCTTTGGGTGGAGGCCCTGGCCACCGACTCTTCCATGCCCTCGACGCTTTATGCAGGCACGGGTGGCAACGGCGTCTTTCGAAGCACCGATGGAGGGGGCTCCTGGACCGACACCAGCAACGGTCTCGTGGGTACCGAGGTCGACTCCCTGGCCATCGGTTCCAACTCTCCCCCGACGCTCTATGCGGGTACCAGAGTCTGCGGAGTCTTTCGTAGCACGGATGGGGGAAACTCGTGGATAGACATTAACAGTGGCCTGTCCATCAGAATGATGGCTATGCAGGCCCTGGCCATTGATCCTTCCGATTCAGCGACACTGTATGCAGGTACAGGCAACTCCTCTGGGGCGGGCGACGGGATCTTCAAGAGCACAGACGCAGGCAACTCCTGGGTTCCGGTGAACAATGATCTTGGGAATGCCAATATCCTCGCCTTGGCCGTCGACCGCGCCTCTCCCTCGACACTCTATGCGGGCACGAATGTTGGAGGGGTATTTCAGAGCACCAACGGCGGGAGCTTCTGGACCCCGATCGACAACGGCCTTCCATCTCTGGCAGGAGTCAGTGCCCTGGTGATCGACCCCTCGAAGCCGAGCACACTATATGCGGGGCTGGATGGCGGCGATGGCGGCTTTGGAGTTTTTCGGAGCACCGACGAGGGAAACTCGTGGACCGCCGTCAGCACTGGTCTCGCAACCCATTATGTCTTGGCCGTGGCCATTGCCCCTTCCTCACCCACCACGCTCTATGCAGGCACATTGGAAGGTGGCGTGTTTCGAAGCACTGACGGGGGAGACTCCTGGACCCCCGCGAGCAACGGGCTCACAAATCTGTGGGCATTGGCTCTCGCCATCGATCCCTCCGATCCAGCGACGCTTTACGTGGGTACGAATGGAGGAGGGATTTTCCAGAGCACCGACGGGGGAAACTCCTGGGTCCATATGAATGAGGGCATCCCTAATGCCGCATGGTTCATCCCAGCTCTGGCCGTGGACCCTTCCGATCCAAACAGGCTATACGCGGGGACCAGTGGAGGCGCATTCTCATTCACCATCGCACCAGCCATTGCCTCGATCAAGAAGGTCGCGGCGCCCTTCCGTCTGGTGGTCACCGGGTCACATTTCGAGGCGGGTGCCACGGCGACAATCGGTGGAACCCCGTGGACCAAGGTCAGCGTCAAGAGCGCGACGAAGCTCGTCATCAAGGGCGGCGGGGCGCTGGCGCACCTCTTCCTCAAGGGCCAAGCGGTCGCCGTCACAGTTACCAACCCGGACGGAGGTGTCAGTGCGCCGTTTGATTTCACCAAGTAGGGCGTGAGGGGCAGCCAGTGCACGGCCTCTATGCCGGCCCCCATGAACAGCACACCGTACGATGGAGCTGAGCTGTTGTGGGGGTGTCGCAGAACCAGGGCTCGATGAAGGAAGGCCGGGGCTGAAGAGCGGGAACGGGAAGCCTGGAGACGAACACCCGCGGGGGCGTCATCTGAGGGCCTCGCCAAAGGACATCTGACTCAGGATTTTGCCGGGGCCGACCAACGGTGAGCACCCACGGCGAAGTTCGTGCATCTCCTTCTTTCGGTTTAGCAGCTTGGAGCCGGCCTAGAAAAGGTCGAGGGCCAGCTTGAGCGCCGCGTCCACCTCCGCCATCTTGTGAGATGGCAGGGCCCCGGCGCGGACGCCTGGGAAGCGGCCGTGGTCTAGCGAGCGCACCTGAAAGGCGTAAAATACGGTCTCCATCCGGAGCCCCGATTCTTTCGCAAAAACCCGGACATTGGTGGGATAGTCCTTCCGGACGTTGGCGCCTTTGGTGCCGACGATGACCGTCACTACGAGGGGCTGTTCGTTGATCGCGTCCGAGGAAACCACGAGGACGGGGCGCTCGCATTCCTGTTCCCGGCCCCTTACGGGGTTCAGGTTCACGAAATAGATATCCCCGCGCCGGATCATGGCAGGCGGCCCAGGCCGTCGGCATCCGCCACTGAGAAGTTCTTGGTGATGGCAGCACTGTCGGGGCAGACCTGCGAGTCTCTGGCCATGTCGGCCATCTCTTGGCGGAACCGCTGGGCTCGCCGTTCCCTTGCAAACTCGCGCAGCGCGGTAATCACCAGCCGATTGAAGTTCCCGCGCAACTCCTCGGGCGCCAGGGCGGCGACTTCCTCCACGAGGCTCCGAGGAATGGCTACAGACCGACGGACCATCGCAGTCGACGACATGGTGTTACCTCCAGTCACCCCAAGTGTAATCCCTTCCTTCAGGCTTCTCAAGCTCGTAGGAAAAGTGCATCTCGATGTGGCCGCCCCGCTGGTCGCTGCCCTGAGCTAATGCCCGGCGATGCAGTTGGGGAGCCGTGGATTGGAAGCCGGCCGTTCCTTCTCTTAGGACCCGCGCAGGAATAGGTTAACGGAATTCGCGCCCAGATTCGTGTGAGATTGGCGCGATTGGAGGGAGCAAAACCGCAGGCGTAGTTGAAGACTACGTTGAGGATTTTGCGATCGAGAATCGCGTCAAGATCGCGCGAAGATGGGATGCGAAAACGTTAAGTTATTTCTGCGCGGGTCCTTGGCTCTCGGCCCCCCTCCTCCCATCCTGTCCAAAGCGGAGTATAATCACTCTTTGTCCAGTGGTGCCGGAAGACGGAGGGAGCCTGGAATCCTCGGGCCTTTCCTTGTCCGAAAAATGAAAGTGGAGGTCATTGATGGCTATTCGTGATCAGGAAGCGCTTGATTACCATTCCATCGGGCGGCCGGGCAAGACGGAGGTGGTCCCCACCAAGCCGTGCCTGACGGCCCGCGATCTCTCCTTGGCCTACACACCGGGAGTGGCGGTGCCCTGCCTGGCCATCGAGAAGAACCCCGAGGACGCCTACAAGTACACCAACAAAGGCAACCTCGTGGCGGTGCTCTCGAACGGCACGGCCGTCCTGGGCCTGGGCGACATCGGAGCCGTGTCGGGCAAGCCCGTCATGGAGGGCAAGGGGGTGCTCTTCAAGCGGTTCGCCCACGTGGACGTGTTCGACATCGAGGTGAACACCCACGACCCCGACGAGATCATCAAGGTGGCCCAGCTCCTGGAGCCCACCTTCGGGGGCATCAACCTGGAGGACATCAAGGCCCCCGAGTGCTTCTACATCGAGGAGACCCTCAAGAAGACCATGAAGATCCCGGTCTTCCACGACGACCAGCACGGCACGGCCATCATCTCGGGCGCGGCGCTGCTCAACGCGCTGGAGCTGGCGGGCAAGAAGTTCAAGGACATCCGCGTCGTGGTCTCGGGCGCCGGTGCCGCCGCCGTCGCCTGCGCCAAGTTCTACGAGCAGCTCGGCGTGCCCAACGAGAACTTCCTCCTGGTGGACACCAAGGGGGTGGTGTACAAGGGCCGCAAGGAGGGGATGAACCCCTTCAAGGAGCACTTCGCCCAGGAGACTAAGCTCCGCACCCTCGCCGACGCCATGAAGGGAGCCGACGTCTTCCTCGGCTGCTCGGTGAAGGGCTTGGTCACCCAGGACATGGTCCGCTCCATGGCCAAGAACCCCATCGTCTTCGCCATGGCCAACCCAGACCCGGAGATCACCTACCCCGACGCCAAGGCGGCCCGCGGCGACGTCATCATGGCCACCGGCCGGTCGGACTATCCGAACCAGGTGAACAACGTGCTCGGCTTCCCCTTCATCTTCCGCGGCGCCCTCGACGTCCGCGCCACGGCCATCAACGAGGAGATGAAGATGGCCGCGAGCCGGGCCCTGGCCGCCCTCGCCAAGGAGCCCGTGCCCGAGAGCGTTTGCGGGGCCTACGGCGGCCAGCGCTTCGAGTTCGGGCCCGAGTACATCATCCCCAAGCCCTTCGACCCTCGCGTTCTCGTGTGGGAGGCCTCGGCCGTCGCCAAGGCCGCGTGCGAAACGGGCGTGGCCAAACAGCCGATCGCCGATTGGGATGCGTACCGGGCGCGCCTGGAGGGCATGACGAGCAAGAGCCAGCAGGTCATGCGCAGCATCGTCACCAAGGCGAAGAAGGCGCCCAAGCGCGTGGTCTTCCCCGAGGGCGAGAACCCCAAGGTCGTGGAGGCGGCGCGCCAGCTCGTGGAAGAGGGGCTCGCCCGGCCCATCCTGCTGGGCGATCCCGAGGTGATCGGCGCCAAGGCCAGGCAGATCGGCCTCGACGTGACCAAGCTCACGGTCATGGATCCCATGCACTCTCCCCATATAGAGGATTTCGCCAAGGAGCTCTACGCCCTCCGGTGCCGCAAGGGCTACACGCCCAAGCGAGTCGAGTACTACTCCCGCCGGCCCATCCATCAGGCCATGATGATGCTTCGAATGGGCCTGGCCGACGGCATGGTAGCGGGCATCGAGCGCTCCTACATCGATTCGATCCAGATCGTCCTGCCGCTCGCCGAACTCAAACCGGGCATGACGCGCGCCGTGGGCATGCACCTGCTGCTGGTCGAGGGCAAGGTCTTCCTCTTCGCCGACACGACCCTGAACATCGAGCCGGACGCGGCCCAGCTCGCGGAGATCGCGGTGCAGGCCGCCGAGGTGGCCCGCCACTTCAACATGGAGCCGCGCATCGCCATGCTCTCCTTCTCCAACTTCGGCGACAACGACCATCCCAGGGCCCGCAAGGTCCGCCAGGCGGTGGAGATGCTGCACAAGGACCACCCCGAGCTGGTGGTGGACGGCGAGATGCACGGCGACGTGGCCCTGCTTCCCGACTACGCCGCGGCCAACTACCCGACCTCCAGCATCAAGGGCGACGCCAACGTCCTCATCTTCCCCGACCTGCAGAGCGGCAACATCGCCTACAAGCTCGTCACCCACATCAGCAAGGGCGAGGTCATCGGGCCGCTCATCATCGGCCTGAAGTCCCCCGTCAACATCGTCTCCTTCCACTCCGACGTCAGGGACATCGTCACCATGGCCGCCATCTCGGCCTCCCAGGCGGAGTGAAGGGATAGAGACAAGAAGACAGATTCAGAAAGACAGAGAAACAGGGAGTAGAGAGGGGCCGCCTCCGGGCGGCCTCTTTCGCTGTGCGGGCGGCGCCGTTCCCCGTGGCGCCCCCGCGCCTCATCCGGGCGACGGGCGCGCCCGCCTGTCCGCCCCCAGAGTTCCGCCTTCGCCCTCAGCGGCCCCTTCCTCAAAGCGGGGGGTGCGGTGTCCGTTGAATTCCCCGGCCTCGCTTTTGCGGCCAGCGTTCAGGGGGACTTCGTGAGCGTTTCAGTCAGTAGGCTAAGAAGTCGCAGCTGTTCCTGCTGGAGCGAAAGGAGCTCACTCCATTGCTTCTCCCGGAGCGAGTCGATCTTCTCGTGGAGGGTCAGGATTTCGATCTCGGCTTTCAAATTGACCTCGTAATCGTGTTCGGCGCCGGCGCGATCCTTTGAGGCCTGCCGGTTTTGGGACATCAGGATGATCGGCGCCTGAATCGCGGCGAGCATCGACAGAAAGAGATTGAGCAGGATGTACGGGAACGGGTCGAAGGATTTGCCGAGCCTGATCAGGACGAAGGAATTCAGGACGATCCAGGTGACCATAATGATCGCAAAGATCGAGATGAAGACCCAGGAGCCACCAAAGCTGGCGACCTTATCCGCCATCTTCTCGCCGAAGGTCATCTGTTCGGAGAGATCCTTGCCGACGTTTCTCGAAATGGGCGTTCTCTCGGCGAGGTGGTGGGCCACGTGCTTCTCCCGTTCACCGAGGCGGTCGTACTTCGTTCGAAAATGTCTTTCCGAAATCTGGTCCATCTTCTCATTCATGGCGGCATCCTCTCGACTGTGGTGCACAGACGCGGATCGGCCGCCGATTTCGCTCCTCAGCGGGCCGAATTTGGACTCCACGGGACACGGGCCTATCTCTCGGCCTTCCATTTCTCCTTATCCAGCCTCCTGCCTCTTGAGCCTCTTCTCAAGGAGACCTTCAAGGCAGACCGAAGGGCGCGGCGAACTCGCCTATATTATCTCCCGGAATTCCTGAAAGACCATGGCCGCCTTACCAGGCTGCAACAGGTAACGCCCAAGGCCCCCAAACGCTTCACGAGGCTTTCCAAGGAGCGAATGCCGAGGGGTATACTGTAGCCGTAGAGAGCAGTTGGAAGTGGACCGTGGTCATCGGTCGGGGGCGATAAGGCGATTCCTCACTTCTTTGCCGCTGCTCGCACGCCTCAGGAGGGAGGTCGGCCGCTCATGGGACACCTCGCGGGGAAGGACGTTTTTCGCAGGGTCGGAAAGAAGATCGACAGCCTCGGCGTGCGGGTCCATTGGAACGAGGCCCTGCACCGCATCGTGAAAGAGATCTTCTCGGAGGCGGAGGCGGACCTCTACATCCGGATGCCCTACGGCCTCTCGCCCCTGGACCGGCTGGAGCGCGTCACCGGCATCGAGCCGGCCAGGCTCCGGACCATGCTGGAGGCCATGGCCGACAAGGGGCTGGTGATGGACCTCTGGGCCAAGGACACCAACTACTACATGCCCAGCCCGCTCTTTGTCGGCCTCTTCGAGTTCACCATGATGCGCACCGACCCCGGCGCCAACCCGGCCCTTATGGCCAGGCTCTTCCACGAGTACCTGGACGACGGCCTCGTCTATCGGAGGAACGCCGGCGACGGCGCCTCGGTCGGCCCCCTGCGTGCCCTCCCGCACGAGGGGACCGTCCAGGACGGCGTGGAGGTCCTCGACTACGAGAAGGCCACCGCCCTCATCGGCGCCGCCAGCCGTTTCTCCATAGGCCTGTGCTCCTGCCGGCACCAGAAGGAGCACCTGGGAGAGCGCCAGTGCCCGGACCCGCTGGAGATGTGCACGAGCATGGACACGGGGGCCGACTTCCTTGTCCGCCACGGGATGGCGAGGGAGATAACGAGGGGCGAGATGCTCGACCACCTCGCCCGGTCGCGCGAGCGCGGCCTCGTGCTGTGCGCCGACAACGTGCGGGCGAAGGTCAGCTTCATCTGCAACTGCTGCCCCTGCTGCTGCGAGGTCATGCAGGGCATCAGCCGCTTCGGCTATCCCCACGTCGTCGTCACCTCGAGCTTCATCGCCCGATCGGACGCGGCGGCGTGCAGCGGGTGCGCCAAGTGCGCCAAGGCCTGCCCCATCCAGGCCATCACCATGAGGCCGGTCCCCGCTGCGGCCGAGGGCAAGAAGAAGCAGGAGCCGGTCGTGGACACCGCCCTCTGCATGGGATGCGGCGTGTGCGCGCTGGACTGCTCGACGGGCGCCATGAGGCTCGAGAAGCGCGGGCGCCGCGTGATCCATCCCGAGACGACCTTCGAGCGGGTCGTGTTGCAGTGCCTCGACCACGGGACCCTTCAGAACCTCATCTTCGACGACCCCGGCAGCCTCAGCCAGGAGGCCATGCGCGCCATCCTTGGCGCCTTTCTCGCCCTCCCTCCCGTCAAGAAGGGGCTCATGAGCGACGTGCTCCGCTCCCGCTTCCTCGGCGCCATGAAGAGCGCCGTGGCGCGCCAGGGCAAGGCGGACCTGCTCGATCTCTAACCGGCCGCGCGAACGGCCTTTTCCGGGCCGTAGCCGGCCCCCGCGTTGTCGCTGTCGGACCGAATGAACCGGAGGACGGTTCGGGAGAGGGCAAAGTGGGCAGAACCGGCAAAGCAGCACCGCTCCTCAGCGGTTCAGCCCGCCCACAGCCTGGGCGGACAGGCGCCCCGCCTGTCTGCCTCCGAAGGTCCCCATCCACCCATAGCCGCCGGTGCTCCCATCGGCCGATCCCCTCAAGCGGATGGACCCGCCGACTGGACGCCGTGCCCCAGGACTCTCACGCGGCCCGATTAGCGAAATGTGGCATGTCAAGACCTGACCCCCGCTCTTGGATTAGCGAAATGTGGCATGTCAAGACCTGACCCCCGCTCTTGCGCTCTTGGACCCCCGCTCTTGCGAAAGGGGATGGGCCCCTCTCGCCACCCTGGCCAGGGGACAGGCGAGACCCAGACGAGAGGAATGGCCTCCCGCACGACAATGTATTACATTGTGCTTGGAAGGAGTCTTCTGCCATGCCCGAGACCGTGATCTTCAGCCTCCGCCTCCCGAAGCCCGTGAAAGAGAGCCTTGCGCGCCTAGCCCTGGCCACGGATCGGACTCAGACGTACCTCTGCACTCAAGCCATCGAGGAATACCTGGCGGCCCAGGCGTGGCAGGTGCAGGCCATCGAGGCGGCTGTTCGCAAGGCCGACTCCCCCGAGGCGCGCTTCATTCCGCATGAGGAGGTGGCGGCTCACATCCGCCGCCTCGCCGCGCAGACGAAGAAGGCGCGGGGGTGAGGGTTCTTTGGGGGGAGGGGGCCCTGAACGACTTGGCGGAAATCGTCGAGTATATCGGTCAGGACAACCCGGACGCCGCCGCCGAAACCGCGGAGCGCATTCTGACGGTCGTCGGCCAGCTGGCCGACGCGCCGGCACTGGGCCGGCCAGGGCGGGTGCCCAAAACGCGCGAACTGATCGTGGCCGGTACTCCCTACCTCGTTCCCTACCGAGTTAAGCGGGGAGACGTTCAGATCTTGCGGGTCTTCCACACCGCCCAGCGCACCCCTTTGCGGTGGGAGGGGAGGCCTTCGAGGAAACGATGAGAGTTCCCCGCCGTCCCCGCAGCGCCGCAGACCCCCGCCCTGGAAACCGAGCTCATTACATCTCTCCCGCTTGCCCAGCGTGCGGGGCGGCTCTCGTTCTCTCCGGCTTGCTCGACATTCCGCCCGCAGCCCAAGCCCAGCTCTGGCACGACGAGTGGGAATGTCCCGTCTGTCGGGACGGGATCCACCTGGACTGGCCCGAGGCGGGCCGAGGCGCACCAGAGCCCCCATCGACCAGGCGCGCGTGACCGCCGCCAAGGTGCCCGCCGTCTCCATGAAGCCGTTCGTCAACAACCACGATCATCCGCGCACCGAGTACAAGAGCGCTCCAGGAGCCCCCGCCGACGGCGGCGCCACCTTCCAGGTCGGAGGGCTCACGCCGGGCTAGCAGTTCGTCTGCGACGTGGCCTACCCCATCAAGATCATCACCCCGCTCTTCGGCAGTATGGACTCCCCCATGACCCTGCTGACGACGGACATCCACGGCGGGCCACCGGTCTTCTGCACCGGGCCCCTGCCCGCCACCGGCGACACCATCAGCGGCTCCCTGGTCTTCCCCGCCGCCGTGGGTCCCTTTGTGGGCTCGAAACCGCCCTTCACCCGCGTGGGCATCTAGTTCGTCCTGAAACCCTACGACAAGCTCGCGCCGCTGACGCCCATCAAGAGACGGTGAGCGCCCCCGCGAGACATCGGGGCGGCAGCCGGCCCTCAGGCTATCGCCGTCGGACCGAATGAATTGGAAAACGGCTCGGGAGATCGGTGGGGTGGGAAGAACCGGTGAAGCGGCGCCGCTCCTCAGCCGTTCAGGCCCTCCCAGAGCCGGGAGGGACAGGCGCCCCGCCTGTCCGCCGCCGAAGGTCCCCATCCGCCCCTAGCCGCCAAGGCCCCCACCGGCCGATCCCCTCAAGCGGGTGGACCCGCGGACCGGACTGCATGTCCCTGGAATCGCACGCGGCGGGATTAGCGAAATGTGGCAATGAAAGACCCCCTTGTCCTCGTGACCCCATTGTCCTCGCTCCGCTCCCGCTTCCTCGGCGACATGAAGAGCGCCGTGGCGCGCCAGGGCAAGGCGGACCTGCTCGAGCTCTAGCCGGCCGCGCGAACGGCCTTCAGTCGGCATGACGGGCTCCCGAGAGGCGTCGCATGGGGCAGATCGGAAAAGTCGTCTACGACGGAGCGTTCACGGGAACCGCATCGTCTGTGCAGGCTCACCCATGTCGCGGCGGGGCGCCGCTCTACAGGGGGGTAGCGTACCCATCACGGAATCGGGGGCGAGCCGTTACGTTGCATCATGGTTATAAAGACACTACAATAATGCTAGCAATACTTTTCAGTGTCTTGTGAGAAGCGCTTTTCTCGAAAGATGATTTTTATAAACCGTCGATATCGTTGGAAACGTAAGCCGGCGGAATCGAGAGTGCGAGAAAGAGGGCACCATTGCGCTTTTCAAGAAGGACGGGCAGAAGCGCGGTGTCGCAGGTGGGGTTGCGGCGGTATGACAAAAGGAGATCATGATGAACAGGGGCAGTAATGTGTGGGCAATGATATTCGGACTCTCCATCTTCTTGCTGGCTGGGTTTCAATGTGTTTCCCGGTCTGCAACGGGTGGGGTAGAAGCGGAAAATACAAAGCCCCCATTGCAGATTGTCAACCATGCGGGGGTTCGGGTGGTCGCTCAAGTCAATTATTCGGACACCATGCCAAACGGCATAAGCAAGCAGGTCATGGCCGTCAAAAACCTCTATGACCAATATACCGCCCTTGGCATGAAATCCGGGAAAAACTACGAGATCATTATGGTCTTCAGGGCCGACGGCGCCCAGTATCTACTGACTGATGAGGCGTATGACCTCAAAGTTAAGCAGCCTCATCCCAAAGGCAACCCCAGCAGGGTATTGATTGAAGCCATGCACAGAGGCGGGGTAAAGATGTACGAGTGTCATGTGGCCATGGAATTTAAAGGCTATAAACCGGAAGATATTGTTCCCTTTAGCCGCATCGTGGTATCCGGCATCGGGGCCGTGGTTGATTTCGAAAAATCCGGCTACCTGGAAATAACCCCGTGAAGGGACGGCAATTAAATGGTATGGTTGGCGACGGTAGGGCAGCTTCACTTTCAGAGGAGGAGCAATTCATGAGCGGACAGAATAGTGTAATGATCCGCCGAACGGCGCTGAAAAATATTGTGTTGGGTATCGGCGGAGGTCTTGTGGTTGCTCAGGCAGGTCATCTGGCATGGGCGCGGGATGACGTGGAAAGCGCCCAGGCTGACCCGCTGCCTGCCGGGGCAGTTACGCTCAAGGATCTGCAAAAACGGCTTGAGAAAGCACCTAGGAGGAGGGACTTCAAGACCGTGCCAATGATTCTTACCGATCCCTTGCAGTGGGACCGGGAGGCATTAGGCGAGGTCATCCATTACGCCGGGGCCCCAAAACAGGTCTGGGATAATACCGATCTTGAGGGCCCATGGCTCAATCTGATGCGCAATGCGATGAACACCCAGATCTGGTCCTTCAAGCACCCGAATTTCTTGGCGGTCTCCGCTACGCATGGTGCCGCGCATTTGGCGCTCTACGACGATTACATCTGGGATAAATACAAGATTGCCAAACTCACCAATGATAAATACAAAACAAACGTGTTCATCAAAGATGAGCTGCCAGGCCAGATCAACCCTGCGGATTTCGAAAACCAGAATGGCGCATTTTCCCCGCGTGGCGACAGCATCGCGGTCCTCCAAAAACGCGAGGCGGTCTTTTTGGCGTGCCACAACGCAATCTGGGAGTTCACACTGTCCCTCCATCAAAAGGGGGTTAATCCGGACCGCCGCAGCCACGCGGCAATGGCGGCGGAGTTCACCAACCACCTCATACCTGGGGTGGTGCTCACACCCGGTATCGTCGGTACCTTGCCAGAGCTTATGTTGGCTGGTTATCAGTATGCGAAATGAACGCAAGGAGGTGCGAATGCAAAAGGAAACGCATCACCGCGTGGCGGCCCTGGCTGCTGCAAGCTTTCTTGCCCTATCGGGCGTGAATGCTCAGGCACAGAAGGAAATATTCCCGCCCTGGAGCCATGGCAAGAACGCTCCGGCCATCGACAAGGGATTGGAGTTCACGGTCCCGGAAGTGGACAATCTGCCGGACTTCCACGGCAGCATCGAAAACCCCCAACTGGTCATCTTCGTGGGCGGCAATTACTTCTTCGCCATGGCCCCGCTGGTAGCGGCCTTTGAGAAGGACCACCCGGATCTCAAGGGCAGAATCTACTACGAAACCTTGCCCCCCGGCATCCTGATCAAACAGATGGAGGCCAAAGGCACGATCACCGTCGGCAACATGACCTGGACCGTCCATCCGGACGTCTATGCCGCTGGATTAAAAACGGTGGACACGCTCATTCACAAGGGTATGCTGGCGGGTCCCGCGGTACGGTACGTCACCAATGACCTCGCCATAATGATCCCTAAGGATAACCCGGCCCATATCACAGGGCTTGCCGACCTGGGCAAGCCGGGTGTGCGGCTGGTCATGCCCAACCCGGAGTACGAGGGCGTGGCACGGCAGATCAAGATCTCCTTAGAGAAGGCCGGCGGGAAGGCTTTGGAGCAGACGGTTTACGACACCAAGGTAAAGAAGGGGGAGACGATCCTCACGCAGATCCATCACCGCCAGACACCCATCTATCTGATGCTGGGCCGGGCAGATGCGGGTGTGACGTGGAAGTCAGAGGCCCTCTTCCAGGAGCAGGCGGGGCACCCCATCGGCCATATAGCGATTCCGTCCAAAGACAACACCACGGCTATCTACGCTGCGACGGCGGTCAAGGGTGCGGCCCATCCAAAGGCCGCCAGAGAGTGGCTGGACTTCCTGGCGTCGCCGAAGGCGCTGGACATCTTCAAACGCTATGGCTTCAAAGCCTACACCGGGGCACCATGAGTATCGACCTCAATGGATGAGCCCTGAAGTGGCATCGGCATGGTGGTGCGCATTGGAGCGGAGTCTTGCGGCATAGGCAGGGGAGGGTAGGGCAATGAAAGAACTCCTAGTCATCTTGAGAAAGCGGGGTTGGGTAATATCTCTAGTAATAGCGGGAATGGGCATCTGTCCCTGGTTTTGGGTCAAGACGAGGGCGGCGCAACCCACGGAGGTCGCGGTTGTTTACAATCCGCCTACCCCGGAGAGCGCTCCGGAAGACATAAAGGGGACGGTGATGCTCGGCTACAACATTGTCAAGGAGACAAGGAAGTATGCTGGGGACTATGTCGGAAACGCTCTCTCCTGCTCCAACTGCCACTTCGATGCGGGGATGACCCGGGGTGGTGAAAGCGGCGGCCTGTCCCTGGTGGGAGTTGGGGCCACCTATCCGGCGTACAAGAAGAGAGAACGGTATGCGGTGGACCTGATGACCCGGACCAACGACTGCTTTGAGAGAAGCATGAACGGCAAGCCTTTGCCGGCGAGCGGCAAGGAGATGATCGCCATCCTCGCCTATTATCAATGGATCTCCAAGGGGCTGCCAATCTATGCCGAGATTCCTTGGCTCGGCTTGAAGGCCCTGAAGAGCAGCCACCAGCCCGACCAGGCTGAGGGGAAAAAGGTGTTTGCTCAACAATGCGCCGGGTGCCACGGAAGCAATGGCGAGGGAACGCCGGCCGCGCCACCCCAGTGGGGGCCGCAGTCGTTTAACGATGGCGCGGGCCTGGCCAAACTGGAAGTTTATGCCGCCTTTGTACACCTGAACATGCCGAGGGAGAAGCCCGATCTGTCGGATGCCCAGGCCCTTGATGTGGCCGCTTATGTCATTGCGCAACCCAGGCCGCATTTCACTGGGAAACCGGCTACCGTGGCTGGGGTGAGCTGGAAGGCTCCGGCCGGATCGGGACTTGAGGAATGTCAGGCGCTTCCCCGCAAGCCTCCCATTCCTGAAGACAATCCCAATGACACCGGCGAAGGTAGAAGTGGGCAAACAGCGCTATTTCGATGAACGCCTCTCTATCGAAGCGATCTGGAGGGATTGGTAGAGCCCTTGACCCGCGGGGAGATCCTGAACACCCTGGACCGCGGGGCCGTCAGCGCGTGATGTCAGGCCAAGAGGGCGCGCCGCGGATGACGCCGCGCCGGCCTTTGCGGTATCGTAGGGTCGCGGTTTCGTCCGAAGGGAGTCGCGCGATGAACTCGGCACCCACCCAGCCCCCAGCCCCCTTTTCCAAGGCCGAAGCGCCTCCCGCAGGGAGAAGCCCCGCGAACTGCTGTTTTGTTGTTCATCCCTCATTCCGCCTGTCCAAGAGAGACCGCCTTGTCGCCTCCTACCCCCGGCCGTGCCTAGGCCGCGCCGTTGGCTCGGCGCCGAGGACCTGGTCCGGGCGCGACCACGCAAGCGTGGCCGCGCTCCGGCCGCAGGCCCTCAGCCGCCCTTCGGGCGCCAGGCCCGGCCTCGTCAGGTACAAACCGTCCCCCCACCCTCCACGGGTGCGCCGGCGGCGACGGACCTCCTGCTGCGTCAGCTTTCGGCGTCCGCATCCTCAGCGTACGTTCAGTACGCTTCCGGTGCGGCCGCCTCACCTTCCTTGCATGAGGCCCATCGGCGCCGGAACGCGCCTTCCTCCGCTTCGCTCCGGAAGGCAAATCACTCTAAGGAGTGCCGAGAATTTCTTGGGCAGTCGTGATCCCTCATCCTTCATCTATCATCCATCATCCTTTTCTCTCTCTGCGGGAGCCGGCCGATGAACTGGAAAGCCTTCTTCGCTTTCGTTGCGCTCGTGGTCCTCTTCGTGGCCGGCCTCGGCCTGCTCATGTTCGTGCGGCGCCCCTCGGCCATGACCTTCTTCTTCACGGCCGACACCCAGGGCTACCTGGTGCCGTGCGGGTGCAAGGTCATCCCCGCCGGCGGGCTGGCGCGGCGCGCGACGGTCCTGGATGGCCTCAGGAAGAGCGGTGACGGGGAGCGGGTCGTCCCCGTGGAGGTGACCCACGGCTTCGCGGACCGGGGGCCGGGCCGCGCCCTCCTCAACGAGGAGATGGGGCGCTTCTTCGCGAGGGAGGGCTACCTCGTGGGGCTCGGTAGCTACGACCTCCTTCTGGGTCTCCCGGCCCTGCGCGCGGCGGCGCCCGGCGTGCCGCTCTACCTGGCGGGCGAGCCGGGCCTGGCCGGCTCGAAGGAGTTCCGCCTGGGCGGATGGGGGCTGGGCCCGTTCGGCGACAAGGGCGCCCGGCTCCGCGTGATCTTCCTGGCGGAAACCGCTCCCGGAGGCGTGTCCATCGGCGACCCGCTGAAGGCGCTTCGCGCCGAGATGGCCGCGCATCCCGCCGAGGGAACCATCGTGGTGGGCCAGCTCTCTCCCAAGTCGCTCAGCAGCGTCATGGAGATGCAGCCTGCCCCGCTCCTCGCGGTGGCCCAGTGGCAGACCGACGTGACGAGCATGCCGCAGGCCGTGGGCTCCCATTGGGTCCTCTACATGGGAGACCGGGGACGCCGGTCGGCCACGGCGAGGGTCCGTTGGACGGGGAAGGAGTTCAACGTCCTGCCCACGATCCGCTACCTGGGCCCCGAAGTGGCCTCGGAGCCTTCGGTGAGCCGCGAGGTGGCGCAGGTGCTCGACCAGGTGGCGGCGGCCAACAAGGCGGCCCTGGCCAAGCTCTCCCGCCCGGCCGCCCCCGGCCGCGCCTACGTGGGCTCCGCCGGCTGCAAGACCTGCCACGCCGAGGCGCACAAGAGGTGGTCCCTCTCCAGCCACTCCAGGGCCACGGTGGACCTCGCCATCGACCACCAGCAGCAGAACCCCGCCTGCCTGAAGTGCCACGCCACCGCGCTGGGCGAGCCGGGCGGCTATCCCCAGGCCTCCGTGGACCTTTCGGGCGTGGGGTGCGAGGCCTGCCACGGCCCCGGCGAGGGCCACCCCGGCCGGGCCATGGAGATGCAGCCGGCCGGCCCCAAGGCCTGCGGAGCCTGCCACACGCCCCGCGATTCCCCCCTGTTCGACGCGGCGGGATACTGGAAGCTCATCGAGCACAAGTAAGAAGGGGGCCCGCTCGGCGGCGGGATGGGTGCGCCGACGGCGGCGGAACGCCGTGTTTCGCCTGCGGCGAAACACGAAGCGGGATGGCCGCCGGTCGAAGAGGAGCGGGGCAACGGGGAGGTTCCCCCGCTCAGAGGCCTTCGCACGTGAGAGCAAGGAGGAGCCTCGACCCCTGTCACCCCGTGGCCTTCTCCAGGGGCCTGCCCCGGGCTTGCCTTCGAAGCTGGCACTGAGCCGGGGGGCTTCTGACACGGGGTCCCGCCATCGTAGGAGCGCTCGCCAGAGCGCGATTTGTCCAAGGTTGCGCCCGACTCACCAAGGCGAGCCGGCCCGCCTGGCTTGCGCGTAACCGGCTTGCGCGTAACCGGCGCGCGTAACCGGCTGCGCGTAACCGGCTGCGCGTAACCGGCTGCGCGTAACCGGCTGGACAACGGGAGGGGAAGGACTTACTATGGACCGCTATGGTGCGTCGAGCCGCTCTGCTGATGATATTGTTCCTGATCGCCCTGGGCATGGCCGGTGACTGGCCGAACCAGGATCTGCGCCCGGGCGGCGGCGACCAGGCCAAGGCCGCCGAGAACCTCTACCTCCAGGTGGCGGACCTGGTGGAGACCCGCGGGTACGAGAAGCCGCCGGAGCAGGATCTGCTCAGCGATTCCCTCGACGGCATGCTCCACCGCCTCGACCCGCACAGCAACTACTACTCGCCCCAGACCTTCAGGGACCTCATGGAGGACCAGGAGGGCAAGTTCTCGGGACTCGGCATGCTGGTGGCCAAGCCGAGCGCCACCTCCCCCCTCCTGGTGGTGAACCCCATCCCCGACACCCCGGCCTGGCGGGCCGGCATCCGGGCGGGCGACGTGATCCTCGAGGTGGACGGCCAGCCCACCGAGAAGATGAGCAGCCGCGAGGCGGTGCGGAAGCTCAAGGGCCCCGACGGAACCCTCGTGACCATCAAGGTGGGCCGAGGGTCGGCGCCGCCCGAGGTGATGACCCTCAAGCGGGCGCCCATCCCCAAGCACACCGTGCCCTACGCCTTCATGCTGAAGGACGCAGAGGGCTACGTGAAGATCAACACCTTCGGCCAGACCACGGCCGACGAGCTGGCACGGAACCTGGACCGCCTGAGGGATGAGGGGATGACGTCCCTCATCCTGGACCTGCGGGACAATCCGGGAGGAGCCCTGAAGGCGGCCGTGGACGTGGCCTCCATGTTCCTCTCGCGGGGCCAGGAGGTGGTGAGCATCCGGGGCCGCTACGCCGGGGTCGTCCGGCGCTACGTGGCCTACAAGGACGGCGACTACTCCAAGATCCCCATGGTGGTGCTCATCGACCTGGGGTCGGCCAGCGCCTCGGAGATCGTGACCGGCGCCCTTCAGGACCACGACAGGGCCGAGGTCGTGGGCGAGCGCTCCTGGGGCAAGGGGCTCGTGCAGACGCTGACCCCGCTGGACAACGACGGCGCGGTGGCCATCACCACGGCGCGGTACTACACGCCGTCCGGGAGGCTGATCCAGCGAGACTACAGCCACTCCTACGACGCCTACTACTTCCCCGACGAGCAGCCCAAGGGGGTGGACGAGCCCGTCGAGCCCAAGCCGGAGGCGCACACCGATAACGGCCGCCCCGTCTACGGCGGGGGGGGGATTACTCCCGACGTCACGGTGAAGGCCATGGAGATCCCGGCTCTGGCCCAGCGCCTCGAGAGGCAGAGGGCCTTCCTGGAGTTCGCCGCCAAGGAGGCCGAGCGGGGGCACCTGGACGCGAAGTGGGCCGAGTCTCCCGAGATGCTGGACGCCTTCAAGGCCTACCTCGCCGAGCAGAAGATCACCTATACGCCCGAGGAGTGGAAGGGCAGCGAGGCCTACATCCGCTGCGCCCTGGGCCGCGAGGCCATGACCATGATCGAGGGCCAGGCGGCCGGCTACAAGGCCATGATTCCCATGGACGTGCAGCTCCAGAAGGCCGAGCAGATCCTCCAGACCATGACCCGAAAGCAGAAGGCGGCGTGATGTTCGAGCGATTGACCGACCGCATCCAGGGCGCCATCCGCGGCCTGCGCGGCCAGGGGAAGATCACCGAGGGAAACATCCAGGAGGGGCTCCGGTCCGTCCGCCTCGCGCTGCTGGAGGCGGACGTCCACGTCTCGGTGGTGCGGGACTTCCTGGAGGGCGTGAAGACCAGGGCCCTGGGCGAGGAGGTCCTCCAGAGCCTCTCCCCCGACCAGCACTTCATCAAGATCCTCTACGACGAGCTCCAGCGCGTGCTGGGGGAGGGTTCGGCCCGCCTCAAGTTCCCCGACATGCCGCCGGGCATCCTCATGCTGGTGGGCCTCCAGGGATCGGGAAAGACCACCACCGCGGGCAAGCTCGCGCGGCACTTCCTGGCGGACGGCCACCCCTGCCTGCTCGTCCCGGCCGACGTCTACCGCCCCGCCGCCAGGCAGCAGCTCGAGACGGTGGGGAAGGCCGTGGGGGCCCAGGTCTTCCAGCCGGAGCCGGGGGACGGCCCCGTGGCCATCTGCAAGAAGGCCGTCGCGGAAGCGAAGCGCAAGGGCAGCCACAGGGTGATCATCGACACGGCCGGCCGCCTCAACATCGACGAGGTGCTCATGGAGGAGCTGGCCCAGATCGTCCGGGCGGTCGCGCCCCACGAGAGCCTCTACGTGGCCGACGCCATGGCGGGCCAGAGCGCCATGGCGACGGTGAAGGCCTTCCACGAGAAGGTGGACCTGACGGGGGTCATCCTCAGCAAGGCCGACGGCGACGCCAGGGGGGGAGCCATCCTCTCGGTCAAGGCGGTCACGGGGCTCCCCGTGAAGTTCGTCGGCGTGGGCGAGAAGTACGACGCCCTGGAGGCCTTCTACCCGGACCGCATGGCCTCGCGCATCCTGGGCATGGGGGACGTGCTGAGCCTCATCGAGAAGGCGCAGTCCACCGTGGACGCCAAGGAGGCGGAGGAGATGGCCCGCCGCCTCAAGAGGGCCGAGTTCACGCTGGAGGATTTCCGATCCCAGCTCAGGCAGATGCGCAAGATGGGCCCCCTCGAACAGGTGCTCGGCATGATTCCCGGCCTGGGCGCCATGCGCGGCGTGGACCCCTCTCAGATCGACGAGCGGCGCCTCAAGCGGGTGGAGGCCATCCTCGACAGCATGACCGCCTACGAGCGCGAGCACCACCAGGTGATCAACGGGAGCCGGCGAAAGCGCATCGCGCTGGGGGCGGGGGTCGCCGTGTCCGAAGTCAACCAGGTCCTCAAGCAGTACCTGACCATGCGCAAGATGATGCTCCAGTTCAAGAAGACCGGGCTGAAGGGCATGCGCCGCATGCTCGGTGGAGTCGGGCGCTAGGAGGGTGCCCGCCGCGCCCGGTCCCCACATCATCCAAAATTCCGCGATGGAATTGCACTCGTAGGAGCGCCGCCCCCGGCGCGACGGACCGTACGCGGGTACCGCATCCTGGTCGCAGGGTCACCCGGTTCGCGGCGAGGCGCCGCTCCTACAAAGCGGTTCCGCTTCCACCGCGGGATTGGGGCTCATCAGCGGCGTTGACAGCCCCATGCCGGGGTGCTAACATCGGTGGATCGGAATCATAGGCTTCTCTGGGGAGAAGGGGAGGCATGACGAAGAAACGGGTTCTCATCGTCGATTACGAGCCGAAACTTCTGGACCGCCTGCAATCGCAGCTGCCGGCGGACCAGTTCGAGGTAGCCACCGCGCAGGACGGCTTCGCCGCCCTCGAGGTCTTCGACAGCTTCCATCCGGACCTGGTCTTCCTCCGGACCATGCTGCCCAAGAAGCACGGTTTCCAGGTCTGCCAGGAGATGGTCGAGCGCTCCGGTTCCCGCCGCGTCCCCATCGTCATGCACTGCAGCATCTACAAGAGCAGGAAATACCGCAACGACGCCATGAAGATCTACGGCGCCGCCGAGTATCTGGAGGACCCGATCTCGCCGGAGACCCTCCAGGGCGTGCTGCGGGAGCAGTTCGATAAGAAGCTCGCGGCCCCAGCGCCGGCGCCCAAGACCGCCGGCCTGTCCGAGTCTCTCCTTCCCGAGGCTCCCGTCGTCCCGAAGCCGAAGAGCAAGGTGGGGTTCGACGTGGACAAGACCCTCGAGGACACTCTTTCGGGCATCAACCTGGGCCTCAAGAAGCCCCGAAAGCCCTCGGTGGAGGAGACGATTCCCGTGGGCGACCTCCCGCCCGCCGAGCGCCCCGCCGCCGTGCCTCCGCCTGTGGCCCCGCCGCCGGCTGAACAGGGGGTTACCTCGGAAGAGCTGTTCGGCGAGGTGATCCACGACGTGATCGAACCGGCCCAGGGCGCGCCGCCCGCCGAAGCTTCGGCGGCTCGGCCTCCCGCGCCAGCAGCACCGCCCGCCCCCGCCCCCGGTCCCCCTCCGGCGCCGGCCAGGCCGGTGCAGGGGACGCCGCGCAAAATGCCGGTCGTTGACGTGGAGACCGCCCTGGGAGAGGGGCTGTTGGCCTCTCCCAAGGCCGAGGACACGGCGGTCCGGCGGATGAACGCCAGGAGCCAGTCCGACCTTAACCGGAAGCTGGAGGAGACCCTGTCCGGGGTGAAGCTGGGAGGCAGGGAGGCCCAGCGGCCCGCCGCCCCCGCGGCGCCCGCCCCGGCGCCCGTCGCGGCGACGACCGCCCCAGCAGCCCCGGTACTCGCTCCCGAACCTCCCAAGGAGGAAGCGAAGCCCGCCCCGGCGCCCGTCGTCGAGCCGCCCCAGGCCCCATTGGAAGCTCCGCCGCCCCCCCCCGCAGCCCCGCCGAAGGCCGAGGCGCCCCAGCCCCCCACGCCCCAGCCACCGAAAGAAAAGGCGGGCGCCGGCGAGGAGGGGATCCCTTACGGCCAATACATCCTCATGGACAGGATCGCCGTCGGAGGGATGGCCGAGCTCTTCAAGGCCCGCCAGAACGGGCTGGAAGGCTTCAAGCGGATCGTGGCCATCAAGCGCATCCTGCCGCACCTGGCCGCCAACCAGGAATTCGTCACCATGTTCATCGACGAAGCCAAGCTGGCGGCCCAGTTGAACCATCCCAACATCGGGCACATCTACGACCTGGGCAAGCTGGAGGATTCCTATTTCATCGCCATGGAGTACGTGGAGGGCAAGGACCTGCGGGCCATCATGAGGGAGCTCGAAGAGCGCAAGCGCCTCATGCCCGTCCGCGTGGCCACCTTCATCGCCCAGAAGGTCTGCTCGGCCCTCCAGTACGCCCACCAGGCGAGGGACATGGACGGCAAGGCCATGGACCTCGTGCATCGCGACGTCTCTCCCCAGAACGTCATCATCTCCACGAGCGGAGAGGTGAAGCTCGTGGACTTCGGCATCGCCAAGGCCGCCTCCAAGGCCAGCCACACGGTCTCCGGGGCCCTCAAGGGCAAGCTGCTCTACATGTCGCCCGAGCAAGCCTGGGGCAAGGCCGTGGACCGGCGCGGGGACATCTTCTCCCTGGGCACCGTGATGTGCGAGATGCTCACGGGAAGGAAGCTCTTCTACGGCGATTCGGAGATGTCCATCCTGGAGAAGGTCCGGGAAGCCAAAGTGGTGCCGCCCAAGGAGAGCCGCCCGGAGATCCCCGATGCCCTCCAGCGGATCATCCTCAGGGCCCTCCAGCGCGATCCCGAGCGCCGCTATCGGGACTGCAAGGCGATGCAGGCCGAACTTGAGAAGTTCGCCTACGGCGAGTGGGAGACGTTGCCCTCCGCCTACGACGCGGCGGCCTTCCTCACCGACATCTTCCCGGGGGTTTACAAGCGCGAGATCCTGGAGATCCTCAAGAGGGAGCCGGAGGAGCCCGCGGAAGCGGCCGCCGACGGAGGTGCCGAGGCCGCCGAGAAGGCCGAGGCCGCCGCCAGGGCCAAGGCGCCCAAGTCCGAGCGTGGGAAGTACGCGCCCGGAAAGAAGGAGCGGGGCAAGCCCACCGAACAGCAGCCCGCCCCGGAGGCCGCCAAGCCGGCCGCCTCAAAGCCCCCCGAGCCGGCCCCCGCGCCCAAGCCGGCTCCGCCGCCGCCTTCTCCTCCAACTCCGCCTCCCGCTCCCAAGCAGGAAGAGCGGGCGCCCGAGATGTTCGGCAGCATGGTGGAAGAGAAATCGGAGGGCGGAAAGAGAAACCTGCTCCTCTTCGGCGGCATCGCGGCCGCCCTGCTGGTGGTCGTGGTGGTGGCGATGGTCGTGATGACGGGGAAGAAGAAGCCCGCGGAGGCGACGCCACCCGCCGCGACTCCCGCCGCCGCAGCCGCGTCGGCGGAAACGACGGCCAAGCCGGTGGAGGCTTCGCCGCCGGTCATCGAGGCGCCCAAGTCGGCGCCGCCGCAGGCTGCCGCGCCTGCCGCGACGGATGCCCAGCTCGCCAGCGCCAAGCGGTCGGCCACGAGGACCCTCGGCGAGCTCGCGAATGGGATCGCCGCGCTGGAGAAGGGCGACGCCGGCAAGTATGCCTCGGCCTCGCTGGATTCCCTCAAGAGGAGCGAGGCGAACCTGTCGGATTCGCTGAGGCGGGCCAAGACCGTCGAGGA
Organism: Acidobacteriota bacterium; assembly: GCA_021787565.1. GTDB lineage: Bacteria > Acidobacteriota > UBA4820 > UBA4820 > DSQY01 > DTPS01. The sequence goes on from JAJYLT010000022.1 coordinate 49,361, forward strand.
GTACCAGGCGGTCCAGGAGGGCGGCCAGAAGGCGCTCCCCCTCGTCAACCAAGTGAGGGACCAGGTGAACAAGGCCAAGGCGGCGGAGGCGGCGCAGGCCGCCGAGGCCGCCAAGAAGGCGGAACAGGAGCAGGCCGCTCAGAAGGCCGCCGAAGCCGCGCAGAAGGCGCAGGAGGCGGCCAAGGCTCAGGCGGCCTCGGCCAGCAAGGTCAAAGCCGGCGACTTCGTGCAGCTCTGGGCGGTGGACATGAAGCCGCGGATCATCCATTCGGCCCAGGCGCAGTACACCTCCTTGGCCCGCGCCAACCGGGTGCAGGGCACCATCTACGTTCAGGCGCAGATCGACGAAACGGGCAGGGTGACCAGCGCGCAGGTGGTCCGCGGTCCGAAGCCCGACTACGGGCTGGACGAGGAGTGCGTGAAGGCGGCCATGAAATCCCGGTATTCCCCCGCGATTAAAGACGGCGTTCCTGTGAAGACGGCCATTACCTATCCGGTGGTGTTCAAGATCGGCCAGTAGGGAGAAGGAGGCGGCTGTGGCGACCACGCTCACCGACAAACAGAAGAAGTTCTACGAAGACGCCCATAGGCAGACGAAGGAAGAGATCAAGGAGATCGATGCCTCCATCGAAGAGGAGCTGGCCAAGGTGAAGGAGCGGCTCGCCCAACTTCAGGAAGCGAAGAAGGCGGCCCTCCAGATGCACGCGGCGGCCTGCATGAGGCTCAGCCTGAAGAACGAGTTCGAGGAGGAGAGCGAGTAGGCAATTTCCGCAGCCATCCAAGGTGCCCCGACCGGGGTGAAAAGGGAAGGCCGTGAAATTCGGCCGCGGCCCCGCCACTGTGAGCGGCGACGAAAGCGGCGATGAGCCACTGCCTCGGCAAGAGAGGTGGGAAGGCGCCGTCGGTAGGATGACCCGCAAGCCAGGAGACCTGCCTGAGGATGCCCGATTGGGTGGCCCCTCGTGGGAGGGGAACCGAACCGTGCGCCCCCGGAAGCCCCGGTCCATCGGAGGTTTTCGTGAGGCGCATTTGGCTTCTTAAGGCACCCATCTCCAGCTCCACGGCCGGCCGACGGTCGGTTCCGTCCGCCCGGTCTCGCCCCACCTCGCCGGCGGGGCTTCTCCTCCTCGCCGCCTTCGCGGTGCTCTCATGCACTTTCCTGGTGAGTTGCGGCGGCGGCCCCTCCGCCGCCCAGTCAGCCGTGCACGGCCGCTGGGTCAGCCTGTCGCCCAGCATGACGGAGGTCCTCTTCGCGGTGGGGGCCGGCCGGGAGGTGGCGGGTGTCTGCGCTCCTGCGAGCTACCCGCCCGAGGCGCGCGCGCTTCCCGCGGTGGCCTCCTGGGACCGTGTGGACGTGGAGGCGATTCTGTCCCTGCACCCGAAGACCTGCTTCACGGTGGAGGGGATGCAGAGCCCCGAGGTCCTGGCCACGCTGAGGCGGCTGGGCGTGCCGGTCCTGGTCTACCCCATGCGGAACCTGGAGGATCTCTGGCAGTGCATGATGGACGTGGGAAAGCGAACCGGCCACGGGAGGGAGGCCAGAGACCTGGTGCGCGTCCTTGAGTCGCGCGTGCGTGCTGCCTCCCCGGTGGGCGGTGAACCGAGACTGAGTGCCGTCGTCGTCGTGGGGCTGGATCCGCTGGTGGCCGCCGGGCGCGGTTCCTTTCTGGACGGGGTGCTTCAGGCGGCCGGGTACAAGAACGCCCTCGGCGCCGTGGCGGAGAGTTATCCGGCCCTCTCCGTGGAGCGGGTGGCCGCGGCGGAGCCGGCGGTCCTGATCATGCCCGAGGGAGAGATTCCCGCCGACCTCGGGAACGCCTTCGCGGCGCGGCTGCGAAAGCTGGAGGGCAAGCCCCTCCGCGAGATCTGGGTGCCGGCCGACCTCCTCGTGCGCCCGGGGCCGCGAACCGTGGAGGCCATTGAGGCGCTGGCCTCGGCCCGACGGGGAGTCACGCCGTGAGGGCCCGCGAACGCTGGGCCCTGGGCCTGGCCGCCGCCTGCGCGGCGGGGACCTTCGCCGCGGCCATGACCCTGGGCCTGCCCGGGACGACCGGGGGTCTGGCCGCGCGGATCCTCTGGTCGGTCCGCCTGCCGGAGGCGCTCACGGCGCTCATCGTGGGAGGAGGGCTGGGGCTGTCCGGCCTCCTGTTCCAGCTCGTGCTCCGGAACCCGCTCGCGGACCCGTACGTGCTGGGGGTGGCGGGGGGATCGACCTTCGCCGCCGTAGCGGCGACGCTCTTCCTCGGCACGGCCGCCGCGGGCGGGGGCATGGCGCTGCGGGGCGCCGCCGCCCTCGTGGGGGGCCTGCTCACCCTGGCCGGGCTCATGAAGCTGGCCGGCGGCAAGCCGGAGACCCTCCTGCTGGGCGGCGTCGTGGCCAACACGGCCTTCGCGGCGGGCGCCCGGATGCTCACCGTATGGCTCTCGCCCGAGCAACTGGCCTACGTGACGACCTTCCTCGTCGGCTTCATCCCCACCCCGCCGGCGGCGATTCCGCTCCTGCTGGGCATTCCCTGCCTCTACACGCTGGCCCGGTTCATGCCCAGGGGAAGGGGTCTGGACCTGCTGCTCCTCGCGGACGACGAGGCGCGCGCCACCGGGCTGGAGGTGGAGCGGGTGCGCCGCGAGGCCCTCCTGCTGGCCACCGTCCTGGCGGCCGCGGCGGTCACGCTGTGCGGCATGCTCGGCTTCGTGGGGCTCGTGGTGCCGCACCTGGCCCGCCTGACGGCCGGGCGCCGCCACCGCGTCCTGGTGCCCGCCTCCTTCCTGCTGGGCGCGGCCTTCCTGCTGGCGGCACTCACCGCGGGCAAGCTCGTCGGAGGCTCCTGGCTGGCGCCGGTCGGCGTCTACACCAGCCTCGTGGGGGCTCCCGTCTTCCTGGTCCTGCTCGTCCGCTCCAGCCGGAGGGAGCTGCCGTGATCGAGCTGAGAAGCGTCCACTTCGCCTACCCGGGAGCGCAGCGGCTGTTGAGGGGTGCCAACCTCGTGATCCGGCCCGGGGAAGTGGTGGCCCTGGCGGGTCCCAACGGGGCTGGAAAGAGCACCCTCCTGCGCATCGCGGCGGGTCTTCTGGCCCCCTCGGAGGGAGAGGCCCTCCTGGATGGACGGCCCGTCGAGAGCTGGTCGCGGGTCGCGAGGGCCAAGCAGCTCGCCTACGTGGCCCAGAGCCCCAAAACGCCGGAGGAGTGGCGGGTGAGCGAGATCGTGGAGCTGGGCGACTACCCGCACCGCGAGCAGCCCCCGGCACCGAGGCCGCTGGCCATCCGGCTGGAGGAGGTCCGGACGAGGCTCGGCCTGGCCACGGTCTGGGAGCGGCGGGCCGACAGCCTGAGCGGCGGCGAGGCTCAGAAGGTCTCCCTCGCGCGCGCCCTGGTTCAGGACACTCCGAACCTCGTGCTGGATGAGCCGGCGAGCCACCTGGACCTGGCCAACCAGATGGTCCTCTTCCGGAGCCTCTCCGAGCTGGCCACCCAGGGGCGGTCGGTCCTCCTGGCCACGCACGACGTGAACCTCTCGCGCCTCTTCGGGCAGAGGCTCGTCCTGCTGAACGGCGAGGGGATCGTGAAACCGATGCCGGAGGGGGCCGAAGAGCAGGGCCGGCTGTTGCGCCAGGCCTTCGGCGTCGCCTTCAGGCCCGTGGAGCTTTCGGGGACCCTCTGCTGGTTTCCCGATCCGCGTGGGGAGAACCCGGCGGAGGCGACGGCGTATTCAGGCGCGCGCGAGGACGGCGGGCCCAAGGGCCCCGGCGGACGATGACGACCAGATCGGGTCGGCGCGAGGATGTGCCTTGGTGTGGAAAGCGGCCCCCGGACGGGGCCAGTGGAAATGCGGACGGGGCCGGTCGCGGGCCGCGCCCTTTGATGATGGGAGACGAAGGATGAGAGCCAGAATCATGGTGGCGTGCACCCTCCTCGCGGCGGCTATGGTCACCCCGGTGGCCGCCCAGGACGCGCAGAAGCTCCTGGAGAACTACGGCACGGTCGTCACCGTCTTCGGCGAGCGGATACCCGTGGAGGAGCGGCAGATTCTGAACACGGCGGCCGGCGTCACGGTGATCACGCGCGAGGCCATCCAGAAGATGGGGGCGACGACCGTCCAGCAGGTCCTGGAGAGCCTTCCGGGCGTGGTGCTGCACAACATCACCGGCAATCCCGTGGAGAACAGCGCGGATCTGCGCGGCTTCCCCGACGGCGCGAGCATGGCCGTCTTCCTGGATGGCGTCCGGCTGAACGACATCCAGGACAACAGCGTCCGCTGGGACCTCATCCCCATCGAGGACGTGGAGCGCATCGAGATCTACCCGGGCGCCTCCGGGCCCCTCTACGGCGGGGGCGCCCTGGCGGGCGTCGTGAACATCGTGACGAGGCGGGACCCGGGCATCCCGCGGCTGGACCTGAAGGGGGAGGCCGGCTCCTTCGGCCAGCGCGAGGCGAGGACCCACGCCTCTGGCAGCTTCGGCCCCTGGGAGTTCTACGCCACGGCGACCCAGAGGCACGCCAAGGGCTGGCGCGAGAACGACGGCTACCGGCTGGACGACAGCCTGGTGCGCCTCAGCTACACCCCGGACCGTTCCAACCAGCTCGCCCTCCTCGTGAAATACTCCGGAGGGGCGATCAGCGATCCCGGCTCGCTGACGGCCCAGGAGATGGCGCGGAATCCCCGCCAGGACCCCTACAACCGCTACGACGGAACCCGCGGCCGGGAGTACCTGGCCAGCCTCCGCTACGCCTTCACTCCCGCCAGCGGCTGGGCCTTCTCGGCCCAGGCCTACGGCCGTCGCCAGGACCGCGACACCCTCACCACGGGCCGCTATGGCTCGGGCTTTCTCGGATCGGACCGGGAGGACCTCCAGGGCCTCCTGGCCGACGCGAACCGCACCTGGAAGCGGGGGCCTTGGACATTTGCCGCCTCGGGCGGCGCCGACCTCTCCTCGGGGACGGTGAGCGCCGACGGCTTCTACACCGACATTTACGGGCAGAACAAGCGTCCGGCGAGCCGGAGCGATCTCAGGCAGCACAACTCGGGCGCCTATCTCCAGGGCGACCTGGGCTGGGGTGAACTGCACCTCGTGGCGGGCGCGAGGACCGACCGCAGCGCCTACGGCTATTCGGACCTCTTCAGCGCCCGAAACGACCAGGAGCGGGTCTTCAGGGAGTCCACGTGGCGCTCCGGCCTGCTCTGGCACACGGGGCCGTGGTCCTCCCTCTTCCTGACTTACTCGGAGGGTTACCGCATCCCGTCCGTGGTGGAACTCTTCGCCTACCCGGGCTTCTACTCCAATCCCGACCTGCGCTCGACACGGGCCGGCGATTGGGAGGGGGGATGGCGCTACCTCAAGGAGGGATGGCGCTTCAGCGTGACGGGCTTCCGCATGCAGATGACCGACGAGGTGGTCTACGTGCTCACCCATCCCAAGCTCTTCATCGGCGAGAACATGAACGTGGGGCGCTCCAGCCGCAAGGGCGTCGAGGCGGAGGCGCACGTCCCCCTGCCGGCGGGCTTCGCCTTCCACCTCACGGGCTCCTACCAGGAGAGCGAGGTGACGGCCGGGCCCTACGCGGGACACCGCCTGCCCATGGTGCCCAGGGGCTCGGGTTCGGCGGGGCTCTCCTGGTCCAATCCGGATCTGAGCGTGGAGCTCTACGGCCACTGGGTCGGCCCCCAGCCGCTGGACAACGACCTCCTCAACCAGCAGCCCGACCTGCCGGGCTACTCCACGCTGGACCTGAGCGTGCGCTACGCGTACCGCGCCATGACGGTGCAGGGGACGGTCACGAACCTCCTCGACCGGCGCTTCGCCTCCCGCGGGATCACCAACGGCATCACGGACTACTTCACCCCGGCCTATCCTCAAGCGGTGCGGCTCTCGTTCATGTGGAGCTTCTAGGACGCGAGACGCGAGGCGCAAGGAAGGATTCACCACAGAGATGAGAAGGCTGGGGTAGGAGGGCTCTCCCGAGCGCGACGGGTCCGCCGGACGCGAGGCGCCCGTTGTTCCCAATTCTGTTCGGGCGTCATCCCGTGGGTGGCATCGAAGGGCTTCATGCACGGGATCCCGCCGATACAAGTCCGCGCGGTTTTGAATCCAACGAGATCCTGAGCAAGGTTCCCCTCGAAGGAGCCCTCAGGATGACCTGTCTGTGCGACGGGTGAGCCGCGGGACGCAAGACGCGAAACGTGAGGCGTGAGAGGCGAGGCGCGGAAGAGCCGGGAAAGGGCTGTCGAGAAAGGCAGCCGTTGTCGTTGATGGCGGTCTCTCGCTCTCCTCACTCCCCCGGGCCGGCCCCAATTCCGCGATAGCGGTTCGACGCCTGCGTAGGAGCGGCGCCTCGCCGCGAACCGGGTGACCCTGCGACCAGGATGCGGTGCCCGCGTACGGTCCGTCGCGCCGGGGGCGGCGCTCCTACGAGTGCGATTCCATCGCGGAATTTGGTCGGCGGCGCCGGTTTGACGGTGCCAAGCGCGTGTGGTAAAATCTTTTACTCTGTCCGGATTAGGATCCATTCGAGAGAGAACGGCGACTCGAGGCGGGGTCAAAGACGGGAGGACGGGCTCGGCGGGAAGGCATTTCCCAGAGTCGGGTGTTTATGATGACCTTTCAGGGCTCACTCAAGGAACTGCACCTGCCGGACGTCATCCAGCTCGTTTCCGTGTCGGGCAAGACAGGGTGCTTCCACCTCGACCGAGAGGGCGAGGCGGGCGCGATCTACCTGGAAAACGGCCGCATCGTCCACGCTTCCCTGGGCAAGCTCGCGGGCGAGGAGGCCGTCTACGCCCTCTCCACCTGGTCCGAGGGCAGCTTCCACTTCCGCCCGGGTGACGCGGCCCCCGCCCACACCATCACCAAGAACAATACCAACCTGCTCATGGAGGCGGCGCGCCGGATGGACGAGTGGCGCGTGCTCTCCAAGAAGATCCCCTCCCTGGACAGGGTGCCCCGCTTTCAGGTCCCCGAAGGCAAGCAGGGGCAGATCAACCTGAACACCCAGGAGTGGCTCATCCTCAGCAAGATCGACGGCCAGGCCGACATCGAGACCATCGCCGAGCGGCTCGAGCTCTCCACCTTCGAAGTCGCCAAGCTCCTGTACGGGCTGGTCACCATGGGGCTGATCGTGCTGGACGTGCCTGCCCCCCGGCCCGCCGCCGGGGGCCACGACGAGGTGCTGGATCGCCTCCTCCGCCTGGTGGAGCGCCTGCGGGACGAGGCCTTCTCGGTCCTGGGCGAGGCGGGCAGGCCCGTGGTCCAGATGGCCTTCGCCGAGGCCGACCACGGGGTCCGCGACGGGCAGGGCACGGAGGCCGTGCAGCTCATGTGCCAGACGGTCATCCAGCACGCCGCCCAGGCCGGAGGGCCCGACATCCAGCGCCAGGTGGCCGAGCGCTTCCGGGACATCCTCTCCTCCTGGAACGCCGGAGCCTTTTGATCCGTTGTTGAAAACCGGGAAGGGGCCCGAGGCCGCGCCGAGGACGAAGGGCGGCGGGCGCTCGGCCGCGCCCGGCGGGTTTTCGGAGGTCCGATGCGCACCCTGATCGTGGTCCGCCACGGCGAGACGGAGTGGAACTCACAGAAGCGGATCCAGGGTTCCGTCGACGTGCCGCTCTCGCCCAAGGGCATCGGCCAGGCGGAGGCGCTCGCCGAGACCCTGGCCGGGGCGTCGTGGCGCTTCGACCGGGTCTACACGTCGGATCTCGACCGCTCCCGAACCACCGGCCAGATCCTCGCCGACCGCCTGGACATTCCCGTGCTCGTCACCTCGCCGCTCCTCCGCGAGCTCCACTGCGGCCTGTGGGAGGGCCGTGCCATCGAGGAACTGCGCACCCGCGAGCCCGAGGCCTACGCCTCGTGGCTGGACGGCCCCGAGTGGGCTATCCCCGGGGGCGAGTCGGCCTCGGAGCTCTACGGCCGGGTGGTCACCTTCTTCCTGGAGCAGAAGGCCACGCTGGATGGCTGCCGCGACGTGCTCCTGGTGGCCCACGGCCTGGCGAACCGCATGATCCTGGCGGCGCTCATGAGGATAGAGCCCCAGCGCGCCCGGTACTTCGTTCAGGACAACACGGCCATCAACGTCTTCAGTTGGCACTCCAACGGGCGGATATACTGCGAGGCGTGGAACGCCACCTGCCACCTGGAGCGGCAGAGCGAGGACGTGTGAGCCGAACATCGCTCCGGCTTAACCACAGGCACAGAGGGAAAAGAGGAGGGAAAAAGGGGAGGCGCTGAGGTGGAGAGAACAAGGGAGTTTGTGGGAGCCGTCGCCAGACGGCGAATTCACCGCGCTTCGCTCCTTACGCTGCCTGCCCCTTTCCTCAGGGAGGTTTCACCATGTTGACGGCTGTATCCGCGTGGCAGGAGGCTCTGTCAGCCGAGATCCAGGCCCGCTTCGGGGTGGCTCTCGAGCCCGCCCAGATCCCCTTTACCTTCCCGCCCAAGACCGAGCTGGGAGACGCGGCCACCACCGTCGCCTTCGCGCTGGCCAAGCCGCTGCGCCGCCCGCCGGCCGAGATCGCCGGCGCCCTCGCGGGAACCCGCCTGCCGGGCGTGAGCGAGATCCGGACCGCGGGTGGCTACATGAACCTCTTCCTGGACCGGGGCTGGGCGGTGGAGCGCCTGCTCTCCCGCGGCTTCCTTCCCGCGGGCGTTGAAGGCAAGATCATCGTCGAGCACACCAACATCAATCCCAACAAGGCCGCCCACGTGGGCCACCTGCGCAACGCCGTCCTCGGCGACACCCTCGTGCGCTGCCTGCGCTACCTCGGCCGGAAGGTGGAGGTCCAGAACTACATCGACGACACCGGCGTCCAGGTGGCCGACGTGGTTGTGGGGTTCCAGCGGATTCTTGGCTGGAAGCTGGAGGACGTGCGGAACCTCATCGCCCTGATGGCGGACTTCTCGGAGACCAGTGGGTCGTTCCTCTTCCTGCAGGAACTCATCGACAGATGGCACGAGTACTGGAGGGAAGAGAATCTCCACCGCTTCGGGCTGAACGGGCTCATCCCGGGGCAGGCGTGCCCCACGCCATTTCCGCCCGCCTACGACTTCTTTCACGGCGCCATGGGCCGCTTCGACTCTTTCTGCTGGGGCCTCTATGCCCGCGTTGCCCCCTGGTACGCGCTGTCCGACGAGAACAAACAGGCACGCCTGGATACGCTCCACCTGATGGAGGCAGGGGACAACGACACGGCCGAGATGGCCGCCCTGATCGCCGAGGAGATGGTCCGCTGCCACCTGCGAACCATGGACTGGCTCGGCATCCGATACGACGTCCTGCCCCACGAGAGCGACATCCTCAAGACCGGCTTCTGGGCCTCCTGCTTCGAGAAGCTCAAGGCCTCGGGCGCCGTCCACCAGGTGCCCGCCGGCTCGGAGGACAAGAACCGCGGCTGCTGGGTCATGGCCCTCCAGGAGTCGGAGGAGTTCAAGGGCATGTCCGACGCGGACAAGGTCATCGTCCGCTCCAACGGCACCGTGACCTACATCGGCAAGGACATGGCCTACCAGCTCTGGAAGTTCGGCCTGCTGGGCCGGGACTTCCACTACCGCCCGTTCCCCGGCGCGCCCTATCCCATCTGGCGCACCGATGCCGGGACGGCTATGGAATCATCACCGGCGGGGGAAGGGGCCACAGCCGCCGCGTGTGCCCCATCCAAGGCCTCGGCTGTCCTATCCAAAGCCTCGGCCGCCTCATCCGAAAGCGTCATTCTGGCAAGCGAAGCGCGTCCAGAATCCCGCGCCGGTAAGGAAGGATTCCGGACAAGCCGGAATGACGGCATGGGGACGGGTGCCGCAGAGGCCGAAACGGCGGGATCGACCGGCGCAGCGGCCCTGGCGCCGCCGCACTTCGGCGCGGGCGCCGGAGTCTACAACGTCATCGACGTGCGCCAGTCCTACCTCCAGAAGATCGTGAAGGAGGGGCTCCGGCAGATGGACCACGAGAAGGAGGCCGAGCGCTCCGTCCACTACGCCTACGAGATGGTGGCGCTGTCCACCAAGTTCGTGCGCTCCGAGATGGAGAAGGGCGCCCACTTCGAGCTCTCCGAGGAGGAGCTGGCCAAACCATTCGTGGAGATGTCGGGTCGGAAGGGGCTCGGCTTCCAGGCCGACCTTCTTATGGACCGGATGAAGGACCGCGCTCTCGCCGAGATCGAGAGCCGCGAGCCCGAGCTCGCGAAGACCGACCGGGCGCAGTGGGAACATCGCGCCGAGGCCCTCGCCACGGCCGCCCTGCGCTTCTACATGGTCAAGTACAACAAGAACCAGGTGGTGGCCTTCGACCTCGAACAGGCCCTCGCCTTCGAGGGCGACACCGGCCCCTACCTCCAGTACGCCTGCGTGCGGGCCGAGAACATCCTCCGGAAGGCTGCCGAGCAGGGCCTCGCTGTGCCCGACCCCGCCGACCCCGCCGCGCTGGCCGAGTGCGCTCCGCACTTCGACGAGGAGGGCTGGGGCCTGCTCTCGCTCTTCATGCGCGTGCCCATCCAGGTGAAGATGGCCGTGGACTCCCTCGACCTGAACATCGTGGCCCGCCAGCTCTACGACGCCGCGCAGGCCTTCCACGGCTACTACCACCACTTCCCCGTCATCCAGGAGCCCGACCCCGCCAAGCGCGCCGCCCGCCTCCTCACCGTCGCCCTCTTCGCCCGCCTCCTGCGGGAGGGGCTCGGCCAGCTCCTCGGCATCCCCGTCCCCGACCGCATGTGACGGGCCTTTTCACCACAGAGATGGGATGAGGAGGCCGACCTCCACGGAGTCCAGTACACTGGCTCCAGATTTTGGCGGGCTCGAAGCCCAAGGAGGTCGGCCATGAAGAAGGGTATCACGAAAGCGGTAGTGGTGGTG
>JAJYLT010000023.1 GCA_021787565.1 Acidobacteriota bacterium
GGATGCCCTTGACTATGAAGTCTCGGTCAACTCCGTACTCCTTCTTCGCCGTTGCGTCGCTGAGGGTTGCCCCCTTGCGATTCCACTCACCGTATTCCGCCATGTCCTATCTCTTCGACCGAACGCCCGCGTTCAGCGGCCCGGGCAACCATGCTCGAACTTGTACAGCGCCTAGCGAATCTGCACATGCGCGGACCGGTCCGCTGCAACGCGTGGTTAGGGGGCTAATTGCAATAGGCGAGCCTATGTCAGTAAGTAGCATCTACTTCAACATCCTCTTGGCGAATAACGACATGGAGAGGGTCCTTGACGGAAATGTTGATGTTCGCTTGAATCGGGTAAAGACGGGAGAACTGCACGCCGTTGCCCCTATCCCAATCCCCGTCACTGCCATACTGATGCTTAACCTCCACTTGGCCAGAAATATTCAGATATATAGCTGCTTCGTCAATGGCCTCGACCGTTATGTCGTCTACACCTACGTCTTCAACCCAGTAGTGTGTAGCTAACGTGTCTATCTGTGGAATCACGTCTGAGATTAAGGCCTCGAAAACGCTTTCCGAAACTCTCTCTTCATAAGCTGACGTGATGTCGTGGCGGAAGTCATGGACCGTTTCCAAGAAACTACGGAGGGCCTCAAGAGTGCTCAGCACCATTGAATCTCCGTCATTCGCAGACACATGGAATGTCTCCTCCTCGATGTGGGTATACTTGCTGAGACGATCAATTGCCTCTCTTAGCTTGTTCGAGCCCGAGCCCAGGTCAATTCCAAGTTCCTGCCTAACGAAGTCATCACTCAAGCCGCCTTTTATCGCATAAAGCATTCGTTGGCGGCGAGAAATACCATTGTTCTCTTGAGTTTCCTTCTTGTACCACTGACACTTAAGGATGGCCTCGTTAGGTGCAAGGCGTGCCAGAATATGCCTTGTCAACTCGCGAAGACCTAATGCAAAGGAATTGTAACGAATGGGGTTACCCTTGTTCTCCAGTTGGCTGAGTGAAGCGTGGAGCAGACCATGTTCAAGTGTTTTGGTCAGTTCTCGATCAATCTGCGCTACGATTCTCTGGAACATTCCTGACCCCCTATGCTCCTATGTGACGATTTCTGCGAAGCACCCTAACGCCCGCGTTCAGCGGGCCGGGCAACCAACGTTCGAGATAAGAGAATGGTGCAGCGGACTACCCCAAAGGGCAAAGCGTGAAGCTGGGCCCTGTCCCGGTCCGCTGCACCGCATCGTTAGGCTCCTCCGCACTCTTCACCTGGCATGTTATAGAAGAATCGAAAGTGACCTTTTAGATGGGGTGCAGTGAAGCCTGAAGGGAGAGGCAACTCTCTACTAGATGTGCGGAGGGCATCGATGGCGGCTTGATCGAAGAACGAGCAGCCGGAAAAGTGCCCCACTGTGATATCGGTAATGGTGCCGTCACCTAGCACAGTAAAACACAGTTCGACCCAGCCTCTAAACCCATGTGCCATGGCATGTTGCGGCACCTGCCAGTGGGACTGAACCACTATCTGCATCTCATGAGCATAGGGTCCAAGGTCGACGTGGGAACCGGCAGGTGCCTCAAGAGAAAAACACTTGCCTTCGACAGCTTGAGCGCAGGATGGATGAGGTTGCCTAACATAAGCGGCTTGATCCCCCGATGAAAGACAGTCGACCGCGTGATTGGTTTCTCGAGCGGTGCAGGCACATAGTGCAACAAGGAGCAGGATGAAGGTCGGCAACTTCATATTCGCGCCTCTCATGATAAAGGAGCCTAACGCGTGCGTTCACCGGACCGGGCAACCAAGGCTAAAGATGAACAAGCGGAGCAACGGACCTCCTACAAAGGGCACCAGTTGAAGCATAGGCGGCGAACCGGTCCGGTGCAACGCGTTGTTAGGTTGCGCTTGTTTTGAGGAGGTCTTGTTGCGCCGGTTTGGGCGCCTTGAGACACGCGCTCTATGCGCTTTCAATACCGAATTCTGCCTTGTACTGAAGATATCTTGCCGAAACCTCTTTCTCATGCCGGACTTCATCGTCATAGAAACCTATGAGGATCGATTTCAGTGCTGGCTCTTCACACAAGTCAACTGCCTTCTGGTACATTGCTTGCGCCGAACGCTCAGCTTCTATTGCTATCTTGAAGGTCGCAAACAACTCTCGTTCTTTGTCGGTCATCGCCTTTATTACCTGCATGCTCCACCTCCAATAACGCAACTCAGGCCGATTCCGCAGCTCGTGTAGTTATTATACCCCGCAACCTAACGCCAGCGTTCAGCGGGCCGGGCAACTGCGTCCGAACCAGCACAACGCCTTGCGAATCATTGAACATGATGGACCGGTCCGCTGCAACGCGTTGTTAGGCCTCGGGCTTGTGGCAGACCGCTTCGACGTTGTGACCATCAGGGCCGATGACAAATGCGCCATAGTAATTTGCATGGTAGTGCGGACGGAGGCCTGGCGCCCCATTGTCTTTGCCCCCGGCTTCAAGAGCGGCCCGATAGAAGTCTTGGACCTGTTTGCGGGTCTCAGCTGTGAAAGCCAGGTGTAACTGTGCGGGCTTCTCTGAGCTTTGATAGAGCCAAAGCGATGGCTTTCCTTTTGGCCCTATTCCAAGGCCGTACTCGCCTTCCATAACGACACCCACTCCGAGAGGCTCAAGGGCTCGCTGGAAAAACGATTTGCTCGCATCGTAGTTGGTAACGCCAAAGCCAATGTGATCGAACATGGGACTCTCCTTGTGAAAACGATGTGAGGTGAGTGCGAGGCCTAACGCCGGCGTTCAGCGGCCGGGCAACTGCGCGCTCAACCCTGCACGGCGCTTAGCGGACCTGCAAACGCGCGGACCGGTCCGCTGCAACGCGTGGTTAGGGGTTTCTCTTGGACTTGACCGCACCGTGCAACACGACTTGAGGTGAGCAAGACTACCGCCGGCCTGTGCCGGCCATTGCGGGGAGCATCGGGACATGGCGTGCTCAAAGCCCCGGTGCGGAGAGCCTGCACAAGCCTCGCGGCGAAGGGCCACCCTAGATGCGGGCGGAGGTGAAGCTGAGCCACGACCGGCTTTGTGAGCACCCTGCCGCCGCAGAACGTTGCCGCCGCACCTGCACGTGCCCACGCGGGCGGATGACCCGCCGTTTTGCACCGCACGCCTTGCCCCCCTTGAATGTTCCTTCAACCTTTTCACCAGCAATGGCCCCTAACGCGCATTATGCGTCTCGCGACGGCAAGTACGACAGGGTGGTGTCGTATAACACATCTTCATGGGAACCCCCGCTATCCACAAACTCCTTGTAGCACACACCGATAAACGTGTCCACATCTCCGACGGCGCCGTGTTATGCGACATGCCCTTGTCGCAAAGCATGATCAGCCCCTGTCGAAGGGGCCGAGCAAGCCGGCGGTGCCGGTGGGCGCCCGGCCGGTCTGGAGGCATCGCGACCCGAAGGTCGCTCCCGCATTGCCATCCGCCTTCCGTCCTTGCTTCCAAGCCCTCCCTCGCCCTACTCGCGGACTCACCTACTCACCTACTCACCCTTCTTCCTCCGTGCTCCCCGTGTTCTCCGTGGTGAGGTCTTTCCTTTTCCCTGTCTCCCTACGACCTCCCAAGGCCTCCATACGCCCTCATCACCTCATCTCCTCATCCCCTCATCTCGCCCCCGAAGGCCCCCCCCCTCGCCCTCCTCACTTCCTCACTCCGTGCCTACATGAGTTGTGGGTCATCCTGAAGTCTCCCTCGAAGCTTCTCCCCTGAAGGATCTCGGGCAACGGCCCTGCACGTCCGGCGATTGAGATCCTTCGAAAGCACTCCCTCGAAGCAGCCCTCAGGATGACCGGGACCGGAGCAGGGATGACCGGTCTTCCCTGCCCCGAAGGCCTCCATACGCCCTCATCACCTCATCTCCTCATCCCCTCATCTCCTCCCCCGAAGGCCTGCCCGCGCCCTACTCACGGACTCACCTCATCACCTATTCAACCCGTGCCCACATGAGGTGCGGGTCATCCTGAAGACTCCTTCGAAGCTTCTCCCCTGAAGGATCTCGGGCAACGGCCCTGCACGTCCGGCGGCAGAGATCCTTCGGGAGTACTCCCTCGAAGCAGCCCTCAGGATGACCGGGATCGGCGCCGGGATGCGCGCGCTTTGCCGCCTTCGAAGGTCGCCCCTCACCCTCATCACCTACTCACGGACTTACCTCATGACCTTCTCATCTCGCCCCCGAAGGCCTCCCCTCGCCCTCCTCACTTCCTCACTTCCTCACTTCCTCACCTCATCACCTACTCATCTCATCGCCTCATCGCCCTCTCACCCTTTCCCCTCCGTGCTCTCCGCGCTCTCCGTGGTGACTCATCGCGTCTCTCCTCCGTCTAAGATAGCACCGCGAGTCCCCCGCGCCACCTGAAGCTCCGCGGAGAGCTGCCCGGCGACTCTCGCACGGGCCCGAACGGTCTCCCGCCGAGCGGCGCACCGGTGCGTCGGAGCGGAGCCGCGCACTTGGGCGGGACCCCCGCCAGAATTCACCCCTCGGGGTGAATTCCTTCACCCCTCGGGCTGATGACATCCCTTGCGCCGGGCTCCACATTGCTGTCAGGATTGGCTCGCCGTGCGGCGAGCTTCGGGACGAAGCGGTTACTCGGGAGGTGAGACATGAGAAGGAACGCTTGGTTTGGGCTCGCCGTTGCTCTCTGTGCGATGCTGGCCGTGGCGGTTCTTGCCCAGCCGCCAGAAGTAGGCCCAGGTGGGATCTGGATCCAGGGCAGCACCGATGAGTACAGCTCCTTTTACCTCAGGGTCGGCCTCCGTCAGGCTGAACCGGGACTATTCACGATCCTGGCCGCCAAGATCTACAGCGAGCCAAGCCATACCCTGCTCGCGGCCGTTGTGGACGGCGCCGCGCCAGCGCTGGTTTTGACATCCGTGAACGCGGAGAAACCTCGGGCTACGATGGTCACCTCCATCGCGGCGGTTCAATCGGACCTGCACTTGGGCATCCCCGCACCTCCCGCCTCCGACTCGCGCATCCGCATTGATTACGTCATCCGGAAGGGCAAGTCCATCTCCACCATCACGGTGTCCGACGCCCAACTCTCATCGCTCTCCGATTTCGAGTTCTCCTCCAGACCGAGCGCGGGCGGAGGCTTCCACAACTGCGGCTACTGCGGCGGCAGTTATTGCGGCTGCGTGGATTGCTCGACGCCCGGGTGGACCCTCTGCTGCCCCTCCTGCACCGTAAGCTGCGGCGCAGTGAAGTGCCCGGGGGAATAGGGCCGCCTCTCTGGACGCGACGATACCTTCCTTTCCTGTGCGGGGCCGGGGTTACCCGGCCCCTATTTTTCTTCGAGCCCCGGCGCCTGCACGTCGGCAGGGGCGATGAGCCCGCGACCGACGGCCCACAGGATGGCCTCGGCCCGGTTGGCCACGCCGATCTTCTGGAAGAGGTGGCGGGTGTGGCTCTTGACGGTGTTGCGGCTGACCTCGAGGGCTTGGGCGATCTGGCCGGGGGCGAGCCCCCTCGCGATGTGGATCAGGATCTCCCGCTCTCGCCGGGTGAGCGCCTCAAGTTCATCGGAGGGGGCGGCCGCCATGGCCAGGTCCAGCTCACGGTGGCCCGACGCGATCCGGCGCACCCGCTCCTGGTCCAGGAGATTCTCGCCCGCGGCCACCCTCCGGACGACGCCGAGGAGCTCCTGGCCGTCGGAGCCCTTCAGGAGGTAGGCCGAGGCGCCGGCGGCCATGGCCGCCCGTACGTAGTCCTCGTCCGCATAGCTGGTGAACAGGACGGCGCGGGTGCCAGGGCTCTTGGCGCGGATGGCCCTCAGGGCTTGCAGTCCACCCAGGTTGGGCATCCGGACGTCCAGGACCACCACGTCCGGCTTGAGCAGCACCGCGGCCGCCAGCAGATCCCTCCCGTCGGCCGCCTCCGCCACCACCTCAAGTTCCTCGGAGGATAGGGCTGCGCGAATTCCCTGCCTGACGACGGGGTGGTCGTCGGCGATGAGAACGCGAATCACCCGAACGGCCGTCCTCTCCATGGCATGGCTTCCATCGCGGCGAGCCCGTTGTCTTCTCCCCGAGAAGAGGTGGGTGCCTGGGGATCAGGAACCGTGGCCGCTGCTTCTGCTCCATGTTAGCACGACGCGGGTCCCGCCGCCTCCAGGCCTGCTGCGAATGTCAAGGGAGGCCCCGATGAGCAGCGCCCTCTCGCGCATGCCCTCCAGCCCGAAGTGCCCGGGGGCAATGCGTTCGTCGGGATCGAAGCCCCTCCCGCCATCCTCTACCGACAGGGTGAGGCCTTCCCCGTCGGCCTCCAAACGCACCTCGATTTCTCGCCCGCCTCCGTGCTTGAGCGCGTTCTGGACCGCCTCCTGGGCGATCCGAAAGACGGCCAGCGACACCTCCTGCGGGAGGGCGGCCAGAAGATCTTCGCCGGAGACCAGGAAGCGCGCGCCCGAAGGAACCGCCGAGTCGAGCTGGTGGCGCAGCGCCCCCACCAACCCCTGTTCCACCAGCTCGGGCGGGCGGAGTAGGGTGATGATGTGCCGGCACTTGCGGGCCGCCTCCGAAAGGGACTGGCGGCCCTGCCTCAAGGCACGCCGCGCCGGGTCGGGCTCCCCGCGGCCCCAGGCGTTCTCGGCCCCCACCACGAACATCTCCGCGGCCGCCAACAGTTGGGAGAGATCGTCGTGCAGCTCCCGCGCGATGGTTCGCCTCTCCTCCTCCTGAGCCGTCAGCAGCCTGCGGACCATCTCCTGCAGCCTGGAGGCCAGCGCGTCCACCAGCGCCTGCTGCCGGCGTGTCCACGCGAGATACCGCCAGGCGGCCATGAGGAGGGTGGAGAGCAGGGCCGATCCCCAAACCAGGAAGGCCGTGAGCGGCATGGTGGAAAGCACCTCGCGGCGTTGGATGGTGGCCAGCAGGTGCCATCCGAAGAGGCCGTTGTACTGGGTGCCAAATAGCACCCGTTCTCCCTTTGCGTTCATGGCCTCGCCCGTGCGTGTGGTCGAGCTCAGGGCGTTCTCCCAGAGCGCCTGACCGGGACCGGCTTGGCTGGGGTCCACCGGTTGAGGCCCCTCCTTCGGGGAGACGTTCATGATCATCGCCTTCTCCCCCACGGGCACCAGGAGAAGAGTTCTCTCCGTCTTGTAGGAGCGCAGATTCATGGCGGTGATCCAGTAGAGGGTCTTCCAGGGATTCATGGCGACGACGAAATAGACGGGGGCCCCGGGCACCGTCGAATGCGGGGAGAGATTGGCCCCCACCAGAAGCCTCGGCCTTGTCTGGGCGGTCGGATCGAGCCAGATCGCCGGCCTCTCTTTATCCCATGCCTTCCGGATGGTCTCGGCGGGCACCGGCGGGCCGGGCTGCCCTACCGTGGAGCCGGCGATCCAGCGGCCCGAATCATCCATGAAGCCGGCGCCCAGGTAACCCCGCTCCTTCACCCAGCTCTCCAGGGCGAGGCGGCTCGCTTGCGCCTCTGCCGGCGACAGCCCATCCCATTGCCACGCCCGCCCTCGTGCGGCCTGAAGGCCCGGCAGGGAGAGGGCCGCCGCGGCCCGGTCCTCGAGGCGCCCTATCCAGATATAGGTGAGGAGATTCTGGTAGTAGAGCTGCAAGTGCAGGTAGGACCGCGCCCTCTCCTCGAGCGTCCTTTCCTGATAGCGGTAGCCCCAGGTCCCCAGCGATGCGACCAGCACGAGCACGAGGAGCGGCAGCAGGAGGATGTCCCACTGCCGGTACCAGCGCCGGGCTCCGATGGTCCGAGAACCCTCCATGCCCCCTCCCCGGATCGGTCGCCCCTCAATGCCCGGGGGCCTGGGCCATGATCTTCGCGAGCAGGGCCTTGTCCTTCGGCAGCAGGCCCACGCCGGGGAGGCGCGGGGTCAGCTCGGCCCAGCGGGGCTCCTTGGCGAAGACCTCCTTGAAGAGGGGCAGGGCCTTGTCGAGCTGGTGGTTGCTCGCCAGCGCGACGGCCTCCCAGTAGGGCAGCTCCATGACGGTGGGGGCGAGGCGGGCCGCTTCGGAGTACTCCTTGAGGGCGGCGTCGATCTTGCCCGCGGCCGTGAAGTCGTCGCCCGCGGAGGCGTGGTTGTAGGCTCGCTGGAGCGTCACGAGGCGGCGCAGCTCCTTGAGCGGCTGGGGGGAGTCCTCCACGCGCAGGTTGAAGATCGTGTCGGCCCACGGACGGCCCGTGGAGGCGCCCTTCACCACGATGATGGCGGCCGACTGCATGCCGCGGATGTCGCCGCCCGCGGCCTGGGCCGCGTCGAGGGCCGCCAGCATGCGGTCGGCGAGACCGCCCTTGGCCTCGCGGTAGGCCTTGGCCATGGCGGGCCAGACCCCGGCGTTCTCCATGAGGTTGGCCTCGACGCTGAACTGGTCGCCCGTCTCATCGCCCGCGGCGGGGATGCACTTGGAGCCGGTGAAGGCGGCCACGCGCCCCCGCGCGTCCACCATGGCCACCTGGCGCACCTCTCGGTCCTTATCGCCCGCCAGCAGCGCCTTCAGGGCCTCGGGCGCGCTCCTGCCCGCCCGCATGAGATCCAGGCCCAGCGGGCCGTAGGAGGGGTCCACGAAGGACTGCGTAGCCACGGCGCCCACGCCGGCCTCCGCCCACGGGACCACCGAGCCGACGGAGAACCAGTGGGACTGGACCGCCACGCCGATCTCGCCCGTGGCCGGATCCCTCGCCACGATGGAGAAGGTGAAGGCCCTCGGGACGGAGCCGAAGGCCGAGATGGTGCAGGCCGTCAAGAGAACCGCCAGAAGCCACGTCGCGCGCATGGGAACCTCCCTTGGAAATAGTGAGGAGTGAGGAGTGAAAAGAGAGGAGAAAAGAAAAACATGGACCATCTCCTCCTGCGGAGCCGCCGCGGATCCGAAGAAAGGCCGAGGCGGCCTACCGTCCGGCCAGGATGGTCTCCACGGCCTCGACCTTGGCGGCCATGGTATAGGCCTTATCGCGGCGCTCGCTGACCTTGATCGAGGTGGAGAGGCGGGGCGCACCCATCTCGAAGAGGCGGTCCATGCAGCGCCGGACGAGCTCCATGACCTCCTCCCACTCGCCCTCGACGTTCGTGCCCATGCTGTGGAACTCGTGGCTCAGCCCGCTCTCGCGGATCAGGCGTACGGCCTCGGCCACGTAGGCGGAGAGCGAGACCCCGGCGCCGAGGGGGACGAACGAGACTTCGACGATCACGCGGGACATGGGAACCTCCTTCCTCACGCTGCGGATGGCGCTAGGGTTCCCCTTCGGGGGGCGCCCCCGCTGCAGGCTTGGGCAGGCTCACGCGCACCCTGTGGATGCGCCGGCGGTCGGCCGAGAGGACCTCCACCTCCAGCCCGTGGATGGTGAATCGCTCTCCCGACCGGGGTATGGTGCCCAGAGCCGTGGAGATCCAGCCCGCCACCGAATCGTAGTCCCCCTCCGGGATGTCCACTCCGAGCCGCTCTGCCAGGTCGTAGACGGAGGCCCGCCCGAGGGTCTCGACGACGCCGGGCGCCCTTTCCACGAAGGGCTCCTCCTCCGCCTCGTCGTACTCCTGGATCTCGCCCACGATCTCCTCCAGGAGGTCCTCCGTGGTGACCAGGCCGTCCACGCCCCCGTATTCGTCCACCACGATGGCCAGCTGGAGCTTCTGCTCCTGAAACTCCCGCAGGAGCTGGGAGATGGGCTTGTTCTCGGGGACGAAGGGGACCGGGCGGGCGAACCCGCGCACGGGGCGGCCGCCCTCGCCCGCCAGGAGGGCGCCGAGGAAGTCCTTCAGGTAGGCCACCCCCACGATGTCGTCGATCTGCTCCTCGTAGAGGGGCAGCCGGGTGTGGCGGGCCTTGGCCAGGAGCTCGGCGGCGGCGGTGAGGGGGGTGTTGGCCTGGGCCGAGACCATGTCGGTGCGGGGGGTCATGACCTCCCGCGCCACCGTGTCCCCGAACTCCATGACCCCGCGGATGAGGACCGAGTCCTCCTTTTCCAGGATGCCCTCGCTCTGCCCCACGTTGATCAGGGCCGAGATCTCCTCCTCCTCGTCCTCGTCGTCCATGCGTTCGCGCAGCACGTGGAGGCGCCTGGAGAGGAGCGAGGCAAGCGGTACGGTGACGATCCCGAACACCCACAGGAAGGCCCTCACCACCGGAAGGGTGGCGAGGAAGACCCTCTCCGGGTCGAGGGCGGCCACCGCCTGGGCCACGGAGGCCAGCACCAGGACAGAGAGGAGGCTGGCCACGAAGCCCCAGAGCAGGGGCTGGGCCGCCTTGCTCCGCACGAGGTCGGCCGTGAGCAGGAGGGTGGCGCCGATGCTCAGAACCAGCACCGAGAATTGCAGGGTGAGCAGGTAGGCGAGGCGGCGGCGCAGGTAGGCCCTCACCGCGGCCGCCGAGGGCGCCTCCTCCTCGGCCATCCGGTTCAGGGTCATGGCGGAGAGGCCGTTGAGGGCCGCCCGGACCAGGAGGAGCAGGAAGAGCAGGGCGAGCGCCGCCGCCAAGCCCAGCCGGATCATCAGGCGAGCCCCCATTCCTTTCTCAGGCCGCGCTCCTTGCGGGCCATGGTCCCCCCGTCGGTCTCGTGGTCGAAGCCGGCCAGGTGAAGGATGCCGTGCAGGATGAGGCGCTTCAGTTCCGTCTCCAGGTCGAGCCCCGCCTCGAGCGCCGCCCTTTGGGCCACCGGGGCGGCGATGAGGATGTCTCCGAGGTAGGTCAGCCCGTCCGGGGAGAGCCCGCCGTCGGGGAAGGAGAGGACGTCGGTGGGGCCGGCCTTGTGGCGGAACTCGCGGTTGGCCTGGGTCATGAGGCGCACCCCGCAGATCTTGATCCCCACCTCGCCCTCGAGGTCCAGGCGCGCCAGCACGTCCAGGGCGAAGGCCACCAGAGCCTCCCTGGGAACGGGAGGGGTCCGCAGGCGGCTGTGGAGCCGGACCTCACGTCGCGTCATTCTTCTGCTCCTTGTCGAATGAGTAGCCGGGGTAGGAGATCCTCCGGCTGAAGACCCCCAGCAGCATCTGGAAGAAGGCCTCCTGGACCTTGGTCAGGTCATGGAAGGTCAGCGGGCACTCGGAGAGCTGGTCCTCCCCCACGACCCGGTTGGCGATCTCGGTGATGAGGGAGCGGAGCCGGTGGTGAGAGGGCTCCTTGAGCACCCTGGAGCCGGCCTCCACGCCGTCCGCGATCATCACGATGGCGGCCTCCCGGCTCTGGGGCTTAGGCCCCGGGTAGGAGAAGTCGGCCTCGTTGATGCTCTCCTTCTCCGGGTCCAGCATGGTCAGCGCCTTGTCCAGGAAGTAGCTGATCCGCCGCGTGCCGTGGTGCTGGGGGATGATGTCGATGACCGCCTGGGGGAGCTTGTACTGGCGCCCCATGGCGATCCCCTCCTTGACGTGGGCGCCGACGATGAGAGCCGATATCCTCGGGGCCAGCTTGTCGTGGGGGTTCTGGCCCGGCACCTGGTTCTCCACGAAGTAGATGGGGTTCAGCATCTTGCCGATGTCGTGGTAGTAGCAGGCCACGCGGCAGTAGAGCGCGTTGGCGCCGATGGCGTTGGCGGCGGCCTCCGAGAGGGAGGCCATCATGAGGGAGTGGTTGTAGGTGCCCGGGGCGTCCAGCGCCAGCCGCCGGAGCAGGGGGTGGTTCATGTTGGAGAGCTCGAGGAGGCGGACCTCGGTCAGGATGCCGAAGAGGCTCTCGAAGATCGGCAGGAGCGTGGAGACCAGCATCATGGTGAGCGGGAAGGCCGATAGGAAGGCCAGCGTCAGGGGCGCCACCACCTTCACGGTGCTGTGCTCCATCTCCGGCGCCATGGCCAGAACGGCCAGCGCCAGCGGCACGTTGACCGCCGCCAGGAGGAGGCAGGCCTTCCACTGGGCCGTCCGCTGCGCCATGCGGCTGGCGGCGTAGATGGCCGTGAAGGAGGAGAGCACGCAGTAGATCAGCATGCCGAAGTTGAGATCGGTGTAGATGCCGAAGAGCAGGCCGTACATCAGCGTATAGATGATCGCGATGTGCCGGTCCACCAGGAAGGTCATGAGCATGGCGCCGGCCGCCGCCGGAATGGCGAACATGAGGAGCTCGGGCGAACCCAGGAGGGCCGACTTGCTGCCCTCGGCGGCCAGGCGCGCCAGCACCTGGATGCCGAAACCGATGAGGATGAACAGGATGGTCACCTGGAGCGTGAGCACGAAGAGGTTCAGGTTAGGGCAGTGCTTCTTCCGGTAAGACTTCAGGTACATGAAATTGAAGCCCATCAGCAGGAGGAGGAACAGCAGAAGGGCGCCCAGGAGGGAGAAGTTGAGGACGTTTCGGCTGGCCTCCTGGAAGGCCTGGATCTTCTGGAGCGCGCTCTCGTCGATCTTCTCCCCGGCCTTGACCAGCACCTGGCCCTTCCGGAGGAACACCACCAGGGGCTCCACCTGCTCGGCGGCCCGCTCCTCGCGCGCCGTGGTCTCCTGGCTGTTGTAGGTGAGGTTGGGGGCCAGGATGCCCCGGACGTAGTCTTCCAGGGCCCCGCGCAGTTGGGAGGGCAGGACCGTCAGGCTCTCCAGGATGGTGCCCGGGATCCGGCGGGCCTCGCTGAGGGTGATGATGTCGCTCGCCGCCGGGTTCTTCTGGGTCCACTCCACGCCCTTCCGGCGGATGTCCCGGATGCGGATGGAGTCGCTGCCCTGAAACTGCTCCCCGTCGGGCACGATCTTCTGCCCCTCCACCTGGGTGACCATGTCCTGCACGGTCTTTTCCAGGCTCGCGCTGAACCCCTCCTTCTCGAACTGTCGGAGGGCGAAGCGGGACAGGCTCCCGCCCAGGTCCTCGGAGAGGCGGTCCAGGAACTGCTCCTCCGCCTGGCTTCGCTGGTCCCGGGTCAGGTTGCCGGTGTGGAGGTACCGGTTCAGGTCCGCCAGGTTGGAGCGGGCCGCATGGAAGGCCGTGGCCACGCGGGCCACCATGTCCGCCGCCATGCCCGAATCCCAGTCGTAGACGGGCAGGACCTTGGCGCTGGTCTCCTGGCGCTTCTGGTTGGTGGCCACCTTGTCCACGATCTGCAGGTCGAAGGGAGCGCGGATGTCCCGCGAGGACACCGAGCCGATCGGCAGGCTGGGGGGAGGCTGGACGCGGAACTGGCGCGTGAAGAGGGCGAAAGCCACGAGCAGGAAGGCCGCGGCCCAGAACCACTCGTTTTCGCGGAGGAAGTGGGCCAGGCGCTGCGCCACCCCGACCTTCACCTTTCCCCGATACCGCGCGCGCTCCGCGGACACCTCGGGATCAGTGGGATCGTCGGGCGTCATGATGGGTCGCTGTCCCTCATGGGCTCATATTAGCACAGGCGGCGGGAGGGGGGGCAAAGGGTGGGCCGGACCCCAATTCCGCGATAGCGGCTCAACGCCTGTGTAGGAGCGGCGCCTCGCCGCGAGCCGGGTGACCCTGCGACCAGGATGCGGTGCCCGCGTAGGGTCCGTCGCGCCGGGGCGGCGCTCCTACGGTGAAAAATCAATCGCGGAATTGGGGCCGGACGCGGCGAAGTGGACGCCCAGGCGGCCGTTTCCCTCTCGCGTCACCCCCCGCGTCACCGGCCGGAGGCCCGGTCGTAGGCGCGGATGATCTCCTGCACGAGCGGATGGCGGACCACGTCCCGCTCCGTGAAGGTGACGAACGCCAGACCCTGGACCGAGCGCAGGACCTCCGCCGCGTCCACGAGGCCCGATTTCCGCGCCGGGTCGATGTCGATCTGGGTCACGTCGCCCGTGATGACGGTCTTGGAGTTGAACCCGAGGCGGGTGAGGAACATCTTCATCTGGTCTATGGTCGTGTTCTGGGCCTCGTCCAGGATGATGAAGGAGTCGTTCAGCGTGCGGCCCCGCATGAAGGCGATGGGCGCGATCTCCAGAATCCCTGTTTCAAGGGATTTGTAGACCCGGTCCGCCTCCATGAGGTCGAAGAGGGCGTCGTACAGGGGCCTGAGGTAGGGGTTCACCTTCTCCGCGATGTCCCCGGGAAGGAATCCAAGCTTCTCACCCACCTCCACCGCGGGCCTGGTCAGGATGATGCGCTTGACCCGCTTCTCCTTGAGCGCCGCCACGGCCATGGCGACGGCGAGG
The DNA here is from genome assembly GCA_021787565.1 of Acidobacteriota bacterium. Taxonomy (GTDB): domain Bacteria; phylum Acidobacteriota; class UBA4820; order UBA4820; family DSQY01; genus DTPS01. Next base: position 14,061 of record JAJYLT010000023.1, read on the forward strand.
TAGGTCTTGCCGGTGCCCGCCGGGCCGATGCCGAAAACCACGTCATTCTCCCGGATGGCGCGGAGGTAGCGGCCCTGGTTGAGGCCCTTGGGAAAGACGACGCGGCCGTGCGCGCACTGGATGCGCGCCTCGCGGTAGAACTCCAGGAGTTCACCCCGGTAGCCCTCCGCCCTCAGCGCGCAGGCGGTCCTGAGGTCCCCGGCGCCGATGCGGATGCCCGCCTGGTAGAGCTTGAGGATCTGATCGACGATGTCCCGGCAGGCAGCCACGGCCTCCTCATCGCCGTCGAGGAAGAGCGCCTCCCCCCGGGCGGAGAGGCGCACGCCCAGGGCCTGTTCGAGGAACTCGGCGTTGCGCAGCTCAACGCCCAGCAACTGCTGGAGAAATTCGTCGGGGTAGGTGAGCGAGTGTGTCGCGGCGGTCAGGAGCGGATCTTCAGGCATCTGCATTGACGAGGGGCGGGCATGGGCCGTGGCGGCTCCGCCGGATCGCCGGCGCGGGGAAAGGGGAGGCGGAGGGACGGACCCTCCGCCTCCCTGGGTGGAGTTACTTGGTCTCGGGGGCTGGCGCGGGGGCCGGTGCCGGTGCGGGCGCGGGGGCCGGAGCGGGAGCCTCTTCGGGCTGGGTCTTCATGGTTTCCGGGGCCTTCGGGGCCGGAGGGGCCGGCGGCTCCCAGTGGTGGTTGCGGGCCGTCTTCTCCGCCTTCTTGGCGTCGGCGTCGGTGTACTCGCGGTTGATCTTCAGGTCCCACTTCGGATAGATGAGGTCCGGGTGGTTCTTGATCTTGTCCCGGTTCGCATCCCAGATGAGGGGCCAGAGGAAGGGATTGGCGTAGATGTCGTTCTTCGCGGAGATCTTCCAGAGGCAGTCGCCCTTCTGCACCATGTAGTGGAGCGGCTTGCACTTGACGATCAGGTCCTGGACCATGGTGGTCTTGCGCTCGTCCTCCGCCTTGATGCTGGCCGTCTCGGAATCCGCCTCGCTCTTGGCCTTGTTGGCCAGGTCCATGGCGTTCTTGGCGGCGTCGCGGGCCTTGTAGTAGTCGCAGGGGTTGCCCATGTAGCGCTCGGCCTCGGAGAAGGCGGCCTTGGCCTGGTCGTAGGTCGCGGGAGACACCTGGGCGGTCTCCACGCTGTAGGTGATCTCGTTCACCTCGTTCTGGGCGCAGGCCTGGCTGGCCTTGGTCTTCAGCTCCTGCAGGTGCTGGTTCGTGGCCGAGGCCTGCTGGTTCTGAGCACCGATGGCCTGCTCGGCCCCACTCATGGCGTCCTTGGCGGCGGCGATGGCCGCCTCGGCGTCCTTTTGGGCCCTGGCCTGCTCGGCCGTGGCCTCCGTGGTGGCCTCCTTGACCTTTTCGGTAGCGGCCAGGGCCTCCTTCTTAGCGTCCCGGCACTTCTTGTTGGCCACCAGGTCATTGGCCTTGTTCAGCATGGATTGTGCGTCTTGGAAGGTAGTGGCGGCGTAGGTAGGAGTGCAGGTTTTCTGGGCTTCGTTGAGGGCCGCCGTGGCGTCCCCCACCTCTTTGGGCGCCTTTCGGCAGCACGCCGCCGTAAGGACCACCATTACTCCGACCGTTGCCAGCTTGACCGCTGTCTTCATTCCTTTTCCCCCTTTCTCAAACAAGGCGAGATTTGGTTTGTCCGGACGGTTCAGGGTCCCACTTCGACTTGCAGCACCTCGCCGCTGTCGGGTAGCGCCGGCGGCGTGGTCTCATTCACCTTCCAATCGATTTTCCCCGCGAGAACCTCCTGCATGGCCACGAAGGCCGGCTTGTGAAAAGGGCTTTCGACCCTGGTCTGGGCCCCTTCGAGCAACTGCTTGGTGCGCTGGGCACATATTAGCACAAACCTGTACTTGCTGCCGATCTTTTCATCCACTATGAACATTCGTGCTCCTCAACCAATGCGTGATCTCTCTTCGGAGTTCGTCCACCCTTGCCGTGCAGGCGCGAGGGCGCAGGCGGGCGGAAGCCAAGATTACCGCTACGGCATCCACCGCCCCATCCAAGTCCTCATTGATTACATTATAGTCATAAGAACCAGCCAGTTCAAGCTCGACCAGGGCGGTCTCCAGCCGGCGCCTCAAATCGAACCCCCGCTCCCCGGCTCTCCGCCCCAGGCGGTCCAGCAGCACCTGGAGGGAGGGAGGCAGGATGAACACCAGGAGACAGCCCGGTTCGGCCTTCTTCACCTGGAGGCCCCCCTGCACGTCGATGTCCAGGATGAGGTCCCGACCCTCGGCCGCGGCTCTCTTCCACTCCGAACGGTGGGTGCCGTATTCGTGGTCGTGCACCTCGGCCCATTCCAGGAACTCGCCTCGCGCGGCCATGGCCCGAAAGGCGTCCCGCTCCACGAAATGATAGTCCACGCCGTCCTTCTCTCCGGGCCGCGCGCTCCGGGTGGTGTGGGAGACCGAAAAGCGCACCAGGGGATCTCGCGCCGCCAGCCTTCGGGCGATGGTCGTCTTGCCGCCACCGGTGGGGGCCGAGAGGACGAGCAGGATGCCGGAGGACGGATCACGCGACATTCTGGGCCTGTTCGCGGAGCTGTTCGACCAGCAGGCGCATCCGCAGGGCGACCTGGGTCAGGTCGAAGAAGGTGGCCTTGGCCAGGAGCGTGGAGATCTCCCTGTACATCTCCTGGAAGAGGTGGTCCAGCCGGCGCCCAAGGTCTCCCGGATTCTTCTCCAGGAGCTCCTCCATGGCCCGGTGGTGTGCCTTCAGCCTGACCACCTCCTCCTCCACGTCCGCCTTTTCCGCCGCCAGAACCACCTCCTGCTCCACCCTCGTCGCGTCCACGGAGATGGCCACCTGCTGGAGCTTCTGGTTCAGCTTCTCTCGAACGGTCTCCACCTGAAGGACCTGCATGGGACCGAGGGCATCGAGGTGGCCCTTCATGTGGCCGGCCGCCTGCCGGAACTGCTCCTCCAGGCGCCTGCCCTCCTCGCGGCGGGTCTGGAGGAAGCACTCGAGGGCCTTCTCCACGCAGGCGAGAAGCAGATCTCCCGCCCGCGCTTCCACGTCGGGGCGGAGGCGGACCGAGACGGCGTCCGGGAGGGCCAGAAAATCTCCGAGCGTCATGCCCCTGGCCAGGACGCCCTCACCTTGCAGCCGGGATGCCAGGTGGCCGAGGGCCTGGGCCACGCCGTGGGAATAGTGCACCTCGACGGCCTGCTCGCCCAGGAACTCGAGGGAGACCCTTCCCTCCACCCGTCCCCGGGCTACGGCGGACCGGATCCTCTGGCGGACGGCCATCTCGTGACACAGCAGGGGGGCCGGGAGGCCAAGGTGGACGTCCAGCCCCTTGTTGTTGACGCCCCGGATCTCAACCAGGAGCCTCAGCCCGTCGGCCTCGGCCTGGTGCCTGCCATAGCCGGTCATGCTTTCCATGGAGCGGCTCCTCCAAGACTCTCTTCGGCCAAGCGGTTCGCGGCGATCAGGCCTTCCTCCACCCGGCACCGGAGGGCTTCGGCCTCCTCCGGGCTGAGCTCTCGTGGGACCGGGATGGCTTCTCCGTAGGCGATGGCCACTCGCGTGAAAGGGAACGGGATCATGAACTCATCCCAGGAGCGCAGCGTTTTTTTTTACGGGCCGCCACGCCGATCGGGACGATGGGCAACCCCGACAGCCTGGCGGCCTGGATCACCCCGAGCTGCGCCACCCTGGCTGGCCCCCTCGGGCCGTCGGGGGTAAAGGCCACGTCGTAGCCCTCTTTCACCTTTCTCAACAGGGAGTGGAGGGCGCGCATTCCCCCCCGGGTGGAGGATCCGCGGGTCGGGTTCATGCCGAAGTGCTTCATGACGCGGGTGACCAGCTCGCCGTCCCTGTGCCAGGAGACCAGGAAGGTCAGCCTCCGCCCCACGTAGGCGAAGACCATGAGCAGAAGAGTGCCGTGCCAGAAGGCCATGATGTACTGGCCGCCTCGCTTCTTGTAGCTCTCCAGCTCATCGCGTCCGACGATCTTGATCCTCAGGGTGGCGTGCAGCGCCTTGAGGGCAAGCGCGAGCGGGAGCGGCCCCAGCGCCAGTACGAGGTTCTGCTTCCATCTCCGCCAGGCGCTCTTGCCCATACCCCGAGTCTCCTCAGGGCTTCATTATGGCCTCTTATCGCGCGCGCAGTCCAGCCCGTGCCCGCGTCGGCCGGGCTCCTGCTCCGCTCCTCCGCGTGTCGAGGCGCGAGAGGCGTCCGAAATCTAGGCACCCGGAGGGGGGCCTCCCTGGCCAGCCGGCTTTCCCTCCATGTCGTGGATGAGGACGGAGAAGATCCTTTTCGGCCCGCTGGTACTGATCCAGCGCGGAGGCCACGTTGTGGAACCCCCTCGCCCTCTCGATGAAGGTCATCCTCGCCTCGATGGCGGCGAAGCGCCGATGGAGGGCGGAGGCGTCCTGGTTGCGGCGGTTGAATTCTTGATCACCCATGCATTTCTAGGCGCTCGCTAGCCGTATTCAAGGGCCCTTGCAGCGGTGGACAGCGTGCGATCACCCGCTGGAATCAAGGCCTGCAACCGTGCGGGAAGGGCCTGGAGGGCCCCGTACCTGACGGCCGTGAAGAGGGCGCCCGCCCGCAGCCGGGGCGCCTCCGGGTCCACTTCCCACGGGTGGAACCAGTAGACCGCTGGCCGACGTCTGGCAGTTTGACGATGCCGGGCGCGGCGCAACCAGCTCAGAGGAAGGATCCTGAGGGCAAGGGTCCCGCCGGCGGGGAGGGGAATCCCGAGAAGGCGCGCCGAGAAGGCCGGGATCTCGAGCACGCCATCGATCCGCCTCGGATGGCTCTGCCCCAAACCCAGACCGGCTATGCAGAGGCGGCTCGAGGAGATCTTGAATCCCGCTTCCGCAAGGATAGAATAGGGCCAGCACCTTCGGCCCATGGACCATCGCGGCGCCCTGTAGGCGGTCACGCTGAAACCCAGCAGGTCTTCCAGCGCTGCGCGGCTCCTGGCAAGATCAAGCCGGAAGGCGTCAGAATCCATTCGTTCCAGGGGAGTGTGGTCCCAGCCGTGGCAGCCGATCTCGTGTCCGGCCTGGGCGATCTGTTTGACCAGGCTGGGCTGCTTCCGGGCGACCCAGCCCAAGGTGAAGAAGGTGGCCCGAACCTGCATGGATTCCAGGAGACCCAATGTCCTGTCGATCGCTGACGGCAGCGAGGGGGGCAACCGGTCCCACTGGGCTACATCCACGCCCAGCGGGTGTTCTGGGGCGTGGAACCACTCCTCCACGTCCACCGTGAGCACTACCCCCTGATCAGCGGAGGTTGGCGGCACCGTCGTGAGGAACCGATTGTCCGGGCTGGGGGACAATCATGGGGAAGCCAGGCCGTTGCGGGACTGGGCGCGGCACTCCAGGGGAAGGAGGCTGAACCACCGAAGGCTCCTCCTCATCCCCTTCGTCCGGGGAGGCGGACTCGGGCTCCTCCTCGTCGGGCTGGGTCTCTTCAGGGACCTTGTTGAAAGCGGGCGCGGGAGCCGCACCCGGGAAATGCATGCGAGGGGGTATGGGCCTGGCCACTGGCGGCTGCGCGGCGGTAGGGGCGAAATGGTTGACGGGAGGCGCATAGGGCGCCGGTACCGCCGAGACGGGCTGCGCCGGTTCATTCCTGATCTGGAGGATCTCCTTGGTGAGGACCGCCATCTCCCCGCTCCCGACTCGGAAGTAGGTCCACTCGCCTTGGACATAGTGGCTTTGCACCACGAGGGAACGGTAGTCCTGAAAGACCACGACCTCCTGGGCCCACGCCGCCACCGAACCGAACGCCAGAGCCAGCACCAGCCCAGCCAGCAAGCGTTTCATGATTCAACCTCCACGGAGCTGCCACGGTCCACGGGCCGGGCCGACAAAACCCGCAACCCCCCGTCCCGGAGCGCCTCCTCCACGGCCAAATGTGCGCCCTCCCGCGTCCAAAATGCAAGGCAGCCTCCGCCCCCCGCCCCGCAACCTTTTCCCCCCAAGCTGCCGGCGGATGCGGCCACGTCCAGAGCGGCGTCCATGACGGGAGTCGAGATGCCCTCCGCCAGGCCCTTGCGAAACGCCCACTCCTCCACCATCAGGGGGCCCACGGCGTCCCAGTTGCCGGCCAGCAGCTGCTCCTCCATGAGTCCCGCCGTCTGGGCGATGCCCAATAGTGACCGATACGCCCGCTCATCACCGTCGAGAAATCGCCGCATGAGGTCCCAGTTGGTCCTCGCCGAGAGGCGACTCTGCCCACTGAAGGCCACCACCATGCGGGTTCCGAAGGCCTTGAGGGAAATCGGGAGACGGTCCACCTGGGTTCCGCCGGCCGGATAGCGCAGGCGGATCACGCCCCCCATGAGAGCCGGCCAGAAGTCCTGGACCCCCGTGGGTATCCGAAGATGGGCCGCCTCCAGGTCGCGGCACTCGGCCACGATTCTCCCCGTTCCCGGATGCCTGTGAACGGCCCTTCCCAGCGCCAGCGCCAGCGCCACGGAGAGTGCCGAGGAGCCGCCCAGACCGCTTCCGCGGGGGATCTCGCTGGAAGTCACGACGGTCCAGCCGCGAACTACTCCGTAGGCCTCGCACAGGCGCTCCGCGAGCCCCAGGGGACCGGGCGATTCCCCCGGCCGCCACACGTAGTCCGCCTGAAGATCCTGAGAAATCAGGTGGACTCCGGGTTGGCCGTTGGGCTCGCACTGGGCCGTGGCGTACAGTCCCACCCCCACGTTCAGCGTCCTGGCGCCTGGCAGCATGACACCGATGGGCCAGAGATCAAGGCTGCCCCCCGCCAGGTCCACCCGGGCGGCCGCCCGAGCCACCACTCGCCTCATCGATTACCCCTTCCAAGAATGGACGCACCGGCTCGGAAAGCGCCTCGTCCCGCTCCCCTCATTCGCCGCCTTCGGCCGCCTGGAGCGCCCGGACCATCTCCCGGAGATCCTTGGCCCTTGGCCCGTATGGGTCGGCCGCCAGGGCGCGCTGGAAGTACTTGAGCGCATGAGCTTGGTCATTCTTCCCGTTGAGATAGAGAGAGCCCACCGTGGCCAGGTATTCAACGTTTTGAGGGGCAAGGCGGAGCGCCCTCTCGTACTGGGCGATGGCCTCGTCCACCCTTCCCTGCTGGAAGGCGATGCGTCCGAGATTGGCCATGGCTGCATCCCGCCGCGGGTCCAGGACGAGCACTTTGGTAAAGGCGTATCGGGCCGCCTCCCAGTTTTGGGTCATGGCTTCGAGCACTCCCTTCTCGAAGTAAACGTCGGCGCTCTCCACGTGAGCGGAGAGTGCGGACTCCAACACCTGCCGGGCCTCGGTGGTCCTCTTCTGGCCGAGCATGATCTGCGCCAGGTTCGCCACCGCCTCGGGCATGCGGGGGGAGAGCGCGAGGGCCGCCCTGTACTCCCGCTCCGCGAGCTCCGGCCTGCCGGTGCGCTTGTACACGGTACCCAGGTTGAGATGGGCCGTGTCCATTTGGGGTTTCAGGCGGATTTCCTCCTGGAAGCAGACCTGGGCCTTGTCGAACTGTCCCGCCTTCATGTAGGCGATCCCCAGCATGGAGAGGGCCGGAACGTTTTGGGGGTTCCTCTTCAGTACGCCGAGCAGCTTCCGGGTCCCCTCGCGCGCATTCCCCAAATCCATCATTTCGTTGGCCTCCCTAAGCTCCTCCTCGATCCCGATAGCATCCTTCGGATCCAGAAGGCCGGGGGTGTCCGGACGGGTGCCCCCGCCCGAAAGGTACCCCAGGCTCATGAGCTGACGGAGGGTTTCCGCGTTGGAGGGGTCCTTGAGCAGGCTCTCCATGGCCGCCCGCTCGCCCCGATCGGCTTCAGGGTAACGGGCCAGCGCCTTCCTCGCCTCGGCCACTTCGGGCGCATCGGACCGGTAGAGGTTCCGCGTTTCCGACTTCCGCCACTCATAGAGCTCCGGCTTCGGGGCCTCTATGAATTTCCAGCGGTCCGTCATGATGCCCCTCAGAGGCGCCCACCCATAGGTGAAGAAGCCGTGGTAGGACTCGATGTACAGGCTCCGGGAGGGCAGCGAGCCGCCGTTCAGCAGGGGGACGAGGCTTTCGCCGTCGGTCCTCGCGGGGGGTGGAATGTCCATGAGGGAGAGAACGGTGGGCGCAACGTCGGCCAGGCCGCACAGGTCGGGGACCCTCCGGCCCTCGGGAAGGTGGCCCGTCCAGTTCAGGATGAGGGGAACGCGGAGCGCGTACTCGTAAAGGAAAACGCCGTGCTGGCGCTCGCCGTGTTCCATGAAGCCCTCTCCGTGGTCGCCGGCTACTACCACCAGCGTATCATCGAGGCGCCCCTGGCTTCGCAGGCCGTCCAGGAGCCGGCCGATGGAAGCGTCCATATAGGCGATCTCGCCGTCGTAAGGGCGCCCCTGGAACTCTCTGGCGTAAGGCTCGGGCGGGCGGTAAGGGAAGTGGGCATCGTAATAGTGCACCCAGAGGAAGAATGGGGCTTTCACGGACCTGACGGCGGCCAGCGCCGCGTCGGTTACCTCCCCGCCGGGCCGCTCCTCGGGCGGGGAGCCGGGCTGGGAGCTGACGGTCATTCGATCGTCGTAGTGCATGAACCCCTGATTCAGGCCCCGGGCGCGATCCAGGATCACCGACGAGACCACCGCGCCCGTCCAATAGCCCCGGCCTTTCAAAATGGAGGCCAGGGTGGCCGCGCCGGCCTTGAGGTTGAGTCCGTTGACGCGGAGGTTCAGGGTCGAGGGGAGGTCGCCCGTCATCAGAACGGCGTGGGAGGGCAGCGTCAAGGGCACGTGGCTGTGGGCCTCTTCGAAGAGAACCCCCGAGCGGGCCAGATGGTCCAAAACGGGGGTCCGCGCCCGCTCATCGCCGTAGCACCCCAGATGGTCCGCGCGGGTCGTGTCCAGGGTGATGATCAGGAGATTAGGCCTTCTCGCCGCCCCCGGTGGCACGGACGGGGTGGCAGCGCTAACGCCCGCCGCCGCGATGGTCGCGGCGGCCAACAGGGCACAGAAGCCGCGGGATGGCTCAGCCACTAGTGACCCTCCGGACTCCAGAGCCCTTTCAGCCAGCTCGTGAGGGGCCCCAGCTTGCTGCCCTCCACCAAGCCGGTCGGCGATCCCTGTTCGTTCTGGGGGGTGAGTTGGTGGCCGACCCCTGGGAGTAGCTCCGCCTTCTGCCCCGCGTGCAGGTAATCCGACAAGACGTCTTTGTGGAAGGCCATGATGACTTTGTCCTGTTCGGGGTAGGCAAAGAGGCAGGGGAGCTTGAGAGAGGCGGCCAGGCTGTCGGGATCGATCTGGTCCATGGTTCTGATGGTGGGGAGATAGACCTTGGCTCCCCGGAAGTTGGCCCATTCGGCGCCGGCCTCCTGGAGCTTGCCCTGCATGGCGTCCAAGTCCAAATAGGCCTGCTGTCGGGTCTGGGGGTCGTTGATGTTCCCGATCTGCTCCTTCCAGAGCCGCAAGAGCGGCTTGGCGGGATACGAGATGGCTACCAACCCCTTCACCGGCAGCGAAGCCGATGTGACGGCCTGGGCGGAAACCCAGCCACCCAGCCCCAGGGAGAGCACCGCCACCTCATGGCCGCTCGTGGACGGCCTGTCGGCGAGCCAGCGAACGAGGGCCTGCACGTCCCCCACCCGATCGGCCCACGAAGTCTTCTGGGCATCGCCCCCCGATTCGCCCACACCCCTGGAATCCACCCTGAGCGTCGCGAATCCTTGCTCGGTGAGATAATAGGCGAGCTGTTTCCACGTTCCGGCGCGGCTGTATGGGTTCGAGGGGTCGTTGCCATCCCGGTCGGCGGGTTCCAGGTCCTCCACCATGAGAATAGTGGGAAAGGGGCCCGCTCCCGGAGGCACGGTCAGCGTCCCGCCCAGCGTGATCCCGCCGGATGGAATGTGGACGCGGCTTTCGTTGAAGCCCCCCTGCATCTTGATGGTCTCCTTCACGATCCTCGGTTCTTCGCGGTCGTAGGCCTGGGGTTTGTAGTTCGCGATGACCGCCAGAAGGCCCTGATCTGGAATCACCACCTGGATCAACTGGCCTGCCTTGTCCACCCAGAAGGAGGAGAGGGTACTGCCCCCGATGTTCACGTCGTAATGCCTGAGAATCATCATCTTGCCTTTGAAGGGCGTCCGTTCGATACCCATGTAGTCCACGGTGCCGGGCTTGAGCGCCATGCCCTGCGGCATGGCCACCGTCACGGGAAGGCTGTCTCCCTTCATGGCAAGCGCCTTCTCGGCGAGCGGGATGTACAGGCAGAAGGCATAGGCGTCCAGGATCACCAGGCGCTTCGGAAGGGGCTCGTCCTTGACGCGGTTGTTGGAGAAGCGGTACTGCTGGAAGTGCAGGGTGTCGCCGATGGGTTCGCACTTGCCCGCATTCACCCCCAGGTCGATGCGGTCCCGCAGCTCGTCCTGTTGCTCCTGAGCGCTCCGGTTGAAGAGGTCGTAGTTCCGGAAGTCCTGGTCGATGACCTCGGTGGCCGAGTTTTTCGCCTCCATCATGTCCATGTTGCTGAAGTCGTTATAGGTCAGGCGGTAGGAATAGCCCTTGACCTGTTTCGTCCGGGCATTCAGATCCAGGACCGGGTAAAGGAAGAGATCCACGTATCCGCGTTTGGCCTTGGCCACGGGGAGTTTGAAGCGGACCTCCGAACTGACGGTCCACTCGTCTTTCTTGGCGTCGAGCTTCGTCCTGAACTTCTCGTAGCCCTTGTTCACCCCGTTCAGGTAGAGATCGAATTTTCCCTTGGTCATGGAGGATCCCGCCCACGCGGGCAGCACCCACGCCACGGCCAGGATCAGTAGGGCCCAGTTGCGACGCATCGTCTTGCTCCTTCTTGGTTGGCCCGCCCCCGGCCGTCTCATGGATTTTCCACCGGTCCGCCCGGCCCGTCCAGCCGTTCCAGGGGCACGGGACTTCGCCCCTCGGGCAGAGCCCCTCCTGAACCTACAGGACTTTCCGGCTCCCTGCAACCTGGCCGCTCGGAACACCGGTCCGCGGACGGCTCCAGGGGCCCGAAGGATCCAGCAGGCCCAGCAGAATCCGGTCGTTATCGAGGGTCCCCATCAGGCCGGCGCGCCGGGCTCTCTCCTCTGCCGCGGCCCATTCCGATCTGGCGGCCCCCCCGTCCCCCAGCAGAAGCTGCCCCAACGCTCTGGACGCAGCGGCCCGTATGTCCTGTGAGGCATCGATGAGGGTGGCCAGGCCCGTGGGCGGGTTGTCGTAGGAATGGGCGGCCTGTGGGAGGGATTCGGGTACCATGAGCAGAAAAGCGTCGCGCCTCGCCTGGTCGCACCGCCCCGCCAGATACTCCGCAACCGCTCGGATGGCCAGCATCCTTTGGGGAGGAGTCCCGTCTTCCGGTCTCTGAAGGTCCCCGAGCGCCGCCCCGTACCGTCCCTCCTGCAACCGGAGCAAGGCCTTCGTGGCCTTCATGTCACCCTTTCTGCCGCCCCGGCCATCCGCAAGGAGCTTTTCAGCCTCCCGAACATGCCCGAGCCGGACGGCGATGTCCAAGGCCAGCGGGCCCTTCCCGCCTATCAGGCGAAGCGCCAGGGGGGCGCGGCCGTTCACGATGAGGAGCCGCACCAGGGTGGCTCCGTCGCCCGCGTAGCCGGGACCGATGCTCAGCATTTCCAGCCGGTCGGCGATCTGCGATTGCAGGCAGGCGGCCTGATCACAGGCGGGCATGACGGAGAGGTACAAGACCCAGGGCCTGAATTCGGGATGGTCCTTAAGCAGAGCCGCGATCTTGGCTGAGTTCCCGGATTCCACGGCCCGGTAGATCCGCCTGAGGACCGTCCTGTGCTCGATGACGGGCCGCTCCAGCCAAGCAGCTCCCGCCAACAGGATCACCAGGAGCCCCAGGAGGGGGCTGGCCAGCCGCCGCCAGTGCCACAGGGGAGAGGGCCCGTTCGCCGCGCATCGCAGCCAGTCCGCGCCGCCGGAATCCACGTAACCCTTCGGCACGAAGAACCAGCGGCCCGCCCCGAGACACCACGCTCCGCCCGGCGATCCGATCATCCCGCGGACCACCTCCGGCCCGCGCCTGCCCAGCCATCGCCAGCCGCCCTCCACGGCCTGCACCTCGCAGGTGCTCCGTTTCCAGAGGGCCTGAAGCCAGGCCTCGAGAGCGAGCATCGCCAGCGTGACGAGCCCGAAGTTGGGCAGGATTCCCGCCTTGAAGGCCACCTCCTCCGCGAAGACGCCGTGAAAGTGCCTGAAGTACTCCACTTCCACGATCCGGCCCCACCCGAACAGGAGCCAGTGGGCGAAGAACAGCCATGCCACGAGCAGCGACCACTGCAGCGGTGATATCCACTTCGTCGGGGAGATGCGCACCTTGTAGAGGAAATAGCGGAACCGCCCGTCCGTCTGGCTCATGGCCCCCACTCAGCGAATTCGGGGCCGCTTCTGGCTGGGCACCCGGTTCCCCACCATACCACACCCCTCCGCGTGGCGGCGGCCGAGCCGGATGGGCTTCGGCGCCAGCCCCCTCAAGGAGCCGGAAGACCGCACCGCCGCGGGCGGAGAGATACGACCTGCTAGGGCCGGAACACCCTCGGGAAGGCCCTTAGAACGGCCGGCAACCCCCTCAGACGCCGCCCCCAGCCGCTTCCATACAGGAGATCCAGCAGGCCGCGCAGGGCCGCGTAAACCTCCTCGCCGTGCGGATGCCACCAGAGGTCCCGGCGCAGACCGGGCAGGACATCGTGGACGATCACCTGGGGCTGGGTCATCTCATCGAATCCGATGCGGCCGTGGGTCCTCCCTAAGCTGGACTCCTTGAAGCCGCCCCAGGGAGTCTCCGGCAGGCCGTGGCTCATGAGGTGGTCGTTGACCGTCACCGCCCCCGCTTCGATGCGTCGGGCCAGCGCCTCGGCACTGCGGCGGCTGCGCGACCAGACCGATGCCGTGAGGCCGAGGTTGGAGTCGTTGGCCAGGGAGACCGCCTCATCCACGCTCGCCACCTTCATCACGCCCACCACGGGCCCGAAGGTCTCCTCCCGCATGACGAGCATGTCGTGGGTCACCTCGGTGAGGACCACGGCCGGCAGGAAGAGGCCCGGCCCTTCCTCGGGTGAGGCTGAGCTCGCGTACAGGCACGCCCCCTTGGCGAGGGCGTCCTCTACGTGCCGGCGCACCGTCTCCACCTGCCGCTGCGTGGTCATGGCGCCCATGTCCACCGAGAAATCCCCGTCCTGCCCTACCCGGAGCCCCTCGACGCGTCGCTTCAGGGAGCCCAGGAAGGCGTCGTAGATCCTCTGGTGGACGTAGATGCGCTCCACGCCGCCGCAGGACTGCCCCGCGTTCTGCATGCCCGCCCAGAGGGCCCCCGCGGCCGCCCTCTCCGCGTCCGCGTCCTCGCACACGAGCATGGCATCGTTGCCGCCCAGCTCCAGCGAGAGCGGCGTGAGCGTCTGAGAGGCCTTGGCCATGAGGCTCTTGCCCACGGCGGTGGAGCCCGTGAAGAAGAGCTTGTTCACGCCCTCCTCCAGGAAGGCCTCGCCCGCCAGGCGTCCCGGCATGTTCACGTAGGCGAACAGCCCCTTGGGCAGTCGCGCCGCGGACAGGCACTCCTCCAGCGCCCGGCCGACCATCTGGGTCTCGGTGGCGGTCTTGAGCACCACGGCGTTCCCCGCGAGCAGGGCCATGACGACTTCGGAAAAGGGGATGGCGAACGGGTAGTTCCAGGGCGAGATGATCCCGATGACGCCGTAGGGAACCCGGACCACGTGGCTCCGCTTGTTGGCCAGGAGCCACGTGGCGGGACGCAGACCTCGGGCGGCGAGGAAGCCCGCGGCCTTTCTCGCGTAGTAGGTGAGAGCGATGGCCGCGGGCAGGACCTCCGTGGCCAGGGCGTCCACCCTCGTCTTGCCGTTGTCACGGGAAATCGTGGCGGCGAGCTCGTCGGCCCGGCCGACGATGAACTCCCTGACCGGCAACAGGGCCCTGGCCCGGGTCCGGGGCGAGAGGGCCGCCCAGGCGGGCTGGACGGCCCTCGCTTCCGCGATGAACCGGCGCAAGTCCTCGCGGGTGTGGACCCGCGAGGTACCGATCACCTCTCCCGTGGCGGGATTCACGCACCGGGTCGCTTCCTGTTCGGCGTTCATCGGCCTCCTCCCAGCGTTCCTCACCTCTCACACGGCGACCGTCTGCCCGAACTCCACGACCCTGCCCTTGATGCCCCGGGCCTGGCAGCGCTTGACGAACTCGTGCGGGTCCGCCGGGATCACGGGGAAGGTGTCGTAGTGGATGGGCATGACCTCCTTGGCCTGGCAGAGGGCGGCGGCTTCCACCGCGTCATCCAACCCCATGGTGAAATTGTCGCCGATGGGCAGCAGGGCCAGGTCGATGGGATTGAGCCGTCCATAGAGCGCCATGTCGGAGTGGATCCCCGTGTCGCCGGCGAAGTAGACGCACTTGCCGCCCATCCAGATGAGCAGGCCCGCGGGCGTTCCGCCGTAGCTCCCGTCGGGCAGCGAGGAGCCGTGCCAGGCGGGCGTCAGCTTGACCCGCCCCCAGGGGAAGGTGTGGGAGCCCCCGATGTGCATGCCGTGGGCCTCCACTCCCTGCGCCGAGAACCAGTTGGCGATCTCGAAGTTGGAGACCACCCCGCAGCGGTTGTTCTTGGCGATCTGCACCGCGTCCCCCACGTGGTCGCCGTGGCCGTGGCTGACGAGGATGGCGTCCACGCGGATGTCGGCGGGCTTGACCTTGGCGTGGACGTTTCCGGTGAGGAAGGGGTCCACGATGACTCGCTTGCCCTCCGCCTCCAGTTCGAAACAGGAATGGCCGTGATAGGTCAGCTTCAGCATGGGAACCTCCTAGGACTGTGGCTCGTGCTTGGAAAGCCCGCTCGGAAATGGTGGAGAGTGGAGAGTGGAGGGTGGGGAGTGAGAACCGTGCCCGTGCGGAATTTCCAGTTCGCGCGTTTCGCCCCCCGTTCTCCGCTCCAACCTAGCCCGCATCGAGAACGTAGATTCCCATCGAGGGTTGGCAAGGACCATCACGCCTCCGCGGTCCGCCCGGCGCCCCCCGGGCCCTCCTGGGTCCAAAGGGCCGACCCGTATCGCCGAGCCTTCAAAATTTCCGCCCGTGCCCGCTCGGCGTCCGTGAGGGGCCTCTCGTCCCACTCGGCCTTCAGGGAGCGTTCAAACCCGTTTCGCAACGCCTCTCGTACGGCCCGGGCGGACAAACCGGGAAGGAGGTCCGCCACTCCCGCGAAGGCGGCCTTGTAGCGCTCCGCCTCTTCCCTGCCCTGCCCCGTGGCGCGGCGCAGCTCCTCGTAGTCGACGTGAAGAGGGACGGCGCCGTGTTGAAGAAAGGACTTGCGGCCCCGGCGCTGGGCGCTGCCCACGACCTTTCTGCCCTGGGCCAGGAGCTCTTTCTCCGAGGGGACGAGAAAGCAGGGAGCGCCCCCCCTGGGGGGAATGGGCAGGGTCCGCCGGGTCAGGACCACCGGCAGGCCGAGCCATTCCAGGGAGGCGGCCAGGGCCTCCGCGATGAGGCCGTAGGTGCCCTCCAGGGAGCAGCCCGCGAAGGGCGGGAGGTCCTGGCGCGCGATGACGGCGTAGGTGATCTCCTGGGCGTGCAGGACGGCCTTGCCGCCCGTGGGCCTGCGGACCACGTCGTAACCGGCCGTCCGGCAGTAGAGCGGATCGCAGGCCTCCCGGTACTCCTGGTGGAAGCCGATGGAGAGGCAGTGGGGCAGCCAGCCGTAGAGCCTGAGCGTGGGGGCCTGCTCTCCCCCTTCCTCCGCCTCCTGGAAGAGGAGATCGTCCACGGCCATGTTCCAGGCGCCCTCCCGCGGTTCCTCCTCATCCATGAATCGCCATGTCGTCACGCTTTCCTCCCGAGTTGGTCGAGGAAACGCAGAAGCCCCTTCTCTTCAGGGGGCGAAAGGAGCTCTCCCCCGCGGTTTTCCACGGTGTGGACGGGCAGGCCGAGATTGGCCTTGAAGAAACCCTCGTCGCGCAGGCAGTCGGAGAGGTACTCCACCCCAAGGATGACCCCGTGGAGCCTCCGCGTGGCCGCTTCGCGCTGGGTCCGCTCCAGCCTCCGTTTCAGCCCGTAAGGCAGGGAACATTGATGGTAGAGCACGCTCAGGTCGGTGGAGGCGGACATGGGATTGTTCTCGACACCCCATTCGTCGTAGATGACGACGGCCTTGGCCTGCTCCAGTAGCCCGTAGAAGCCGCCGCGATAGGGGGTGAGGCCGAGAATGCCCAGGCGGATCCAGCGCTCCCGGTTCAGGTCTCGGTAGTCCAGGATGCCCCGCTCGATCTCCCTGCGGAGACCCTCCAGATCTCCGCGGGGGTCCATGCTCCTCGCCAGCATGGCGCTGTAGTCTCTTGAGGAGAAGGCGCCGGTCCGCTGTTGGAGCCCGTCGAAGCGGCGCAGGACGGTGCGGACCTGCTGCCAGGTCTCCATCACCGTCTCGAGCACTCCTTGGTCCACATCCAGGCGCTTGCAGAGCTTGTCGAGTTCTTCCCTGAGCCGCTGCTGGTTGCGCAGCAAGGGAAAGCTGAATGGAACCAGCCGGATCTCCTGTTCCTCCAGGAGATGGAGGACGTTGACGACCTCGCGGGGCACGCCCGTCTCGGGATAGAAAACGGCTTCGATACCCCGCTCGCAGACCAGCCCGTACAGGCCCATGGCCCACGGAGAGTAGTTCTCCGGGAATCCGGCCAGGTGGGCCGTGTCCATCCACGACACGCGGTCCTGCTCCAGGAAGAAGGCGCTCCACAGGTTGACCACCTCGTGGTGCGAGGCCACGAATGGCTCCATGGGTACGGGAGGGATCACCCCGATCTTCATGCCCGGATTCCGCGATGGAACCGCGGGCGCCTCGTTGCTCGCCACGAAGAGCCCTTCACCACCATTCGCATTCTCCACCGAGGGACTGGGGTCATGGGCTGCGCTTCCTCCACCGGGAGTGCGTCCCGCGAACACGGGCACCCTCTTGCTCCGGCCCCTCGGATACCCTCGACTCCCGTCGCTCCATTTAATTGTAGCAGGGCCTCCCCTGCCTGTCACAGCTCGGCGCGCCCCATCCCAGGGAGGTCAGGAGCTTGGTCGCCCCACGGGCACGATCGGGAGGGGGGGGCTCGCCGGAGGCCAATCCCAGCCAGGACAAGAAGGGCCGCCACGACGGCCCATAGGCGCCTGTTCATGACCTCCCCCTCTCCGCTCCAAGCCGCGGCTGCGGCCTTTGAGATCAGGAAGGCTGGACGGTGCTCAACCGGGTGCTCGGGGCACGTCGAAAGACGTTGTAGGCCAGGTTGGCCAAACGGTGGTGGGGGTTCCTGGCCACCCTGGAGAGGATCGAGGGCCAGGAGTACGCCTCCCTCCGGGCCCCGACCCATCCGGCGTAGAGCTCATCGGGGCTCATCCTTCGGGGCAGGAAAACCACCTGGCTGTGGTTGTAGCGGGACCACTCCTTGTGCAGCAGCCGCCCCTCCTCCTCGAACTGCCGGAAGAGCTGCGTCCCCGGGTAGGGAGTGAGGATGTGAAAGGTGGCGCCGCTGGGGGCGCACTTCTTCACGAATCCGACCGCCTCCTCGAACACCTCCGGTCCGTGGTCATCGAAGCCGAAGATCATGGAGACCTCCACCAGAATCCCCGCCTCCTGGACCCGGCGCACGAGCTCGGCCATCGGCAGGCGGGCCCGGAGCTTGGGCAGACCGGCGAGATCGCCGCTCAGCCCCTCGACCCCGGCAAACACTCCCAGGCAGCCCGAGCGCCGCATGAGGGCGAGGAGCTCTGGATCTTCGGCAAAGTGGAGGGTGGTTTGGGTTACCCAGCGTTTGCCCATGGGCACGAGGCCTTCGAGGATGGGGATGGCGCGGCGAGGGTCGCCCAGCAGGTTGTCATCCAGGAAGAGAAGGAACCCTCCCGGGAGGCACCGTACCTCATCGAGGATCTCCTCCGCCGCTCGATACCGGAAGCGCCGGCCGAAGTGCGGCGTCACGGTGCAGAAGGGGCAGTCGTAGGGGCAGCCGCGGCTGGCCTGGAGAACCTGGCGCGTCAGGTAGGGCCAGCCGTCCAGGACATCCCGGCGAGGGCCGGGGATTCCCAGCACGTCGCCCCGGGGCTCCGGAGATTCGTAGAGCGGGGCCAGCCGGCCCCGCGTCAGGTCGTCGAGGAGGGTGGCCCAGACGGGCTCGGCCTCCCCCACCACCACCGAATCGGCGTGAAGGGCCGCCTCCTGAGGCAGGACCGTCGGATGGATCCCGCCCAGCACCACCGGAACCCCCGCGGCGCGGAACTGCCCCGCCAGCTCGTACGCCCGGCCGGCCTGGTGGGTCATGGCCGTGATTCCCACGAGGTCCCACCCCCTCTCCACCCGGGCCGAACCGTGGGTCTCGTCCCAGAGGGAGACCTTCCACGGCTCGGGCGTGCAGGCGGCCACCTGGAGGAGGGCCATGGGGGGGATCTGGAACCGGCGCTCCCACCCGAGGCGCTGGGACATGGGATTGACGAGAAGAATCCGGGGACCCGCCCCCGGGGTGCGACGGGCAGCAGCCATCACCCCTCTCCACGCGCCTTCCCGGCCGGGTCGAAGCCGCCCCTTCCGCGAACGCGCTATTCCTTGAGCTTTTCGGCCTCCGCTTCGGGCTCGGGAAGGGAGGCCTCCACGGGCAGGGCCCTTTCGGGCAGCAGGAGGTCCAACGAGATCCGCCCCTCCGAGCACCGCGCACGAACGCCTTCGGCGCTCTCCCAAACGGGGAGAAGGGCCAGCTCGGCCATGGGCTCGGAGATGAATCGCCGGATGGTGCGGCCCAGGTTCCGGGCACCGTACTCGAAGGAGTAACCCTCCCGCGCGAGCAGGTCGCGGGCCGCCGGTTCCAGCACGAGCCTCTTGCCCTGATTCTGGAGGCGCTGCCTCAGATCGGCCAGCTGGAGCTCCACGATCCGGGCGAGGGTTTCCCGCGTGAGGCTCTTGAAGACGACCACCTCGTCCACGCGGTTCAGGAACTCGGGCGTGAAGTGGCCGCGGACCTCCTTCAGGATCGCCTCCTCGTCCACGAGCCTCTCCACCCCCTCCGCATAGCCCACCTTGGCTCTGGAGAAGAGGTGCGTCCCCACGTTGCTGGTCATGATGATCGTCGCGTGGTGGAAATGGACCGTCCGCCCCCTGCCGTCCGTCAGGCGCCCCGCGTCGAAAATCTGGAGGAAGAGGTTGAGCACCTGCGGGTCTGCCTTCTCCACCTCGTCGAAGAGCACCACGCAGTAAGGGTTCTTCCGGACCTGGTCGGTGAGCTGGTTCTGGTCGTAGTAGCCCACGTAGCCGGGCGCCGTACCGATGAGGCGGGAGGTGGAGATGCGCTCCATGTACTCGCTCATGTCGATGCGGATCAGCTTCTCCTCGTCGCCGAACAGCAGGCGCGCCATGCTGCGGGCCAGCTCGGTCTTTCCCACGCCCGTCGGCCCCACGAAGAGAAAGACTCCGTCGGGCCGGTGGGGATTGAGGTCCAGCCCGAGCTTGGCGGTGCGCAGGAGGCGGCTCACGCTCGCCACCGCCTCCTCCTGCCCCACCACCTGCTCGCCGAGAAGCCTTTCCATGGCGGCCAAGTGCCGGCGGTCCAGGAGCTGGAGCCTCTCGTAGGCCACGCCGGACATCTCGGAGAGGGTCCGCAGGAGATCGTGACGCCCCACCGTCCGGTCCTGCCGGCGTCGGTTGGCCGCCTCGAGGGCCACCCTGGCGGCGGCCCTGTCCATGAGGTCCAGGACGCTCTCAGGCAAGGCCCGGCTGGTGATGGACAGCCGGACCATCTCCAGGCTGTTCTCCACCAGTCCCTCCGGAAAGGCCACGCCGTGAAAGTCCTCGTAGACGGGGATGCGGGACTGCACCACCCGCTTGACCTGGTCCATCCCCAGCTCCTCCAGCCTGAGGAGGTGGAAGTGCTTGAGGAAGGAGGGATCCTTTTCCAGGATGTTGGAAAAGGACTCTTCATCGGTAGTGCCGATGACCTGGATCTCCCCCGCCAGCAGGGCCGGCTTGAGGAGGCTGGCGGAGTCCAGGGAGGCCCCCCTCGAGGAGCCGGTGGAAACGAGCTGGTGGAGATTCTCGACGAGAAGGATGTGGCCCTTCTCCCGGACCTTGCGCACCATCTCCAGGACGCGCTCTTCGAATTGGCCCCGGTAGCGCGCCCCGGAGATCAGGGCGCCCAGGTTCAAGGAGGAGACCGAGCGGCCCTGGAGCGGTTCGGCGCAGCCCTCCTGCGTCAGGCGACGGGCCAGCTCCTCCACCAGGGCCGTCTTCCCGACCCCCGCCTCTCCGACCAGCAGGGCGTTGTGCTTGTCCCGGCACGCGAGAATCTCCATGAGCTCGCCCAGGGCCGATTCCCGGCCGAGCAGGGGCTCCGGGGGGCGGGTCAGGACCCGCTGGGTGAGGTTGACCAGGACCTCTTCGGCCAGGGTGTCCGGCTTTTCCGCTTCCTGCACCGGTTTTCCTTCGAGCCGCCCCTGGACCTGCTGCTTCTTCTCCTGGGCCTGACGGTGGTGAGGATTGATGACTACGGCTTTTTCGTACGCCCGCTGGGCGCGGCCGTAGTCCCCCTTGGCCGAATAGACGTCACCGAGAGCCACGTAGGCCTCGTCGTTCACGGGGTAGCGCTCGAGAAGGCGGTTGAGGACCTGCGCCGCGTTGGAGTATCGCCGTTCGCTCATATAGTCTCGCGCGGCTTCGTGATAGAGCACTGAGAGGTCCGGCCGCACCGCCAGCGCCAGCTCCCACTCCGGCACCGCTTTGCCGAACTCCTGCCTGGCCGAGAAGGTCTTGGCGTTGAGGCAGTGGTTGAGCGCCGAGACCATGATGATGGCGTCGCGGTTCTCACTCTCCATCAGCCGGAAGAGGTGGATGGCGCGGTCGTAGGCGCCCATCCGGAACAGCACGTCCCCGAGGTCCATCAGGAGGGGCGCGCTGAAAAGAAGGGTGATGCCGTCCTTGCCCTGCTGGCGGTAGAAGGCGCCGTCCGAGGTGAGCATCCGGAACAGGAAGGCCCTCCCCTCCTCCAGGTGCACGAAGGGATAGAGGGCCACCGGCTGGTTGCTTTCGGAGAGCAGGTAAATGCCGGGCTTGATCTGGTGCGAGAGGGTCCTGATCTTTTCGGGAAGGCCCGGCGAGCCCCCGAAGAGCTCCACCGCCGGCCCCTCCGGGGCCTTGGAGGAGGGCCTCAGGATGGCCAGGGATCCGGCCCAGTTGTTCACGAAAAAGGTGAGCGCGTCCGCCAGGATCTGCTCCACGTCCTTCCCGGCCCTGCTCTGGGCCGGCATCCTGGCTACCTGGACCAGATCCTCCAGCACCTGGAGGTATTTCCGCATGTAGAGGGGAAGGATGTCCTTGCCCATGTACTGAACGGGGAAAACCTGGCCGAAGATGTCCCTGTGGGCGGGGAAAAGCCGGCCCTGGAACCGGGCGTGGTTCTCCAGGGAGGGATCGCACAGCACGGACACGGCCGACTCGGCCAGAGCCCGAACATAGCTGGTCTTGTGCGCCAGCAGGGCCAGCCCCAGCAGGGAGACGGTGTGGACCGCCTCACCGATGCAGGTGAAGGCCCGCTCTCCGGAGGGCAGGGAGGAGACATCGGCCGCCTCGGGCGGCAGGGCGATCCCGATGGCCTCGCGCAGCTTGGAGAGCAGATCGTCGAGGTGCCCGCTCACCCCTCCACCTCCACCCGCGTCCCGGGCGAGCGCACCACGAACACCTTCCTGTTGTTGTCCAGTGGATCCGCCGGGTAGAGAAAGAATCCGCTCCGCCCCTCGGCCAGGTTGAGCACCCGGCCCCGGATCACCTCCCCGTCCTGGAAGCAGACGCGGACGATCCTTCCGGCCTTGGGGGAAGCCTCCTCAAAATCCCCGCCCGCCTTGTAGCCGGGGTTTCCCTCAAACTCATACACGAAGAAGATGGCCTTCAGATCGCTGAGGTCGACGCTCTCGACCTTGCCCTCCGTGGTCACCACCTTCATCTTGGTGAAAGCCGCTGAGAAGTGGGAGTAGGTGGAGCACTTCCGCATGCTCCCGTCCTTCATGCGCAGAACGATCTTCTCCTGCATGGGCTCCTTCCGGCTTACAGCGCGTTCAGAACCTCTTCGAGCGTGCAAAGGCCGCCGAGCGCCTTCAGGACGCCGTCCATTTTCAGCGAGCTCTGGCCCTCCCTCTGGGCTCGCTGCCGCAACGACTGGACGGGCTCCTTGGCCACGACCAACTTGTTGAGCTCCTCGCTGGGCAGGTAGAGCTCGAAGATCGCCACCTGCCCGTTGAACCCCCGAAACTCGCATTGGGGACAGCCCTTGGGCTTGTAGAAGCGGGCGTTCTCCGGAAAGCGGAAGCCCAGCTCCTTCTTGAGGGCCTCGTCCACCGGGTATGCCTCCCTGCACGAGGGGCAGAGCCTGCGGATCAGGCGCTGGTTCAGGATCGCGGCCACGGAGGCCGCCACGAGGAACGGCTGGATCCCCATGTCGATGAGGTTCTGGAGGGCGTTGATGGCGTCGTTGGCCGTCATCCTGGCGAAGACCCGCCGCTTGGCGAAGGCGCCCTGGATGGCGGCCCGAGCCTCGTCCAGGTTCAGGATGTCGCCGATGTAGGCCAAGTCGGGCTCCTGTTTCATCAGGGCGTCGATGGCCTCGGCGAAGGTGAATTCGCTGCGATCGTCCGGCTTGCCCTGGATCATGCCCGGTATCTCGTATTTCACGATCGGATCGAAGCCCATGGCCAGAAGATCGGGCTTGAGGACCTCCAGAATGGAGGCGTAGAGGGTGGTGCGCTTGCCCGATGCCGGAGGGCCCGTGACCAGGTAGAGTCCCGAGTTCCGGGCCAGGGCCCTGCGGTAGCTCGTCAGGACCGAGGGGCTCATGCCGAGCTGCTCCAGCTTCATGGTGGCGCTCTGCTTGTACTGGATCTTCACCACGAGGGATTCGCCGTAAAGGGTCGGCAGGACGTAGACGTAGAGCTCCACCTTCCGCTCGCCCGCCGTCATCCGGAAGAACCCGGATTGGGGAATCTTGGTCTTGGTGATATCCATTCCAGAGAGGACCTTGAGTCGGTTGATGACGTTGCCCTTCGTGCGCTCGGGCATCTCCTTGACCGTGCTCATGAGGCCGCCCACCCTCGTCCGGACGCTCAGCCCCTCCTGCTGCGGCTCGAAGTGGATGTCGGTGGCGTTGCCATCCACGGCGGCCGCCAGCACCGAGTCCACCTCCTGGATGACCCCCTTGTCCTCCGCCGCGTTGCGGACCTGCTTCACGTCCGCATCGGGCGTCCGCCGCGCCGTCTCGAACTGGATCTTCTCCGCCATGGCCGTATCCCTCAATGGCAATCTAGCACCCCCGCCGGGCACCGGCAAGAAGAAGCAAGGAAGGGGATCAGCTCACCCGCCCTCACGCGGGAGGCGCAGAAACGAGGATCCTCTCCACGGATAGGCAGCGGCCGCTCTCGTCGTCGAGTTCGGCGAAGAGGCCGGCGAGGCGGGGTTGCGCCCTGGCCACGTTGAGGATCCTCGGCATGCCCGTGAGGAGGCGGTCCAGGGAGTCGGACACCTCCATGCCGATGACGGAGCCGTAGGGCCCCGTCATGCCGGCGTCCGTGAGGTAGCCCGTCCCCTTCGGGAGGATCTCCTCGTCGGCGGTGGGCACGTGGGTATGCGTCCCGATCACCAGGCTCACCCTTCCGTCGAGGAAGAAGCCCATGGCCCGCTTCTCGCTCGTGGCCTCGGCGTGCATGTCCACCAGGATGCAGCGGTCCCCCTCGGGCAGGCCCGCGAGAATCTCCGCGGCCTTGCGGAAGGGACAGTCCACCGGCGGCATGAGGATCTTGCCCTGGAGGTTCAGGACCCACAGGGCCCTTCCATCCGCGAGGGGCAGGCGGCAGAGGCCGCGCCCCGGCGTCCCGGGCGGGTAGTTGGCCGGCCGGAGGAGCCTGTCCTGCGCTCCGATGAAGGTGAGGATCTCCTTCTTGTCCCAGATGTGGTTGCCGGTGGTCAGGAGATCCAATCCGTATCCGAGAAGCTCCTCTACGACCTTCCGGGTCAGGCCGAAGCCCCCGGCGGCGTTTTCTGCGTTGGCCACCACCAGGTCGGGGGCCAGCCGCGCGCGCAACCCCGGCAGGGCCTCCCTCACGGCGGTCCGGCCCGGCTTTCCCACGATGTCGCCGAGGAAGAGGACCCTCATGCCGGAGGGCCTCCCAGCGGGGAGATGGGAGCCTGGCGGGGCCGCACAATGCGAGGCTTCCGCGGACCTGCGGCTCCGCCCGTCTGCGGCTTCAGCCGCTCCTCATCTCGCCATCTCCTCATCACCTCATCACCTCATCACCTCATCACGGCTCCATCGGGCCCCTTCGAAGCTCAGGTGGCGTACCCGACGAAGCGGGTCTCCCGCACGACCTGCACCTTCACCTGACCCGTGAATTTCACTTCGCGCTCGATGCGTTCCGCGATGTCCTTGGCCAGCCAGATGGTGTATTCGTCGTCCACGCTGGCCGAATCCACCAGGATCAGCAGTTCCCGGCCCGCCTTCATGGCGTAGACCTTCTTGACCCCCTTGAAGCCCATGATAAGCTGTTCCAGGGAGTCCATGTGCTCGATGTACTTCTCCAGCCCGTGCTTGTGCACCCCCGGGGCCGAAAGCGCGAGGTTCTCGGCCGTCTCCAATAGGTGGGCTTCGGGCAGCGTGGACGGATGGTCCGCGTGGAGGTGGGCGATGCAGGCCGCGACCGCCGGCGACTCGCCGAAACGTTTGGCCAGATGGGAGGCCGCCAGCGCCGGGTGCACGTCACCCATGTTTTCCTCGATGTGGCCGATCTCGTGGAGAATGCCGGCCCGCTTGACGATGTCCCCGTTGGCGTCCAGGGCCTGGGCCATGAACAAGGCAATCTTGGCCGTTTCGATGCTGTGCTCGAGCAGGTTCTGCCCGTGCATCATCCGGAAGCGCATGCGCCCCACGAGGTGGATCAGCCGCTCGTGCATGTCGGGGATGCCCAGGTGGAACAGGGTGTCGCGACCCTGCTGCATGATGACCTCGTCCACCTGCTCCCGGGCCTTCTCGTGGAACTCCTCGATGCGGGCGGGATGGATGCGGCCGTCCTCCACCAGATGCTCGAGCGTGACGCGGGCCACCTCTCGCCTGAGGGGGTTGTGGCTGGCCAGCATGATGATCTCCGGCGTGTCGTCCACGATCACGTCCACCCCCGTGACCCGTTCGAAGGCCCGGATGTTGCGGCCCTCCCGGCCGATGATCCGGCCCTTCATCTCCTCGTTGGGGAGGCGCACCACGGCGACGGCGCCCTCCAGGGGGAGGAAGGGGACGACCTTCTCGACCGCCTGGGTGGTGATGATGCGGGCGAGGTTCTTCGCCCGGTCCCTGGCGTTCTCCTCGATCTTCTTGATGATGCGGGTCGCCTCCTTGCGGGCGTCGTATTCGAGCTGCCGCAGGAGCTCGGCCTTGGCGTCGGCGGTGGAGAGGCCGGCGATCTCCTCCAGCTTGCTCCGCTGGGCCTTCAGGAGGGCTTCGGCCTCCCGCTTCTCCTTGTCGACGATCTCCTCGCGCTGGGCCAGCTTCTTCTCGCGCGCCGCGAACTCGTTCTGCTGCTCCTTGAGCTGGGATTGGCCCCTTTCGAGCTGCTGGTCCCGCGCGGCCAGGTCGGATTCCTGCTTGGAGAGGTCCTTTCGCTTGTTTTTCCATTCCTTCTCGAGCGCCTGTTCGCGGGCGAGCAGGCGCTCCTTGGCCTTCACCTCCGCGTCCTGGAGGAGCTGCTGCGCCTCCCTCCGGGCGCGGTCACGGATGAGATCCGCTTCGGAACTGGCCTGGCGGACCTCGTTCCGGTGCTGCATCCGCCACACGCCGGCCACGATGCCAGCGCCCAGCAGCAGTGCCAGAAGGGCCACCACAAAAGTTGTGATCAAGGTACGCCTCCCCTCTTAGGGCCAAGGGGGGATCAGGGCGGTTGGTTCAGCGCAAAGCCTCCTCAAGGGCTTCGGCGACCTGCTGCGAAACCGATTGCAGTTCGGCCGCCGCGGCCGCTTGATTCTCTTGGAGGGTGATCAGACGATCCGCCAGGTTCAAGGCGGCGAGGATGGCCACCTTGGTGGTTTCCTGGAGCCGCGTTTCTCGCTGGATTTGCCGCATGGTCTCGTCGACTAAGCCGCCAACCTTCTGCGCCCACTCTTGGGAGCCGTGCACCCGGACCTGGTAGGTCTGGCCCAGGATGTCCAACTCCACGAGGTGATCCCCGGTCTGACTCATTGCGCGACCTGTTCGAACTCCTTCAGAAGCTCCTCCACCACCGCCTTGAGCTCCTGGCGTTCGCCTTCATAAAAGGCGACCTGATCCTTGAGCCGGTCTGCATCGGCGCGAGCGACGGCAGCCTCGGCCTTCAGCCGCTCGTTCTCCTTCCTGAGCTCCTTGAGTGCGCTCGACACCTCTCGAGCGCGCTCCTTAAGTTTCTCAAACAATTCTTTCTGGACGCTTTTTCCTTCACCATCGAAAAGCATCTGGCTCTCCTAGCGTAGGGTGGCGCCGAAACGCGGACCCAGGACCCCCATCACGGCGTCGGCCACGGGAGCCACGTCCGCTTCGGTCAGTGTCCGGTCGGCGGCCTGAAACGTCAATGAGAAAGTCACCGAGCGCTGTCCCTCGGGAACACCGCTCCCTTCGTAGCAGTCCACGAGGTCCGCCGACCTCAGGTCGGCCAGCGGGAGGCTCTTCAGCGCACCCAGCAGGTCCCCCCAAGGGACCCGCTTGTCCACCATCACCGAAAAATCGCGCACCGCCGAGGGGAAGCGGGAGAGCGGCGCGAACTTCGGCTGGCTCTCCAATGGGGCCAACGCTCCCAGATCCAGCTCGGCTCCGTAGGCCGCCCCGCTCTTCAGTCCGGCCGCTTCCAGCGCCTTGGGGTCCAAGGCGCCGAGGTGGCCCAGCCTCACCGGGCCCGCCTGCACCGCCACACACGACCCGGCGGTGAAGGGGTGGCCCTCCAAGGATTCGAACGAGGCACGGATGCCCAGGCGTTCGAGGATTGCCTCCACCTTGCCTTTTAGTTCCAGAAGCCCTGGCGGCCGCGGGGTTCCCCAGCGGGCGGGCGGTGCATCCGCGTACAGGAGGATCGCCAGCCTGGACGATTCCCGCTGGGCCCCGTCGTCCCCTTTGGGATAAACCCTTCCCAGCTCGAACAGGGAGGCTCGCCTGGCTCCCCTGGCACGATTTCTGGCCAGGGAGGCCGCCATGGGCCCGAGCAGGGAGGTGCGCAGCACCGAGAAGGCCGGGGCGAGCGGGTTGCTGAGGCGGGCGGGCTCCCGGCCCTCGCCGAACGCGGCCTCCAGGACCGGGTCGGTCATGCTCATGTGGATGGTCTCGCTGCACCCCGAAGCCCAAAGGAGGTCGCGAAGGCGCTCCTCCAGGGCCTGCTCCGTGGGTCTGCCTCCCACCGGGTCCACGCCCGAGGGCAGTTCGGAGGGCAGGTCCTCGAGGCCGTGGATCCGAACCACCTCCTCGATGAGGTCCGCCTCCCTGGAGACATCTACGCGGAAGGAGGGCACCGTCACCGTCCAGACCCGGGTGGCGCTCTCGTCCAGGCCGAAGCCCAGGGAGCGCAGGATGGATGCACACCGTTCCGGCGGCACCCGCATGCCGAGAAGGGTCTCCAGGCGGGCGTGCCGGAGGGTCACCGCGCGCGGGCCGGCCGGGGCCGGGTGAACGTCCACGGCGCCCTTGGCCAGCCGGCCGCCGCTGAGCTCGACGATGAGGCGGGCGGCCCGGTCCAGGGCGGCTACGGGCCCTTCGGGGTCAACTCCCCGCTCGAAGCGGTGGGAGGCGTCGGTGTGCATGCCCAGGGCCTTGCTCGTTCTCCGGATGCTGATGGGATCGAAGACGGCACCCTCCAGCAGCAGATCCGAGGTGGCCTCCGTGACTCCCGTCTCCTCGCCGCCCATGACGCCGGCCAGCGCCACCGGGCGGACGGCGTCGGCGATGACGAGCCGCTCGGGATCGAGCTTTCTCTCCACCCCGTCGAGGGTCAGGAGCGTCTCGCCGGCCCTGGCCCTCCTGACCACGATGCGCCGCTGGGCCAGCTTGGCCATGTCGAAGGCGTGCAGGGGGTGGCCCATTTCCAGGAGGACGTAGTTGGTCACGTCCACCACGGCGTTGATGGGTCGGATCCCGCACTGGATGAGGCGCTTCTGCATCCACGCGGGGCTCTGGCCCACGCGCAGGCCGGTGATGACGCGCGCCCTGTACCGCGGGCAGAGGTCGGGGGCCTCTACCGTCACGCCGGCGAGGTCGGCCGCGGGCGGGCCCGCTTCCGCGCAGTCGGTCTCCGGCGGCCGCAGGGGCTTGCCCAGCAGCACCGACGCCTCCCTGGCCAGCCCGAAGACGTTCATGCAGTCCGGGCGGTTGACGGTGATGTTGAAGTCGAAGACCGTCTCGCCCTCGACGCGCTCCCGGCCCTCCACCTCGCTCCCCGAGAGGGTGAAGGCGCGGGCCACCGCCTCTTCGTCCGCTGGCAGCTCCACGTACTGCGCGATCCATCCGATGGGAAATTTCATGGCGGCCTCAGAACTGCTCCAGGAATCGCAGGTCGTTGTCACAGAAGTGCCGGATGTGGTCGATGCCGTACTTGAGCATGGCCATGCGGTCGATGCCCAACCCGAAGGCGAAGCCGGTGTAGCGCTCCGGATCGATGCCCACGAAGCCGAAGACCGCCGGGTCCACCATCCCGCAGCCGCCCACCTCCAGCCATCCGGTGCGCTTGCAGACGGGGCATCCCGCGCCGTCGCAGAGCACGCAGGAGAGGTCCGTCTCGGCCGACGGCTCGGTGAAGGGGAAGTAGGAGGGGCGGAAGCGAACCGCGACGTCCTTCTGGAAGAGCTTGGCGTAGAAGTGGGCGAGGGTCCCCTTGAGGTGAGCCATGGTGATCCCCTCGTCCACGACCAGTCCCTCCACCTGGAAGAACATGGGGGAGTGGCTCACGTCGTCGTCGCGACGGAAGACCCTCCCGGGGGCGATGATCTTGATGGGGGGCTTGCGCGCCTCCATGGTGCGGATCTGGACGGGGGAGGTCTGCGTCCTCAGCAGGAGGTCCCCCTCGAGGTAGAAGGTGTCCTGGATGTCGCGCGAGGGGTGGTCGGCCGGCGTGTTGAGGGCTTCGAAGTTGTGGTAGGCGTCCTCCACCTCCGGCCCCGAGGCCACTGCGTACCCCATGGAGAGGAA
Source organism: Acidobacteriota bacterium (assembly GCA_021787565.1). GTDB lineage: Bacteria > Acidobacteriota > UBA4820 > UBA4820 > DSQY01 > DTPS01. The sequence continues at coordinate 43,202 of JAJYLT010000023.1, forward strand.
GATCTCCTCGATCTCCCTCCGGACGCGGGAGATGGGATGGATGGTACCGAGGTCGGGCCGGATGCCGGGCAGGGTCACGTCCACCGGGGGCGGTGCGTTCCTGGCCGCGCGGATGCGCCCCAGCGCCGCCTCCACGCCGGCCTCCAACTCCTGCTTCAGGGCGTTCACGCTCTGGCCGAAGGCGCGCCGCTCTTCGGGCGGCAGCGTCTTGAGCGCGGCCATCAGCTCCTGCAAGACGCCCCTCTTCTTGCCGACGTACTGCCCCTTCACTTCCAACAGGGCCGATTCGGTGGAGGCCTCCTCGATATCACGGGAAAAGTCTCGCCGGATCTGCTCGATTCGCTCCAGGTGCATACACCTCTCCCATCGAAATGGGGAGTATACAGTATTCCCTTATATTCCACAACGTTTACCCGGAGTGAGTTTACCCGGAGTGAGGAGTGAGGAGTGAGGAGTGAGAACTGAAAGAGAAGCGCACAAGCGCTGCTGGCGGCCTTCCCTGTCCCCTGTCCCCTGTCCCCCTTGCGAATGGCGAATTGCGAATTGAAAAGAACAACGAAGGCCCGAGGGGATTGATACGGGAAGCGCACCCGACCCCTCATCCATCATCTTTCATCCATCATCCATCATCCAACCGGAGGGATTTGGGATGGATGCCACAACCACCCCCTGTCCCTTGTCCCCCATCATCTACAAGAGCCGGGGCGGCCGAGGGAGCAGCTCCCGGTCCCGGCGCGGCGCTACTTCTCGTCTCCCCCGGCCTGCACCCGGAGGACGGAGAGGAAGGCCTCCTGGGGGATCTGGACCTCGCCCACCTGCTTCATGCGCTTCTTGCCCTCCTTCTGCTTCTCCAGAAGCTTGCGCTTTCTCGTGATGTCGCCTCCGTAGCACTTGGCGAGCACGTTCTTGCGCAGGGGCTTGACGACGGTCCGGCAGACGATGCGGCTCCCCAGGGCCGCCTGCACCACCACCTCGAAGAGCTGGCGGGGGATGGACTCCTTCAGCTTCTGGGCGATGGCCCGCCCGCGGCTCTCGGCCTGGTCGCGGTGGACGATGAAGGAGAGGGCGTCCACCGGCTTGGCGTTCACCATGATGTCCAGCTTGACGAGATCGCCCGGCTTGTAGCCCTCCACTTGGTAGTCCATGGAGGCGTAGCCGCGGGAGAGCGCCTTCAGGCGGTCGTAGAAGTCCACGATGATCTCGCTCAGCGGCATGTCGTACTTGAGGAGGACCGTGTCCTGGGAGGCGTACTGGAAGGCGCTCTGGGTCCCCCGTCGCTCCTCGAAAAGCCGCAGCAGGTTGCCGACGTACTCGCTCCGCGTCAGGACGGTGACGGAGGCATAAGGCTCCCGGATCTCCTCTGTCTCTACCGGAGATGGCAACTGGGAAGGGTTCTCGATGTCCACCACCTCCTGCTTCCTGTTGAGCACCTGGTATCGGACGTTGGGGGCCGTCGTGATGAGGTCCAGGTTGAACTCCCTCTCCAGGCGCTCCTGGATGATCTCCATGTGGAGGAAACCCAGGAAGCCGCACCGGAAGCCGAAGCCCAGGGCCTCGCTCGTCTCCGGTTCGAAGACGAAGGAGGAGTCGTTCAGCCTGAGCTTGTCCAGGGCCTCGCGCAGGTTGGGGTAGTCCGAGGGATCTACCGGATAGAGCCCCGCGAAGACCATGGGCTTCACCTTGCGGAAGCCGCCGAAGGCCTCCTTGGTGGGGTTGGTCGGTGACGTGAGGGTGTCCCCCACGCGCACCTCCTGGACCTCCTTGATGCCGGCGATGACGAAGCCCACCTCGCCGGCCTCCAGCAGGGGCACGGAGAGCGGCTTGGGGGTGAAGATGCCCAGGGCCTCCACGTCGTGGTCGGTGCCCGAGTTCATGAAGCGGACGCGGTCCTTCACGCCGATGCGGCCGTCGATCACGCGGACGAGCATGATGACGCCCCGGTAGGCGTCGTACCAGGAGTCGAAGACCATGGCCTTCAGGGGGGCTTCCCGATCCCCATGGGGCGGCGGGAGACGGTGGACCACGGCCTCCAGGACCTCCTGGATGCCGATGCGCTCCTTGGCCGAGGTCAGGACGGCGCCGGTGGCGTCCAGCCCCACCACCTCCTCGATCTCCTGCGCCACCCGCTCGGGCTGGGCGGAGGGGAGGTCGATCTTGTTGATGACCGGCACGACCTCGAGATCCTGATCCACGGCGAGGTAGGCGTTGGCGAGGGTCTGGGCCTCCACCCCCTGCGTGGCGTCCACCACCAGCAGGGCGCCCTCGCAGGCCGCCAGCGCCCGCGAGACCTCGTAGTTGAAGTCCACGTGGCCGGGTGTGTCGATGAGGTTGAGCTGGTACTCATGGCCGTCCAGCGCCCGGTAGCGGAGGCTCACGGCGTGGGCCTTGATGGTGATGCCCCGCTCCCTCTCCAGGTCCATCCCATCCAGGAACTGCGCCACCATCTCGCGCTCGCTCACCGCGTGGGTGGCCTCCAGGATCCGGTCGGAGAGGGTCGTCTTCCCGTGATCGATGTGCGCGATGATGGAGAAGTTCCTGATGCGATCGAGTTCCATCTCCGGCGCCCTCCGCGGGACCACTCCCGCCCATTCCCACGGTCCACCCTGGATGCCGTGAAATGCTGATTATATCAATATTTCCAAGGAATGTCACCGATCCGGGTCCCCCCCCAATTCCGCTATAGCGGCTCAACGCCTGCGTAGGAGCGGCGCCTCGCCGCGATCCGGGTGACCCTGCGACCAGGATGCGGTGCCCGCGTACGGTCCGTCGCGCCGGGGGCGGCGCTCCCACGGCCATCATGGGGGAGGAGGCTTTTGCTCCTTACTCCTTACTCCTCACTCCTCACTCCTCACTTCTTCACCGTCCCCGCATGAGGTCGATGCGCTTGAGCTCGTCCATCTGCCGCCGGAGGGCCTCCAACTCCCGGTCCCTCTGGGCGAGCAGTGCCTTCAACTGCTGGATCTGCTCCTGGCTGCGGGAACGGTCCTGCTGGGCCGAGGCCGCCGCCTCCTGGCCCTGGCGGTTGCAGGAGGTCAGTTCGGCCTTGAGCCGGGCCTGAAGCCGCGCGGTTTCCCGCGAGGCCTTGTCCATGGCATCGAGCAGGGCGAGCGGCAGGGCCGCCTCGCGGGCGTAACTCGATCCGGGGTGGGTTCGGCGAAGCGTTTCAAAGGCCCTCCTCGCCTTCGCGGGATCGAAGGCCGGGCCGCCGGGCTCGGACCTGGAGACGCCCAGGCGGTACAGCGCCCGGGCATCGGTGCGGGGTCCGGGGTGGGTCGAGAGCACCTCCTCATAGACCGATGCGGCCCGGGAATAGTCTCCCGCCTTGAAGTAGCCGTCGGCCTGCCGCAGCGCGGGCGAGCAGGAGGCCAAGAGAAGCAGGGCCGTAATCGGCCATGCGGCTGTTCTGACAGGCGGTCTCATTGCCTTTCCTCCCCTTCTCCTCGCGCGGCGGCAGGTTTGGCCCCCTCCGGCGCCGGCAGCAGGCACCGGAATCGGCTGCCACCCCCCGCATTGTCTTCCACCCAGAGGGCCCCGCCGTGGGCCGACACGATCTCCCGGCAGATGGCCAGCCCCAGGCCCACCCCCCCGCCCGCCCGATTGCCCGTCGGCGCCACCTGGTGAAAGCGGTCGAAGATCCTGGTCTTCTGATCGTCGGGCACGCCGGGGCCGCGATCCGAGACCGTCAGGAGGACCCAGCCGGCCGCTCCCGGGGAAGCGGGCCCAAGGAGCTCACCGCGCCTGCCCGGCGGAGTCTGAGCGGACCAAGCCGCGGCCACTTCCACGGCCGATCCGGACGGAGAGAACTTGACCGCGTTCTCCAGCAGGTTTTCCACCACTTGGAAGAGGCGGTCCCCGTCGCCGCGCACCCAGAGGGTGTCCCTCGGAAGCTCCGTGCGCAGGGCGATGCCCCTCTCGCCGGCCCGCACCTCCATCAGGGAGAGGGCCGAGCCCACCACCTGCGAGAAGTCCGTCGGCCGGAGGTCGTACTCCATCACTCCCGCCTCCAGGCGGGCCAGGTCCAGCAGCTTGGCGATCATGGCCGAGAGCCTCCTGGCGCTCTGGAGGTTCATCTCGAGAAGCCGGCGCTGGTCCCCCGTCAACGGCCCGGCGATCTCCTCCAGCAGGAGCTGATGGGTCTCCTGCACGGCGGCCAGCGGAGTCTTCAGCTCGTGGGAGACGTGGGAGAGGATGTCCTTCTTCATCTGGTCCAGCTCCGAGAGCCGCCGCACCATGACGTTGAAGTCTTCCGCGAGCTGGTCGAATTCGTCCCGGCCCCGGCTGGGAAGCTGCAGGTCGAAGCGCCCGCCCGCCACGGCGTGGGTGGCGCTGGCGAGGCGCTCCAGGGGCTTCCGGATGGAGCGGATCGTGGCCCACAGCACGATCACGCTGGCCGCGAGCGCCAGAAGCCCAGCCAGCAGGGAGACGTCATGCGCCCGGCGGGCCGATGCCTCGGCCCTGGAGGCCTCCGCGGACACGGCCTCCTGAGCGGCCTCGGCCACCGTGCGGGCCCGCTTCTGCGCCAGAGCCACTCGGGCCAGCAGGTCCGCCTCCGGCCCGGCTGGAGGCCCTGGATCCACCTCCTCCCCAAGTCCTCGCCAGGCGGTGCCGAAGGCCTCCACCGCCTCCCGTTCCACCCCGGAAAGCGGCAATCCCAGCAGGACCTGCTGCCTGAGGGAGACCTGACCCCCGAGCTCGCGAGTCAGCCGAGCGTAGTCGGGATCCCGCGTGACGAAGTATTTCCTCAGGGCCTGTTGGAGGCCATCCAGGTCGTGGATCTGGGAGAGGGAGAGCCGCGCGGCCCTGAGCCCCACCCGCGACACCTCGCGGCTGATGGAGGCGAGGTGCCGCACCTGGATGAGCTGGTAGGCGAGCGCCCCCAGGAGCAGGAGCAGAACCAGAGAGGACCCTGCCGTGAGCCGGGTGGAGACCCTCATCACCTGCCGTCCAGTCCATATTGCTTCAGCTTGTTCCGGATTGTCTTGACGTCCAGGCCCAGGCGGCGCGCGGCCTCGGCTTTGTTCTGGTCGGCCTCTTTGAGGGTTTGCAGGATCAGGACCTTCTCGGCCTCGGCCAGCGTGAGCCCCGCGGGCAGGCGCAGATCCTCTCCCGCGTCGTCCGGGCGCCGCACGTAGGGCGGAAGGTGAGACAGCTCGATCCAGCCCGCCCGCGCCAGGATCACGGCCCGCTCGATCACGTTTCTGAGCTCGCGCACGTTCCCGGGCCACGGATAGGCCTGCAGGAGGGCCAGCACGTCGGGACGCACGCCCGCCGCCGAAGCCCCGTGCTTCCTGTTGAAGAGGCCGACGAAGTGCTGCACCAGGAGCGGCACGTCCTCCTTCCGCTCCCGGAGGGGCGGGAGCACCAGCGTGAAGACGTTCAGCCGGTAGTAGAGGTCGGCCCTCAGCAACCCGTCGCGCACGGCCTCCTCGGGCACCCTGTTGGTGGCGGCGAGCAGCCGCACGTCGAAGGCGTTCTCGGTGGCGCCTCCCAACCGGCGCACCCGGCCGTTCTCCAGGGTCCGCAGGAACTTGGGCTGAAGCGGGGCGGGCATTTCGGCGATCTCATCCAGAAAGAGCGTCCCCCGGTTGGCCAGCTCGAAGCAGCCAGGCCTGGCCGAGACCGCCCCGGTGAAGGCCCCCTTCTCGTTCCCGAAGAGCTCGCTCTCCATCAGTCCCTCGGGAATGGCGGCGGCGTTCACCGCCACGAAGGGTCCCGAAGCCCTCCGGCTCCGGTCGTGGATGGCGTGGGCCACCAGCTCCTTGCCCGTGCCGCTCTCGCCCGTGATCAGGGCCGAGGCGTCGCTCCCCGCGAGGACGTCTATGAGCTCGTAGAGGTCGAGCATGGGCTTGCTGTCGCCGATGAGGGGCCCCAGGCCGGAGCCCTTGGCCAGGGTCTCCTCCAGGCGCTTCAGCGAGCTCCTCTGCTCGACTTCGGATACGGCGTCGTCGAGGACCGCCTTGAGCTTGGTATAGTCCAGCGGCTTGGTCAGAAAATCCCTGGCCCCGCGCTTGACGGCCTCCACGGCCGCATCGATGCTGCCGTGGGCCGTGATCATGATCACGGGGCGGGGCGCAGAGTCGCCCCGGAGCTTGGGCAGAAGGTCCAGACCCGAGCCGTCGGGAAGGACCACGTCGCAGAGCACGAGATCAAGTGACGCCTTTGCGGCCAGGGCCTCCGCCTCGGACGCGCTGGCCGCCACGGCGACCTCGAAGCCCCATTGGCCGAGGCGCAAACGAAGCACCTCCCGCATGGAGGGTTCATCGTCCACAACGAGGATGGTGTAGTGCCGTTTCATGGTCCGCTCCTCCATTCCTTTCCGCGGGCCGAGTATACCAACCAGCGGGAATGGCCCTCAAGGCTGACTTCCTCTCCATCGTCTCCGAAACCAGGGAATATTTCCTCGTTTCCATCAGGCCCCGGTTCTTAGACTTGGCCCTCCCCTCTCCATGTTTCCCTTTAATTTCCAGGTGAATGAACCCGTGCTGCCCGATTGGCACGACCCTTGTACTGATCGGACCGTCCAGGAAGATCCGGGGCCGGGGTCGGGAGGCCCCGGTTCCCGGGAGAGAAAGGAGACGAACCATGAAACGCTTATCGAGTATCGCCGCGATGGGGGGCCTTTTGCTGGCGCTGGCCTGCGCCCAGCACCAGGGAAAAACCGAGGTCCAGATGGAGACGGCCCAGCGGATCGCCAAGCTCGAGCAAGAGATCGACGCCAACCAGGCCGAAGTGAACGCCCTCACGACGCAGTACCTCCAGGCCGGCGGCAAGGACCTGGGAACGGTCCTGGGCCGGGGGCTGAGTCCCGAACAGACGGCCCTTCTCGAACAGAGGCTGAAGAACGAGCAAGGCATCGGTTACAAGGATCTGATCTCGGACATTCTGGCCAAGCAGAAGGCGGCCGACGACCTCAAGGTCAAGGTCCAGAACCTGGAGCGGACCCTGCCGGCCCCCGTGGATGTGGTGAAGGGTGAGCGCCACATCGACATCGCCATGGCCTACCTCACCAAGGACCAGGGCCTCGACCCGGCAACGGCCAAGAGCCTCGTGCAGAAGGTCAATCTGATGGACGAGCTGGTGCCCGGGTTCAAGGTGTGGAACTTCTACCACGACGGCGTGTACGGCACCTTCGTCACCCAGGGCGACGCCAAGGTCAGCCCCTACGGCGTCATCCAGCACGCCAAGAAGGTCCTGGTGGACCAGAAGAACAGCGCCATCGCCCAACGGGACGCCCTGGCCAAGGAAAAGGCCAACCTCGCGCAGCAGGTGGCCGACCTCACCGGCAAGCGCGACCAGCTGACCCAGGAGATCTCGCTGCTTCAGACCGAGCGCGCGAGCCTGACCCAGAAGGTGAGCGACCTCGATACCCTCTCGAAGAACCTGCAGTCCAAGGTGAACTCCGTCTTCTACCGGATCGGCCCCCGAAAGGCGTTGATCAAGGAGGGCCTGGTCCGCGACCCCTGGTACGCCAAGCCTCAGCTCATCCAGTTCGCCGAAACCGACTACCCGCAGCAGCTCGACCTGCGTAGCGACGACACCATCAGTTTCAGCGCCAAGGATGCGGACGTGGCTAGGATCGAAAAGGTCCGCATCGCCCCCGGCGCGCTCTACAAGCCGGGCGTGGACTACCGCGTCTCCGTCCAGCCCGACGGCACGAAGGCCACCGTCACCCTGCTCAACCGCGACAAGTTCCGCGCCGAGCGCTCGATGATGGTCCTCGTCAACTAGGCCACCTTCACGCGGAGGACTCCCCTTCCCCTCCGCAGCCTCAAAGGCCGCCCTTCGGGGCGGCCTTTTTTTGGGTGAGAAGTAACGCGAGGCGCAAGACGAGGGACGGTGGTGCCCGCTCTTCCCTCGCGCTCTGGAGAGCGCTCCTACGGTCCTCATGGGGATGGGGGCCTTTGCTTCTCACTTCTTACTTCTTACTTCTCACTTCTCCCTTTGTATCTTGGTGCCTTGGTGGTGAATCAATGTCTTCGGTCTTCGGCCCGCTTGGACAAGCGCCCGCTCACCCTTCCTACCGGGCGAGGGCGATGACCTCGATCTCTACGCGCACGTCCTTGGGGAGCCTCGCCACCTCCACCGTGGCACGCGCGGGGGGATCGGAGGGAAAGAATTCGGCGTAGGCCTCGTTCATGGCCGCGAAGTCGTTCATGTCCTTGAGGAAGACGGTGGTCTTGACCACGGTTCCGAGGGAGGCCCCCGCCGCATCGAGGACGGCGCCCAGGTTTTGGAGGACCCGGCGGGTCTGCTCGGCCACCCCGCCCTCCACCACGGTCATCGTGGCTGGATCCAGGGGGATCTGTCCCGAGCAGAAGACGAGGCCTCCGGCCCTCACGGCCTGGGAGTAAGGGCCGATCGCCTTGGGCGCACCCTCCGTTCGAACGATCTCTCTCTGCATGGACCCCTCCTTGGACAACGACGTCCCCCTAACGAGTACGAACGGCCCGAGGGCCGGATGCCTTCCCCGGCGGGTCCGGGCTCACTGCACGACGAGGGGCGTGAAGGGCCCCTTGAGTTCGGCCTTGGCCCGCTTCCCGAAGTCTTTGAGCACGACCTGCTCGGACCCGCTCACCAGTTTCACGACGCCGAAGGGAATGACCTCGTCGTTGAGCCAGACCTCGGCGTCCTGCCCGTTGGGGCCGATCACCTTGATGTGGCGACACTTCAGGGAGTCCCGCCCCACCTTGATCACCTCGTCGGGCAGGGGCTGCAGCTTGCCCACCGTGGGTCCGATGGGCAGGGCCTGGCCTCCGAATACTTCGTGGCCGTCTCTCTTGAGTTTCTCCAGGGTGGAGCGGTCCATTTCGAGAGCCGGTCCCGACGAGTCCTTGGCGCGGATCTTGAGGACGTTGGCGTCGTCGGTGGGATCGCCCTTGATGAGGAAGGCCACTACCGCCTTCTCGCTCCCCTGGGCCGTGCGGAGCTCCATCCAATAGGCCCCGTTGTCCTCTCTCACGATGGCGAAGGTGAGGTCGGCGGTCTCACCCCGGGCGTCCTGGATGTGGTACTCGCTCCACCCCCCCACCTTCGGGGTGAAGGTATGGAAGAACTCGGGGAAGTAGGATGAGGCCGAGAGGCCGAGGGAGGCGAGTGCGAGGAGCAGCAGGGCGACGAGGTGCGGCAGGGAAAAATGGGACGGCGGGAGGGGATTCCTGAGTCTGCTCATCTGTCAATCCTTCTGGCGCCGCATCGCGCCACCGCTGAGTTCTCCGGTCGTTGGATCGTTCGGCCGATGTCCCGGCTCCCGCGCTCCGCGGCTAATTCCTCAGCGAGGTGATGGGCGCGGGCATCTGGCCGCCCCGGCGCACGAAAGCCTCGCAGGAGAGCCGCCGGAGGTCCATGACGGGCGCTTCGCCCAGAAGCCCCCCGAAGGAGACGCTCTCCCCCACCCGCTTGCCGTAGGCCGGGATGACCCGCACCGCCGTGGTCTTGTGGTTGATGATGCCGATCGCCAGCTCATCGGCGATGAAGCCGGTGAGCAGTTCTTCCGAGACGTCGCCGGGGACGGCCACCATGTCGAGGCCCACGGAGCACACGCTGGTCATGGCCTCCAGCTTCTCGAGGCTCAGGGCGCCTTCCCGAGCCGCGGCGATCATGGCGGCGTCCTCGCTGACGGGGATGAAGGCGCCGGAGAGTCCGCCCACGGCGGATGTGGCCATAACCCCGCCCTTCTTCACGGCATCGGTCAGCATGGCCAGGGCGGCCGTCGTGCCGCAGGCCCCCGTCCGCTCCAGGCCCATGGCCTCCAGCACCTCACCCACGGAGTCCCCGAGTTCGGGCGTGGGCGCGAGCGACAGGTCCACGATACCGAAGGGCACTCCCATCCTGTCGGCCACCTGACGCCCCAGGATCTCGCCCACCTTGGTGATCCTGTAGGCTGCCCGCTTGATCACCTCGGCCAGCGCCCGAAGGTCGCACGGGCCGGCCCGGCGGATGGCCTGACAGACGACGCCGGGGCCGCTCACGCCCGTGTGGATCACCACCTCCGGCAGGCCGATGCCGTGGAAGGCCCCCGCCATGAACGGGTTATCCTCCACCGCGTTGGCGAAGATCACGAACTTGGCGCAGCCCAGGCTGCCGCTTTCGCGCGTCAGGTAGGCCGTCTCCTTGAGCATGTGCGCCACGAGGCGGACAGCGTCCAGGTTGAGCCCCGTCCTGCTGCTGCCGGCATTCACGGAGGAGCAGAGGGTCTTGGTGGTGCTGAGGGCCTCTGGCATGGAGGCGATGAGGGCGCGGTCGGCCTGCGTGAACCCGTCGTGCACGAGGGCCGTGTATCCCCCCACGAAGTCGAAGCCCATCTCCTGCGCGGCCCTATCGATGGCGCGCGCGATGGCGAGATAGGAGCCCGGCTCCGCCCTGGTCCCGATGAGCGCCACCGGGCTCACGGCGATCCTGCGGTTCGCCACCCGTATGCCCAGAGCCTCCGTGATCTCCGCGACCACGCCCGGCAGGGGACCGGCCACGCGCACGAGCTTGGCGTAGACGCGGCGGCCGGCCTCTTCGGGATCTTCATGGCCGCAGTCCAGGAGGCTGACGCCGACGGTCACCGTGCGCACGTCGAAGTGCTCGAGCTCCGTCATCCTAAGGGTTTCCAAGATCTCGCGCCGGGTGTAGTCCATGGCTTCAGGAACTCCCGCAAAGGCGGTCAGACGACCACGCGGTCACGCGGTGGGGTCATATCCGGTTCAGGGCCCGCATGAGGTCCTCGTACTGGACGAAGACCTGTACGCCCACCTCGTCACCGCGACGCTTGAGAGCGGTCTTGAGGTCGGCGAAGGAGAGCTTGGAGGAGGTGGGGTCCACGATCATCATCATGGCGAAATTCCCGTGGACGATGGTCTGGTTGATGTCCACGATGTCCACGGCGGCCTCCGCGAGCACCTCCGAGAAGGCGTGAACGATGCCCGAATGGTTCCGGCCCAGAACGGTCAAGACCATGAGCCTGCGGCCGGAGGGCTCGTCCGTCGCCGCCGGCTCGCTTCCCGCGGCCTCCAGCAGCCGGACCAGATCCGCCGTCACGGCCTCCACGGCGGAGGGCGCGGCACCCTGCGGCAGGTGCCGCAGCAGGATCTCCGCCACCTGGTAAGCCAGCCGTTCCCTGTCCATGACGCCTCCCGAGCCAAGAATACCCGAAGGGTGCTGGCCGCGCAAGGCGGCCGGTTGAGGGAGCGGGCCTTTCGTGTCATAGTGAGACGGGAGTCCTGTTGCCATGTTCGACGAGAAGCTTGTGGTCCACTTCCTCGAAGGCGGAACGATCCAGGGCTTCGGCGAGAACTTCCTGCCCGGAGAAGGGGAAATCCTCCTCCAGGACCTCCAGGGAAAAATCCACCACATCGAGCTCCGCACGGTGAAGGTCATCTGTTTCGTCAAGGACTTCCGGACGGTGCGGGCGGAGGGTGACCGGAAGGATACGCGGTTCCTCTACCAGGCGATGAGCGGGAGGAAGCTGAATCTCGTATTCAAGGACGGGGAGCACCTGGAGGGGACCGCAGCCCTGAGGGAAAGACCTGCGCAGGGTTTCTTCCTGACCCCCTTGTCAGACCAGACGAACAACCTCCAGATCTACGTGAATCCGGAGGCCCTCCTGCACTTCGGCTTCTCGGATTAGGAGCCCATCCGGGAACATGGCTGTCCAAAACGATTTCAGCTCGCACTTGTAGTGTTGGCCTTACGGGGCGAAGCGCGCGAAGGCCGGTGCGGTGCCATCGGATGAGCGAACTGACAAAGCCAGGCGCCCGAAGGCCAGCCCTTACCTAGCCCCCTCCGCCAGCCAAATGTGATGGGCCCGCATGAGGGGGGGCGTGAACGAGAGCTTCATGCCCATCACCTCCGGCCGGTGAGGAATCATCCCCCAGCTATGCGTCAGAAAGACTGACGGAGCCTCCTCGACAATGAGGTCCTCCGCCTCCTCGTACAGCGCCGCCCGCTCCTCCAGGTCGAGGGATCTGCGCGCGCGCTCGATGAGGTCATCGAGGAGGGGGTTGTGGTATCGGGTCTGAAGGGCATCGCCGCCCAGCCTATGGAAGAGCACGAAGAGGAAGCTATCGGGGTCCGGGTAATCCGCGTACCACCCCGACGGGTAGAGGAGCGGGCGGCCTCCCGCGGTTCTGCGGCGCGCCTCGAATTCCTCGTGGCTCACCGGGTCCACCGTGATGCGCACGCCCACCGCGCGGTACATGTCAAAGACCAGGAGGGACTCCTGAAATTGCGTGGCACGGCTCTTATCCATGGCTATGGTCAAATCGAGGCCCTGGGCGAAGCCCGCCTTGGCCAGCAGCCACCGGGCCTTGTCCGGGTCATGGTAGTAGCCCTTGCGATCCGCCTTGTAGCCGAGGATGCCCGGAGGGAAGATGCCCTTGGCCGGCGTGGCCCGGACGTGCGGGTGGCGGGCCAGGAGGCCGCTCCTGTCCACGGCGTAGTTGAGGGCCTGCCTGAACTCCTTGACGTTCCCCGGCGCCAGGTCGTTGCGGATGACGTGGATCTGGGTGTTCAGGAGGATGGTTTGCTCCGTGTTGTTTTCCCAGAAGGGATCCGCTAGCAGGCTCTCCAGGCTCTCGGAGGAAAGGGCCATCGCTATCTGCGACGCTCCCGATTTCAGACGCCCCATCAGCTCGCTTTCGGAGGATGAGGAGTAGTCGAACACGAGCCGGTCGATATAGGGGAGACCGGGTTCGTAATAGCCCTTGAAGCGTTCGAAATGGACCCGGGCCGGATCCGTACTCACGACCCGGAAAGGACCGCAGCCGATAGGTTTTGTGACCCGGAGGGTTCTCTCATCCACGGCCTCTGGAGGGATGATGCTCGCCTCCGGGGTGGTCAGCATGTAGAGGAAGAAGGCGAGGGGCTCCCGGAGGCGGACCTCCACCGACCGGCTATCCAACGCCTTGATTCCCTCTATCCGCCGGGCCTTTCCCGCCATGTACTCCTCGGAGCCCACCACCGCCGACAGGAACCACTGCCCCTCCTTGCCCAGCTTGGGGTCCAGCGCCCTGTGCCACGAGAAGACCACGTCCTCGGCGGTCACCGTCCGGCCATTGTGAAACAATGCTCCGGGGCGCAGGTGGAACAGGTACACCAGGCCGTCCATGCTCACGTCCCAACTTTCGGCCACGGCGGGCAGGAGCTTGGTGCCGTAGCCGAACTTCACGAGGCCCTCGTTGAAGTTCTCCACCAGGGCCGAATCCCGGACGTTGTCGGCGAAAGCGTGGTCCAGGTTGAACTCGTAACGGACATACCCCACGCGGACCTCACCGCCCGGCGCGGGCTTGGGCAGCCGGAATCCCGACAGTTGTTCCACCATCAAGATGCTGTCCTGGCGAAGGGTTCCCGCGGTCGAGGAGAGATCCCTCGCGCCGGCGAGGTTCTGTTGGGATACCGCCGCGACGGTATCGACGGCCTTGACGATCTGCTGGCCGGCCTGGGACATGCGCAAAAGGGCCTTCTGCGCCCTTTCCACGGAGCTCCGAACCTGGTTCATTCCGTCGGCAATGGCGCTGCTGCCCAGCGCCTCCTCCTGCATGGCCCGGTCCACGCTCTTGGTCAGGTCTTTCATGACCAAGCTCTTCTGGCTGATGAGCTTGGAGGTCTTGGCCTGTTCGCGGGTCGCCAGAGAGATCTGCTCGATCCTGCCCGTCATCTCCTCGATGGCCGTGGTCACCTGGCGGCTTCCCTTGGCCTGCTCCGAGGCCGCCCGCGCGATGTGGCTGATGCTGGTACCGGCCGTCTCGATGGACTCGCGGATGCTCTTCAAGTTGTCCTCGGAGGCACGCCCCAGCCGGACCCCCTCCTCGACCCGCTGCGTGCCCTCCCGGGCGACCCGGCCGGCCTGCTCCACCTCCTTCTGGATCGTCAGGATGATGGTGCCCACTTCGGAGGTGGAGGCGGAGGTGCGCTCCGCCAGACCCCGGATCTCCTCGGCGACCACGCCGAAGCTCTTGCCGTGCTCGCCCGCCTGCGCCGCTATGATGGCGGCGTTGAGGGCCAGGAGGTTGGTCTGATCGGCGATCTCGCGGATCACCTTCAGGATCTTGCCGATCTCCTTGGATCTCTGGCTGAGGGACTCCATGGAAGCCATGTTCGCATTCATGGCGGCCTGGATCTTCTCCAGTCCGTTGACCGTCTCCTTCACCACGGTCACCCCGCCCTGGGAGGCGGTCGATACCTGGTTGGACATGACCTCCGCCTCCTGGATGTTGGCCTCGATCTGTCCGATCGTGGCATCCATCTGCACCATGGCGGAGGAGTTCTGGATCGCGAAGGAGGAGAGGCTCTCGGCGTGGCCGGCCACCTCCTCGACGGAGCGCGCCATCTCCTCGATCGACGCGCTGATCTCGTCCACGAAGTTCGACAGGTTCCGCGTAGCGCCCAGCACCTCCTCGATGGAGGCCCGCATCTCCAAAATGGAGCTGCTGGTCTTGTCCGTGAACCCGGAGAGGATGTCCGCTCCCTCCACCACCTTCTCAATCTCGTTTTCGAGCTGGGCGATGGAGTTTCGGACCTGCGTCACGGACTCGGCCTGATCCTTGGTTTCCCGGAAGAGGCTGCGGGTCTTGTCGGTGATGAGGCTGGAGGCGGTGGAGACGCTCTCCGCCGTGTCCTGGAGATAGCTGATGATGCTCTGGAAGGAGCGGAGCACCCTCAGGAAGCCGGGGTGTGCCTCCGTGACCTCCTGGGAGCGCGCGTCGCCCCCGATGGTCAGGTTGCCGGAGGCCAGGCTGCGGAGCATCTGGTCCAGAGGGGACTGGTCCGCCGCGGTCTCTCGGCGGGCGAGGGCCGCCACCCCTCCGGCCAGCGCGCCGCAGATCAGCAGGTACAGCCAGAAGCGGCCAGTGAAGGTGGAGGTGGGCAACATCAGAACACCCAGCACCGCCAGGAAAGCCATCGCCACCGCGCCGACCAGCACCGCTCTCAGCCAAGCCTGCATGGGCGCTTCCCCTCCTTCCGTTATCCCGCCCATCATAAGGGTCGCGCCGGAACCATGTCAATGAAGATGAGGTGATTTCGAAAAGGGCCGGCGGGCGGTGCTCCCCTCCCGCCCCCTGTCCGCTGTCCGCTGTCCCCACGCCCCCGCTCGCCGCCGCACTGTTGCACCAGAGCCTCTTGCACCCTAACTTTATTAGAATGGGCTGGGGAGCGGCCATCCGGCCCTCTTTGCGAGATGGAAGGAAGTGAAAGACCGTGCTGCCGCGCATAGACCACGTCATCGAAAAGGTCAAGCTGTACAATCCGAGCTCGGACTCGCGGCTGCTGCAGCGGGCCTACCTCTTTTCCGCTTACGCGCACGAGGGCCAGACGAGGGTTTCGGGGGAGCCCTACCTGGTCCACCCCGTGGCCGTCTGCGACATCCTTGCCGACCTGAAGGCGGACGACGTCGCCATCGTCTCGGGACTTCTGCACGACGTGGTGGAGGACAACCTCTCCGTGAGCCTTCAGGAGATCCAGCGCCGGTTCGGGCCGGAGGTGAGCCACATCGTGGACGGGGTGACCAAGATCGAGGA
>JAJYLT010000055.1 GCA_021787565.1 Acidobacteriota bacterium
TTCGTGGCCGTGGACGTGGACGAGGCCAAGGAGGCCTACCTCGCCCGGCACCCCAACGACTCCCCGCAGGAGCGCAACCGGATCTTCCGGAACATCGAGGAGGCGGTCTGGAAGTACGAGTCCGTCAACGAGGTGGCGGAAGGCGCGGACCCCTCCAAGGAGTTCGAGCAGCTCATCAAGCTCAACGAGAACAGCCGGGTCTACAACGAGGAGCTGGGAGGGCAGACGGCCCTGCGGTACAAGGCTCTCCTCTTCGACAAGACCCTGGACGCGTTCCGGTCGCTCTACGGGCCGGACGGCTTCACCGTGAGCATCGGCGCGGCGGGCCTCCAGGACCTCATGCGACACTTCAACGAGGATTGCCAGTGCGCCTCCTGCCAGGTGGCGCGCGGCTCCAGGCTCTCGCGCATGCAGTGCGAGCAGAACCTGCTGCGCTCCTACATCCGAATCCTGGCCAACAACCAGAAGCGCGCCAACCTCAACAAGCGACTGAAGGTCGTGGAGTCCTTCCTCAAGAGCGGGAACAGGCCCGAGTGGATGGTACTGGAGGTGCTCCCGGTGATCCCGCCCGAGCTGCGGCCGCTGGTGCCGCTGGACGGCGGACGCTTCGCCACGAGCGACCTCAACGACCTCTACAGGCGCGTCATCAACCGGAACAACCGCCTCAAGAAGCTCATCGAGATGCGCGCACCCGACGTGATCGTCCGGAACGAGAAGCGCATGCTCCAGGAGGCGGTGGACGCCCTCTTCGACAACGGCCGCCGCGGCCGCATCCTGAAGGGCACCAACAACCGGCCGCTCAAGTCCCTCTCCGACACCCTCAAGGGCAAGCAGGGGCGCTTCCGTCAGAACCTGCTGGGCAAGCGCGTGGACTACTCGGGGCGCTCCGTCATCGTCGTGGGTCCCGAGCTGAAACTCAACCAGTGCGGCCTGCCCAAGCTCATGGCCATCGAGCTCTTCAAGCCGTTCATCTTCAACAAGCTCGAGGAGCGCGGCCTGGCGCCCACCATCAAGCAAGCCAAGGAGATGGTGGAGCGGGGCGTCCCCGAGGTCTACGACGCCCTGGACGAGATCATCCAGAAGCACCCGGTCCTGCTGAACCGCGCCCCCACCCTGCACCGGCTGGGCATCCAGGCCTTCGAGCCCGTGCTTGTCGAGGGCAAGGCCATCAAGCTCAACCCCCTGGTCTGCACCGCCTTCAACGCCGACTTCGACGGCGACCAGATGGCCGTGCACGTGCCCCTGAGCCCGGCCGCGCAGATCGAGGCCTCGGTCCTCATGATGTCCACCAACAACCTCCTCTACCCCGCCAGCGGCGACCCCATCATCGTGCCCACGCAGGACGTGGTGCTGGGCGTCTACTACCTCACCCACTCCCTCAACGGGGCCAAAGGCGAGGGGCGGGCCTTCACCTCGGTGGACGAGGCGCTCATGGCGCTGGACAACGGGTGGGTGGACCTGCACGCCCAGATCAAGCTGCGCTACACGGGCGAGGTCATCGACCTCACCTCCACCATCTACGACCAGGACATCAGCCACACGCCGCCCATCATGCTGAAGAACGAGATCCTCGCCACCACGGTGGGGCGCGTGCTCTTCAACGACGTCCTCCCCAAGGGCCTCCCCTTCATCAACGGGCTCATGAAGAAGGCCGGCCTCAAGGACCTCTTCAACTACACCTTCCAGCGGTTCGGCCGCGAGACGCTGTCCCTTCTGGCGGACGCGGTCAAGGAGTCGGGCTTCCTGTACGCCACCAAGGCGGGCATCTCCTTCGGATACGAGGACATGCAGATCCCGAAGGAGAAGACCGCCCTCGTGGACGGCGCCCTGGACGAGGTGGAGGTGGTGGACCAGCAGTACCGCGACGGGGCCATCACGAACCGCGAGCGCAAGAACAAGGTGGTGGACATCTGGAACAAGGTGACGGACCTGGTGGCCGACGCCATGTTCAAGCAGATGCAGAAGGCCGAGGCGGCCGAGCAGGGCTTCAACCCGATCTTCATCATGGCCGACTCGGGGGCCCGCGGAAGCAAGCAGCAGATCCGCCAGCTCGCGGGCATGCGCGGCCTCATGGCCAACCCCTCCGGCGAGATCATCGAGCAGCCCATCACGGCCAACTTCCGCGAGGGGCTCAACGTGCTGCAGTACTTCATCTCCACGCACGGCGCCCGCAAGGGCCTGGCGGACACGGCCCTGAAGACGGCGGACGCCGGCTACCTCACCCGGCGCCTCGTGGACGTGGCCCAGGACGTCATCATCACCGAGGAGGACTGCAACACCCTCGACGGCATCTACATCTCGCCGCTCATGGAGGGCGGCCGCATCATCCAGCCCATCCGCGACCGCATCGTGGGCCGCGTGGCGCTGGACGACATCAAGGACCCGTACTCCGGCGAAGTCATCGTGGACGCCAACCTGGAGATCACGCTGGAGCGCGCGCAGGCCGTTCAGGACGCGGGCATCGAGCGCGTGAAGATCCGCTCCGTGCTGACCTGCGAGACCAAGCGCGGCGTGTGCGCCCGCTGCTACGGCCGCAACCTGGCCACGGGCCAGATGGTCGAGCTGGGCGACGCCATCGGCGTCATGGCCGCCCAGTCCATCGGCGAGCCCGGCACCCAGCTCACGATGCGGACCTTCCACATCGGCGGCACGGCGAGCAAGGAGGCCGTGGAGACGAGCCACGTGGCCAGGGGCACCGGCACCGTCAAGCTGGTCAACGCCAAGACGATCACGGCTCCCGACGGCGATTTCATCGTCATCGGCAGGGGCGGCTCCATCGTCATCGAGGACGACAAAGGCCGCGAGCGAGAGAAGTACCCCCTGGCCTACGGCGCCCACATCAAGGTTCCCATCGGTTCCGTCGTGCAGCCCAAGACCATCCTCGTGGAATGGGACCCCTACACGAACCCCATCCTCGCGGACGTGGGGGGCGAGGTCCACTTCCGGGACATCCAGGAAGGCGTGACCGTGCAGGAGGAGACCGACAACGTGACGGGCCTGAGCCAGCGGGTGGTCATCGAATCCAAGGACCCCGGCAAGGAGGCCCGCATCGTCCTGCGCGAAGAGGGCAAGAAGTCCGGCGGGCGCAGCTTCCCGCTGCCCTCCGGCGCCCACCTCGTGGTGGACGAGGGCCAGAAGGTCTTCCCCGGCACCATCCTGGCCAAGATCCCCCGCGAGACCTCCAAGACCCGCGACATCGTGGGCGGCTTGCCCCGCGTGGTGGAGCTCTTCGAGGCCCGCCATCCCAAGAACCCTGCCATCATCACCGAGATCGACGGCGAGGTTCACTACGGCGAGGTGGTCCGCGGCATGCGGAAGATCTACATCGACAACCCCAGGACCGGCGAGCGCAAGGAGTACTCCATCCCCAAGGGCACGCACATCTCGGTGCTCGAGGGCGAGTGGCTCCACGCGGGCGACCCGATCTGCGAGGGCGCCGTGGACCCGCACGACATCGTGCGCGTCCTGGGCATCAAGGAGCTCCAGCGGTACATGGTCAACGAGATCCAGGAGGTCTACCGCCTGCAGGGCGTCATGATCAATGACAAGCACATCGAGACCATCGTGCGCCAGATGATCCGCTGGATGCGCGTGGACGCGGTGGGCGAATCCCGGTTCCTGGCCGGCCAGCAGGTGGACCGCTTCGAGTTCCAGCGTGAGAACCAGCACCTCCTCGACGAGGGCATCCAGCCCGCCGTGGGCCGGCCCCAGCTCCTGGGCATCACGAAGGCCGCGCTCGCCACCGACAGCTGGATCTCAGCCGCCTCCTTCCAGGAGACCACCCGGGTGCTCACCGAGGCCTGCATCAACGGGGCCACCGACTACCTGCGCGGCCTCAAGGAGAACGTCATCCTGGGCCGCCTCATCCCGGCCGGCACCGGCTTCTACACCTACCACAACGTGGAGGTGGAGCACGACGACACGGTGCGGCCCATGGAAGAGGGCCTCAGGGAGACCTTCGCCGCCGATCTGCCGGCCGAGCTGGCCGTCCAGAAGCTCCTGGAGGAGCGCCATCATCCCGTGACCATCCGCGAGGAGGCGGACATGGACGACAAGGGCGACGCCTGAGCTGCCTCTTCATCATAATGGCCACACCCAGGGGGCGGGAGCGATCCCGCCCCCTCGCCGATTCCGAACCGTGGCCGGGCCTCGGCCGCGCCGGTGGCGAAGGACCTCCTGCTTCGTCAGCTTTCGGCGTCCGCATCCTCAGCGTACAGGGAGTACGCTTGCGGTGCGGCCGCCTCACCTTCCTCGCATGAGGCCCATCGGCGCCGGAACGCGCCTTCCTCCGCTTCGCTTCGGAAGCCAACCCGATCAAGGGAGGCCTGGATCTATTTTGGACAGCCATGGAACACGATGATCCTCTCCCTGTCTCCATCTCTTGCCTCACCGTCCAGGGCGCTGGTAGCGCTGCTTCACCCGCAGGCAGATCGACTTCACGACATCCATTTCATTGGACCAGGGTGGGAAAGGCCCTAATAACGGTTGCCCTGCCGCGGGCGCGCAGGTGGATGCCCGCATCGGGCGGCTCTTGCCGGGCGGGGAGAGGAGCCATGGGTGGAGACTTGGGAGGCCCACGGGCGATGGGCAAGCGGACGGAGTGGTGAAGCGACGATCGCCAGGCCGGCTATCCCGTCTGCCCATTTCGTCGGTCTAAGCACCGCCGAGGAAGGTGTGCTAGTCTTGCCAAGAGGTCACCATGCAGGGGATCGAGGACAATTGCCGCGATAGGCCGCCAATTTCAACAACATGCGGCCGTCGTGCGGCCTGTGTCATCGGCCGAATATGCGTTGGGAGGCGGCATGACCAGTAGCCCGTCCCAAGATGAGGCATTCGATGGGGTTAGCCGTATGGGAGAGAGCGCTGTCTCCGCTGCTCAGCTTGCCGGACGTTGGAGACAGAAAGGCCCAGATTGGGACATATGGGCGCAAGTGTGGTTGGGGGGAAAGGAATCGGCTAGGCGTGATGCGCGAGAAGCAGAAACACGGACCATCGCTCGGCGTGCCAACGCCATCGCCATAATCGCGGCTGTCATCGCTGCCGTATCCGCAATCACCGTCATTCTTGTCGCAGTGTGCAAGTGAAAGCTCCTAGCTGTCGCTTGAAACGGACGCCTTCTCATCCGTGTGGGTTTGTGGAAGAGCGGATTGAGAGCCGATGCTTAAGCAAGCCTTGTAGGGTGAGCTTCGTCTTCTTGATTTTCTGCATGGCCTGCCTCGGCATTTCAGCCCCACCGCAGAGCGCCGCGGCGAGGTCATTGGAACAGTTCTGTGGCTGCTACCGACTCGTGCTCGGCCCGTGGGCTCCACCATTGCGCACCAAGGAATCCTTGCGCTCCTTCGCTCCGCCCGAAACCATTCATCTGGAGGAGAGCGCAAGGAGAAGGGATGATGGGGGGTACCCCAGTTTTCCAAAGGGAAGCCGCGTCGTGACCCCCCTTGGCGGGGAAGCATCCCCGTTGAGACGGCATTTCCAGATCGGATCGTGGTCACCTGATGGCGAGCATGGCATCAGGGTCGTGTGGTCGACAGGAAAGATCTGGACCATCATCCATCTGGTCAGGCAAGGGAGCAGGCTCGTCGGACGTATCGAAACCGGAAGCGATGCCCTCGGGCAGCCTATGCCTGTATGCACCGTCGAAGCCATAAGGATTGAATGTACCCAGCCGAGGCGTCGCCACCCTCAAGAACC
This sequence comes from Acidobacteriota bacterium, assembly GCA_021787565.1. GTDB lineage: Bacteria > Acidobacteriota > UBA4820 > UBA4820 > DSQY01 > DTPS01. The sequence goes on from JAJYLT010000055.1 coordinate 5,692, forward strand.
CTGACGGCAAAGCCGAGTAAGGCCGGCATCGACTCTGTGGTGCCCAGCGTTTAATGTCTCCCCTGCAAGCATGCACCTTCTCTAATGCAACCCGAAAAAAGAACGGCGCCCGGGGGCCGGGCGCCGTGGGAGGAGAGGGGGTGAAGGGATGGACCAGAATCGCTAGAACTTCACCTGGAGCGTGAGCTGCACGCGCTTTTCGTTGGGGATGTTCGGGGCGGTGTGCTGCTTCACCTGGTAGTCCAACAGCGCCATGTTCTGCCCGACGAACCGGTAGGAGACGCCGAAGATGGAGGTCTTCTGGACGTCGTCCACGAGCGTGGAGCCCCCGTCGGGGTTTGGGTCGAAGTGGTCGTACCGGCCGATCACGCCCCACTTCGTGTCCTCGGGGAAGCGGACGTTGGCGAAGAAGGAGTAGCCCTTCTGCTTGCGGGCGCTGCCGTCGGGGTTGAGCGCGGAGCCGGCCTGGTTGCCCTTGCCCGAGAAGTACTCGGCCTGCCCCGTGAAGTAGTGGTTCTCATACGAGATCATACCGTCGAAGACGGTCCAGTCGGGCAGGTTCTTGCCCGCGACCTTGGCCACGTTGCCCTTGCCGTTCACGCCGAAGACGGTGAACTGGAGGCCGGGCACGGCCACGGGGAAGGGGCGGAGGGAGATGCGCGCCTCCAGGACCTTGTTCTGGTTCTTCTCCGCCGCGTGGTAGCCGTTGCCGTTGTAGACGCCGAACTGCCAGGAGCCGTAGCGGCCGGCGTAGGCGCCGTCCACGTTCTTGCGGTAATTCTCTGGCATGAGGCCCCCGAAGTTGGAGCCCACCAGGACGCCGTCGTCGGCGCTGTTGAGGATGCCGTTGCGCTCCAGGAACATCTCGTCCTGCAGCCGGTAGCCGTTCACGGCCTCATCCCAGTCGAGCCACGGGATCACCACCTGGCCGAAGTTGACGTAGGGCTGGGAGAGCGCGCTGTTGCCGTTCCAGTGGAAGCTTCCGTAGAGGTACTTGATCCTGGGCTGCCAGTCCTGCGCCGAATTCTGGTAGACGTCGGTGGTGATGCGTCCCGTAAACCAGGGGGTGATGTCGTCCGTCACGTCGAGGTAGCCCCGCTTGAGGGCGAACCTGTTGTAGGAGGTCGTCTCGCCGGGCGTCCCCGAATACTGGTTGCCGTTCTGGTAGGAGAGATAGAAGGTGCCGCCCACGTGCAGGCCCTTGAGGGCCGAGGGAACGCCGGAGGGCTGGCTCTTGACCGTCTCCCGAACCGTCTGCTGGATCTCTTGCTGGCTCTGGGCCTTCTTTTGGGCCTTCTGCTGGTCGTACTGGGCCTGGACGGCCTCGGCCTGCTGCTCGGTGATGACCTTGTTCTCGACCAGGATCTTCAACAGAGGGTCCAACTGCTCGGCCGATTGGGCGTAGACCGAGAGCCCCGTCAGGGCCAGGGCTGCCAGGCCCGCCGCCACCACTCGCATCGCTGATCTCCTCACATCTGCCTCCTTTCCGGTCCTTACGTCCGGTTCACGAATCGGCCGAACCCTGCCGTCCGCCTCCGGGGCATGGCCGGTCACGCTCAGGCTAAGGAGGGGCTGTTGCCCGTTCATCACGGCTCTTTTTCGGAATTGCAACCTGGGGGGGCGTCCGGCACCCGGCCGTGGTAAGGTGGGAGCATCAGGAGGTGTCCCATGAAAACACAGGTCTCGTGGGGGATTCTGGTCTTCCTGGCGGCCGCGGCGGTGGGCGTGTGCGCTCAGGCTCCGCCGGCCCAAGCTCCGCCGGTCCAGGCTCAGGCGGCCCGATCGCCGCTGGAGAGGGCCGAGGCGGCCTACGAGCAGCGAGCCAACCCGGAACAGGCGAGGGCGGCCATGCAGCTCTTCGCGGAGGCGGCCAAGGCGGACCCGAAGTCCTACGATGCCCTGTGGCGAGGCGCCAGGGCCTGCTACTTCTACGGCGAATACACCCGCGCGAAGGCCTCGGGCGACGAGAAAATGACCCTCTTCCAGGACGGCATCGGCCGCGCCAAGGCCGCGGTGGCGCTTGATCCCAAGGGGGTGGAGGGCCACTTCTGGCTCGGCGTGCTCTACGGGGTCTACGGCGAAGCCAAGGGGATCTTCAAGTCCCTCAGCCTAGTGCCGAGCATCAAGCAGGAGATGAAGACCTGCCAGGATCTCAACCCGGCGGTGGAGGGCTACGGCCCCGACCGGGTGTTGGGGCGGATGTACTACAAGCTGCCCTGGTTCAAGGGGGGCGACAACAAGAAATCGATTCACTACCTGGAGGCCTCTTTGAAGGGCGCTCCCACCAACGCCCTCACGCGCCTCTACCTGGCCGAGACTTACAAGGACGAGGGGATGAAGGACAAGGCCCTCGAACAGGTCAAGACGATCGTGGACATGACGCCCGACCCGCGGTGGGCCCCCGAATTCACCTCCATCAAGGCGAAAGCCGAGAAGCTCCTCCAGAAGTGGAGCTAGGCCAAGACTCGGGGAGAAGCGAACGCGACACGCGAGGACGGCGGCTTCTCCGCCAAATTCCGCGATGGAATTGCACTCGTAGGAGCGCCGCCCCCGGCGCGACGGGCCGTACGCGGGCACCGCATCCTGGTCGCAGGGTCACCCGGTTCGCGGCGAGGCGCCGCTTCTACGCAGGCGTTGAGCCGCTATCGCGGAATTGGGGTCTCCGCTGCCAGCCAGGCTTCAACCGCGGATCGTCGGGACGCAAAAAAGAGAGGGTGGAGCCGTTTTGCTCCGCCCTCTCTCACCTTCATCCTCGCTTCATCGCTTCATTGCTTCATCGCTTCATCGCTTCATTGCTTCCTCGCTTCCTCGCTTCCTTCGTCGGCTTGGCCACCACGCGGTAGAGCGCGTAGACCACTACGGCGAGGACCGCAACCCCTGGCCAGGCCCCCAGCGGGGGCTGGGGGAAGAGGGCGAGGAAATCTCCCTTGAAGACGGGCCAGATGCCGGCCAACGTGATGGGCACCGCCAGAAGGATCCCCATGAGCGCCTCGCCGGTGATGAGGCCGGAGGCGAAGAGCAGCCCCTTCTTGTCCCCGTCCGCCTCGGCGGCCTTCAGGCGGGTCAGCAGGTCCTTGGAGGCGCCCTTGGCGGCCTTGTTTCTGAGCCTTGCGGCGAAGTAGGCCACCATGCCTCCCACGAGAATCGGGGTGGAGAGGGAGAAGGGGAGGTAGATGCCCACGGCCACCGCGAGGACCGGTGTGCGGAACTCGCTGCCCCTGGCCTTGAGATATTGGTCGAGGATGATGATGCCGACGGCGATCACCGCCCCGATGGCCACCATGGTCCACGGGAGGCCGCCCATGAAGACGCCCTTGGAGACGGCCGCCATGAGGGTGGCCTGGGGCGCCGGCAGTGGGTTGGGATGGGCCTGGATCCAGGCCGGGGTGGCGTTGAAGGGGATTCCGACGCCGTACTTCAGGTTCAGGACGTGCAGGACGGGGGCGATGACGAAGGCCGAGGAGAGCACCCCCACGACGAGCATGAACTCCTGCTTCCACGGTGTGGAGCCGACGAGGTAGCCCGCCTTGAGGTCCTGGAGGTTGTCGCCCGCGATGGAGGCGGCGCAGCAAACCACGGCGCCGATGAGGATGGCCGCGGCGGGCCCCGCGGGGTTGCCGCGGCCCAGGAAGAACAGGAGGACCAGGGAGGCGAAGAGGATGGTGGCGATGGTGACCCCCGAGATGGGGTTGTTGGAGGAGCCCACCAGCCCGGCCATGTAGCCGGCCACCGCCGCGAAGAGGAAGCCGGCGATGAGCATGATCACGGCCATCACCAGGCTGACGGCCAACTTGGACACCACCAGGTGGTAGATAAAAAAGAGCGGGATGATGGCCAGGAACGAGAAGACCAGGACCCAGATCATGGGCATGTCCTTGTCCGTCCGCTCGATGGTGCTCCCGCCCTTCTCGTCCTTCAGCGCCTGAAGCCCGCTCTTGACGCCGGTGAGGAGCTGGCTGCGGAGCTGGATCAGGGCCCAGAAGCCGCCCACGCACATGGCGCCCACGCCGAGGTAGCGGATCTGGCTGCTCCAGAGCGTGTTGGCCGCCTCGACCGCGTTCTGCGCCCCGGCGGGCCATCCGTGGAAGGCCGCGTAGATCGGGATGGCGATCCACCAGCTAAGGGCGCCCCCGAGGAACACCAGGATGGCGATGTTCAGGCCCACGATGTAGCCCACGCCCAGGAGCGCGGGGGAGAGGTCGAGGCCGAAGTAGGCCATGCTGTTGCCGACCCGCGCGCCCACCTCCAGGGTGGAGGCCCAGAGCTTCAGCCCGGCGTCCTGGCAGAACTTCAGCACGCCCCCCGTGAGGGCGGCGTAGACGATGGCCGAGAGGCTGCCCCTCTCCTGCCCCTGGCCGGCCTTGAGCACCTCCGCCGTGGCGATCCCCTCGGGGAACTTGATCTCCTTGTCGCCGTGCACGACCAGGGCGCGGCGGAGCGGGACGGAGAAGAGGACGCCGATGGTCCCGCCCAGGGCGCAGATCAGGAGCGTCTCCCAGTAGTTGTACTCCTTCCAGTATCCGAGGATCACGAGGCCTGGGATGGTGAAGACGGCCGCCGCGGCCACCGCCTCACCGGCCGAAGCGGCCGTCTGGACGATGTTGTTCTCGAGGATGTTGCTGCGCTTGAAAAAGGAGAAGATGGTCATGGAGATGACCGCCGCCGGGATGGAGGCGGAGACGGTCATGCCCGCGAAGAGCCCCAGATAGGCGTTGGCCGCGGCCAGGATCACGGCCAGCAGGATGCCCAGAATGATCGCTTTCACCGTGATCTCGGGGAGGTTCTGGCTGGCCGGGATCACGGGTTTGAAGTCGGAGTGGTTGCCGTCGTCGTCGCGGGCCATCTATCCCTCCTCTACCATTTCCAGAACTGCCACCAGTGCTTGGTTTTGGTCTTGGGCTTGACGAGCGGCTCCTTGAAGACCTTGGACTCCTTCTCCTTGGCGGCCTGGTGCTTCTGGATTCGCTCGATTTGCTTCCGGGCGTTCTTGGACAGGACGGTCCCGGGGACCTCCTGGGTGATGCGGGTGAAGTAGAGCAGCGCCTCCTTGTCCTGGTTGTCCCGGTAGAGGGCCTCGCCGAGGCGGTAGTAGAGGAGCGGCATGTTCCAGTATGTGGGGAAGTGCTCGATGGCGTACCGGTAGCGGCCGATGGCCCCCTTGGGGTGGCCGTACTTCAGGTAGAAGTCGCCCACCTTGATCTCGTGCGCGGCCAGGAAGTCGTTCACCGAGCGGACCCGCTGCTTGGCCTCGGCCGCGTATGAGCTCTTGGGATAGTTCTCGATCAGGGCCTGGAAGGCATCCCTCGCGCTCAGGGCCGGCGTGATGTCCCGGTCGGGCGTGCTGATCTCCTCGAAGTAGGCCTCGCCGATCTTGAACTGGCAGTAAGGCGCATCGGGGTGTGTGGGGTGAAAGGCCAGGAAGGACTGGTACCGGCTGATGGCCTCGGCGTAGGACTCCAGGGTGTGCTCCTGGTAGTAGCTGTCTGCCGTGGCGATGGCGGCCTTGTCCCGGTATTCGCCGGCGTCCTCGCGCAGGGCGATCTGGTCGAAATACTTCCGGGCGGTGGCCGGCTTGTGTTTATGGAGGGCTTCCATGCCCTTGGAGTACAGCTCGGCCACCGGCGTCACCTGCTTGGGAGCGACCTCGCCCTTGGGGCGGCGGTGATGACAGCCGGCGGTCATCAAGAGCATGACGACCAGCGCTGCGGCGAGAAGCCTGGCACTCTTCACGATCGACCTCCTATGAGGGCAAACAGGTCCCTGGGCAACCGGCGGGGCCGGCCCTGCAGGTCCGTCGCCGCGTGCTCCGTATAACCACGGCACAACAAGGCGCCGTCCCCCCTGCGAACCATCTCGTATTCGAACCGGAAGCGGACCGCGCTGCTGTCCGCCAGCCTGGCCAATAGTTCCACCTCGTCGTCGTAGCGGGCTGGCCTCAGGTACTGAACGTGCACCTGAAGCACCGGCATGCGGGTCCCGCTCTCCTCCAGCTCCCGGTAGGCGAGGCCGTGCTGACGGAGGTACTCGGTCCGGGCCACCTCCATCCAGGCCAGGTAGGCGGAGTGGTGCACCACGCCCATCTGGTCCGTTTCCACGTACCGGACCCGCACCGTGGTCCTGCACTCATCCACGGAGCATTCCCTCCAGGCGCGAGGCGGCCGCCGCCGGATCGGGGGCGCCGAAGATCGCGGAGCCCGCCACGAACCAGTCGACACCCGCATCCAAAAGGGCCGGAAGGGTTTCCTCGGCCACGCCGCCATCCACCTCGATGGCCAGCGCGAGCCCCCGATCGAGAACCTTCCTCTTGAGGGACCTGATCTTGTCCAGGGCCACCGGAATGAACCGCTGGCCCCCGAATCCGGGGTTCACGCTCATGATCAGGACGAAGTCCAGGTCAGGAAGGACGAGGTCGAGGGTCTCCACCGGCGTGGCGGGGTTGAGCGCCACGCCCGGTCGCATGCCCTCCTCCCTGATCCTCTGAATGGTGCGGTGGAGGTGGGGGCAGGCTTCCTGGTGCACGGAGAGAAGCGAGGCTCCCGCCCGGGCGAAATCGGCGAGGAAGCGGTCCGGCTCCTCGATCATGAGGTGGCAGTCCAGCGGAAGGGTCGCCACGGCCTTGAGCCTCGCCACGACCGGCGGCCCCAGCGTGATGTTGGGCACGAAGCGGCCGTCCATCACGTCCACGTGCAACAGGCCGCTGTGAGGCTCCACGAGGGCGATCTGGTCGGCCAGGCGGGCGAAGTCGGCGGAGAGGATGCTCGGGGCGAGGAGCCTCGCTGGTGCGCCGCTCATGGTTGGCTCACCGTGAGCTGGACCAGATCGGTCCTGTGCAGCGGCATCCCAGGGCCCGGATTCTGCCCCAGCACGGTGTCGGGCTGGACGCCGGGCGTTGGGGCCACCTGCGGCGTGGTGAACTGAATGCCGTAGGCCTGGAGCCGATCCTTCGCCGACTCGGCGTTCAGCCCCACGAGGTAGGGCATGACGAAGGTCGGGGAGGGAGGGCCCAGACTCACGAGGATGGAGACGTCGGCGTCCCTCGGGACCGTCTGGCCCGGCGGCGGCTCCTGCGCCACGATGGTCGAAGAGGTAGACGGCGCGTGGACGTAGGCCGTGTTGAGCCACCGAAGGCCGGATTGCTGGATCTGGAGCTGCGCCTCGTCCATCCTCATCCCCAGAAGATTGGGCATGGCCAGGCTCTCGATCCCCCTGCTCACGATGACCTGCAGGGTCATGCCGCGCCGGACCGTCATCCCCGCGCTGGGAGTCTGGCTGATGACGGTGCCTTTGGAAGCCTTCAGATCGTAGCGCTCGGTCCTGACCGAGAACTGGAGGTGGGAGCGGCTGGCCTGCCAGCTCGCCTGGTCCTCGGTGAGCCCCACGACCAACGGCACCGCCGTGTTGGTGCCCAGAAAGGAGAATTGGATGAGCAGGTAACCCCCGAGGCCTATCCCACCGAGGAAGAGTCCTGCGTAGATGATCAAACGCAGTATTCGCAATGCGCTCCTCCGAACCCGCGTAGTGTAGCACAAGCCGTCCGCCGCCATGCCACATTCGGAATTCGAAAACCGCGAAATAGGAATTCACCACAAAGATGGGATGAGGAGGCCGACCTCCACGGAGTCCAGTACACTGGCTCCAGATTTTGGCGGGCTCGAAGCCCAAGGAGGTCGGCCATGAAGAAGGGTATCACGAAAGCGGTAGTGGTGGTGACCGGGG
>JAJYLT010000024.1:0-55296 GCA_021787565.1 Acidobacteriota bacterium
GCTCTTTTCTCTGAACATCGCCTCACCCCGCTCTCAGTGGCCTTGCATAGGCCTAATTACCATATAATATATAGCGATAATATCAATTTGTCAAGAACCGAGAGAGGGGGTTTTTACGAGAGAATCATGAATTACTTCGGGGTCAGCGGGAACACGCGAGCATTGACGGAGTTGGCCCATCACGCTCAACGTGCCTGGTTCAAGTGGCTCTGCCGCCGGAGCAACAAGACGCGCCTCACATGGGAGAGGTTCAATAGTCTGCTCGCAGCCTACCCTCTCCCGCGCCCCAGGGTCTATGTCCGAATATGGGGCAGTTTTCCGTGAGCCGCGCCAACGGAAGAGCCGGATGGTGGAAATCTCCAAGTCCGGATCTGGTGAGGGCCTCGGCGGGGCAACCCGCCGGGGCTACTCTACAATACCACATTCTCGTTGAGTAGATTGTGGATAACCCCGCGGCGCCTTGATCCCAGCCATCATCTACTGTCACCAGGCACGATGAGCATGAGATCGCTCCGGCGCCCGCCGGCCTCCGCCGCAGGGCCGGCGGGGCCTGCCTCTCGCTCCGAGGCCGCCTCCCCTTGCCCGCCCCGCCGGCCGGCGCTATGCTGAAAAGCAAGGGGAAGATCCGTCCAACCGGGGATCGAAAAAAGAGGAGGGTCACCGTCATGCGCCTGAAGTCCACCATCGTTCTCGCCGTTCTCGTCTGCCTCGTCGTCACCGCCGTCGCGGCCCGCCAGCCGGACGGCCCCGGCTTCAAGGACCCCGGGCTCTTCACGCGGATGCCCACGGCCTACGGGGACTGGGTCAAGGAGGCCCCCTTCGACGCCTACACCTTCCGGGTCTCGGACAGCAAGGAGGAGCGCGTCGAGGGGCACATGTTCACCTACCTCTACCGCTGGGACGAGGAGATGGGGCCCCGGCCCAGCACCCTCCAGATCATCCGCAACTACGAGAACGCCGCCAAGAGCATCGGGGGCCGGGTGGTCTACGAGAGCGACGAGCTCGCCACGCTCCGCATCGCCAAGGGGGACAAGGACATCTGGGTCTCGGTGGAGCCGGGCGGCCCGCAGATGCAGCTCGTCATCGTCAAGCGCCAGGCCATGAAGCAGGACGTCCTGGCCGACGCCCAGGCCCTCCAAGGCGGGCTCGCCGCCCAGGGCCACGTGGAGGTGCCGGGCATCTTCTTCGACTTCAACAAGGCCGTCGTCAAGCCCGAGTCCAAGCCCGCCCTCGACCAGGTCGCGCGGATGCTCAAGGCCGACCCCTCCCTCAAGGTCTACGTGGTCGGCCACACGGACGCCGTGGGGACCCTCGAGGCCAACCTCAGGCTCTCCGAGGCGCGGGCGCAGGCCGTCGCCAAGGCCCTCGCCGACGGCTACGGCATCAGCCCCGCCCGGCTCAAGGGCTGCGGCGTCGGCCCCCTCTCCCCCGTGGCCTCCAACGACACGGAGGAGGGACGCGCCAAGAACCGCCGCGTCGAGCTCGTCAAGCAGTAGCAGGGCAGGAGGAAGGGCGGAGGAGCGGAGGGGCGGAGGGCACGGAACACGGGACGAGAGGCCGGGAGGGCGGGATGAGGGCATGCCGGAAGAGGCCTCCCCGGCGCCAGCGGCGCGAGGCGGGGTTGCCCGGCGATGCCGCTTCGGCGGGACGCCAACGAAAGGAGCCGTCATGAGCCTCGGCGAACGCGGACGCGAATGGAGCTTCTCCACCCTTCGGATCACGGTCCTCTATGGCTCCGCCCTCATCCTGGGCGCCTATTTCGTCAGGATCCTGGAGGCCCCCAGGGGGCGAGATCTCTTCACCTCGCTCCTGTCGGCGGCGGCCATGATCCTGGTGGGAGTCTCCCTCCTCATGCGGGCGCGCCCCCCAAAAGGGGGCCCAGAAGGGGCGAAGGATGGCGCCGGGGCCGGCCAAGGCTGACAGCCCGTAGTTGCCGTGGCGTGGAGGGGCGCCGTCGCCTATCTGTCCCATTTTCACCGCAGAGACACGGGGGAAGCGGGGAAGGGCAGGCCGGAGAAAAGCAAGCGTGCCAACAAGCAATCGAGGCGGGCGACCCTCCCCAAGCAAAGATCCAGCGCGGAGGTCTGTCCTGGCGCGGGTATTGGTGCTAGAGTGAAGTGGGGACTAGAAATGGACATCAAGAGGTGGGAAGGCTACGTCAGAGCGCCGGCTTCCGGCCTATCACGCTGCCACGCGGATAACCACATCCACCTGAGCCAGCACGGGGTCCTCCCGGCCCCAGCGAAATCTCTAACGAAAAAGAACGGAAGTGTGCATCACCGGCTGGTGCTGGTGTCATCGCCGGCCCTCCTTCTTTCCTGGTCGCTGCCAAACTGGGCTGCAGAAGGACCATGGTGGGCCTATTTGCCGATTCCCTGTCTACTGTCTCTAGGGCTCCTAGCAGGGGCAGTCATGGTCGCCCTCTGGCGGATACTCTTCGGAAGCCACGATGAAGACCTTACGGTCTTCGAAGAGGACGAGAATGCCGAGAGCAATCGCACGAGCCTATGACATGGCTATCCCATTTGCCATCACATCGGCTCTTAGAATTGCCAAAAGCGGCGAGAAGTTGCTAGTTGCATCCGATGCGCAAGAAATCTGAACTGAGTCGGAGTCAGCAATGCCCGATGGAAGAGAGCCGATTCTAGATATGACACATGGCCCCACCAGCACATCTGGGCCCGTGGCATCCCTATACGAACTACTTACTTCGTTGCTCTCAAGGTTCACCAATCGCGACCAATCTATCCTGGCGCGTCGTTACGGACTTTTTGGAACTAATATCTATACCCTTGAAGAACTCGGTGCTTTTCATGGGGTGACCCGCGAAAGGATAAGACAGATACAAGAAAGATTTGAAAATGATCTAAGCAAGGCGGTCACTTCCGTACAACGTGCTCACGAATTGCAGGAACCTAAAGGCAACCCCATTCTAAGCGAATTCCTTGGCGCCCTCCTCTCGGATTTCTTCATCTCAGAGGCACGACTTCTGGCCAGCCTTGGGATAGGCCCCGCAAGTGATGCCCCCAAACCACTCCTCGAGGTCTTCTTGGGGAGTTTTCGGTTTGCCAGGGCCCATATTGGTCATTCATACTACTACCTTCGTTGCTCTGTGAATCTTGATAGGCAGGGGCTCGCAGTTCTGGCCAGGGCTATCCTTGCCTACTTGGAGAAATCGATTGAAACGCGCTCACTGATCGACATATTTCTTCACGTCCGCAAGAGCAGCAACGTAGAGAAGGAAACGATCTTGAGCGTCCTGCTGAAATTGGAGGAAGTTGAGGTCGTTCAGACTCTAGGCGAGCCAAGATACCAGATTAAGTTCAAGAATCTTGCCTCATTGCGAGATTGCGCCTTTAGGATTCTCGCGGAGAAGAAGGAAAAAATGCATGTTAAGGAAATCAGCCGCATTATTCATGAGCGCCTTGCCGAAGACGGAATCTCTAAACTCCACACACTGGGTGCACTTCGGCACCAGATATCAGTCGATCCACAAATAAAGAATTACGGCCGAACTGGTTATTGGGCGTTAAGACAATTCTCTGAGAATACTGACACCATAGAACAACTGCTTAGAAAGGCATTATTGAGACTCGGACAGCCCTCTGATATCAAGACTCTGACTGAAGAAGTGATGCGAATGAGGTCAGATGTTAAGCGAGCCTCAATACAAATGACCCTTACAAAGAAGTCCGGCAGCTTCATCAAGCAATCCCGGGGAAACTACATTCTAAAGGAATGGAAAGAGCTCTATCCACAGGAAGTCGAAAGACAAGCGATTCCGCGCAAGTCCCTAATCCAGGCCGTCGAAGAATTTTGCATTGAATCTGGCCGGGATATCCATCCTCAGCGGGTCCTTGTTAGATATCTGATGGAGAAGGGCTTTACTGAAAAATATGCCCGCGCAAGGCTGGCACAGTGTGGAAGAGTCAAGAAGGAATCAAGAGAAGGGATAGTTTATTGCGTCTTGTTGAAGCCGAAGCCACTTAAGAAGGAGGAGTTCGTATTGCGCGCCAGAGATCTGATCTCATCTTCTCCAAGAGGCTACCTGACGTTGAGGGAGCTTGTAAACGCCCTGGACAAAACGGCTGGTATTCCATCGACATCCGCCTACACGATGATCTCCGCATCGAAAGACCTCGTTAAGGTCAAAGACCCATCTACAAGGTCCACCTACGTGCTTCTGCGTTCCAATTTGGATAACTCAAATATAGGCCGGCCCGAACAAATCGAAATGATGAAAATCATTGAAGAGGGAGAAGGTAGCCGGGTGGAATTCAAAGCCACGCTCCGATGGGATATGAGAGCGAACCGAGTCAACAAGGACTTGGAGTTGGCTGCCGCTCGCACAGTCTGCGCCTTTCTAAATACAGATGGTGGCAGGCTACTCATCGGGGTTTCGGACGAAGGGGCAGTCACCGGCCTCGGAACGGACTATAACACCTTTGGAAAGAAGGATCGTGATGGTTTTCTCCTGCGTTTCGATGAGGTTGTTAACCTTTACCTCGGAAGGGCGGTCCATAAGGACATCAAGCCTCGCATTGCCGCCATACACGGCAATGATCTCTGTATAGTAGAAGTAGCATGCTCAGATAGACCTGTCTTCCTTCGGGAGGAGCCTGATGAGAGTTTCTACGTCAGAGGTGCAGCCTCCAACCAAAGACTGAGCATGTCCCAAGCACTGAAGTATATTGAGTCACACTGGAAATAGTAAGATAAATCGCAATAAGCTGGGTAGGGTGGGCACCCTCCATTGGGTGCCCAGCAGTATTTTCTGAAACGGGGCCGCCTTTTCCCATCCTACTTCCCATACCTTCCCTTGGCCTCCTTGGCGGCGAAGCCGATGGGTTTCTTTTTCTTCTCGGGCTCGGCCATGGCAACCCCATGCTCGGTGAAGGCGCTCACCCGCTTAGAGTATTTCAGGGAATCGGCCTTCCAGGAGGATGTCACGGACTGTGATATCCTCGCGATCTCATCCCGGCTCAATTCGAACATGAAATCTTCCGGAAAGCGTTCGCGATTGCGCCTGACCGCCTGATTCAAGGCGCGGGTCTCAACCCCATAGAGCAAGGCCAGATCTCGATCGAGCATCACTTTGTGGCCGCGGACCAGGACGATCCTCTCCTCGATCGCTTCGTACGGAACTACGGCCAAATCGTCACCCATCTCACCCACCCCTCGTGCCCGTTGAGGACCTCATTCTACTTCCTATAGGTTCCCTTGTGTTCCTTGGCGGCGAAGCCGATGGTTTTTTCTTCTCGGGCTCGGCCATGAGGGCGCGGAGGGCGTCGAAGACGACCTTGTGCTGGGCGTCCTATTGCGTTTCCAGCCTCCATCCTCGTGGGCAATGCCGGGCTTGGCGAGGCCTGTACCCACCCCGCGCGACTCGTGAACGGTCCGTTCCCGAGTCTCGGCCACTCGCCTCCGGGGGTGGGAAGGGTGCGATCCCAGGGTGCGCCCCCCCCTATCCGGGGGAGCGGCCCCCCCTATCTCGGGTCGGGAAGGGTCCATTCCAGGGTGGGAAAGGTGCGATCCCGAGGTGCGGCCCCCCTTATCCGAGGGAGCGGCCCCCACTATCCCGAGGTGGGAGGGGTCCTGTCCGAGGTTGGAAGGGGGCGCTCCCGGGTCGCGGCGCCTGGGCTCCGGGTGCGGGGTGAGGTGGTCCGGCGAGGAGATGCCCCGCGTGTCCAAGTGGATGCCTTGCATGGGTTCCTGCTTCCCCCTCGGGTTCGGGTCACCCTCAGCTAAACGCGCGTGCCGGGGGGAGTGAGGAAACCCCGGCGGGGCGTGGGAGGCACCCCGCCGGGGCCGGGGGGCGAGGCGGGGGTACCCCTCGCCGCCCGTGGAGGGAAACCGGTTCGCTCAGCCGGCCGGCGCCGGCTGAGGGGCGGGGGCGGGGTCGCCCTTGAAGGTGTCCCGCGCGGCGCGGGCCAGCCTCTTCATGAGGAGGTAGGCCTTGGCCTCCGCCTGCGCCGAGAACTTGGCGTGGATGTCCGCGAGCAGGGCGTCCAGCTCCGCCGTCCTGGCGGGAGGAAACCTCTTCGCCAGCTCCTTCTCGTGCGCCCTCGCCAGGGCCACCGAGACGGCGCCCTGCTCCATGAGCCGCTGCGTCGTGAATCTCGAACCGATGCTCACCAACTCCTTCTCGCTGTACGGCACGCACGCCTCCTCCAAGAAACGTCCCCGTCCACGGAACACCCTTCCGAATGAGACCCGGATCGTGAAGGGCCGCGGCCGGGAACTCTCTTCCCGAAGCCCGAAGCGCCCCGCCCAAAGGGCCGGCCGCGGCCAACGAAGTTCTGTGCGTTCTTCCCCCCCCCCCATCGAAACGGCTGGTTCACGGCCCGCTTCGCTCCGGAAGGCAACCCGCACCGGTACGAGCTCAAACGCTGAGGGGGGCGTGATATCCTGACGACATTACCGGAGGGCTGGGGAGCGGCGTTCGGCAGATGGGAACCCCGCTCATGGCAGGGTTTGGCGTCCGGATCGGCCCGGAGGGCATGGAGGGGGTGATCATGTCTTGGCGTTCAAGAGATTGGCTCGTGGTTGCGATGGTGCTGCTGCTCGGCTCCGCCGGCGCGGCGGCTCAGCAGGGGGCGCCGGTCGGCGCGCCCGGGAACGTCCCATCACCGAAGGAGCAGGCCTCCGCCCTCATCAAGGCCGGAGACCGCGCCAAGGCCCTGGATGTCCTCCAGGGCGCTCTCGCCAAGACCCCCCAGGATCTCGATCTCCTGGAACTCAGAGTCCGCGCCCTGATGGGCCTGAGGCAGTACAAGGAGGCGGCCAACTTCTCGTGGGGCCTGGCCGTGGCCCACCTCGACCACCCCTGGTTCCGGGATGCCTGCGGGCCTGAGCGCCTTCCGCTTCGGGGCCTTCGAGCCCGCCCTCAAGGCCTGGAAGGTCCTGAGCCGGACACCGGGTTGGGAGGCGACCGGATACGACAACGGCGTGCAGAGCCTGGCGGCACTTGGGGCGGGAGGCCGAGGCGCTCGCCATGCTCCGCGAGGGGCTGGAGCGCGTCCATCCTCCGGCCCAATCCCTCGTCGCCGACTCGCTCGACCTGGAGCCCAGCGCCAAGGTCTCCTCGGCCGCGCTGGATGCCTATCTCAAGGCCGACCCCAAGGCGCCGGCCTTCTATGAGGGTCAATTCGGGCAAGTGGGGGAGCGAGCGGGGCCTCGGCGTGACGGGCGCCTTCACGTCGGGCCAGGCGGAGCAGGTGACCCTCGGGCTGGGCCTGGCCAACTTTCACCTCAGGCCCGTCCAGGTCATGCCGCTGGGCCTGGACCGCCCCCTGCTGCCCGTGTACGGCATCATCGGACGGAAGATCCTTGATCCGTTCGAGATCTTCTTCGACTACCCTCGCAACGTCATCGCCTTCAAGGCCTACTAGGCTGTGGATTTGTACCAAGAGAAGATGGGCATCCAGGAGACGAGGCCCGCCCTCTACGAGGCTGGGAAATGGGCCTGGGCATGCTCCTGGGGGAGGCGTAACGGATGGACGAGAAGCTGTTGCGCGACATGAGGGAGGACTGGCCGGAGAGCTGGATGGGGGTGCGAGCCGATCTGGAGGTGGGGCGGCGCCTGGTGGAGGAGTTCGTTTCCTTCGCGGAGTTCCTCGACGGGCGGGGATATGCGAAGAGCACCCTGCGCAGGCACGTGGGCGGTCTCTGGGTTCTCGGGGGCGAATTGGTGAAGAGAGCGAGCGTTGAACCATCGCTGAGGGCCCTGCCGGCCCGCGCCCTGATCGAGCGTTACGTGGATGAGTCGGGCGGCCCGCTCCTGGGGCCTTACGAGACCGAAGGCGAACAGCGCTCCCTGGATGCCACCTGCCGCCTGCTCTGGAAGTTCCTGGCAGGGCGAGCCGAGTCCCGCGAAGGCTCTTGACCCGGCTGTAAGCGCGAAGAAGAGCCCCGCTTGGTTTGCTGCAAACGGTCCCGGGTGCCGGTTCCAAACCGGGATTTCGTCAGCGCCTGGGCTCTGATCCTGGCTCCTTGGCGGTCTCGGTCTGGGCGGGCGCCGCGTGGCGCAGGCCGGCGATGCCCTCGATGGCGCGGGCGGCGACGGACTGCGAGCTCGCCACGCTCTCCTTGAGGTCGGCATCGAGGGCCTTGATGCGCCCCTCCTGCTCCTTGACCCTCTCCTGGAGGGAGGCGACGGTGAGGCGCATGACTTCGCGTTCCCGCTCCATGTCCTTTTCTAAGAGGAGCTTTTCAAGCTTGAGCCGCTCCTCGGTGGCCTTGGCGGAGGACTCGGCGGCGGCGCGGACCGCCTTTTCGAGTTGGGCGGGGAAGTCCTGCGCGCGCTGGCGCAGCTCGGCGAGCTCCTCCTCCTGGGCCGCGAGGGCCTCTTCGCGGGCCTTCACGTCCGCCTCGCGGGCGGCGAGCTCCTCCTCCAGCTTCCGGCGGCGCTCTTCGCGCTCCGCCTCGAAGGCATCCTTCTCGCGCTGGCGCCGCTGCTTGAGCTGGTACTGGTAGTCCTCCTCCTCCCGCTGGCGCTCCTTCTTGTCGAGGGCATCGCGCTCCTTGAGGGCGGTTTCATGCTCCTTCTTTTCCTTGTCCCACTGGGCCCGCGTCTCGGCCATCACGGCCTCGAAGGTCTCCTTCTCCGAGGCGATCGTCTGGCGCAGCTCCTCCAGCTTGCCGGCGGCGGCTTCGATCTCGTGCAGCTCCCGTAGCCGGGCCTCCTGCTCAGCCGCCGCTTCCTTCAAGGCCGCCAGCCGAACCGCCTCGGCCGAGAGGCGCTCTTCGACGTCGGTCAGGTGTTTGCCGATGGCGAGTTTGAGCGAAGAGAGCTCCATGACGATGGCGTCCAGGCTGAGCGCCTCCACCTCTTTTCTCGTTTCCGCTTTCATGGCCGGTCTCTCCTCGGCAAACAGGAACGCGTCACGGGCGGAGGGCTCCTCCGGCTCCGCCTCACCACTCTCGCCCGCGGCGGTAGCCTGAGCCAGCCGCTGGTAGGCCGCCAGGATCTCCGCCTTGGTGCTCCTCTCAGTGATCTCCGCCTCGGGCGGCGGACCTTTGGCCTTTCTGGGCATGGGACCCTCCCTTGCGGCTCTTGTCCGTTAGTCTACCGCAAACTGGCCCTGCAAGAACGAACCCGGGTGCCTCCTCTACCGCTTGCCGGCCAAAGCTCCGAGCAGGCCGGCGATCTGGTCCAGCACCGCGGGATCGGGCATGGGCAGCCGGAGGTAGGCCTGGCCCGTGGTCGCGTCGCGCTCCACGAGGGTACCGGCGCCTTCTGGCGGAGCCGCCGTCATGGCCTTGCTGAGCCTTTCCAGGAACGAGAGCCCGGCGGCGGCCACGCCGGCCCATCCCTCCGGCGAAGGAAGGGCTGTCGCCGGCGCGGGGGCGGGACCGGGCACCTGAATAGGGGACTCCACCTCCCTCTCTTCTTCCTCTTCCTCTTCCCCGGTGAACGCGATCAAGGGTTCCATGGCGGTCGGCTCGCTTTCGGGCGGCGGAGCGGGAATGGCGCCCGCGGCCTCCTCGACGGCCTCCATGAAGTGCTCGAGGGGCTTGCCGTTCAGGAAGACCTCGTCGGCGCCTCCCTCCAACACCCCCTCGAAGAGCGCCTTCTTGAAGGCGAGGAGGTTGAGCATGCCGTGCTCGATGGTGCCTTCCGCGATGAAGTGGGCGGCGAGCACGTTGCGTCGCTGGCCGATCCGGTGGACGCGACCGAGCCGCTGGTCCAGCACGGCTGGATTCCAGGGCAGGTCGAGGTTGAGGACCACGCTGGCGGACTGAAGGTTGAGGCCCACGCCGCCCGCGTCCGTGGACAGGAAGACGCGGCAGTCCGGGTCCTCCTTGAACCGGCGGGTGAGCTCGCCGCGCTGGCTTCCGGGAACGCCCCCGTGTAAGAAGACGAATGGAATGTGACGCGCCTCGAGTCGCCGGATGAGGAGCTCGTGGGTCCTCACCCACTGGCTGAAGACGACGGCCTTGGTACCGTCCTGTTCCATGGCCTCTAGCAGGAAGTCCACGGCCTCATCCACCTTGCGCCCATAATCGGTGGAGGGATCGAGGAGGTAGGTGCTGTTGCAGGCCATCCGCATCTTCTGCAGGGCGATGGTCAGCCGCCGCTGGTCCCCGTCGGAGAGGAAGTGGTACCGGCGCCACTTGGCCGCGATGCGCGCCACGATCTCGCGGTTCTCCTCGTGGTGGGCCCTTTGCTGGGGTGTCATCTCGATGAAGAAGCGCTTCTCCGTGCGTTCGGGGAGCTCCAGGCGCACCTCCCCCTTGGATCGGCGCAGCAGGATGGGAGCCAGGGTGGTAGCGATGCGGGAGAGGTTCTTGTAGCCGGTGACCCTGCCGTTGTCGTCGGTCTGACGGTGCTCGGCGAGGAACCGGAAGGCGGGGCCGAGGCGGAAGCGGTCCACGAACTCCACGATGGAGTGCAGCTCGTCGAGGCGGTTTTCCAGGGGCGTTCCCGTCAACACGAGGGCGTAAGGGGAAGAGAGCCGCTTGACGCTCCGGGCAGTGCGCGTGCGCCAGTTCTTGATCCGCTGGGCCTCGTCCAGAACGATCAGGTCGGGCGCCCACCGCTCGATGGCCTCGCGGTCCCTCTCCACCACTTCGTAGTTCGTGATCTTGTAGAAGGATTCCTCCCGGTAGGCGGCGGCCCGCGCCGGCAGGGGGCCCTGAATGACGAGCCCCCTCCGCTCGGTGAAGCGGCCCACCTCCTGTGCCCACTGGTGCTTGAGGGAGGTGGGGCAGATCACCAGCACCCGCTCCACGCCCTCGCAGCGGGCCAGGATTTCCGCCGCCGCCAGGGCCTGGACCGTCTTGCCCAGCCCCATGTCGTCGGCCAGCAGGCACCGGCCCGCCAGGGCCGCGAAGAGGGCGCCGCGCCGCTGGTAGGGGTAGAGCGGCACCTTCAAGAGGCCCTCGAAGGAGGGCGCCCGGGCCCCCTCGGGGAAGACCCCGTCAATGCGGTTTCTGCGTTGGCCGTCATCCCGCACCTGGGCGATGAACTGGAGGGCGTCGTCGTAGCAGCGGACCTCGTGGCTCTCCTGGCTTGCCGCCTTGAGGAACTCCTCGAAGCGGCCGAAGGCCTCCGGCTTGAGGATGCCGTTCTCGCCGAAGAAGGACGTGGCGAGCTGGCGAAGCCTAGGGGGACATTCGCCCGCCGGGGCGAAGGCCACCTCGCGGCGAGCGCCGTAGCGGAGGTAGACCTCCGAGAAGGGCGGCCGGTAGCCCTGCCGAAAGAGGGTCTTGGCGCCGCGCCGTTTGAGAAGCGCGGCCAGGGTGAACTCGATGTGCTTGCAGGTTCCCAGAGTGTTGACGCTGAAGTCCGGGCAGGAGCAGAAGTTGTCGCCCGGGTTGAGCCCTCGGATGGCGACGCGGTAGAGGCCGCCCGTGGCCGGGTTGGTGACGTGAAACTCCGAGAAGACCGCCTCTCGTCCCACGTTCTCGAGATGGAACCGCTGCTGCCGGCCGAACTCCCTCCGCAACTCGGTCTGCCAGGCCTCCAGGCTCATGCCCTCCGGCTTGCGATTGGGGGAGACGGGGGGTCTGCGATGGGCCTTGGGCCGGTGTTTTCGGGCCCGTTGAGGCGGGGTTTTCTCGTGGGGCAGGTGCGTTGTCATGAGAGATCTCCTCGGTAACCTGCCGCCTTCAAGCGGCGGCCCGTCTGACAGTATACGAGCGCGCCCTGGGATGGGAAAGGCGAGGCGGGCGGTGGCGCCTGGGAAACAATCCCGCCCCCGGCGCTGTTAGCACCGGAATGCGGCCCCGCGCCCGCGCCCCAGCCCGCCAGACCGGTTCCCGCCGCCGACAACCGGCGAGAGGGTCCGCCCTGGTGCCGAGGGGCGGCGGCTTCGGCTATGATGGGGTAAGAGGCCATGGACAGAGAGGGTACGAAACCATGAGAGAGAAGGACGCCAGGGGCTCGTCGCACCTCCGGGAGACGGAGAACCGCGAGTGGCTGGAATCGCTGGACTACGTCTACCAATCCCAGGGGGCCGAGCGCGTGCGGGACCTGCTCTGGCACCTGCACGTGCGGGCCCACAAGTACGGCGTCAAGCCCCACTTCACGGCCAACACGCCCTACATCAACACGATCCCGCGGGAGCAGCAGCCGCCCTATCCCGGCAGCCGGGAGATCGAGCGGCGGATCAAGAGCATCATCCGCTGGAACGCCATGGCCATGGTGGTGAGGGCCAACCGGGAGGAGCACGGCATCGGCGGCCACATCTCCACCTACGCGGCCGACGCCACGCTCTACGAGGTGGGCTTCAACCACTTCTTCAAGGGCAGCGACGGGGGGCGGGAGGGCGACATGGTCTACTTCCAGGGCCACTCCTCGCCGGGCATTTACGCGAGGGCCTTCCTGGAGGGGCGCCTGAGCGAGGACGACCTGCACCGCTTCCGCCGCGAATGCCGGCCGGAGGGCGGTCTCTCCTCCTACCCGCACCCCTACCTGATGCCGGAGTTCTGGCAGTTCTCCACGGTCTCCATGGGCCTGGGCCCCATCCTCTCCATCTACCAGGCGCGCTTCAACCACTACCTCGTGGACCGAGGCCTCAAGCCGGCCTCGGATGCCAAGGTCTGGGCCTTCCTGGGCGACGGCGAGATGGACGAGCCCGAGAGCCTGGGGGCCATCACGCTGGCCAGCCGCGAGAAGCTGGACAACCTCATCTGGGTGGTGAGCTGCAACCTCCAGCGGCTGGACGGCCCCGTCCGCGGCAACGGCAAGATCATCCAGGAGCTGGAGGCGGCCTTCCGGGGAGCGGGCTGGAACGTCATCAAGGTGATCTGGGGAGACGACTGGGATCCCCTCCTGGAGAAGGACGCGGAGGGCCTCCTCGTGCAGCGCATGGGCGAGGTGGTGGACGGCCAGTACCAGAAGTACGTCGTCTCCGACGGGGCCTACATCCGCAAGGACTTCTTCGGCGCCGACCCCAGGCTACAGGAGATGGTCAGCACCTACTCCGACGAACAGCTCCGCAAGCTGCGGCGCGGCGGCCACGACCCCGAAAAGGTCTACGCCGCCTACAAGGCGGCCGTGGAGCACACCGGCTCCCCCACCGTCATCCTGGCCAAGACCATCAAGGGCTACGGCCTGGGCGAGGCGGGCGAGGGCAAGAACATCACCCACCAGCAGAAGAAGCTGAACGACGAGGAGCTGCGCGAGTTCCGGAGCCGCTTCGGCATCCCCATCTCCGACGACAGGGTGGCCGAGGCCCCCTTCTACCGCCCGCCCGAGGAGAGCGAGGAGATCCGCTACCTCAAGGCCCGGCGGGAGGAGCTCGGGGGCTACCTGCCCCGGCGCAGCGTCACCGCGCCGCCGGTCAAGACGCCGCCCGAGTCGCTCTTCGAGGAGTTCTACGCGGGCACGGGCGAGCGTGAGGTGGCCACCACCATGACCCTGGTGCACCTCATGGCCAAGCTGCTCAAGGACCCCGACGTGGGCCGGCTCATCGTGCCGATCGTGCCCGACGAGGCCAGGACCTTCGGCATGGAGAGCCTCTTCCGGCAGATCGGGATCTACTCCCACGCGGGCCAGCTCTACGAGCCCGTGGACCGCGAGAGCCTGCTCTACTACAAGGAGGCCACGGACGGCGCCATCCTGGAGGAGGGCATCACGGAGGCGGGCGCCATGGCCTCCTTCATCGCCGCGGGGACCGCCTATGCCAGCCACGGCATCCCCATGATCCCCTTCTTCATCTACTACTCCATGTTCGGCTTCCAGCGCATCGGCGACCTCATCTGGGCCGCCGGCGACATGCTGGCCAAGGGATTCCTGATCGGCGGCACGGCGGGCCGCACGACCCTGGCCGGCGAGGGCCTCCAGCACCAGGACGGCAACAGCCACCTGCTCGCCTACACCGTGCCCAACCTGAAGGCCTACGACCCGGCCTTCGCCTACGAGCTCGCGGTCATCGTGCGCGACGGCATCGAGCACATGGTCGCCAGGGGGGAGAACCTCTTCTACTACCTGACGGTCATGAACGAGTTCTACAGGATGCCGCCCATGCCGAAGGGGCCCGACGGGAGCCTGGAATCCACGAAGGCGGGCATCCTTCGGGGGCTCTACCGCTTCTCCTCCTCCTCCGCGAAGGCACCGGTCCCGAAAGCCCACCTCCTGGGCAGCGGGACCATCCTGAACGAGGCCGTGAAGGCCGCGGCCCTGCTGGAGGAGAAGTATGGCGTGGCGGCCGACGTCTGGAGCGTGACGAGCTACAAGGAGCTCCACAGGGACGCCGTGGACGCCGAGCGCTGGAACCTGCTCCACCCCGGCAAGCCCCCGCGCTGCTCTTACGTGCGGGAGATGCTGGAAGGACAGGAGGGGGTCTTCGTGGCGGCTTCGGACTACGTCAAGGCCCTGCCCGCCTCCATCGCCCGGTGGGTCCCCGCGCCCTTCGCGACGCTCGGCACCGACGGCTTCGGACGCAGCGACGGCCGCTCGGCCCTGAGGGAGTTCTTCGAGGTGGACGCCCGCGCCATCGCGCTGGCGGCCCTCTCCCTGCTGGCGCGGGAAGGGAAGGTCAAAGCGGACCTCGTGAAGAGGGCCATGAAGGAGCAGGGCCTCGACCCCGAGAAGCCCAATCCGGTCACCGCGTGAGAAGGCGAGGGACAGAACGATGATGCAGGAAATACGGCTGCCGGAGGTCTCCGAAAACATCCAGAAGGCCGACGTGGTCAAGGTCCTGGTGGCGGTGGGCGACGTGGTCCGCACCGACCAGGCGCTGCTCGAGGTGGAGACGGAGAAGGCCATGTTTGAACTGCCCTCCCCGCAGGGGGGCACCGTCCGCGAGATCCTCGTGAAGGCGGGCGACGCCATCG
The DNA here is from genome assembly GCA_021787565.1 of Acidobacteriota bacterium. Taxonomy (GTDB): domain Bacteria; phylum Acidobacteriota; class UBA4820; order UBA4820; family DSQY01; genus DTPS01. Next base: position 14,785 of record JAJYLT010000024.1, read on the forward strand.
CCGTCGGGCAGATCCTCCTGCGCGTCGAAACGGATGCCGCGGCTCAGGCCACGCTCCTGCCTCCCGCCGTTCCGGCGGCCGGACCCAGCGTCAAACCCCCTCCCGCCGTCCCGGAGCCGGTGGCGCCTCCCGCCCCGGTTCCCCCGCTGCCTCGCCCCGCGCCGCCATCCCCGCCGCTCCCGGAAGGCCGAGAGGAGCCTCCCGTGAGCCGCCCCGCCGCCCCCGCCGCCCCCTCGGTGCGCAGGCTGGCCCGCGAGCTGGGGGTGGACATCGCCCAGGTGAGGGGGACCGGCGAACGCGGGCGCATCTCCATGGAGGACGTCAAGAACCACGCCAAGGCGCTGCTCTCCGGAGGCGGACTCGCCGCGCCCGCCGCGCCCCTGCCGGACTTCAGCCGGTGGGGACCCGTGCGGCGGGAGCCCATGTCGAAGGTCCGCAGGATCATCGCCCAGAGCATGGCCCAGGCCTGGCTCACGGCACCGCGCGTGACCCAGTACGACAAGGCCGACGTCACCGACCTGGAGGCATTTCGCAAGCGGCACGCCAGGCGGGTGGAGGCGGCCGGCGGCAAGCTCACCATGACGGCCATCCTCCTGAAGGTGGCGGCCGGCGCCCTCAGGGCCTTCCCCCAGTTCAACGCGAGCATCGACCCCGCGCAGGAGGAGATCGTCTTCAAGGAGTACGTCCACGTGGGCGTGGCCGTGGACACGGACCGCGGACTCCTCGTGCCCGTGGTGCGCGACGTGGAGCGGAAGAACATCACCCGCCTCGCGTCGGAGCTCGCCGACCTGGCGGAGCGGGCGCGCACCAAGCGGATCGCGCCCGACGAGATGGAGGGGGGCACCTTCACGATCTCCAACCTGGGAGGCATCGGGGGGACCGCCTTCTCGCCCATCGTCTACTGGCCCCAGGTGGCCATTCTGGGGGTCTCCCGATCGGAGATGCGGCCCGCCTGGCGAGACGGCCAGTTCGTGCCGAGGCTGATGCTGCCCCTCTCGCTCTCGTATGACCACCGGCTCATCGACGGGGCCGACGCGGCGCGCTTCCTGCGCTGGATCTGCGAGGCGCTCGAAGAACCCCTCATACTGGCCCTGGAGGGGTGAAGCAGGAGAATGGTGAGGAGGTGAGGAGGTGAGGAGGGAAAGAGGGATGATTCGGAATCTGAATGACCTCCCCGTGGAGCTTCGGCGAAACATCCGGGGCGGTACGGGAGAGGCGGCTCAGCAGGAGTATTTGGCGGCGGGCGAGATGGAGGGCATCCTGGCGGCGAGCCGGATCACCCTTCAGCCGGGGGCCAGCATCGGCCAGCACCTCCACCCCGACACGGAGGAGTTCTATCTGGTTCTGGAGGGCCGGGGCACCGGCTACCTGGATGGGGACCCCTTTCCCGTGAGTCCGGGCGACGGCTTCCTCCTCAAGGCGGGCCATTCCCACGGCCTGGTCAACGACTCCCCGGAAAAGCTGGTCTTCTTCGCCTTCCTGACGGGCCAGCCCGCCCCGTAGGCCTCCGCGGAGAAACCGGAAGGGAAAGGCCGCCGAAAGCGACAGGGGTCCGCCGCCGGGGCGGAAGCCTTCCCCGCACGGGCGCCTCATCGAAGGCGCCTACCTCGAAGTGATGCTCAGGCTGATGGTGGCGCTCGTGGTCTCCCTCCCGAGGGCATCACGGGCCACCACGTGCCAGTAGAGGGCGGAGGCCCCCGAAGCGGCCTTGCTCCAAGCCTTGCTCCCAGGCGTCCACGTGGCCCCATGCAGCCAGGGCTTCTGCCCGCTCTGGCTGGTCAGGGCGACGCCCGTGGAGAAGTCCGCGCTGCGGCTCGCCTCCACGCGGAAGCCGGCGCTGTGCTCCGGGTTCCAGGAAAACGACGGCGCGGAGGAGGCGGGGGTTCCGTCGGGCGGCTGGAGGCCGTCGGGCGCGGTGGGAGCGGCGATGGTGAGGGTGCCGCCCCCCAAGGTGCCCCCGTTCTTTCCCGCGACGCGCCAGTACACCGTGGTGGGCGCCGTGGTGGCATCCTTGGCCGAGAGGAGGATCTTGTTCCACTTGGCCTGCCCCGGCCGCCAGCTGGCCTTCTTCAGCCAGGGGTGGCCCGACTTCCTGGAGTCGGCGAGCAGGGACGAGAAGGAAGAGGAGAGCGAGAACTCCACGCGAAAGGCCGTCTCGGAGCCTGCCTGCCAGGAGAAGGGGACGGGAGGCGAATCGGCGTAGACCGTGAAGCCGCCCGAGGGGTTGCTCGATGTCACCTGCACGTCGGCCTGGCTCACGTTGCCCGCCGAGTCCTTCGCCTGCACCGAGAGGATGTGGGTGCCGTCCGTGGCGGCCTGGCTGTACCAGATGGCGGCGTAGGGGGAGGCGTTGAGGTTGGCGAAGGGAGTGCCGTCCACGAGGAAGCGGACGACCATCCCGGCGGGGAAGTCATCCGTCACGTCGGCGGACACGGCCACCTCGCCCGAGACCGCTCCACTGGCGGGCTCGGTGATCGTGACGGCGGGCGGGTCATCCCGGCGGAACAGGTGGCGCGGCCCCGCGCCCAGTTGGCTCCAGGGGGCGGTGCCGTCGGGTCCCGCGGAGACGGCGTAGCAGCGGAGCTGACCGGTTCCCGCCACGAAGCAGAGCCGGGGACCGGCCGAGGTGTCGGCCAACACCATGTCCTGGGGCGCGGCGGGCGCCGAGAGCGTGGTCACCGTGGAGCCCGAGTTGTCGTCGATCTGGTAGACCTTCTGATCCCCCGCGCTGGGCACCCACGCCGTCCCGTCCGAGGCGAGGGCGGGGGCCGAGTTGCTCCCGATGGTCAGCGCCGGCCAGAGGGCCGTGCCGTCGGCCAGGCTATAGGCGCCAAACTGGTAGGTCGCGGTGGTGGACTCGGCCGTGGATTGGGTGGCCTCCTCCGGGCCCGGACGGGCAGCGGCCGCGCTCGAGGTGCTCGCGGTGAAGTTCTGTCCCCCCACGTTCGCGTTCACGATCGTCACGCTGAGGGAGGCCGGGCTGAAGGTGTAGCCGGTCAAGGTGGGAGTCACCGTGTAGACGCCGACGGGCAGGGGCGAGAGGGTGTAGAGGCCGCTGGAGTCGGTGGTCGCGGTGACGCCCGTCCCCGAGGAGAGCGTGACTCCCGCCAGGCCCGAGCCGCCGCTCAGGGTGACGGTTCCCGAGATGCTGTAGCCCAACGAGGCGGTGAAATTCTTTCCGGTGACGTCGGCGCCGTTCACGGCGACGCTGGCCGTGGCCGGCGTGAAGGCATATCCGGAGAGCGTCGGGGTGAGGGTGTAGGTGCCGTCGGCCAGACCCGTGATGGTGTAGTTGCCGCTGGAATCGGTGGTGGCAGAAGGTGAAGAGGAGGAGCCGCCCGTGGCCGTCACCGTGACGCCCCGCAGGGCACCTCCGCCGGAGAGCGTGATCGTGCCGGAGATGCTGTAAGTGGCCGGCGGGGGCGTGGTCAGCGTGGCGTTGAAGAAGACCGCGTCCTGGGACACCGCGGGGGAGGAGGCGGTCGTGGCGAGCGTCGAACTGCCCGGGGCCATCCAGCGCTTGGTGCCACTCGGAGTCAGCGACCACGCGGCGCCCGCGGAGTCGATGTAATAGAGATCGTCATTCCCGTCGAGGGCGATGGGGGTGGCCAGGGGCTTGGCCAGGGGCCTCGACCAGAGGAGGGCCCCCCGCGGGCTGAAGGCCCACAGGTGCGTGTAGGAAGAGACGAAGATCGTGCCCGAGTGCGCCACGACGGCGCTCTGGAGGATCGGCTCAATGGTCTTGTAGGACCAGGCGATCCGGCCCGTTCCACGGACGGCGTAGAAGCTGCCGCCCACCGTGCCCAGATAGATCGTGCCGTCGGCCGCCACCGCGGGGATGGCGCGGATGTCGGCGTGGAGGGGGAGCCGCCAGGCCAGGTGGCCGTCTAGCCCGTAGGCGTTCAGCTCTCCCTGGCTCGTGGAGAAGAGGAGAAGGTTGCCATCGAGCGCCATTCCCGTGGAAGGCAGCCCGCCCGGGTTCACGGACCACAGCAGGCCACCCGAAGGGGACAGGCCGCGGATGTGGCTGTCGCCCGTGGCGAGATAAACGGAGCCGTCTCCCCCGACCGTGGGCGGGAACAGGATGGTTTCGTTCGGGTTGTAGGTCCAGATCGGGGTAAGCCCGCCGCCGGCCAGGACCGGCACGACAGACAGAGTACCCAGAAGGACCAGGACAAGAACCCTCAAGCCGCGAATTGGACCCATGCTATCCTCCCCCATTTCCCGCTGAAGGGTTCCCCGTCGTGAGGGCCTCTACTAGGTTGGACGTCCGCGGGGCTCGTTTGTCTAGGCAACCCCCGCAGGAATCCTGGGCGGCCAGCCACCCGCTAGTTCCAATGCTCCGGGCCTCCCAGGGAGACTCCGCCGCCAACGCCTCCAAGGAGGGCGCCCACGACCAGCAGGGCCCCCTGGTCCGCGAGCGGAAGGAAGGATTTCGAGACCCACGTCAGCAGGAGGGCGTCGGGGCCGGCCACCCGGTGGAGAACGAGGTGCGTCACGGCCAGCAGCAGCAGAGCCAGGAGGCCCGCGAGAAACCCCAGGATCATTCCGCTGGCCACGAAGGGGCCGCGTATCCGGGCGGCCGTGGCGCCGACGAAGTGGAGGATGGCGATCTCCTCGCGGCGGGAGAGCACCATGATCCGGGTGATGGCGGCCACGGTGAAGACCGCCGCCACGCTGAGCGCGCCGAAGAGAATCCAGCCCAGCAAGGACACGAACCGCGAATAGGTGCGGATCTTCTCCACCCACTGCCAGTCGAAGAGGACCTGGCTCACGCCGGGCAGCTTGCCCGCCTCGGCCACCATTCGCCGCACCGCGGGCAGATCGAGGGGCGATTTGAGGCGGAGCGAGAGGGACGGGGGAAGCGGGTTCTCGCCGAGCTCCGAGGAGGCCTGCGCGAAGGCGGGGGCGAACCGCGAGAGGATCTTGAGGGCCTCCTCGGGCGTCACCAGGTGGGCCGAGGCCACGCAGGGGGCCCTCTCCAGCTTGCGCTGGACCGCCTGGATCTGGTCCTGGGGCAGCGCCTCGTCGAAGAAGACGCGCACCTCCAGGTCATCCTGCCAGCTCTGCACCAGCGCGTTCACGTTCCCCGTGAGGTAACGGGAGAAGCCCAGCACGAAGAGGGAGAGGGTGACGATGAAGAGCGCGAAGCCGTGGAGGGCCCTGTGCCGCCACAGGGCGAGCGTCCCCTCGCTGAAGAAATAGAGAATCGTGCGCAGCCAGCTCACGCAATCCCCTCCGCACGGCCTCGGCCGCGCGCCTCGCCACCTCGTGCCGTCCTCATTCCCCGTCGTCCACGAGCTTGCCGCGTTCCAGGATGACGACCCGCCCTCCGAACTCCTGGATGAGCGCGCGGTCGTGGGTGGCCACCACCACGGTGGTTCCCGCCGCGTTCACCTCCCGGAACAGCGCGATGATCTCGCGGGCCAGGTCCGGGTCGAGGTTTCCGGTGGGCTCGTCGGCCAGCAGGATCACGGGGCGGTTGATGAGGGCCCTGGCGATGGCCACGCGCTGCTGCTCGCCCCCCGAGAGCTGCTCGGGGAAGGAGGACATCCTGCTCTGCAGGCCCACCCACCGGAGGGCCTCGAAGGCCCGCCGCTTGCGCTCCTTCACGGGGATGCCCTGGATCATGAGGACGAGCGCGACGTTCTCGAAGACGGTCCGCGTGGGGATGAGCCGGAAATCCTGAAACACCACGCCGATGCGGCGCCGGAAGTGAGGCATCTGGCGTTCCGGGAGGCTGGCGAGGTTGCGGCTGTTCACGAGGATCTGGCCCGCGGAGGGCCGCTCCTCCCGGATGATGAGCTTGAGCAGGGTGCTCTTGCCGGCCCCGGAGGAGCCCGTCACAAAACAGAACTGCCTGGGATGGACCATGAGGTTCACGTCCTCGAGCGCGTGAGCCTCCCCCCTGTACACCTTGTCCACGTGGTAGAAGCGGATCATGCGACGACGCCGCGCGGCCGCTGGAGGCGCGCCTTCCCGCCCCGGACACCCGGACGCGCGATCTCGGAAGGCGCCCCGTCCCCCGTCTCCGGCGCGGGCGGGGAAACCGCCGCGACGGGGCCCCGGGCCGCCTTCAGACGCCTCCGTGGCTGGAATTCCAGAGCCGGCACCATCGTCGGCCATCTTATCCAATGGTCCGCCGAAGGGCAACTCCCGGCCCCGCCGGCCCGGCTCGCGGGTCGGCGGGGGAATGCCGGGACCCTCGCCGCGGCCGAGTGGGTTCCTTCCTTCCGTCAACGTCCTTGCCGGAGAGCGGCAAGCCAACACCCATCGGCGATTTGGGAGACTTGGGCAATATGACCAATGTTGGATCATTTGCCCCCACCTCGTCCGACGGCTCGGGGGCCTCCCTTCTCAAGAAAGCGCTGGGCGACTACACTTGGCCATATTCGGAGCCGGGGGGATGACCAAGAGGAGGTGTGTCGGTGTCGGAGAAGCGCAGGAGCAAGGAGCTCTATCGCAACACCCTGAGTTACTTCGGCGGCCTCGTGGTGGCGGCCACGGCGGTGCTCATCGCCTTCGCCCTGATTCTCGAGTTCGGCCTCTCCCGGCCGAGCCCCTACCTGGGGATTTTCACCTACATGGTCTTCCCGGCGTTCCTGACGCTGGGCGGTCTCATTTTCCTGTACGGGATGAGGCGCGAGAGCCTTCGCCGCAGGAAGCTGGGGCCCGAGGCCGAGGCCCTGCCCTACCCGAGGCTGGACCTCAACGACCCGCACCAGCGCAAGCGCTTCGCCTACGTGCTGGTCGGAGGGTTCGTCGGGGTCGTGCTCATGGGGTTCGTCTCCTACAACGCCTTCATGTTCACCGAATCCGTGACCTTCTGCGGGCGAATCTGCCACACCATCATGCAGCCCGAGTACACGGCGTACCTCCACTCGCCCCACGCCCGCGTGAGGTGCGTGGAATGCCACGTGGGCTCCGGCGCCTCCTGGTACGTGAAATCCAAGATGTCGGGCGCCCGGCAGGTCATAGCCACGATCTTCCACACCTACCCCACGCCCATCCCGGTCCCCATCAAGAACCTGCGCCCCGCCCGGGAGACCTGCGAGGAGTGCCACTGGCCGAAGAAGTTCTACGGGGCCCAGCTCGTCCAGATCCCGCACTTCGGGTACGACGAGAAGAGCGCCGCCGAGGAGATCAGCCTGCTGGTCAAGACCGGCGGCGGAGAGGCGGCGCTCGGGACCAAGGCCGGCATCCACTGGCACATGATCCTGGACAACACGGTCACCTTCGCGGCCACCGATCCACAGCAGGAGAACATCCCCTGGGTGGAGGTCAAGCACGCCGACGGGACCACGGAGACCTTCGTCAGCAAGGACTCCAAGCTGACGCCCGCCCAGTTGGCGGCGCTTCCCAGGCACACGATGGACTGCATCGACTGCCACAACCGGCCTACCCACATTTTCCCGGCGCCGGGACCTGCGGTGGACGACGCCATGGCCGCGGGGACCATCGATGCCTCCCTCCCGTGGATCAAGAAGGTCGCTGTGGATGCGCTCGTCCAGAACTACCCCGATCGCCCCAGCGCCCGCGAGGGCCTCAAGAAGACCATCACCGGCTATTACGAGAAGAACTACCCGGACCTCGCCAAGTCCAAGAGCGCGGACATCCAGCAGGCGGTGGACGCGGCCATCGGCATCTACGACCGCAGCGTCTTTCCGGCCATGAAGGTGAACTGGACCACCTACGCGGACAACATCGGCCACCGCAACTGGCCCGGCTGCTTCCGCTGCCACGACGGCCTGCACGTCTCCACCACTACCGGCAAGGCTATCACCCGCAGCTGCACCACCTGCCACACCATGCCCCAGCGAGGCCCGCTCGTGCCCCTGGGCCAGGTCATGCCCGCGAGCTCCGAGAGCTGGCACCCCTGGGAGCTGAAGGGCAAGCACGCGGAGATCCTCTGCAGCCGCTGCCACGCGGCGGGCTACCGCCCACCGGAAACCTGCGCCGGCTGCCACAAGATCGACGAGAAGGCCCCCATGATCGAGATGGGCTGCGACACCTGCCACCTCAAGGCCCAGGAGGTCCAGCCCATCGTGGACTGCAAGAGCTGCCACACCTCCCTGGGCGGCCTCCACTTGAAGGGGGGCCACCCCGACGCGGCCTGCACGGACTGCCACAAGCCGCACACCTTCGTGGTCACGGGGCGGGCCACGTGCGAGACGTGCCACGCGGACAAGGTGAACCACTACAAGAGCGACGGCGCCTGCATCAACTGCCATGACTTCAAGGGTGACCAGGCGCGATGGCTGAGGCCCGGGTCGGAGCGCGGCCCGTCGCTCATGGCGCCCCACCTGGGGGGGTAGGAAGGCACGGGCCACGGTCCGCCCTTTGGGGAGGCGGGCCTACCGGCGCTCCGCCCCCGCGGGCCTTGTCTGGACGCCGCAGAGGGACGGGGTCCAGCGGATTTGTTCACCTGGGAGAGAGGGGACGGCGGTCCGCCTCGCGCATCCTCCACCCCTCTCCAGCACGCGAAGAACGGGGGGGATTTCGTCGCCGCCTTCATCGGCGGATCCTTCGGGTATCCGCCGCGGGAGGCCCTGAGGCCCGGTACGGGCCGGGGAGGAGGAGCCGTGCCCGCGTTGGACAAGGACAAGAGGCATCTCTACCGTCTGGCGGTGCTGTTTGCGGCGGGCATTCTGGCCTTCCTGGGCCTTCGGGCCGTCATGGTGCCCAAGGGTTTCGGGCGCTATGGCTTTTTCCGCGCGGGCGCCCTGACCGACATCAGGAGCCTTCCCATCTCCTACGCGGGGCGCGCGGCCTGTGCCGACTGCCATTCGGACATCGTGGACATGAGGAAGGGCAGCCTCCACGCGCAGATCGGCTGCGAGGCCTGCCACGGTCCCCTCGAAGCTCACGCGGCCGCCCCCGACACTACGAAGCCTCGCCTGCCCAACGGCCGCGCCCTCTGCCTGGGGTGTCACCTCGAGAACGTGGCCAAGCCCGCCTCTTTCCCGCAGGTGGACCCCAAGGAGCACGGCGACGCGGGGCCGTGCACCTCCTGCCACAACCCGCATCATCCCGAGATCTCGTGAGGAGGTGGACCATGGCCGTGGACCGCAGAATCTTCCTTCAGGAGACGGGCAAGTTCCTGATCCTGACGGGTGTCGCCTCCGTCGCCTTCGAGCACGTCCTGGCGGGGACGGCAGAGGCGGCCGAAAATTACCACCTGACGGATCACTGGTGGGCGATGGCCATCGACATCGACAAGTGCATCGGGTGCGGCGGGTGCGTTCGGGCCTGCAAGGCGGAGAACCACGTCCCCCTGGAGCCCTTCTACTTCCGCACCTGGGTGGAGCGCTACCACGTGAAGCCGGAAGACATGGAGCACCCCGAGGTGGATTCCCCGGACGGAGGGTATGACGGCTTCCCCGAGCGCTACGCCCAGGGGGACGGAACCAAGAACTTCTTCGTGCCGAAGCTGTGCAACCACTGCGCCCACTCCCCCTGCGTCCAGGTCTGCCCCGTGGGCGCCACCTTCGAGAGCCCCGACGGCGTGGTCCTGGTGGACAAGAGCTACTGCCTGGGCTGCCGCTACTGCGTGCAGGCCTGTCCCTACGGTTGCCGCTTCATCGACCCGCGCACGAACACGGTGGACAAGTGCACGCTCTGTTACCACCGCATCACGAAGGGCCTCACCACGGCCTGCTGCGAGGTCTGCCCCATGGGCGCGAGGCGGCTAGGGGACCTCAAGGATCCGAAGGATCCCATTCACGCCTTCCTCCGCGATCACAAGATCCAGGTCCTCAAACCGCAGATGGCCACGGGGGCCAAGGTCTACTACAACGACCTCGACGGGTCGGTGAGGTGAGCCATGGAAGCCATCCTGCACGGCGTTCAGGGTTACATGTATCCCAACGAGTTGGAGCTCCAGTGGAGCATCCTCATCGTCCTCTACCCCTTCATTACGGGGCTGGTGGCCGGGGCCTTCATCCTGGCTTCGCTGGAGCGGGTCTTCAAGGTGGAGGCCGTGAAGCCCACCTACCGCCTGGCGCTCCTCACCGCCCTGGCTTTTCTGATCGTGGCGCCGCTCCCCTTGCAGATGCACCTCGGCCACCCCGAACGGGCGTTCGAGATGTTCCTCACGCCGCACACCACCTCCGCCATGGCCATGTTCGGCTTCGTCTATCTCTGGTACCTCATGGCCGTGCTCGTGGTGGAGATCTGGCTGGAGTACCGGAAGGACATCGTGCTCGCGTGGCGGGGAAGCCGCGGAGCGAGGCGGCTCTTCTACGGGATTCTGGCCCTGGGCTCCGACAACATCAGCCCGAGGGCCCTCGCCATCGACGAGAAGGTGGGCAAGGCCGTGACCATCGTGGGCATCCCCTCCGCCTTCCTGCTCCACGGGTACGTGGGCTTCATCTTCGGCTCGGTGAAGGCCAACCCCTGGTGGTCCTCGCCGCTCATGCCGGTGGTCTTCCTCTTCTCGGCCATGGTGTCCGGCATCGCGCTGGTGCTCCTCATGTACGTCTTCTTCTCCTGGCTCCGCCGCACGGCGGTGGACATGCTCTGCCTGGACACGGTGGCGAAGTACCTGCTCTACGCCTTCCTGATCGACTTCTCCCTGGAGATGCTCGACCTCGTCCACCGCATCTACGAGGCCGACGAGTCCTTCCGGGCGCTGGACTTCATGGTGCACACCAGGCTCTACGTCTCGCAGATCGTGATCCAGATCTACATCGGCACGCTGGTCCCCCTCGGGCTTCTAGCGCTAACCCAGTTCGCAAGGTTCGGGGAGAAGGCGCGCAAGGGCATCTACACCTTCGCCGCGTGCCTGACCCTCGTGGGCATCTTCGCCATGCGCTGGAACGTGGTCATCGGCGGACAGCTCTTTTCGAAGAGCTTCCTGGGCTACACGACCTACAAGATGGGATTCGCCACGCGGGAGGGCCTCCTGCCGGCCATCGTCCTGATGATCCTCCCCTTCGTCCTTCTGTGGGGGCTGCTCAAGCTGCTTCCCCCCTGGGAGAAAGAGGGCGCCGCGGAGGTGCAGCCTCTCGCCTGAGCCAGCGGCCCCGGAGCGGAAGAGGGGACATGATGACCCGCGTGAGCTAGAATCTCGGTGGAGGTCCGTCATGTTCATAGATCAGATTCTGGCCCGAGAAATCCTGGACTCCCGTGGAAACCCGACGGTGGAGGTCGAAGTGGTGCTGGAGGACGGCACCGCCGCGCGCGCCTCCGTGCCCTCCGGAGCCTCCACCGGCGAGGCCGAGGCGGTGGAGCTGCGGGATGAAGACAAGAGCCGCTACCAGGGCAAGGGGGTCCTGAAGGCGGTGGAGCACGTGAACAAGACCATCGCCGATGCGCTGGAGGGGGCGGACGCCCTGGACCAGCGCGGCCTCGACCTTGAGATGCTGCGGCTGGACGGCACCGACAACAAGGGCGCCCTCGGGGCCAACGCCATCCTCGGCGTGTCCGAGGCGGTGGCGCGGGCTGCGGCGGCGTCGCTCGGGATGCCTCTCTACCGGTACCTGGGGGGCACCTTCGCCCACCGGCTGCCCGTGCCCATGATGAACGTCGTGAACGGTGGTGCCCACGCCGACAACAACCTGGACGTTCAGGAGTTCATGCTCGTCCCCCTGGGGGCGCCCTCCTTCCGCGAGGCGCTCCGCTGGGGCGCGGAGACCTACCACGCCCTCAAGGGCTTGCTCAAGGCCAGGGGGCTCTCCACCGGCATCGGGGACGAGGGCGGCTTCGCGCCCAACCTGGAGAACGAGGAGGAGGTCCTGGCCATCCTCGTTCAGGCCATCGAGAAGGCGGGGTACAAGCCGGGCCGGGAGATCGCCCTGGGCATCGACACGGCGGCGAGCAACGCGTGGGACTCCGAGAAGAAGGCCTACCGGGTCGGCGGCCTCAAGAGCGCCGAAGAGCTCGTCGCCCTCTACTCGGGCTGGGTGGCGCGCTATCCCCTGCTCTCCATCGAGGACGGGGTGGGCGAACACGACAGGGCCGGATGGCAGGCCCTGACGCGCGCCTTGGGCCGGAAGGTCCAGCTCGTGGCAGATGACAACGTGGTCACCAACCCCGTGCTCATCCGGAAGGCCGTCGAGGACGGCATCGCCAACGCCATCCTGATCAAGCCCAACCAGATCGGCACCATCACCGAGACCCTCGAGGCCGTGGAGCTCACCAAGAGGTCCGCCTACGGCGTCGTCATCAGCCACCGCTCGGGGGAGACGGACGACAGCTTCATCGCCGACCTGGCCGTGGCCGTGAACGCCGACTTCATCAAGACCGGCGCACCCTGCCGGATGGACCGGCTCTCCAAGTACAACCAGCTCCTGCGGATCGAAGAGGAGCTCGACGGGGCGGCCCGCTTCGCGGGAGAGGAGGTGCGGCGACGCCTGAACGGGTGAAACCCGGCCGCGCCCAGCTCGCCTGGGCGCTGGTGGTCCTTGTCTGGCTTCCCATGGCGGCCCTCCTGATCTGGGGCCCGGGTGGAGTGTTGGCTCTCATGGCGCTTCGCAGGCAGGTCCAGTCCCTCCAGGCGGAGATCCAGACCCTCCAGCAGGAAAATGGGCAACTGAAGGAGGAGATCCGAAAGCTCAAGACCGATCCGGACACCTACGAGAAACTGGCGCGGGAGCTCTTCTTCCTGAAGAAGCCCGGCGAACAGATCCTCTACCTTCCGCCCGCGGAGCCTTCCCCGAGCCAATCGCCTGGTGGTGACGCCGCGGGGACGGCCCCCGCCGCCGAAACCCACTCCCCCCCGCCGGCCGCCGGGCGGCAGCCGAGCCCGTGACCGGACGCCGCCCCTGCCGGTCCATCCTGAACTTCCTCTTTCCCTACGGCTCCTGTTCCCTCTGCGGCGCGGACAGCGCGGGAGGCCCCGTCCCCGGGCTCTGCCGCGCGTGCTGGCGGGAGAGGGAGCGAATCCCTCCGCTCGCCTGTCCGATCTGCGGCCTCCCCCTCCCGCCCGTGGAGGAACAGGACATCCACGTCTGCGGGGCCTGCCTGAGCGATCCCCCGCCCTACGAATCCCACGCCAGCGCCTACGTGTACCGTGGCCCCGTCCGATCCCTGGTCCTGCTCTACAAGGAGCGGCGCCGGTACCCCCTCGCCCCTCTGCTGGCGCAAGCCCTGGTGAGGGCGGTGGGCCGGCGCTGGCCTCAGGAGCAGTGGGACGTCGTAGTGGGAGTGCCGAGTCCCCTGCGGAGGGTCATGGTGCGGGGCTTCGAGCCCGCGGGGCTCCTGGCCGCCCACGCGGCGCGGCGCATGGGGCTGCCCCACCGACGGTTCCTGCGGCTCAGTAGGGCTCCGCGCACCCAGAAGGGGCTCTCGGCCGCGGCGCGGCAGAGGAACCTGTCGGGCGCCTTCGTCGCCGATCCCAGGGTGCGGGGGCTCAGGGTCCTCCTCGTGGATGACATCCGGACCACGGGCGCGACGCTGAGGGAGGCCTCGCGCGCCCTCCGCCGCGCCGGGGCCCGGGTGCACTGCGCCACGGTGGCCACGACCCTACCGCGGCGGCTCGACTTGATGGCGGGAGAGCCCGGAGAGGGGCCGCCTCCGGCGGCCGAAAAAGTGAGGAGTGAGGAGTGAGAAACGGCCTACCGGCGACGTCTGCCGTCAGCCCCTCCCCAATCCAAAATCCCAAATTCCTCCGCGCCTGTGGTATAAAGGGCGCGGGAAATTCGCGGTCTGGCGACGACTCCCACGGCCCCACTTCTCCTCACCACCACACCGCCTCCCTGTTCCACCCGCCTTTCTTCCCCCTCATCCCATCTGTGGTTACGTTTCAATTGGAACTTGGTATGGCCTACCTCTTCAGCAGGGCCCGGCCGTGGGCCAGGACGTTGTCCGCCGTAAAGCCCAGCTTCTCCATGACGAGGGAGCCCGGAGCCGAGGCCCCGAAGCGGTCCAGGCCGATGACGTCTCCCTCGATGCCCACGTAATCGCGCCAGCCGCGGGGGCTGCCGGCCTCCACCGCCAGCTTGGGGACGCCGGGCGGTAGCACGGCCCTGCGGTACTCCTCGGGCTGGGCGTCGAACAGCTCCCAGGAGGGCATGGAGACGGCCCGGGCCCGGATACCCTCCGCCTGCAGCCGCTGCTTCGCCTCGAGGATCAGGTGCACCTCCGAGCCGGAGGCCACCAAGACGATCTCCGGCTCGCCGCCGGGGGCTTCCTCCAGGACGTAGGCCCCGTGAGAGAAGCCCTGGCCCACCGGATAGACGTCGGGGTCGAGGACGGGCAGGTTCTGGCGCGTGAGGGCCAGAAGGACGGGGCCCTTCCAGGTCAGGGCCGCGCGCCAGGCGGCGGCGGTTTCGTTCGCGTCGGCCGGCCGCAGGACGAGGAGGCCCGGGATCAGCCGCAGGCTGGTGAGCTGCTCGACGGGCTCGTGGGTGGGTCCGTCCTCGCCCACCGAGATGCTGTCGTGCGTGAAGACGTAGATCACGTGGGCCTGCATGAGCGCGGAGATGCGGATGGAGGGCCGGGCGTAGTCGCTGAAGATGAGGAAGGAGGCGCCGTAGGGGATGAGGCCTCCGTGCAGGGCCATGCCGTTCAGGGCGGCGGCCATGGCGTTCTCGCGCACGCCGAAGTGGAGATTTCGTCCGGCCCGATCGGCAGGGGAGAAGGCGGTGCTCTCACCGATGAGGGTCTTGGTGGAGGGGGCCAGGTCGGCGGAGCCCCCCATGAGGGTGGGGACGCGTTTGGCCAGGGCGTTCAGCACCTTGCCCGAGGCGTTGCGCGTGGCCACGGGGCCGTCCTTGGGCCTGAAGACCGGTACCTCCATCTCCCACCGCTCTGGAAGCCGGCCCGCCACCGCCTCCTCGAACTGTGCCGCCAGCTCCGGATGAGCCTTGCGGTAACCCCGCAGGAGCGTGCTCCACCCGCTCTCCAGCCTGGCGCCCCGGACGCGGGCCAACCGCAGGTGGGCCTCCGCCTCCTCGGGCACGTGGAAGAGCTCCTCCGGCGGCCAGCCGAAGGCGGTGCGCGTGGCCTTCGCCGCCTCTGGCCCCAGCGGCTCTCCGTGGGCCGAGGCGCTGTCCTGCTTGGGGCTGCCGAAGCCGATGTGGGTGTGGACGAGGATGAGGGAGGGGCGGGAGGTCTCCGCGCGCGCCGCCGTGACGGCCGCCGCGATGGCCTCCAGGTCGTTGCCGTCCTCGACGCGCTGCACGTGCCAGCCGTACGCGAGGAACCTAGCGCCCACGTCCTCCGTGAAGGCCAGCTCGGTGCTGCCCTCGATGGAGATGTGGTTGTTGTCGTAGAGGTAGACGAGCTTGCCCAGCGCCAGGTGGCCCGCCAGGGAGGCCGCCTCCGAGGAGATACCCTCCATGAGGTCGCCGTCCGAGACGAGGGCGTAGGTGTGGTGGTCCACCACGTCGAAGCCGGGCCGGTTGAACCGGGCGGCCAGGTGCGCCTCGGCGATGGCCATGCCCACGCCCGTGGCGAAGCCCTGTCCCAGCGGCCCCGTGGTGGTCTCCACGCCGGGCGTGTGACCGTGTTCGGGATGGCCCGGCGTCTTGGATCCCCACTGGCGAAAGCGCTTCAGCTCCTCCAGCGATAGGTCGTAACCGGTTAGGTGAAGCAGGGCGTAGAGGAGAGCCGAACCATGGCCGGCCGAGAGGATGAAGCGGTCCCGGTTGAACCAGGCCGGGTCGGCGGGGTTGTGCCGGAGGAAGCGGTTCCAGAGGACGTAGGCCATGGGCGCGGCGCCCAGGGGGAGCCCCGGATGCCCGGACTTGGCCTGCTCCACCTCGTCCACCGCGAGGCATCGGATGGTGTTCACGCACAACTGGTCGAGGCGCTGCATGGTCGCTTCCTCCTGCGAACCCGGCGGGGCGTCCCCGTCAGGCGATCCAGACGGACTTGACGTTCACGAACTCCCGGATGCCGAAGGCGGAGAGCTCCCGGCCGTATCCGGAGCGCTTCACGCCCCCGAAGGGCAGGCGGGGGTCGGACTTCACGATGCCGTTCACGAAGACCGCGCCGGCCTCCACTTCCGCGGCCAGCGCCGCACCCCTTTCGGCGTCGGCGGTCCAGAGGCACGCCCCGAGGCCGAAGGGCGAGGCGTTAGCTAGGACGATGGCGTGCTCGGCGTCTTGGGCCCTGACCACGGCGGCCACGGGCCCGAAGGTCTCCTCCTCGAAGGCGGCCATGCCTGGCTCGACCCCGGTCAAGACGGTGGGCGGGTAGAAGTAGCCCCGTCCCTCCATCGGGCGCCCGCCGAGGGCGAGGCGCGCCCCCGCCGCCACGGTGCGGTCCACCTGGCCTTGGAGCTCCTCCCGCAGGTCGGCCCGGGCCAGGGGCCCGACGTCCGTTGCCCGGTCCATGGGATCGCCCACCTTGAGCGCCGCCATGGCCGACACGAGGGCCGCCTCGAAACGGCCGGCCACGGGCTCTTCGACGATGAACCGCTTGGCGGCGATGCAGCTCTGGCCGTTGTTGATGGTCCGGGCGGCGGCCGCCGAACGGGCCGCGGCCTCCACGTCCGCGTCCCGAAGGACGATGAAGGGGTCGGAGCCCCCCAGCTCCAGCACGGTCTTCTTCAGGGCCGCCCCCGCCTGGGAGGCCACGGCCACCCCCGCGGGATCGCTGCCGGTCAGGGTCACGGCGCGCACCGCCGGGTGACGGATGATTCCCTCGACGACCCTGGAGCCCACCAGCAGGGTCTGGAAGGACCCCACGGGGAAGCCGGCGGTGCGGAAGACCTCCTCGATGGCGAGCGCGCACCCCGGAACATTGGAGGCGTGTTTGAGGAGGCCCACGTTGCCGGCCATCAGCGCGGGGGCGGCGAAGCGGAAGACCTGCCAGAAGGGGAAGTTCCAGGGCATTACGGCGAGCACGGGCCCCAGGGGATCGAAGCGCACGAGGCTCCGGGCGGCGTCCGTCTCGACGGGCTCCGGGGCCAGAAAGCGCTCGGCGTTCCCGGCGTAGAAATCGCAGACCCACGCGCACTTGTCCACCTCGGCCTCGGCGGCGGTGATGGTCTTGCCCATCTCCTGCGTCATGAGCGCCGCGTAGCCGCCCTTCTCGGCCCTCAGCCTCTGGGCGGCGCCCTTCATGAGAGAGGCGCGCTCCGAGAAGGAGGTGCGGCGCCAGAAGTCGAAGGTCCCCGTGGCTAGCTCCAGCTTCTCGTCCACCTGCGCTAGGCCGTGGTCGGGAAGGTCCCGAATGGGTTCTTCGGTGGCTGGATTGACGGCTCTCATCGGTCACCTCGCAAAGAGACGCGGCGTACGACGGTGACAACTCCTCCAGGCTTGCATCGGCGCCTAGGCATGGCTGGAGTGCCATTCTACCCGCTCGCCCGATGGCGCCGCAACCGCTTTGCAGGAACGGCGCCTCGCCGCGATCCGGGTGAACGCGCGGCCACGGGGTGAGTCACGTGAACGGCCCGTCGCGCCGGGGCGGCGCTCCTACGGTGAAAAATCAATCGCGGGATTTGGGAGGCTGGGTGCTGGGGATAGGGGACAGGGGACAGGGGACAAGGGACAAGGGACAGGAAAGGCAGGGGGGGGGACTTGTCGGCATCCCCTCATCTCGGAATCTCGGTTGTGCCGAAGGGTTCCGGGCCGGCGGCTCCGCCACCCGCCCTCCCTCATCTATCATCTATCATCCCTCATCTTTAGAGGTGCCGGGCGGGCCGGCTTCTGCTACACTACCAAGTCCTGGGGGCGTGATGCGGGAATCGGATCGGTTGGGGGCCGTGGAGGCTATCCTCTTCGTCGCCTCGGTTCCAGTGACGGTGCAGGACGTGGTGAGCGCCCTCGAGGGAGAGGTGACCCCTCCCGAGGCGCTGAGCCTGCTGAAGGCGCTGCAGGACGGCTATGAGGAGCGGTCGGAGGGCCTCCGCGTGGAGAGGGTGGCCGAGGGATTCCGCCTGGTCACCCAGCCCGAGCACGCCCCCTTCGTGAGGAACTTCCTCAAGGTGCAGAACCTCCGGAAACTGAGCCCGGCGGCCGTGGAGAGCCTCGCCATCGTGGCCTACAAGCAGCCCGTCACGGCCGCGGAGGTGGGCGCCATCCGGGGAACGGAGTGCGGGCCCGTCCTGAAGGGGCTCCTGGAGAAGAAGCTGATCCGCATCGCGGGCCGGAAGAACGTGGTGGGCCGTCCGCTGCTCTACACGACCACCAAGGAGTTCCTCATCCACTTCGGGCTGAACTCCCTGGAAGATCTGCCCTCCTTCCGCGAACTGGAGGAGGTGTTCCGGGAGGGGGTCCGGCAGGAGAGCCTCTTCCGCGAGGTGGCACCCCCCGCAGGGGATCAGACCAAGCCCTTCCCCAGGGCCGTCGAACCGCCCGACCTGCCCCAGGAGGCGGTCCCGGCGGAGCAGGAGGCCGAGGGGCCTCCAGTGGAAAAGGAGCCAGCCCATGACTGAGAAGGGATCGCGCCTCCGCCTGAACCTCTTTCTGGCCCGCGCCGGCGTTGCCTCCCGGCGGGGTTCCGAGGCCCTGATCCTGGAGGGCCGCATCACGGTGAACGGGGAGGTGGTCACCGAGCTGGCCACCCTCGTCGATCCCGGGCGGGACTCCGTCAAGCTGGAGGGCAAGCGGGTTCGGCTCCAGGAGCAGGCGCGCTATTTCGCGCTCTACAAACCGAAGGAGATCGTCAGCACCCTCTCCGACGAGAAGGGGAGGCCCTGCCTGACGACCTTCCTGCCCAGGGGCGTGCAAGGGCTCTTCCCGGTGGGGCGGCTGGACTACCACAGCGAGGGCCTCCTGCTGCTCACCACCGACGGGGAGCTGGCCAACCGGCTGCTCCATCCGAGGTACAAGGTGCTCAAGACTTACCAGGTCAAGGTCAAGGGGGATCCTGCCGCGGAGGCGCTCGACAGGCTGCGCCACGGGATCGTGCTGGAGGGGAGGCGGACGCTACCGGTGACCATCCGGCGGATTCCCTCGCGCGAGACCCGCCACACCTGGCTTCAGATCGAGATGACGGAGGGGCGCAAGAACCAGTTGCGCGAGATGTTCTTCCGCATCGACCACCCGGTGATCAAGCTCAAGCGCGTGGCCATGGGCCCCGTGCGCCTGGGCAAGATGAAGCCGGGCGAGGTGCGCCCCCTCCTGCCCGAGGAGGTGGACGCGCTGAAGGCCCACGCGCACCTGGCGGCGGAGAAGGAGAAAGCTCCCCAGAGGAGATGATGGACATGCAGGTACCCGTTCCGCACAACATCCGGAAAATCAGTCCGTACGTTCCCGGCAAGCCCACCCAGGAGGTGGAGCGCGAGCTGGGCATCTCCTGCAGCATCAAGATGGCCTCCAACGAGAACCCGCTGGGTCCCTCGCCGAAGGCCGTGGAGGCCGTTCGGAACCTACTCGGCGAGCTCCACATCTACCCCGAGGGCAGCGGCTTCTACCTCTGCCAGGCCCTCGGCCGGCACTACGGAATCCCCATGCAGCAGGTCATCCTGGGCAACGGCTCGGTGGAGATCGTGGAGATGTCCGCCCGGGCCTACCTGAACCGGCAGGCGAACGCCGTCTTCAGCTTCGGCTCCTTCGCCCTCTACCCCATCGCCTGCCAGATCATGGATGCCCCGATCAAGGCCGTGCCCATGCGGGAGCGCAACCACGATCTCGATGCGCTCCTGGATGCGGTGGACGAGAATACGCGCCTCATCATTCTGGATAACCCCATCAACCCCACCGGCCGCCATGCCTCCTTCGCGGAGCTGCAGGCCTTTCTCGAACGGGTTCCGGGCCACGTCCTCGTGATCGTTGACGAGGCCTACAAGGAGTACGCCGACGCCCCCGACTACGCCACCGTCCAGCCCCTCCTGGCCCGCTTCCCCAACCTGATGGTCCTGGGAACCTTCAGCAAGGCCTACGGCCTGGCGGGGCTGCGCGTGGGCTACGGCTTCGCCCACCCGGAGGTGATCGCCACGCTCCACAAGGTGCGCTCGCCCTTCAACACCAGCTCGGTGGCCCAGGTGGCGGCCATGGCGGCTCTGCAGGACCAGGAATTCGTGGCCAAGGGGGTGGCGCTCAACGCCGTGGAGAGGGCCTACCTCACGCGGGGCTGCCAGGACGCGGGGATCCCCGTCGTCCCCTCGCAGGCCAACTTCGTCCTGGTGGACGTGCCCATGCCCGGAGAGCAGTTCTTTCAGGCCATGTTGAGGGAGGGGGTCATCGTCCGGCCCATGGCGAACAACGGCTATCCCCGTTCCCTGCGCGTCTCCGTCTTCCACCATTACGGCAATGAGCGTTTCCTGGAGGCCGCGAAGAAGGTCCTGGGGCGCTGAAAAAAGTAAGAAGTAAGAAGTGAAAAGTTAAGAAGTGAAAAGTGGGGAGTGGGAAGCAAAAAGCGGGGCTGCGGTGGTGAATTCCGGGCGTCGTTGCTAGACTGGCGCCATGATCGTGATCACGACGCACACGAACGCGGATTTCGACGCCCTCGCCTCGATGGTGGCGGCGTCGCGCGCTGGCGCGCTCCCCGAGGTGGGCCTCGGCCGGCCCCCCTCGGCGCTCCTCCTCGCGTCGCTCGTCGTCGCTGCTCCCCCCTGCCCTTGCGCTGGAAGGCCTCTGGCTGGGGGAACTCCCCTTCCCCCAGGCCCCCTCGCCCCGCCGCCACCGGGGTATGAACGAGGCGCGCCATGATCGTGATCACGACGCACACGAACGCGGATTTCGACGCCCTCGCCTCGATGGTGGCGGCGTCCCTGCTGTATCCGGGTGCGCGTCTCGTCTTCTCGGGTGCCGCGGAGCCGCTGGTCCGCCGTTGGCTGGAGGAGAACCGGGACCGGCTCCCCGAGATCCAGCCGCTGAAGGGGCTGGACCACGACCAGGTGGAGCGGCTGGTCTGCGTGGACGTCTCCTCCGGCGAACGGCTGGGACCGCTCGTGGATCTGCTCCGGCGGACCCCGCCCACGCCCACGGAAGTCTTCGATCACCATCCCGGGGCCGGGGATCTCAAGGGGGAGCGCCACGTGGTGGAGGAGGCGGGGGCCTGCACCACGGTCATGGTGAAGTGCCTCCTGGAGGCCGGGATCGAACCCACCCCCTTCGAGGCGACCCTCTTCCTGCTGGCCATTTACGAGGATACGGGCTTCCTCTCCTTTCCCACCACGCGCCCTTCGGATTTCGGGGCCGTTCTTCAATGCCTGGATTGGGGAGGCGACCTGAGGGCCGTCCAGCAGACGCTGCACCGGGGATTCACGGAGGCGCAGATGCGCCTCCTGGCCGCCATGTTCGAGCACCTGGAGGCGGTGGCCGTGGGGGGAGTCACGGTGCACCTGACCACCCTGGCCCTGGACGACTACGTCCCCGACCTGTCGGTCCTCGTCCACGAGATCCTGGCCATGGAGGGGATGCAGGCCGTCTTCCTCCTGGCCTACCTGGAAAACCGGGTGCACATCATCGCGCGCTCCAGGACGCCGCACGTGAATGCCGCCCAGGTCCTCTCGGTCTTCGGCGGAGGCGGACACCCCTCCGCGGCCTCCGCCGTGATCAGGGACAAGACGCCCGCGGAGGTGAGGGCCCTGCTCCTGGATGAGCTGACCTTCGTCCATCCCGCGGGCCTCAGGGCGAGCGACATCATGACCCGGGACTATCACCGGCTGGAGGCCACCGCGACCACGCGTGAGGCCTTTCGCGAGATGAACCGCTACCGGGTCAACGCCTTGCCGGTCCTCAGAGAGGGCAGGCTCGTGGGGGTCGTGACGCGGCAGGAGGTGGACGGGGCTCTCCAGCACGGGCTGGCGGAGAGGCCCATCTCGGACTTCCTCATCTCGCCCCCGCCCTTCTTTCCACCCGAGGTGGCGGCGGAAGAGGTCCGCCGGCTCATGCTGGAGAACAACTGGCGCATCGCCCTGTTCGGGCGCGACCTGGACCACGTGGAGGGGCTCGTCTCCCGGATGAGCCTCTTCAAATCCCTCTACCACCAGGACAAGACGCTCATGGTCCATCGGTCGGGGGGCCAGCCGTCGGCCAAGGAGATCGGCCATCTCATGCGCGGCGCCTTCCCGCCCGAGGAGCTCGGAAGGCTGAAGTCCCTGGGCGCCCTGGCGGAGGTCGCGGGCACCCCCTGCCTGCTCGTGGGCGGCGCCGTGCGGGACCTCCTGCTGGGGCGGCCCGTGCAGGACGTGGACTTCGTCGTCGAGGGGGACGCCGTAGAGCTGGCCGAAGCGTGGGCCCGACGGGAGGGCGGGCGGATCCGGGCCCACCGGGCCTTCGGTACGGCCCTCTGGATCCGCCCCGATGGGAGCCACTGGGACTTCGCGACGGCACGGGCCGAGTACTACGAGACGCCGGCGGCCCTGCCCACGGTGGCCCACGCGGCCCTCTATCAGGACCTCTACCGGAGGGACTTCACCATCAACACGCTCGCCCTCTACCTCACGCCGGATCGGTTCGGGGAGGTCCTCGACCTCTTCGGCGGGGTCAGGGACCTGAAGGCGGGGCGCATCCGGGTGCTCCACGGCCTCTCCTTCGTGGAGGATCCCACCCGCGCCTTCCGGGCCGTCCGATTCTCCGTCCGCCTCGGCTTCACCCTGCCGGCCGAGACGGAACAGCTCATCGAGGCCACGCGCAAGCAGCAGCTCTTCCGCCACCTCTCCCCCAAGCGGGTGCTCGCCGAGGTCCAGCAGATCCTCGCCGGCCCCAACGCCGTCGAGGGGCTGAAGGCCATGGAGACCTACAGGCTCCTGGAGGTCTTCTGGCCCGCCCTCAAACTCACCCCCAAGGTGCTGGAGACGCTCTACCGCGTCCAGCAGGCCCTCGGCTTCTTCGACACGCAGTTCCCCGACGAGCCCATGGACCGGCCCTGCGTCTACCTGATGGCGCTCACGGAGCGGCTGTCGAACGCGGAACTGGCCACCTTCAGGGACCACTACCCCTTCTCGCAGCAGACTCGGGACGCGCTCGCCCGCTATCGCTCCCTCACCTGGCACGCCATCCGGGCGCTCACCTCGGAGGAGGGCTGCGGACGAGGCTGTGCCTACAAGGTCCTGAAGGGACAGCCTCTCCCCTGGGTGCTCTTCCTGCTCGCCAAGATCCAGCCGCCGTCCCGGCAGGCCCGGGTGCGAGACTTCCTGGTCAAGGATCGGTTCCTGAAACTGACCATCTCGGGCCACGATCTGATCCGTGCGGGCATTCCCCCCTCCCCGGCCATCTCCCGGGCCCTGGAGCAGACCCGCGTAGCCAAGGCCGACGGCCGGTTGCAGAACCGGAGCGAGGAGCTGGCCTTCGCGTTGGAGGCGGCGCGCCGGGGCTCGGAGGAGATCTGATGCGGCGATCTCGTGGCCTTCTCGCGGCTCTGGGTGCTTTGGCCCTGCTCCTGGCGGGGCTGCTGGCAGCGCGGGCGGCGCCGCCGCCGGCCCGGCCCACGGTGGTCCTGATCTCCATGGACGGGGTGCGCTGGGACTACCCAGAGAGGGACCACCTGCGCGCCTTCGCCGCCGTGGCCAGGGACGGCGCGAGGGCCGCGCGGCTGATTCCTCCCTTCCCCTCCCTCACCTTCGCCAGCCACTCCACCCTGGCCACCGGCTGTCTGCCGGGCCGCCACGGCATCATCGCGAACAGCTTCCTGGATCCAGAGACGGGGCGGCGCTTCTCGGATTCGGACGACGCCGGCTGGCTCCTCGCGCCGCCCCTGTGGGCCCTGGCCGAGGAGGCCGGCCTCGGCGCCGCCGTGTCGGGATGGCCCGTTTCAAAGGGTCCGTGGCGCGGCGTCCAGGCGAGCTTCTACAGGCCCTTCGAGGAGGGCGCCTCGGACGCGCAGACCGCGGCCTGGATTCTGGGTCTGCTCCGGAGGCCGGAGGGGCAGAGGCCTCACCTCGTCATGGCCTGGACCCACGGCGCCGACGGCCCCGGCCACGCGGAGGGACCCGACGGGCCCGCGGTGCACGCGGCCATGCGGCGCACCGACGCCCTCCTGGCGCAACTGAGGGCGGGCATACGCGCGCTCGGTCCGGCGGTTCCCGTAGACCTCATCCTCGTCTCCGACCACGGCATGGCGGCCGTCTCCCGCGTCATCGACGTGGTGAAGGTGATTCCCAAGCGCGGCTTCTACCCCTACATCGCCACCTCCGGCCCGGTCTGCAATGTCTACGTGAAGACGGAGGCGCAGCGGCGGCAGGTGGCGGCGGGACTGAGCCGGCTGCCCGGCGATGTGCGCATCTACACCCGGAGCACTCTCCCCTCCCGCTGGGACTACGCGGAGAGCGGACGGGAGGGCGACTTCATCCTCGTGGCCCCTCCGGGGGCTTTCTTCTCGAGCTTCAATCGCAAGGGAGAGAAGTCGCTCCCCCGCGGCATGCACGGCTGGCCTCCCTCCGAGCTGCCCCAGATGGACGGCATCTTCTACGCCGAGGGGCCGGGCATCCCCTCCGGCAAGCTCCTCGGCTCTGTTTCCGCCACCGACGTCGCCCCGACCGTCTGCTCCCTGCTGGGGATTGCCCCACCACCCAGAGCCGAAGGTACTTCCCTCTTCCCTCCCAACCGCTGAGCAGGAGGGCGCAGAGGGGAGGGGCGGGGCGAAGGGGTGCGGGGAAACGGGGAGGTTTCCCCGCGGCGGAGGGCTGCCTGCGCGAGGGCGGGGGGAGCAGCGACGACGAGCGGAGCGAGGAGGAGCGCCGAGGGGCCGCCGAAGGCGGCTCTTCGAGGGGCGTGGGGAACGGAAAGGTTCCCCACAGCGAAGGCTCACTCACGCGAGGGCAAGGGAAAGCAGGGCGCGAAGCGCCTGCCGGAAGGGACCGGCCTAGGTCCCTTCTGGAGAGCGAGCCTGCGAGCGACGGGCCGGCCGAGGCCCCCCTTCGAGAGCGCGTTCTCGCGCGAGGCCCCGACCGTCTGCGCCCTGCTGGGGATTGCGCCGCCACCCAGAGCGGAGGGTAGCGCCCTCTTCCCCCCCGACCGCTGAACGGGGGGGCGCCGAGGGGAGGGGCGGGGGCGAAGGGGTGCGGGGAAACGGGGAGCGTGTCCCCGCGCGTGACCGTGCTAGAGTGGGCCGTTCAACGGGCCCGTGCGGCCTGGGGAGGGATAGCACCATGGCGGCGAGGGTCCCCGCCGGGGTCCGCAACCTGCTCTTCGCCCAGATCGCCTCGCAGATGGGGGACGCCGCCTTCGGCGTCCTCCTCCTCTTCGGAACGATCGCCGTGCTGGCGGCCCTCTGCGGACCCGCCGCGTGGCTGAGCCGGGAGTTCCGGAGCGCGTGATGGCCCCGCCCTCTTTGCTTTCAGAATCCGGTGACGCTGCTAGTGTTGTGTCCCCGTCATGTGTTTACAGTGGCCTTTCCCCGGGACACAACACTTCCCAAGGGGCTCCGCCCCTAGGGCGCCCGCCTTCGGCGGGCTGTTACCCCGAAAGAGCGGGGAGGCTTCCTCCCCGCGCCCCTCCGTGTGCTGTCTGTCGCCTGCTTCCATTGTGAACCTATCACTGAGACAGCACACTAGCCCTCGTCGGAGGGGAACTTCCAGGCGGCGAGGAGAGCGAAGGCGAGCGTGAAGGACAGGAGGATGGCCACGGCGGGCAGGGCCGAGGCGAGGCCGAGGCCGCGCCACGTGACGCCGTCCAGGGCATCCATGGCCCAGCGGGTGGGCAGGAGGAGCGTCGCCTTCTGGAGCCAGGCCGGGAAGATGAAGGCGGGCACCCAGGCGCCGCCCAGCATGACGAGGATCAGGACGGCGAAGACGGCCAGCCCTCGGGTGGCTTCGGGGGTCCGGCCCAGGGCGGCCAGGAGGAGGCCGAAGGCCGAGGCCATGAGGGCATACGCCACGGCCAGCAGGAGGAAGCCCGGCCAGCTCCCCTGGACCCGGACGCCGAAGACCGCCATCCCAAAGCCCATGCAGACGAGGAAGATGGCGAGGGAGATGAGGGCTCCGCTGATTCCCCGGGCGAGGAGCAGGGTGGAGCGGTGCAGCGGTGCCGCGAGGAGCCGCTTCCAGATCCCCGTCCGCCGCTCCAGCAGTATCCCCATACCGAATTCGATGGAGGCCATGAGGATGAACTGGAGGGCCATGCCGCCGAAGGAGTGGGCGTAGCCGTTGTACACCTCTCCGACGCGGGCCGTGACCTCCTCCTCCTTGGTGTCATAGGGTACGCCGATGCCCCCCCGGGGTCCGAGAGCCTCCGTCTTCTCGCTCGTCGAGTGGTCCTGCAAGTTCACCACGCTCTGGAGGAGGGCCGTGAGGTCCTTCCGGTCGGAGGGCGCCATGGCCTTGTCCTCCGAGACCTGCCGGA
Source organism: Acidobacteriota bacterium (assembly GCA_021787565.1). GTDB lineage: Bacteria > Acidobacteriota > UBA4820 > UBA4820 > DSQY01 > DTPS01. Next base: position 40,905 of record JAJYLT010000024.1, read on the forward strand.
GGGCCTGGCGCGCCGAACGAAGCCCCGCCGGGCCGCTGAAGGCCTCCTTGCTCACCACCTCCATGACGTGCTGAGTGAGGATGCCGCGAAGCATGCCCGCCTCCGCCGTGTGGGACGGGTCCCTCAGGAGGATGAGGCTGGGTTTGTCCCTCTGGCGGAAGATGGCGTTGCGGCTCTGGGGGTCCACCCCCACCGTGGGCTCGTCGAGGAGGAGGACGGAAGGATCGTGGAGCAGGCCGGCGGCCAGGTTGAGGCGCCTCTTCATGCCGCCGCTGAAGCTCTTCACCCTGCTGGAGGCACGCTCCAAGAGGCCCACGAAGGCGAGCCCCTCCTCCACGGCGCGGTCCAGCCCCGGCCCCCCCAGCCCGTATAGGGCGCCGAAGAGGCGCAGGTTCGCCTCCGCGGTGAGGCCATCGAAGAGGGCGAGGTCCTGGGGAACCAGGCCGAGCGCCCGCTTGGCGGCGCCGTTCGTGGAGGGAGGCCGGCCCATGAGCAGAACCTCCCCTCCGTCCGGGGCCAGGAGGCCCGCGATCATGGACACGGTGGTGGTCTTGCCCGCCCCGTTGGGGCCGAGCAGTCCGAGGATCTCGCCGGGTTCGAGGCTCAGGGAGACGTCTTCGACCGCTCTCAACGTGCCGTAGTTCTTCGCGAGGCGACGGGCTTCCAGGAGGGGTGCCATGCACCCTCCAACGGAGAGGGGCGCCGGAATGTTTCAGGCGGGGCCGGCGGGATCGAGCAGCTCTTCGGGCACGTCGATCTCCATCCGCAGCATGGCGGAGGAGAAGGTCTTGCCCTGGGCGTCCGTCTGGAGGGCCTGCGTGCCGCCTCCCCCGAGGCTCTCGTGGAGGAGGAAATTGAGCGCGCCGATTCGGATGAGGCTCTTCATCGTCCCTCTCGACCCAGCGCGGCCGGTTCTTCGGACCTCTTTCCCATCATGGCCGCCGCACAGGCGAGGGCCTGCCGGTGCTCCTTCACGTCGTGGACGCGGAGGATGTTCGCCCCGTGGAGAAACGCGGCGGTGTGGAGCGCCAAGGTCCCCGGCAGGCGATCCTCGGGGCCGGCCCCCGTGAGCACGCCGATGGTGCTCTTGCGGGAGGCGCCCAGAAGGATCGGGTAGCCGAGCGCCCGCAGCCCCTCAAGCTCCGCCACGAGCGCCAGGTTGTCCTCGGGGCGCTTGGCGAATCCGAATCCCGGGTCCACCACGAGGGTTCCCGCGCTCAGGCCCGCCGCCTCGGCCGTCCGCACCCTCTCGAAGAGTTCGAAGGCCACCTCGGCCGCCGCGTCCTGGTAAAAAGGCGCCTCCTGCATGGTCTTGGGAAGGCCGCGCGAGTGCATGAGCACGATGGGCGCCCGCCGCTGGGCACAGAGGGGGATCATCGCCTCATCGGACCTTCCCGCGGAGACGTCGTTGATGAGGTCGGCCCCGGCATCGAGGGCCGCCTCGGCCACGGCCGCCTTCGTGGTGTCCGCCGAAATGGGGAGGTCGGGCAGCACACGGCGCAGCTCCCGGAGGGGCGGCAGCAGGCGCCGGAGCTCCTCCTCGATGGGGACGGTATCGCTGCCCGGGCGGCTCGATTCGGCGCCGAGGTCCAGGAGGTCGGCGCCCTCCTCCGCCAGCCGAAGCGCGTGCGCCACGGCCGCCTCGGGCGCAAGAAACCTTCCGCCGTCGGAGAAGGAGTCGGGGGTCACGTTGAGCACGCCCATGAGGAGGCAGGGGCTCTTCTCGAGCAGGTCCCGGCCGCGAACCATCAGGGCCGGCCGGCGGGCGCTCCGGTCCAGGGTGTCGGCCAGGGCCGAGGCCACTTCGCCCATGTGCTCCCATTTGCTCAGCGAATCGACGAGGCGGGAAAAGGCGTGGCGCGGACCGCGAATCGCGAGGCCGCCCGCGGGCGAGGAAAGCGTATCGACCCAGAGGGATGGGCCCAAGGCGGCCGCGAAAATCCGTCCCACCTCTTCGAGCACGGCCGCCTGGCGGGGCGAGAGGCCAAAGGCGCGTACACCAAAGGCCGGCTCCAAACGCCCAGTGCCGGGAAGGGGAAGGAACAGGATCCCGTTCTGGCCGGGGGCCGGATGACCCGCAGCCCGCCCGTCCATGGAGCCCTCAGGCCCCGCCCACGGGACCCGAGAGGCTCGGCGAGGGGGAGATCGCGGGCGTGCCCGGAGAGGGCTCCGGCGAGGAGGCGGCCGCTTCGCCCACGGCCGGCGGCACCGGGCGGTCCGGGAGCGGCTCGCCCTTCATGATGGCCGTGAACTCCTCCTTGTCCAGCACCTCCCGGTCCAGGAGGGCGCGGATGAGGTGTTCCATCTGGGGCTTGCGCTGGGTCAGGAGATCGCGCGCCGTCTGCTGGGCCTGCAGGACGATCCGCTTGACCTCCTCGTCGATCTCCTGGGCGGTGCGCTCCGAGTACTGGTTGCGCACCCCCGTCTCCCAGAAGGGCATGAATTGGGCCTTGTCGGAGTTGTACGACAGCGGTCCGAGTTTCTCGCTCATGCCCCAGGCCGTGACCATCTTCCAGGCCATCTCGGTGGCCTTCTCGAAGTCGTTTCCGGCGCCCGTGGTGATGGAGCCCAGGAACAGCTCCTCGGCCGTCCGGCCGCCCAGCATGACGGCGATCTCAGCCTCCAGATATTCCTTGCTGTAGTTGTACTTGTCGTCCATGGGGAGCTGCTGGGTGACGCCGAGGGCCATGCCGCGGGGCACGATGGAGACCTTGTGAATGGGGTCGGCCGCGGGGAGGTTGTAGGCCACCACGGCGTGGCCCGACTCGTGGGTGGCCACCACCTTCTTGTCCTCCTCGGAGAGGATCATGGAGCGCCGCTCGGACCCCATGAGGACCTTGTCCTTGGCGAACTCGAAATCCTCCATCTCCACGGCCTTGACGCCGCGCCGCGCGGCCCGGAGCGCCGCCTCGTTGGCGAGGTTGGCCAGGTCGGCCCCGGAGAAGCCCGGTGTTCCCCGGGCCACGACAGAGAGATCCACGTCATCGGCGACCTTGAGCCCTCGCACGTGCACCCCGAGGATCTCCTCGCGCCCGCGCAGGTCGGGTCGCGGCACCACGATGCGCCGGTCGAAGCGGCCCGGCCGCAGGAGGGCCTGGTCGAGCACGTCGGGCCGGTTGGTGGCGGCGATGATGATGACGCCCTCGTTGGCTTCGAAGCCGTCCATCTCCACGAGGAGCTGGTTGAGGGTCTGCTCCCGCTCCTCGTGGCCGCCGATGTTGCCCATCCCCCGGTTCCGCCCCACGGCGTCGATCTCGTCGATGAAGACGATGCAGGGGGAGTTTTTCTTGGCCTGCTCGAACATGTCGCGCACGCGGCTGGCGCCCACGCCCACGAAGAGCTCCACGAACTCGGAGCCGGAGATGGAGAAGAAGGGCACCCCCGCCTCGCCGGCGATGGCCTTGGCGAGGAGGGTCTTGCCCGTTCCGGGCGCCCCCATGAGCAGAACGCCCTTGGGGATCTTGCCGCCCAGCTTGGAGAACTTCTGGGGCTCCTTCAGGAACTCGATGATCTCGTAGAGCTCCTCCTTCACCTCTTCGATGCCCGCCACGTCCTTGAAGGTGATCTTGTTCTTGGCTTCTCCGACCATACGGGCCTTGGACTTGCCGAAGCTGAAGGCCTTGTTCCCGCCGGACTGCATCTGGCGCATGAAGAAGATCCAGAAGCCGATCATCAGGACGATGGGCAGGATGTAGGCCAGGGCGAAAACGTACTGGCCCGAGTTCGGCTCCACCGACTTCACGTCCACACCCTTGGCCACCATCTGCGGGGTGTAGTTCTGAAGGTCGGGCGGGAGGTTCGTCGTGTAGTGAGTGGCCCCGTCGATGGCCTGCTTGAGCTCACCGTGGACGGCCGTGCCTTTGATCACGGCGCTCACGATCTGCCCCTGCTGAACGAGCTGATCGAACTTGCTGAAGGGGAGATCCGTCTCCTTGAGCGTAGCCTTTCTCAGGAGCCCGATGGAGACGGCGATGACGACGAAGATCAGGGCCCAGAGGATCAAATTCCGTAACTGCTGGTTCACTGCTGCTCCCTTCGGTCAGGCTGCCGGCCAAGGCATCGGAGGATCGGGGGAACGGGCACCGGCCGGAGCCTTCGACTCGAGACCTCCAACCCGCGGGCCGGGTCTCTAACCTATGATGCGGAACGCCCGCGGTGGTGACATCATTCCGGTTCCACCCAGGTGATGAAGGGGAGGTTCCGGAATCTCTCCTGGTAATCCAGGCCGTAGCCCACCACGAACTTGTCCGGCACGGTGAACCCCCGGTAGTGGACGGGCACCTCGATCCGCCGGGCCTCGGGCTTGTCCAGGAAGGCGGCGACCCTGAGGGAGGCGGGAGCCCGCTCGGCGTCCAGGTGCTTGAGGAGGTAGTCCAAGGTGATGCCCGTGTCCACGATGTCCTCGATGATCAGCACGTGCCGGTCAGCCAGATCGAGGCTGGAGGTGAAGAGGATGGAAGCGTGCTGTCCGTCCACTTGGCTCTTCATCTCGATGAGCGCGAGGCGGACGTCCCCCTGGATGTGCCGCATGAGGTCGGCGAGGAAGGGGATGGAGCCCTTGAGGATGGCGCAGAGGACGAGCGTCTTCCCCTCGTAGTCCCTTTGGATCTGGCGGGCCAGCTCCGATACCCGCTGCTGGATCTGCTGCTCCGTGAACAGAATGCCGTGGGCCAGCTTCATGGTCATGATCTCGTCCTGCCGGCGGACAGCGCCCGCAGCCGGATCCCCGCCTCTTCTCGGACGCCGGCCCATCCCCCGGGGAGGGCCACCGTGGCTCCCGGGCGCGCTTCCCGCAAGGCCCAGAGGGCCCGCAGATGGCGTTCGCCGATGCTGCGGAGGTGTCCCCGCACCAGAGCCAGTCCCTGGCGCAGGGCTTCCAGCCCCTCGCCCCGAGGGAGAGCGGCCAGTGCATCACACCGGTAATATAAGGTACCCGCGCTCAAATCCGCAAATTCCAAGGGATTCGACCCAGGTCCCGCCTCGGCGGCGAGGCGGGCCAGGGCCGACAGGCGGCGGGTGAATCCCGGCATGGAGGCCTCCAGGACGGGCATCACGTCCAGCCTGAGGCGGTTGCGCAGAAAGCGCCGGTCCCTGTTGGAGGAGTCCTCGATGTAGCTCAGCCCGCACGCGGCGGCGGCCTCTCGCAGCTCGGGGCCGGAAAATTTCAGGACGGGCCGCAGGACCCTGCCCACCACGGGGCGGATGGCCGCCAGGCCCTGCAACCCCGTGCCCCGGTGGATTCTGAGGAGCACGGTCTCGGCCTGGTCGTCCCCCGTGTGGGCCGTGGCCAGCCAATCCCAGCGTCCTCTTTCTCGCATCGATTCCAGGGCCGCGTAGCGGCCCTCCCGGGCCCACTCCTCCCAGCTCTGGGCGGGGGCGGGCTTGCCGCGAAGGGTGACAGAGGCGCAGGAAAGGCCCAGGGTCTCTGCCAGGCGGCGCACGAACTCCTGATCGCGGTCCGCCTCCTCTGCCCTGAGATTGTGGTGGACGTGGGCCAGGCCCAACGCCAGGTCGGGGCGGGGGCGGGCCGAGAGGAACAGGGCGAGCATCCCCACCGAGTCCCCGCCGCCCGACACGGCCAGGAGCAGGCGTTGGCCGCCCGCCAGCGGAAGTTCCTTGAGGTCTCGCCTGAAGCGCTTGAGAAGAGGATGGTGGCGGTGCAGGGACTTGAACCCCGGACACAACGGATATGAGCCGTTTGCTCTAACCACCTGAGCTACACCGCCCCGGCCCGAAAGTATACGGAAGGGGGCGATCTCCTGTCAATTCGGCGTCTGCCGGCGTGGCTAGGAGCGCGCGAGGAGGCATAGCGTCTCGACGGAGTACGTTTGGGGGAAGAGATCCCAGGCCTGCATGCGCAGCGGTTTGTAGCCCGACTCCCCCAGGATCTGCAGGTCGCGCTCCAGGGCGGGCAGATTGCAGGAGACGTACAGGATGCGCTTGGGAGTCAAGTGGACGAGGGTCTCCAGGATGTCCCTGGCGCCCGCGCGGGGCGGGTCCAGGAGGACCGCCTCGAAGCTCTCGCTGGCGGCGGCCATCTTGGCGACCCACGGGGCCGCTTCCCCCAGGAGGTGGCGAAGGTTCAGGAGGCCGTTGATCCGCGCGTTTTCCTTCGCGTCCTCGTGGGCCGTGGGGCCGGATTCGACGGCCACGACCTCGCGGCAGACGGAGGCCAGGGGCACGGAGAAGTTCCCGATGCCGGAGTAGAGATCCAAGAGGCGCTCGTGGCGGGCCAGGCCGAGCCACTCGCGCACCGTTCCGACCAGTTTCCGGTTCATGAGGTAGTGGGCCTGCGAGAAGGAGCGCACGTCGGCCTGCATCCGAAGCTCGGGAGCGCCGGCCTCGGCTCCCGGCAGGGTGTATCGGGTCCAGGGCCTGCCCCATCGCGCCAGGATGCGTCCCGGCTCCCGGGCAGGCGTCACCAGTCCCCCACCCAATCCCGCGGACTCCCCCAACCTGGCCAGGGCCGCCGCCTCCTCGGCGGATGCCCCCTCGCGCAGGTGGAGATGGGCGGCGTAGTGCGCCCCGTTCTCGTCCCTGCCCAGCGTCAGCCTTTCCAGCGCCTTCGCCCGCGGCTCTTCGCGGAGAAGGGAGCGGAGGTTCTGGTAGAAAATGTTGTAGTCACGGTCAAAGAGCAGGCAGAAGTCCAAGTTGACCACGTGGTGGCTGCCCTCCTGATAGAAGCCTATGCGGAGGGTGTCACCGGAGGCGTGGACGTGGAAGTCGCCCTTGTGGCGATAGCCCCGATCCGGTTCGGCCCCAACGATGGCCTCCGGTCCACCCTCGGGGAGGTGATGGCGAAGGATGGAGCGCAGGAGGAGCTCCTTTTCCCGCAGTTGCCGGGCGTAGGCCGTGCTCAACCACTGGCAGCCGCCGCAGTGGCTGAAGAATTTGCACTTCGGTTCCACCCGGTCGGGTCCGGGAGCCAGGACGGCCCGGATGTGGCCCTCCGCGTAACGGGATTTGACGCGGTCCAGACCCACCAGGAGCTTGTCCCCGGGCACGGCCTTGGAGACGAAGATGATCTTGCCTTCGTGCCTGGCCAGTCCTCGGCCTCCCCAGGTCAGGGCCTCGATCTCCACCGTCGCCGTTGGCTCCCCGTGCGGTGACTGTTTTCGGCGGGGAGAGTGCGGGGGGGTCTTCGCTTTCGGATGGGGGCGGGCGTATCGCATCACGGGTCACCTTACCATGGTCTTCAGGACGAGCGTAAGCCAAAGCGCACTGGGAAAAGGGAGGGGCCCCCCGGTCGTCTTGAAACGGACCGGGGGGACTATAAAAGAGGAGGGATTAGGCTTAGGTGGGTAGAGAAGTAAGGCGGGAAACCGTCGAAACGGTCTGTATACGAGGGTAAGATAGTGTCAGGTGGGATTTATTCATGGCTCGAACCTCCAGGAGATCCTGCCTCAGACGGCGAGGCGGGCTTCTTCTCGGAGGCTACGCTCCCGCTGGGGCGATGAGCGTAATCCGTCGTGTAGAATCCAGTGCCCTTGAACTGGAGGGCCGGGACGGAGAACATCTTGTGCACAGAACCCCCGCACTTCGGACACACCGTAAGAAGCGGGTCCGAGAGGCGCTGAAGGCGTTCGAAGCGCTGGTTGCATTTGTCGCAGTGGTACTCGTAAATGGGCATGTCGCTAATCCTTCCTTATGATGCCGGAGCCAATAGTAATCCATGGAAGCCCCCTTGTCAAGTCTCGGGAGAGGAGTGTGTACTGGGTTCACGAAATGGCGCCTTTTTCACCTGCCGCCTCGGCGTTCAAGTCCTTAGTGGCCATGCGCTGCTTGAGTTGCGTGTTGTGAGGGGGTGCTAACCTTGTTACCGGAAAGCTGGGTCACGGAGCCAGGAACCGACCCTTTTGCAGGCCTCCGGCGGGGGCGCGTATACTCACCCCTTGGCTGAAGGAGAGGACATGGAAGAGGCCGTAAGAGCGATCCTGGCGGCCCTGGGTGAGGACCCGGGGAGGGAAGGTCTCCGCCGGACCCCGGCCCGGGTTTCAGAATCCCTGCTGGATCTGACCCGTGGCTACCGCGAGTCCATCGAGGAGATCCTCGAGAACGCCGTATTTCCAGATCCTTCTCAGGCTCTTGTCCTGGTGAAGGACATCCCCTTCTACAGCCTTTGCGAGCACCACCTGCTGCCCTTCTTCGGCAAGGCTCACGTGGCCTACATACCCGATGGACGCCTCATGGGACTCTCCAAGGTTCCCAGGATCCTGGAGCACTTCGCGCGCCGGCTGCAGGTTCAGGAGAGGCTCACGGAGCAGGTGGCCGACACCATCGCCCACGCCCTGAAACCCAGGGGCTTGGGGGTGGTCCTGGAGGCCACCCATCTCTGCATGGTCATGCGCGGCGTTCAGAAGGAGGGGAGCCAGGCCACCACCTCCGCGCTTCGTGGGACCTTCCTCTCCGATCCGAGGGCGCGCGCCGAATTTCTCTCGCTCATCGGAAATCGTACCGGCACCCGCTGAGGGCCGCGGGACCGGCCCTGCCGATCAGCCACCCGACCGGATGATCTGAGCTCCCTTCGGGGGGGTAAAGGCGAAGAGGTCCGCGGGGAGGTGCCCGGGCGTCCGGATGCCGGTCAGCCGCAGGTCCACCTGGTTGCCCAGGGCGTCCGTGTAGCTGACCTCGCTGATCTGCTTGCCATCCTTGTCCACCCGCACCTCCAGGTCGTGCACCCCCTCCGCATCGGAGGCGAGGCCGAGGCGGAGAACCACCGCATTCCCGTCGCGGCTGGCTCCTAGGCAGAGCAGGTCCTTTCCGGGCTCAACGTCCCCGGAGAGGAGCCTGATGGCGAGAGGGGCATTCGGACCCGTCCCCAGGGGCTGGATGAACACCTGGTTCTCCGAGGGCAGGTAGAGGTAGCTTTCTTTGCCGTCCGCCACCGCCAGCTTGCCCGGGGGCGTCGTGTAGTCCCAGCGCATGCGTCCCCCCTTCTCGATGTAGAGGGTCCCCTCGTCCAGCTCGTTCTGGCCCAGCGCCGGAGCGTGAAGCGTGTGGACAAAATGGGCTTCCAGGGCCGTGAAGTGCCGGTAGTTCTCCGCGAGCTTCGCGAAGGTCCTGGCGCAGAGGCCGTCGTCAGGTTTCTCCTGGGCGAGTCCACACAGGGGCGCGAGAAAGAGGAGCGCGAGCAAGGCAACCCGTCTGATCCGATGCATTCGACCTCCCGCAAATGGGCCGGTGAAACATGAGGACTGGGTGTGAAAGCCGCTGGCGGTCACGGGGTGGAATCGGAGGAGGAGGCCTCGGTGTTGCCCCACCGCGCCTCGATCCAAAGCACGTATCCCTGAGTGGCCCCGGCGACATCCCTCGTCAGATAAAAGGGAACGGGCTGGTCGGGCAGGAGGCTCTTCTCCGCCGAAATGTCCACCGCAGGAAGCGGCTGGTGGGTCGTCGGCGATAGCATCTGGCCGACGACCTGCACCTTGAGATCCAGATGGTTGTCCCTGATGGATAGGGGGGACAGCGTCAGGTGATAGAACTCCTTGTCCCAGACCAGCTTTCTGGGTGGGTTGGGGGTCTCCTTCTTGCCCGCTTGGTCCGCTTTCTCCTTTTTTCGGGTCTTGGAGGATTGTTTCTCGTCCAGCGGAATAGTGAACCCCTCGCCCGCCTGGATGACGGGGGTGCCCTTGCTGAAATCCAGCTCCTTAAGGTGTTGGGTGGAGATCTGATCGGGGCCGGATGGCTCGCCCTCCACCCACCGGGGAACGCTCCGCTGGTAGTCGTGGCCCACGGCCTTGCCTTCCAGAGACTGGAGCTGGAGGGTTTCGATCTCGGAGCGTTGGGCCCCGGTCCACTGCTCCACGCGGACCAGGAACAGGATGGGGGGGAATTTGGAGCCCGCCTCGGTGGCGGATGGGTCCGCGAGAGCGGCTTGAACGGCCATGACGACCTGAGTCCCCGTTCTCGGGTCCGCGAAAAGCTCCATCAATTGCTCGCCCGGCGTCGCGAAGGCGACGTCCTTGGCGCGGGTGGTGGGATTGCCCCCCTGGGGGTTCACGTCGGAGAGAATCACACAGTGAAGGCGGCCGCTCTCGTCCAGGACGGGCGTGAGCGAAAGCTTGAGCGCCAGAGAAGTGGAGACGTCGCGGGTCTGGTTGGTGATGGTCAGCAGCCTGTCGAGCTGGCCCGCCTTGCCCAGCGGAAGGGTGGAGGAGAATGTCCCGATGGTCTGAGTGGTCTGGTGCGAACCCGTGGTCAGCAGCCGGAAGGTCACCTGGCAGAATCGCGGTGGCTGGGCGGGGGGCGCCTGGATGGGCCCGCCGGCCAAGGTGGCCACCGCCAAGCCGATGCCGAGGCCCGCGCCCATGAGAATTTTCCTCATGACCCCAAGCATAGGAGGGGCGAGAAAGGAGGTCAAGCGCGCCGAAACCTCGTACCGCAGGGACAGATGGGGAGCATATCACACAGCAACCGCCCCTATGGTATACTCACAGCATGGCCAGAACTCGCAAGCTGTGGTTCAAGGTCGGGGACACCATCGTCTATCCCGGATACGGCGTGGGGCTGGTGCAGGACATCCGGGAGCGCCAGATGGGCGATACCCAGCGCGTGTTCTGCGTGCTCCTCTTCAAGGACAGCACGGGCGAATCCAAGGTACTCATCCCGCTCGACAACATCGAGGAGGTTGGACTCAGGCCCCTCTCCACGAAGCGGGGGGTCGAGGAGGCCCTGACCTATCTGGGAGAGGGCGAGCCGGAGATTCTGCCCTCCTGGAAGGACCGGTTTGCCCAGCACGGCAGCATGCTGGCTTCGGGCGACCTCATGTCCGTGGTCCGGGTCCTCAAGGCCCTATGGATCCTGAACAACAAGAAGCCCCTCTCCTTCCGGGAAAAGAAGATGTACCAGAAGGCGCTCGGTCTGATCGTGGCGGAGGCCTGTGAAGTCAAGGTGACCTCGCGGGAGACGATGGAGCAGGAAATCCTCCGACGCCTCTCGCCGGCGACCTAGCCCCGGCCGTATTACTGCAATTTCGCAACACACCAGCCAAACTCCGGTCATCCTTCCCGCCTAACCTGGAACTGGAAGCGGTCCTTGCACCGAGGGTCGTTCCGATGACGAAGGAGGACTGGATGAAGAAGCTCTTGCTAACCGCGGGTATCGTGGTTCTGGTGGGCGTGGGCGCCATGGCCCAGGGACCCAAGGTCATCAATGGGGCGGGATCGACCTTCGCCTACCCTCTCTATTCCCAGTGGGCCTATGAGTACAAGGCCCAGGGAGGGGCGGGCCTGAACTACCAGTCCATCGGATCGGGCGGGGGCATCCAGCAGATCAACAACCGCACCGTCGATTTCGGCGCCTCCGATGCCCCCCTCTCCGGGGCGGACCTGGGAAAGCACGACCAGGTCCAGTTCCCCACCGCCATGGGGGGAGTGGCCATCATGGTGAACATCCAGGGGATCGGCACGGACCAGCTCAGGCTCTCGGGGCCCGTCCTGGCGGACATCTACCTCGGCACCATCACCAAGTGGAACGATCCGCGCATCGCCTCCCTGAACAAGGGCCTCAAGCTGCCCAACGAGGACATCACCGTGGTGCACCGGGCGGATGGCTCGGGCACCACCTGGATCTTCACCAACTACCTCTGCAAGGTCTCCAAGCCCTGGCAGGAGAAGGTGGGCTTCTCCACCGCCGTCAACTGGCCCGTCGGCGTGGGCGGCAAGGGCAGCGAGGGCGTCACCTCGTACGTGAAGCAGGTGGATGGCGGCATCGGCTACGTGGAGTACTCCTACGCCAAGCAGAACCACCTCACGACGGTGGAGCTCAAGAACAAGGCGGGCTTTTTCGTGAAGCCCACCATGGCCGCCTTCCAGGCGGCGGCGGCCAATGCCGACTGGGCCCACTCGGACCACTTCGGCGTGGTCCTCACGGACCAGCCGGGCAAGGACACCTGGCCCATCGCGGGCGCCACCTTCATCATTCTCTACGCGAAGCAGACCGAGCCCGCCACGGGCCAGGCGATTCTCAAGTTCTTCGACTGGGGCTTCCGCAAGGGCAGCACCATGGCCGCTGGCCTAGACTACATCCCGCTTCCCATGAACGTGGTCGATATGATCGAGGCCATGTGGGCGAAGGATGTCACGGGCGGCGGGAAGGCTCTCTGGAACGCCGGCATGCAGGCGAAGTGACCACCTCGACATCGGATCTTGAATGGCGCAAGGGCCGGGGTTTCCCGGCCCTTGTCTGTTGAACGGGAGGGGCGAAGAGCGAGGGGCAGGCCCCAGGCCTTTCGAAGGGCGACGCTCTCCCTGTCTCTCTGTTTCCGTGGCTCTATCCACTCACTCCCACTCGATGGTTCCGGGGGGCTTGGTGGTCACGTCCAGGGCCACTCCCGACACTCCGGGCAACGCCGAAATGGCCGCGTACAACTCGTCGAGAAGGGAGGCGGGGAGAAGGGCCGGCCGGGCGGTCATGGCCCGCTCGGACAGGACGGGCCTGATCACCACGAATTCCCTCCCCCGGCCGTCCAGCTCCAGGGGAACCAGGACGATGGGGCACTGCCACACGGTGCGGTAGAGGCCGTGCCGCCTCAGCCCCCCCATCACCATGGCGTCGGCTTCCCGCAGGAGGTCCAGCCGTTCCCGGGTGACCGTCCCCGCCAGAGGCTTGGCGGCCTTGAACCCCTTCCCGGAGAGGTCCACCACGCAGCGGTTGACGCCGGGCACCTCCTGGTAGAGCCTGGCGGCCAGGGTCTCCGCATGGGGCAGGAGGCCCGGTCCCCAGAGGATCACCGGCTGTTCGTAGGCGCGCAGGTCGGCCTTGACCCCCACGGAGCGCACGGGGAGGATGGCGGCGCCCACGCCGGTCTGGGCCGCGAGCCGAGCCAGCGCCTCCTCGGCGCCGGGCGTCCGATCGGGGGCCCTGCCATCGGAGCAGAGCAGCCGGATTCCGAGTCCTGGACCTGGGAAGGGGTGCCGCCAGACCAGCTCCTCGGGGAGGCCGAGGGCCTCGCCCAGTTCCCGGACTTCCACCTTGTAGAGCTCGCGCAACGGTTCGATGACCTGCCCCCTGGCGATCAGGGCCTCCACCGCCGGTACGCGGTTGTGGTGCGTCTTGATCACGTCGGCGCGCTTGGTCCCGCCCGTCTCAATGGTGTCGGGATAGATGGTCCCCTGGGCCAAGAGGCAGTCCCGGAGGTCCAGCCGGGAGGCCTCTTCCTGAAACACCTCCAGGAAGGTGTCGCCGATGATCCGGCGCTTGCGTTCGGGTTCCACCACGCCCGCGAGGGCGGAGAGGAATCGCTCCGAGGCGTCCACGAAATGAAGATTCCGGTCGAACCCATGCCGGCGGAAGGCCTCAAGAACCTCGGCGCTCTCGTTCTTTCGAAGCAGGCCGTTGTCGATGTGGAGCAGGTGGACCCGCTCGGGCCCCAGCGCCTCGCCGAGCAGCACCGCGCAGACGGTGGAATCCACCCCGCCCGAGGCCAGCAGAAACACGGGCCGGTCGTGCGCCTGCTCGCGGATCCGCTCCTCCTCCTCCCGGGAAAAGAGATCCATGGTCCAATCGGGTCGGCAGCCGCAGATGTCCAGCACGAAATTCCTCAGCATCTCCTCGCCGTGCAGCGTGTCGTCCACCTCGGGGTGGAACTGGAAGCCGTAGCGCCGGAGTCCCTGGTGGGCGATGGCGGCGTTGCGGTGGGCCGGTCCCCGTTCGGACGAGGAGACGCCGATCTCCTCGAATCCCTCGGGCAGAGCCGTCACCGAATCGCCGTGACTCATCCAGACCGTCTCTTCGGGAGCGAGGCCGCGGAAGATGGGACTGGAGCCCCGCAAGGTCAGGACGGCCGGCCCATATTCGCGCTGGGTATGCTCCACGCGGCCGCCGTAGTGTTTGGCGATCTCCTGGTGGCCGAAACAGAACCCCAGGATGGGCACGGGCAGGTCGTAGATTCTGCTGTCGTAGGCGTTGTCTTCGTCGTAGGCCGACAGGGAGGGACTTCCCGAGAGGATGATCCCCTTGAACTCCGCGAAGCGCTCGACGGGGTCCTCGGGCTGGAGTATCTCTGCCAGAACCTTCAGACGCCGGACCTTGGTGGCGATGAGGTGGGCGTACTGCCCGCCGAAATCCACGATGGAGATCTTGTCATGAGCGTCCATGCTCCCTCCCCGTTCATCCCGGCGTGCCGCGCGGCCGGAGCGGCGATTGTCCCATGGCGCCCTTCGGTCTTCAATCCTGGGCCGCGCCCGGCGGCCCCTTCGCCTCGCCGCGGCCTAGGATCGGTGCCTGGCCACTTCGAACATGGCCAGGGCCGCGGCGTCGCGCGGGGGCGCGCTCCCAGAGGCGGGCCTCGGCCGGCCCTCCTCTGCGCCCGCCGCGCCGGTGCGCGGCGGGCTGCTCCTCCCTGCCCTCACGGTGGAGGTCCTTCGCCGCGGGGGAACCTTGCCGTTCCCCC
>JAJYLT010000024.1:55306-58647 GCA_021787565.1 Acidobacteriota bacterium
GGCGCGCTCCCAGAGGCGGGCCTCGGCCGGCCCTCCTCTGCGCCCGCCGCGCCGGTGCGCGGCGGGCTGCTCCTCCCTGCCCTCACGGTGGAGGTCCTTCGCCGCGGGGGAACCTTGCCGTTCCCCCGCGCCCCTTCGCCTCGCCGCGGCCTAAGAACGGTGCCTGGCCACTTCGAACATGGCCAGGGCCGCGGCGTCGCGCGGGGGCGCGCTCCCAGAGGCGGGCCTCGGCCGGCCCTCCTCTGCGCCCGCCGCGCCGGTGCGCGGCGGGCTGCTCCTCCCTGCCCTCACGGTGGAGGTCCTTCGCCGCGGGGGAACCTTGCCGTTCCCCCACGCCCCTTCGCCTCGCCGCGGCCTAAGAACGGTGCCTGGCCACTTCGAACATGGCCAGGGCCGCGGCGACGGAGGCGTTGAGGGAGTCCAGCCGGCCGCGCATGGGGATCCTGACCGAGGCGTCGCAGCGGGAGCGGACCAGCCGTCCCACGCCCTCTCCCTCCGCGCCTACCACCAGCGCCAGAGGGCGATTCCATGGGAGGTCCGCGTTCCAGAGGGGCGATCCCTCCATGTCCAGGGCGAGCCGAAAGTAGCCCCTGTCGCCTGCCTGTTCGAGGACCATGGACTGGTTGGGAACGAGGGCCACGTTCAGGTGCTCGACGGCGCCCGCGGAGGCCTTGGCCACTACGGGCGTGATCTGGGCCGCGTGGTGCTTTCGGAGAGTCACGCCGGTGACGCCCGCGCAGTAAGCACTGCGCAGGATGGCGCCCACGTTGTGCGGATCGGTCAGGTTGTCCAGAAGGAGCAGGAAGGCCCCCGGCACCTCCAGCAGGTCGTCCGCATCGCTGTAAGGGTAGGGGTCCACCTCGGCCAAAACCCCCTGGTGGTTCGGATTGTCGGCCATGCGGGTCAGCCTCTCTCGCGGGAGTGCTTCGCAGGCGACGGGGAGGGGAGCGCCCGATCGGCGCTCCAGCTCCGCGGAGCGGTCCGCGCTGGAGACCCAGAGGCGCCGGACGGCCCGCCGGCCAGCGCGCAGGCACTCGACAACGGGATTCACGCCAAAGAGCTTGTCCATGTCAGCCTTCCGGAAGGAGCTCGAGGGCCGAGCGGAGCGCGAGGAGAGTCATGGGGGCCGTGTGGGGCGGTGGGAGCGCGGGACGCCCCATGGCAGCCAGGGGAACGTAGGCCACCTGGCCCCTGGTGTTCTTCTTGTCGTGGGCCGCGGCCTCGAAGACCGCCGCGGAATCGGCGCTCCGCCACAGGGGCGGGAAACGGTAGGGGCGAACGGCCTGCAAGAGGGTCTCCAGGTCCGTTCGGGGGAGGTAGCCCTGGACGACCGCGCAGGCTCCCTCCCAGCAGAGGCCGGCCGCGACGGCGGAGCCGTGGCTGACCCTGTAGCCGCTCAGGAGCTCGATGGCGTGGCCGAGGGTGTGGCCGAGGTTCAGGATGTTCCGCCGGCCGGTCCGCTCCGTGGGGTCCTCGTCCACGACGCGGCACTTCAGGGCGCTGGAGGTGGCCACGAGGTGAAGGAGAGCCTCCTGGTCCCGGCGCAGGCCCTCGGTGGAGCGCTCGGCCATCCAGGCGAGGAGACCGGCCTCGATGCCCGCGCCGTGCTTGAGGCACTCCGCCAGGCCCGACCGGAACTCGCGGGGCGGGAGCGTGTCCAGGAGGTCGAGGGCGCTAAGGACCGCGAGGGGCGGGTGGAACAAGCCCACCAGGTTCTTGCCCGCCGGAGTGTTGACGGCGGTCTTGCCGCCGATGGAGGCGTCCACCAGGGCGAGCAGAGTCGTCGGGAGATTGATGTAGGGCACGCCGCGCATCAGGGTGCCGGCGGTGAATCCCGTCAGGTCGCTCACCAGACCGCCGCCCACCGCCACCAGCACGGCATCCCGTCCGGCGCCCGCGCGCAGGAGGGAATCCTCCAGCCTCTCCTTGGTGCCTCGGTTCTTGCGCCTCTCGCCGCCAGCGAAGGTCACCAGGGGCGCCTGGTCGAGGGACTCGGAGAGCAGGCCGAGGATCGGAGCCAGGATCTTGGAGAGCCTGGCCTCCGTGCAGAGAAACGGCCGTCGCCCGCCGACGAAGCGGCGCAACTGAGGGAGAAGGGGGGCCACACTTGGGGCGAGGAGCACCGGATGGAGAGCGGAGGGGATGCGGATGAAGGGTCTTTGGGACAAGGCAGAGGGGGAAGATCCGGGGTCCCGCCCGAAGACGGGACCCCGGAGGGAAGTCACATCTTCACGAAGATGATGACCATCGTGTAGAGGGCCAGCGACTCGATGAAGGCCAGACCGATGATCATCATGATCTGCAGCTTGTCGGCCATGCCCGGGTTCCGGGCGGCGCCCTCGCAGGCGGCCGAGATGGCCTTGCCCTGAGCCAGGCCGCAGATGGCGGAGGCAAAAGCCATCGAGAAACCGGCGGCCAGCACCCCGAGAGCATCCTTGCCGAGGCCGGCGGCGGTGCCCGGCTCCTGGGCGAAGACGGGGGCGGCCAGCATCAGCATCAAAGACCCCAAGAGAATCATCCAAGCCTTTTTCCTGTTCACGGAGCTCCTCCTTTCGAACCTTCCTAACCTAGTGGTGCTCAACCGCCCCCGCGATATAGATCATGGAGAGCAAGACAAAGACCAGCGTCTGGACGAAGGCCACGAAAATGCCCAGCAGGATGAAGGGAACCGGAACCGCGAAGGGTACGAGGTGCAGAAAGACGCCCCCCACCTGGTGATCGCCGAAGATGTTGCCGAAGAGACGGATGCCGAGAGACATGGGCCGGGCCACGTGACTCACGATCTCGATGGGGAAGAAGAGCGGGGCCATCAGCAGGATGGGGCCCATGAAATGCTTCACGTACCCGATGCCGTGAGCCTTGAGGCCGTAGAAGTTGTAGACGCAGAAGGAGGAGAGGCCCAGGGAGAGGGTCACGACGATGTTACCCGTGGGCGGCATGAAGCCCGGGATCAGGCCGCTGAGGTTGGAGACGAGGATCAGAACCGTGAAGGTGCCCATGGGCGCCATGTACTGACGGCCGTGGGGCCCGAGGATGTCGTCCAGGAACTTACCCACCGCCTCCACGACGAGCTCCAGGATCTGCTGAACCACGCCCGGCCGCTCCACGGACAGGCGGCGGGTGGCCAGAAAGAAGAAGAGGAGGGTGCCCACCATGATCAGCGCGAGCATGACGAAATAGTCGGGCACTTCCTTGTGGACAAGAGCGTCCACCAGCATCGTGACGAGGGAATTCAGCTCGTGCATCATCCGCCTCTTGCAGGCAAAGCTCCGGCCGCTGCCAGAAGCATTAGGGCCCCCCCTATCCCCAGGATGACACCCAGAGACTCCCGAGGTAGGAAC
>JAJYLT010000056.1 GCA_021787565.1 Acidobacteriota bacterium
AGGGAACGGGAGGAGGGCCGGAAAACGCAACCGAGTTGAAATCGAAAACGGTTATGATGTAGGTTATCCCTATCACAAGGAACCACTTACAACGAGTTGGCCAACAAACAACCGGACAGTAGTGATCTATCATCTATCATCTATCATCTATCATCTATCATCTATCATCTATCATCTATCATCTATCATCAGTTCACGGGCTGAGGGCCGCCTCGGCCGCCCCCCTCGGCACTGCCGTTTCCGCCGGGGGCCGCTCCCGCCTGAAACCAGGGTCGGAAGATGGCCTTGACCTTCCCCTCGGCCGTCCAGAAGAGGGCGGACTGGGGACGACCGAAGTGGTATCCCTGGGCCATGGGGACATCCAAGGCCATGAGGGTCAAGAGCTCTTCGGAGGTCTCCACCCCTTCCGCCACGACCTGCCCGCCCAGTTTCTGGGCCATGGTCGCCACGCCCGCCACGAGAGCCTGCTTTCGCGCGGAACGCTGGATGCCCAGGACGAAGGCGCGGTCGATCTTGATGAACTCCGGCTCGAACCACAGGAGGTGCTGAAGGCCCGAGAAGGCCTGGCCGAAGTCGTCGAGGGCGAAGCGGAAGCCGCGCCGGCGCAGAGTGCGCAGGATTCTGGAGAGGGCGCGCGGATTGGGGGCCTTGGTCCTTTCGGAGATCTCGATCACCACCGCCTCCGGCGGGATGCCGCTGGAGTCGAGGAGATTCTCGAACAGAGACTGCATCTTGCGGAGGTGGAGCAGGGTGCTGATGTGAACGTTGATGAAGAGATCCCCCGCGGGAACCAGCATGTGTCCCGAGCGAAGGGAGGCCGCGATGCAGGCCGCGTCCAGATCCTGGATGAGCCCGTCGGAGACACGGCTGGACGGGCCGAAGATCCAGCCGGGGTGGCTGAGCGGAGTGTCCTTGGGACCCCGCATCAGTGCCTCGTATCCCACGATCCCGCCGTTCTCGAGATTGACGATGGGCTGATAGGCCGTGGAGATGTACCCGTGCTTGAGAAGCTGGCGGACCTGTTCCTCGGTGGTCATCTCACCCTCCCGACAGAGCGTTGGGGACGCCGAGCTCCCGGATGGCCTCGCTAAGCGTCGTCAGTTCGACGGGCTTTTCGAAGTAGTAGGCGGCGCCCAGCTCGAAGGCCTTTTGCATGACCGCCGGGTCGCCGTATCCGGTCATGAGGATGGTATGGGTCTTCAATCCCTTATCCCGCACGAACCGAAGCAGTTCCAGCCCTTCGGCGTCCAGCGTCCCCTTGAGGCGGATGTCCGAGAGCAGCACCTGGATGCTCCCGGAATCGAGGATCTCGCGGGCGCTCTGGGCGTTCACGGCCGTCAGAACCTCGACGTCTTCCCTCTCCAGGAGAGCCTTCAAGCCGAAGGCCGTGGCGCTCTCGTCATCTACTACCAGAATCTTATAGCTCATGGCGGCCTCCCTCGGTGTCCACTTCAATCAAGCAAGCCCTGTGCCAACGGCCCAGGATCATGGCGCGGCCGCCGAAACGCCATCTCGCCGAGTCTGGCTCGGACGCGGGGTCGCGCTTTTGAGACGGGCCGAGCGGCCGTGAGAAGCCAGGGTGTCACCGGCAATCATCCAGCGCCAGGCCGTGCCGGGTGATCTTGCGGTAGAGCGTGGCACGGGAGACACCCAGGAGCCTGGCGGCCCTGTTCACGTCGCCCTTGACCTCCCTGAGGACCTGTTCGATGTGCCTCTTCTCGGCGGAGTCAAGGTCGGCGGGCCCGTTCGTCGGATCGGATCCAGCCGGCGCGGGCACCGAAGAGCCGAGCGCGCTGAAGTGCTCGGGGCGGAGCCTCTTGCCGTCCGAAAGGATCCACGCCCGCTCCAGAACATTGTGCAATTCCCTGAGGTTGCCCGGCCATGGGTAGGAACAGAGGAGTCCGAGCACCTCCTCCCCCACCTCGGGTACGACTCGACCCTGGACGATGAAGCGGAGGAGGTGCGAGACCAAGTGAGGCATCTCCCTGGTCCGCTCGCGCAGCGGCGGCAGGGTGATGGCCAGGGTGTTGATCCGGTAGAAGAGGTCCCGCCGGAACTCTCCGGATTCGATGCGTTTTTCCAGGTCCTGATGGGTCGCGCAGATGAGGCGGAAGTCGGAGACCCTCTCCTCCACGCGGCCGAGGGGACGGAAGCGCTTCTCTTCAAGCACCTTCAGGAACTTCGCCTGCACCGTCATGTCCATGTCCCCGATCTCGTCCAGGAACAGGGTGCCGCGGTGGGCCCTCTCCAGCAGTCCCTCCTTCGTCTCCACCGCTCCCGTGAACGCCCCCTTGGAATGGCCGAACAGCTCTGTCTCCAGAAACTCCCCCTTCAGCCCCGCGCAGTTGAGCTCCACGAAGGGCTCGTCTCGCTCGCCGGAGTTCTGGTGGATGTGACGCGCCATGAGCCCCTTGCCGGTGCCGGTTTCCCCCCGCAGGAGCAGGGGGCTCCTGTGCCGGCAGGCGGCCGCGAGCAGGGGCTCGATGCGCTGCATGGCCGGGCTGTCCCCGAGATGGGGGGTCAGCATCTGGGGACGCTCCTTGAGGGCGCGGTTCTCCCGGCGAAGGGAGCCGATCTGCATGGCCTTGTTCAAGAGGACCTCCAGCTCCTTGAGGTCCACCGGTTTGGTCAGGAAATGGTCGGCTCCCCGGCGCATGGCCTCCACGGCCATGGCGATGGTGCCGTGGCCGGTGATGATCACGACCGGAACCGAGGGGTCGTGCTCGCGGATTTCCTTGAGAAAGTCGATGCCCCCTCCGTCGGGAAGCTTCACGTCCAGCAGGATGGCTCCGAAGCCCTGCTTGACCATCCGTTCCCGGGCCTCCGCGAGACAGGCCGCCTCGGTGATCCGAAATCCCTCACCCTCTAAATACTTGGCAATGCCGAAGCGGATCGCGGGCTCGTCGTCGATGAGCAGCAGGTTCATTCTTCCTTCCCCCGTGCCAGTCCTTAAGGCAAGGCTACCAGGAAAGTGGCGCCGGGAGAAGGGGGGGCGCTGCGCACGCTGAGGGTGCCGCCGTACTGGAGGACCGCGGACCGGGCCAGACTCAAGCCCAGACCGGTGCGGTGCGGGACGGTGGTGAAGAAGGGCTCGAAGATCAGGTCGAGGTGCTCCTCGGGGATCCCGGGCCCCTCGTCCTCTACCGAAAGGATCGTCTCGTTCTCGGCACGGAAGGCCCGAACCGTGACGGGGCTGCCGGCGGGGCCGAAGAAGAGGGCGTTCTCGAAGAGATCGGCCAAGCCCTGCGCCAGGGTCTCTCCATCGCCCTGGAGGGCCGGAAGGCCGGGCTCGCACAGGAGCCGGACTCGTTCCGTGTCGAGCTCGGGCCTACGCTCTCCCGTGACTTCGACGGAGCGTCGAAGGATGGCCTCCACCTCCACCGTACCGGGCTGGTCCAGATCGCTCGGGAAGGCGAGCTGCATGAACCTGCGGACGAGGCGGTCGAGGCGCTTCACCTCCCGCAGGACGATCGCGAGGTAGGGTTTGGCCGCGGCGTCGGAGGAGAAGCTGGCCTCCAGCGCCTGCACGACCGAGCTGATGCCGAACAAGGGGTTTCTTATCTCGTGCGCCAGCCCCTGCAGCATCTTCCGCGTGAGTTCGAGATCCCTCTGCTGCTTGGCGAGGGCCTGGGCCCTTCGCTCTTCCGTGACCTCGTGCAGAACGTGGAGACAAGCGGAATGGCCGCCGAGATTGATGTGCTGGGTAGAGGCGACGAAGGTGCGGCCGCTCCCCGCGTCCGCCCACTCGCGCCCGGAGGCGTCCTGCATCTGGCACAGCCCGGGGAGGATTTCCGCGCAGCTCCTCCCGATGCACGCCTGGAGCGGCAGACCAAGAAAGAGCGAGACGGCCATGTTGACCCGAAAGACTCTTCCCGAGTCGTCATGAAGGACGAAGAGGTCGGAGGAGGCATCGAAGGCTTTCTCCCAGTCTCGCTTGCCCACCGACAGAGCGGACTGCATGCGCATCCGCCCCAGCGTGAGAATAAGCAGGGCGGCCAGCGCATCGGTCTGCAAGGCCTCGGATGGCGTGGCACCGGATTGGCCTCCGGAAGCAAGGAGAAGGCAGGGGAATGGTCCCCCCGCAGCATCCAGCGGCACGATGGCATAACCGCCCTCGGCCGCCCGCTCGGTCAAGACCGCGGGCGATGCAAAGGCCGTTGGGATGGGCCCTTCCTCGCGGTGGGCCGGTTCTGCGGGAGCCTCCCCGCCTCCAAGGATCCAGCCCTCGAGCGATCCTTTCTCGTCGGGCGCGGAGACCAGGATAGCGCGGTCTCCCGCGGGCAGGATCCGGGGAAGCCACCGGCTCAGCGTCTTCGCCACGGCAGGCAGATCGCGAGCCGGGATGAGCTCCAGCGCGAGGCCCGCCATCGGCCCCGCGCTCTCCTGTATCCCTTCGGCCGCGCCAGGTCTCATGGGAAGGTGACCACCAGACGCTTGGTCACGGCGCGCAGGCCGCCGGGGTCAACCACGAGGACATGATCTCGCCCAATCGGTCGAAGGAAATGGGCTTGGTGAGGAAGTCATCGGCGTGGGAATCACGCAGCACGGCAATGCGCTGGCTCTCCTTCTTGTACAGGCCGGTCATGACGATCACCCGGATGTCCCGCGTGGCGGGGTCTTCCTTGATCCGGCGGCAAAAGTGCTTGCCGTCGCAGCGCGGCATGATCTGGTCCGTGAGGATCAGGTCCGGCGCGAACTGCCGCGCCATCTGGAACCCCTGCTCTCCGTCCTCGGCCAGCACTACGCCGTAACCCAACGCCTCCAGGACGTGGAAGGCGATGAGCCGCGTATTGGGATCATCGTCCACCACCTCGATGAGGGGCCTGCGGATCGGATTGCCCTCTTCGAGGGGGGGATTGGCGTTGCCGCGGAAGGAGTGGCGCAGCCTGCGCTGCCACAAGCCGGGCGGGGCCGCTACCCAGAAATGCTTGCGGTATTCGGCGTCGGTGTCGCAGAAGCAGGTGTGGCAGGAGGGGCAGACCAGCGTCGGGTTGTCGGCGATGCATTCGCACCAAGCACTTTGGCAGGCATTGAAGGGCTGGCCGCAGTGCTGGCAGATCACCTCGTAGGTGTTTCCGGAGCCGGGGCTGGGCTCCTCATGGGCAATATTTTTTTCGTTCATGGCGGACCTCCTTGCCTTCACGAGGGAGCAAGTCCGGTGCCAGGATTGGCTGCGGGCAGGCCTTGGCGGAACGCTCGTGAAATCAGGCTTCGAGAAGGGCATCGCCGGGGGTCTCATCCCGTGCGTCGCGAAGGTGAGACCGACGGCTCGTGGTTTGGCTCATCTCTGATACCGAACGGGGGGGAACGGCACCTCCTCCACCTTCCGCGGGAGTATGATGGACTGCGGCCGGTCCGGGGGGATCGGGCGATGCACCAGGAGGGAGTCCGATGAGTGAGCCGCTGACGCTGGAGAAGGCCGTGGCCATCAGCCGGGAGCTCGTTCCGCACGTCAAGGGGATGACGGAGGGAAAGGCGGCTCTCACGGGCGAGTTCCCCGACGTCTACGTTCTGGACCACCTGCTCGCGCCTTACTACGGCACGGAGTCGCCGTCCCGGGAGGTGGCGGATTTCGCCCTGGCGAGCGGCGTCTACATCGCCCTCATGCTGGCCCGCTTCTGGCGCGGCGCCGGATTGGAGCCGTTCTGGCAGGAGGGGGAGCTGACCGAGTGCGCCATGGGCGTCGAGGTCCCCCGAGCCGATGGCGCCTCCGCCGAGGTGCTCATGGCCTGTCCCTCCGATTTCCACGGCTTCGTCGTCAGCCTGCCCAATCCCTTTCCCTGTTTTGTCAACGCGTGGTCCTCGCTCCGGCCGGGAGATCCGATCCTGCCCAAGTACGTGCTCGGCGCCCTGCTCCTCAGCCACCCCCTGTCCCGCGCCGAGGCGCCGCCCGCGCCTCCGGGGGAGGGGCCCATGGGGCCCGGGTTTCTCCAGGCCATGGTGGAGAGCATCGCCCAATCGTGCGCGCGGGACCTGCGGCCGGCGGCCGATTTCGAGCGGCGTCTCCTGGGGGTGTTGTACGAGGCGTGCCTCTGGCCGGCGGTGGGCTCCTACGGAAACGACTACGGCGTTGAGAACATCCGCCTCCTCATGCAGACCGTGGCGCACGCGGGGCCGGAGAACCGGGAGAGCGTGCTGGCGGCCCTCCAGGCCATGGAGCGGGGGTGGATGGCGGAGGGGGCCTACCTTTCCGGTCTCCTCCTCCGGGCCATGCTGAACCGCGAGGACCCGCCCGAAGATCGTCTCGGCTTTACCATACCAGAAACCCGGGACGTTCTGGCCGAAACCTCGCGGCTGCTGAAGGAGCAGGAGAAGGGTGCGTAGTCCGCCGAAGGAGTGAAGAGCGGCAAGGGCGGGGCAACTTTCGATCGTGGCTCGCGTGAGGCGGAGAAGAGCCAAGACATGAAAGGGGTCGCGGGAGATGGAATCCCGCGCCCCCTCTCTCTTTGAGCAAACCAGGTCAGGCCGCTTCTTCCTTGGCCCGGCAGGCATCCCAGTACAGGAATCCAGCCAGGAGGAGGAAGACGGCCAGTCCGATCCAGTTTTGCGTCTCCTCCGCGAGGTGGAAGGCGCGGGGCTGGATGTGGATATACTCCGTGGCCATCTTGGTGAAACCGTCCGCGACGCCCGCCAGCGCGCCCCCCGCGATGAGACCGGAGGCGAGCAGGATGCCCTTGTCGTTACGGGCCTTGGAGAGCCCGGCGCTCTTCGTGGAGTGCTGAACCAGCCAGGCCACGATGGCGCCCAGAAGGATCGGGCTGTTGAGCTCGATGGGCAGATACATGCCGAGGGCGAAAGCCAGGGCGGAGATCCCCAGCATGGAGACGATGACGGCGATGATGGCGCCCATGGCGTAGAGCATCCAGGGCGCCCCCTGGCCGCCGAGGAAGGCGTTGGCCACCGCGGCCATGGCGCTCGCCTGGGGCGCCGCCAGCGGGTGGGGGTGCTGCGCCGTGGGCGTTCCGTATCCATAGATGTTGGCGAAGAGCATGATGACCAGGGTCACGGTGAAGCTGGCGAAGGCCGAGCCGATGATGTTGCTCCACTGGATCGTCCTCGGGGTGGAGCCCAGCCAGTAACCGATCTTGAACTGGGTGACGAGGGAGCCGGACATGGAGAGGGCCGTGCATACGACGCCGCCGATGAGCAGGATGGCGAGCATGCCCGCCTTGCCCGAGAGGCCGAGGGCCGACATGATGACCGCGGCGATGATGAGCGTCGTGAGCGTCATGCCCGAAATGGGGGTCACCGAGATCATGGCCACGGCCCAGGCAGAGACGGCGGAGAAGAGGAAGACGATGACGAGCGTCAGGAGGAGAGCCAGGAAGGCGAGGAGCCAGGCCTTCGGCTCGCCGGCCAGAACGGAGAAGCGGAAGTAGAGGAAGATGACCACCGAGAGCGCCGCGATCATGGCCACCACCCAGGTCATCTTGATGTCCCGGTCCAGCCGGGAGTCGACCGCGCCGTCCTCGCGCTTCTTGAATATCTGAGCGAGCATCTGCTGGAGGGCCTGCTTGATCACCGGGGCCATCTTGAGGATGGAGATGACGCCCGCGGCGAAGATCCCGCCGATGCCGATGTTTCTCACCCCCAACAGCTTGTCCCCGAAGATCTGCGTGTAGCTCATGGCCTCGTAGGCGGGGCCTCCCACCTTGGCGAAGAGGGGAACCAGAACGAAGTAGGAGAGCATGGAGCCGGCCATGATGATGGAGGCGTACTGGATGCCGATGATGTACCCCAGCCCCAGCACGGCCGCCGACGTGCTCATGGCGAAGACGCCCTTGACCTTGTTGGTGAAGAAGTCCATCCCCTTCAGCGACGCGGTGGTGAAGGTGTCGGTCCAGGCGTGGTAGGAGAGCGCCAGGTAATCGAGCACGATGCCGATGCCGAGAGCGTAGAGAAGGGTCTTGGCCTGATTGCCTCCCCGCTCGCCCGTGACCAGGATCTCGGTGGTGGCCGTGGCCTCGGGGAAGGGGAGCTTGCCGTGCATCTCGTGGGTGAAGTATCGCCGGAATGGAATCAGAAAGAGGACGCCGAGCACGGCGCCCAGGAAGGGCACGATGAAGATCTGGAAGAAGCCGCCCTTCAGGCCGAGGATGTAGATGGCCGGCATGGTGAAGACCGAACCGCCCACCACGATGCCCGAGGTGGCGCCGATGGCGAGGATGTTCACGTTCTCGATCATGATGCTCTTGCGCGCTACCATGGCCGAAAAGCCGATGGCGAGGATGGAGATGGGGATGGCCGTCTCGATGCCCTGGCCGAGCTTGAGGGCGATGTAGGCCGCGGCCGCGGAGAAGACGATGGTCATGAAGAGGCCGAAGGTGATGGACCGGGCCGTGACCTCCGGAACGCCGGATTGGGCGCTGATGAGGGGCACGTACTCCTCACCGGGCTTGAGTTCCCGGTAGGCGTTCTCGGGCAGCTGCGTCGAGTTCTTGCTGGACGGGTCCTGTGCGCTCATGCATCCCCCTTCTCAAAGGTCGGCACCAGAGGAGCTTACCGTAAAGAGGCGGGAGGCTCAAGCCGGCCTCGGCTGCGGGCTCTTGTGAGGCCCCGGGGGACGCGTTATGCTTCGTGAGAGATTCGGGGATCCTGCGTTTGGCGCCTGGTCCTGTTGGGAGGCTGGCATGGGAAGGTTCTCTCGGGCCGCCAATCTTTTCTTCTACGGCATCGCCGCCCTGCTCGTCGTGATCGCCGCGTGCGGGGCCTACTACTTCTACGTTCAAAACCGCGATATCTACAGAGGGCAGGCCGAGGGCTCCATCGAACGGGCCAGGTCCCTGTCGCTCCGCCTGGGCCGGCGTGAGCTGAACCCCTCTCAGGCCCAGGAACTGAAAGAGGCCAGAGACCACCTGCACGCGGCCGCGGCGGCGAGCGAAAAGAGGGCCTACAGCCAGGCCTTTGATGAGGCGAACGCGGCGCTGGAACAGCTCAGAGACATCCAGGATGGGCTGGAGGCGCCTAGAGAAAACGCCCGCTGCCTGGCCGTCGCAGGGTCCGTCAGGGTATTGGCCAAGGATGGGACGGACCAGGGTGAGCTCGAAGAGGACGCCTACCTGACCTCGGGCGAGGGGATCGAGGCGGGAGCGTCGGGCGAGGCCATCGTGCGCTTCCCCAACCTGGAGGAACTAACGCTCCTCGCCGGGTCGAAGGTCAAGCTGGACACCTGGACCGCGGGTGCCGCTGAGTCGGGCGTGGAGGTGCGCGTCGAGCGAGGGTTCGTTCTCTTTCGCACGCCGGCCCTGGTTCCGGTCGACGGCGCGGGCCTCATCCTACTGCCTCGGGGCAGCGTCCGCTCGGCCCCCGGTGCCGTGACTCGCGTCGGAGTGTCGGCCGGTGAAGGATTCCTGGTGGAGGCGAGGCGCGGGGTGATCCAGGTGGAAGCGGCGGAAAGCAGGGAGACGCTGGATGCTCGGAGCGGAGCCCTCGCGGTGGAGGGCGACTCCGACGGGATGACGCATCCGCGCTCCTTGCAGACCCCACCCCTCATGGCGCTTCCCGTGGATGGCGCGGTCCTCCGATCGCACGGAGGCAGATCCGGTGAGGTCACCCTCGAGTGGCAAAATCTCCTCGGGGCTTCGGTGAACCTTCAGGTCGCCCGGGACCCGCTCTTCCGCAAAGGTGTGCTCGTGGACCGCTCCGTCACCGGCGGTTCGTTCACTTCTCCGGCGCTGCCCGAGGGCATGTACTACTGGCGAGTGCGGGCGCAGAGTGGCGGCTCGCCCTCCTTCTGGAGCCAGCCGCGGCGATTCCGCGTGCTGCGCGCTGCCGAGGGCGCTGCTCCTCCGGACTGGAACCTCACGGTGGACGCGACTGTGGTCGGAGATGGCGTCCTCATTCGCGGGAAGGTGAACCCTCCCGTCTTCGTGACCGTGAATGACGTGGAGGTGAACGTGGGCCGGGACGGCGGCTTCTCGGGAGTGTTCACCTTCGCCGATGCGAGGGACAGGGCCGTCACCGTCACGGCCTTCGACGGGAAGGGCCACGAGAAGACCTGGACAAGGGCCTTCTGACGCTCCGCGTGGCCCGCTTGGCGCTCGCGGAGGAATGGGCTAGGATTATCCCCTGACTCCAGGGGAGGGGCGCCATGAGCCGCAGGGATGGCACGGCCCCCGCCGACGGGCGCGGCCGTGTTCAAATTCGCTACCTGGATGGCCGGCGCTTCCGCCGCGCGGTCCTGGCCGGCATCGAATGGTTGCACCAGCAGCGCGATCACCTCAACGAGATCAACGTCTATCCCGTTCCCGATGCGGACACGGGGACCAATATGTCCCTCACCATGCGCTCGGCGGCCGAGGGGCTGAAGCGGCAACTCGACAGGGCCATCGACCTGACGAGCCGGGACATGGCTGACCACGCCATACTCGGTTCGCAGGGGAATTCCGGCGCCATCCTTGCGCAATTCCTCAAGGGGCTTTCCGACGGCTTGAAGGGCAAGGCGCGCATCACCACCGTGGAGTTCGCCCAGGCGGCCGAACGGGCCAAGCACGCCGCATACGCGGCTTTGGCGAGGCCTCGGGAGGGGACCATCCTGACGGTGATCAAGGACTGGTGCGACCACATCGAGTCCCGCAGGAGGGAGTCGGAAGACTTCGTCGAACTGTTGAAAGGCGCCCTGGCGAAGGCCAGGGAATCCCTGAAGAGGACGCCCGACCAGCTCCAGGTGCTCAAGGACCACGGCGTCGTGGATGCAGGTGCGGCGGGCTTCATCAACCTGCTGGAAGGGATCACCGAATACGTCGAGACGGGCGACATTCGGGCCTCGGCCGTCCTGGTGGTGCCGGGCGATGGCGAGACGCCCGTTTCTCACGCGCGCCTGCCTTACGGCGCGGGCCCTCAGCTCCTGACCTATCGCTACTGCACGGAGTGTGTGGTGCGGACCCCCGTTCCCGCCCAGCGCTCGCTGCTCGAATCCGAACTCCAATCCCTCGGCGACTCGCTCGTGGTGGTCATGGGCGACAACGTCGTGAAGATTCATCTTCACACTAACGAGCCCAGACGGCTCTACGAGGTGGCCGGCCGTTTCGGCGCCATCCTCCGCAGGAAGTGCGACGACATGCAGGCTCAGCACGTCCATGCCGTCTCCGCTCCCAGGGGGGTGGCCGTGGTGACGGACTCGGCCTGCGACCTGCCGCCGGATCTCCTCGCCAGGGAGCCGATCACCGTGGTACCGCTCAAGGTGATCTTCGGGGACGAGGTATTCCTGGACAGGATCGAGCTGAGTCCCTCGGGGTTCCTCGACCGCTGTCGGACCTCGTCCCAACACCCCAAGACCAGCCAGCCCGCCGTGAGCGATTTCTTGCGGGGGTACGAACTGGCCGCGCGCCACGGCCGGGAGATCGTGGTGGTCTGCCTCTCCGGGGCGGTCAGCGGGACCTTCGAGGCGGCCCGAACGGCCGGTGCGCAGTTCAAGGGCGCGGCGGTCCACGTGGTGGACAGCCGGTCCGTCTCCGTGGCGGAAGGTCTGCTCGTGAGGGAAGCCTTTGACATGGCCGAGGCCGGCGAGAGCGGGAGGGCCATCGCGGAGAAGCTCGAGGAGTTGAAGACGCACGTCCGCCTCTTCATATCGCTCAGGAGTCTGGACTTCGCCCACCGCGGGGGCCGCGTGAGCGCGGGAAAAAACCTCCTGGCCAAGGTGCTGGGCATCAAACCGGTGGTCTCCTTCAACGCCGAAGGCAGGAGCTTTTCCGCAGCCGCGGCCTTCGGCAACCATCGAGTCGAAGCGAAGGTGGTGGCCCTCGCTCGCGCGGAGTGGACCAGGTACAAGCGGTTCCGGGTGGCCGTCGCCCACATGGACGCTCCCGAGGTGGCGCGCCACTACGCCGAGCGCATCAAAGCTCTGGCCGGCATCGCCGACGTGCCGGTGGTGGAGGCAACGCCGGTCCTCGGCGCGCACTCGGGGCCGGGTGCGGCGGCCATCGCCGTCCTGGGGCTCGCTTGAACGGATCGCTCCCGCCGCTCCTGCCGGCGATCATCCTCTCATACTTGGCCGGCTCCTTCCCCACGAGCATCCTGGTGTCCCGCTTGGTGAAGGGCATCGACATCCGCCAGCACGGGAGCGGCAACGCGGGCGGCACCAACGTGCTGCGCGTGGTGGGCTGGAAGGCGGCCCTCCTCGTGGCGCTGGTGGATGTGGGCAAGGGCTGGCTAGCTGCCGCGGTGATCTCGCGCCTCTCCTTGGGCGGCGCGTCTCCCGCGTCGGTGACGGCCATGACGATCGCCGGCGCGGCCTCCGTCGTGGGGCACGTCTATCCCGTCTTCGCCGGATTCCGGGGCGGCAAGGGCGTGGGGACCACCGCGGGCGTGATGATCGCCGTCCATCCGCTGGTGCTGGCCGCCTGCGCACCCCTATTTTTCGTCACCGTGCTCGCGACACGGATGGTCTCCCTGGGGTCGGTGCTCGCGGCCGCCTCCTTCCCGCTGCTGCTCTGGGCCATGAGCGGAACGAGCTGGGTGAGGGAGAATCCTTGGCCGTTTTGGATCGTTGCCGGTCTCGCGCTGCTCATCATGGTGAAGCATCGAGGCAACATCCTTCGCATCCTGGCCGGCACCGAGAACCGGCTGGGCCGCCGACCCTCTACCAGCTAGGCGCCTATCTGCGGGCATTCCAGAGATGCGCCGCAAACGGGCTTCACCGGTTTCATCCACCATCTATTGTGCTGCACAATCATTCAACACAACCTCTTGACTCTGGAAAAGATTGGGCTTATATTATCGCAAGCACCAGGTATGGTACATCCTGGATGGTGTCGGGCAAGTGGTGGTGGTTCTTGTATAAGGAGGACGTAATGGTGGAGAAAGCCAAGACCAAGACGGCGACCCCGAAGCCCGCGGCCAAGAAGCCCGCGGCGAAGAAACCCGCTGTGAAGAAGGCTGCGGCCAAGAAGCCCGCGGCCAAGAAGGTCACCAAGGCCGCGGCGAAACCGGCCGCCAAGAAGACCGCCGTCAAGAAGACGACCACCAAGGCGGCCCCGAAGAAGACGGCAAGCAAGGCCGCCGCCAAGAAGACCACCGCGAAGAAGGCCGTGGCCAAGAAGCCCGCCGCCAAGAAGTAATCGGCAGGCCCATTGTGGTGGCCCGTCGCCTCACGGCGGGCCACCTCCGTCTCTTGAAAAAAGGCGGCCCCGAGCGGGCCGTTTTTTTTCGTGGCGCGCCGGCCGCTCCGCGATGGAGAGGATGAGAGATGATGGATGGATGAAGGGCTGGGTCCGCTTTTCGTACCGGTCCCAATTCCCGAATCCTCTGTGCTTCGGTGTCTTCTATGAGGAGACCGACCGTGTCAAGGGGGCGCTCCGTTTTCCCCTGGCTTCGCTTGCGACGTGTTGGGGGAGACCAGCATCCTCCACGCTTCTATCCGCACTTTCGATGGCCCGCTTCGTTGGG
>JAJYLT010000025.1 GCA_021787565.1 Acidobacteriota bacterium
TCGCCATCGTCTCGGGACTTCTGCACGACGTGGTGGAGGACAACCTCTCCGTGAGCCTTCAGGAGATCCAGCGCCGGTTCGGGCCGGAGGTGAGCCACATCGTGGACGGGGTGACCAAGATCGAGGAGAAGGTCCCCCTTCAGAGCCGCGAAGAGCGCGAATGGGCCACGCTCCGGAAGGTGGTCCTGGCCATGGTGGACGACATTCGAGTGGTCCTCGTGAAGCTGGCGGACCGCCTCCACAACCTCCGGACCATGCAGGCGCTTCCCGAACACCGGAGGCCTACCAAGGCGCTGGAGACCCTCCAGATCTACGCCCCCATCGCCTACCGGCTCGGCATGGGCAAGATCAAGACCGAGCTGGAGGACCTGGGGTTCCGGTACGCCTATCCCGAAGAGTACACCCGCCTAGCCCAGGCCCTCCAGGAGAAGCGCGCCTACAGCGACAACTTCATCGAGGAGACCCAGGCCGAGATCCGGAAGGCCCTGAGTGGCATCTCGGTCGAGGGCGGGGTGCACGGCCGCGTGAAGCACCTCTACAGCATCTGGCAGAAGTTGAAGCATCAGGGCATCGGCGTGGAGCACGTTTACGACTACATGGCCTTCCGCATTCTCGTGGGTTCGGTGAAGGACTGCTACGCCGTGCTCGGCGTGGTCCACAGCCTCTGGAAGCCCATTCCAGGCCGGTTCAAGGACTTCATCGCCATCCCCAAGGAGAACCACTACCGCTCCCTGCACACCTCCGTCATCGGTCCCAGCGGCCATCCCTTCGAGATCCAGATCCGGACCGAGCGCATGCACGAGGAGGCGGAGAACGGTCTGGCCGCTCACTGGCAGTACAAGGAGGGGCGGCTCTCCCAGAAGGACCAGAGCGACACCACTCAGTGGCTGCGCCAGCTCCTGGAGTGGAAGCAGGAGGGCCAGGGGGATACGGAGTTCATCCAGAACCTCAAGGTGGACCTCTACCCGAAGGAGGTCTACGTCTTCACTCCCAAGGGACAGGTGCTCTCCTTCCCACGCGGGGCCACTCCCATCGATTTCGCCTACTCGATCCACACCGAGGTGGGCCACCGCTGCGTGGGCGCCAAGCTCAACAACAAGCTGGTGCCGCTGAAGACGCCGATGAAAAGCGGGGACGTGGTGGAGATCATCACCAATCCCTCTGGGCGGCCCTCGCGGGACTGGCTCAAGGCGGCCGTGACGGGGCGGGCGCTCAGCAAGATCAAGGCCTGGCTGAACGTGCAGGAGAAGGCGAGGGCCGTGGAGCTGGGCAAGGCCCTGCTGGACCGGGAGGTCAAGCGGCTGAAGACCACCCTGAAGGAGGCCCAGGACTCCGGGCTTCTCGCGGAGGCGCTCAAGAAGGCCTCCCTGCCAGACCTGGACTCGCTTCACGCCGAGATCGGCTACGGCAAGCTGTCGGCCAAGGTCTTCGCCCGGAAACTGGTGGAGCGGGGCGAGGAACCGGCTGCCGTTCCGGCCAAGGTGGCCGCACCGGACCCTCGCCAGCCGGCGCTGGTTGTGCGAGGCGCCTCCGACCTCCTCACGACGCTGGCCCGATGCTGCAACCCCATCCGCGGGGACGAGGTGGTGGGATTCATCTCGAGGGGGAGAGGATTGGTGGTGCACCGCGCCGACTGCCCCAACATCACCCGCCACGCCTACAATCCCGACCGCATCATGGAGGTCCACTGGGACGGGAAGGAGGCCGGCTCCCCGGGCCATGAGGTCCACGTCACCATCCAGACCGAGGACAAGGCGGGCATCGTGGCCGCCATCACGCAGGTGGTGGCCGATTCAAAGGCCCCCATCCGCCACATCGATGGGACGGTGACGGACAAGGGCGAGGGACTGGTGCGCCTCTCTCTGCTCATCAAGGACAAGAGCCACCTCAACCAGATCATTAGCCGCATCAGCCAGATCCAGGGCATTCTGGCCATCCGGCGGAGCAACCGGTAAGGGGCGAGCCGTCTCCGCGAACCCCAGAGGGAGGAAAAATCCCAGTGGCCAGGGCCATGCTGCTCTATAACCCCGCCGCACGCGCGGCGCCCGAGCCCTCCCTGCGCTCTCACATCGCCGCCGAGTTCGCCCTCCGCGGGTTCTCCGTGGAAGAGATGGCCTCCCGCGCCGCGGGCGATCTGACCCTCTGCGCGGCCTCGGCCGCGCGGGAAGGCTTTCAGCGGGTGGTGATCTGCGGGGGCGACGGCAGCGTCCGCGAGGCCGCCCAGGGACTAGCGGGGAGCGGCGTGGAGCTGGCCATCATCCCGCTGGGCACGGCCAACGTCCTGGCCCGGGAGATGCGTCTTCCCCTGCACAGGCTCGTCGACTGCGCCGGCATCGCCGCCTCAGGGACCGCACGCGAGGTGGGTCTCGGGGTCATGGGAGGGGACCACGTCTTCACCTTCTGCGCCTCCGCCGGACTGGACTCCCTCGCCGTAGCCTCCGTGGACCTCGCCATGAAGCGTCAGACCGGAGCGTGGGCCTACGTCTACGCCGCGCTTCTGCACCTGGTCTCGGGGGATGTCCCTACCCTCCAGGTGGAGCTGGACGACGGACGGCGGCTGGAGGCCTGCCAGCTCTTCATCCTCCACGCCAAACGGTACGGCGCCGGCTTCTTGAGCGTGTCGCGGCGCACCGGCCTGACGGCGCCGACCTTCAGGGTCGTGGGCCTCGAACCGCCCCTCCTGCGCCATCTGCCGGCCCTGCTTCCCAGGTTGCTGCACGGCGGCCTGGACCGGGGCCCAGGCGTGTGGGCCGCCGACGCGGCGGCCCTGCGCATCGGTTCCGATTCCGCCGTGCCGATCGAGGCCGATGGCGACGACGTGGCGAGGACCCCCGTTGACCTGGCCCTCCGCCCGAAAGCCCTCAAGCTGGTCTTCCCGTGCGACGGCGCCTCCAAGGCCCGCTGAGGAACACCTGGCGGGAACCGGAGGCCTGCGGTACCATGAACCAGGCCGCACAGCGGAGAAGGAGTCTGGCCGCTCCATGAAACGGGATCCCGGTACCCCCTCCCACCTTTTCGCCAACGCCGCCCTCACCCTGGGAGTCCTGAGCCTCCTCCCCCCCCTGGCTCCCCTCTGGGCGGCCCTGGGAGTGGTGGCGGCCCTCCTCGCCGGCGCCCTCACCGCGCGATCGCCCGAGCGGTACGCCGGGCGCCCGAAGATCTGGGCCGGGGTGGCCCTCTGCGGCCTGGGGGCGATCCTATTCATCGGAGAATCGGCCCTCTTCCTTCATTGGAAGGTTCGACAGCAGTACGATCAGCGCGTGGACGTCAGCACCCTCCGGATGGCCGAGGTGAGCCAGGCCCTGGAGCGCTACCGGCAGGAGCAGGGGGCCTATCCGGACCTGAAAGGCATCGCGGCGGCCAGGACCCTCCTGGAGCCCAATTATGCGCGCGACTGCCCCGTGACGGACGGATTCGGCGGTCCCCTTTCGGTCACCAGCCGGCCCGACGGCTTCGAGCTGTCCTGTCAGCCGCCGCCCCAACCGGGCAGCCAGCAGCTCCCCGCGCCGCTCGTTTTGCGAAGCAGCTTCCTGCCCGCCCCGCCGGCGCCGCCCGAGCAGGAGGCCCCGCCCGACCAGACCCCGGCGGGGGCCGCCGCTAAGAGCCCATCAACGGAAGGCGGGGATGCAACTCCTCCCGCCGCTCCCTCCGCGCCTTCTCGAAGGCCTCCTCGCACCACGGATACCAGTCCATCGGATTATGCGCGTGCTGTCGGAGGCAGGGACTTGGCCAGGGTCTCCACGCACCGGAGGGCGTCCACGGCGGAGGAGACGATGCCGCCCGACCAGCCGGACCCCTCTCCGGCCAGGTAGAGTCCGGGGAACCCCTCGGCCGATCCGTCTCCCGCGCGGCATAGCTGGAGCGGACCCGAGGTGCGGGTCTCGGGTGCGAGGAGCACCCCCCTCTCGATGAATCCGGGCATCTTCTCGTCGAAATGCCGGAAGGCGCGAAGCAGCGGCTCCTCCACCCACGGGGGGAAAAATCCCCGGAGGTTGACCGGCCGCGTTCCCGGCCTGAAGGTGGTGCGGGGCTGGGCCTCGTCGGGGCGTCCTTCCAGGAAGCCTTGCAGGCTCTGAGCGGGCGCGAAGTATCC
This sequence comes from Acidobacteriota bacterium, assembly GCA_021787565.1. GTDB lineage: Bacteria > Acidobacteriota > UBA4820 > UBA4820 > DSQY01 > DTPS01. The sequence continues at coordinate 4,094 of JAJYLT010000025.1, forward strand.
GCCGCCGCCCCACTCGTAACCTTTCTTTTCAAGGTCTTCCTGAAAGGCGAGGCCCCCCTCCGCCTCGCCACCGAAGTCCTCGGGGGCGACCGTCACGACGATCCCGGCGTTGGCCCTGCCGGAGGCCCGGTGGGACATGCTCATGCCGTTGGTCACGAGCCGCTCCGGCTCCGAGGCCGAGTTGACCACGACGCCCCCGGGACACATGCAGAAGGAGTAGACGCCCCGGCCCGTGGGGCGGTCCTTGTAGGTCAGGAAGTACTCGGCCGCGGGCAGGTCGTGGTGCCCCGCGGCGGCTCCGTACTGGCACGCGTCCACCCACTCCTGCGGGTGCTCCACGCGGACCCCCACGGCGAAGCCCTTGGGCCGGAACGGCACGCCGAGGGCCAGGAGCTTCCGGAAGAGAGGCCGCGCCGAGTGGCCCACGGCCAGAAAGGCCAGGGGCGCCTCCAGAACCTGTCCCGAGGCGGTCTCGATCAGCCATCCGCGCGTGGAGCGCCGAATCCCAATCAGGGCTTCCTTGAAGAGGAAGCGCGCGCCGAGTCCCTCGACCCTCTCGCGCAGATGGCGCACCACGGCGCGCACGCCGTCCGTGCCGAGGTGGGGGTGCGCCGTCTCCAGGATCGCTTCTGGGGCGCCCGCCTCCACGAAGAGCTCCAGCACCTCCCGCGCGAGCGGATCCTTGATGCGGGTGGTGAGCTTGCCGTCCGAGAAGGTGCCGGCCCCTCCCTCCCCGAACTGGACGTTGGCGTCGGGGCTGAGGGCGCCCGAGCGCCAGAGGTCCCGGACGGCGACGACCCTCTTCTCAAGGCAGGGACCCTGCTCCAGCACCGTCACGGAGGCCCCCCCCTCGGCCAGCGCGAGGGCCGCGAAGAGCCCCGCCGGGCCCGTCCCCACCACTACGGCGCTCGTTCCCTTGAAAGGCCCGGTGGTCGGGGCGATGCGTGGCCTGCGCTCGGGAACCGGTCCCAGCCGCACCCCTTTCGGGATCCGGCGCGGCCGCATGGCGAGGCCGACGTCGAGAACGAAGGTCCAGACCGGCTCGCGCCGTCCCTTGCGTGCATCCAGGGAGCGGCGCACCACCGCTAAATCCACGATCGCTTCGATGCGAACCTGAAGGGAGCGCGCTAGGGCCTTTCGCAGGAATTCGTCGGAACCCCTGCCCAGCGGTGCTTCGATGCCGGAGACGCGCTGGCGGATCATGGCTCGCTCCGCCTCTCTTGGAAGGTGCTGCCCGGGCGGAAGCTCAGGGCTGGTCCGCTTCGCCCAGGGCCAGCATCCCCGCCTGGATCAACTCATCCAGGTCGTTCCGCGAGGGCGTTTCGCAGTAGACGCGCAGGATCGGCTCCGTGCCCGACTGCCTGAAGAGGAGCCACGAGCCGTCGGAGAGGAAGAGCTTGGTGCCGTCCAGGGTGTCGACGCCCTCCAGCTTGCGCCCCAGAATCTCCGCGGGCGGGCGCTCGGCCAGCCGCCCCACCTGGCGGCCGCCCTTCTCGGGGGCGACGGGGAAGTCCCGCCGCCGGAAGTGGAACTCGCCGAACCGCTCGTGGAGCTCCCGCACCAGCCCCAGCGAGTCCTTGCCGCGCTTGACCATCATCTCGAGCAGCAGAAGGTTGATGAGGACCCCGTCGCGCTCGGGCAGGAAGCCCTGGATGGTGATCCCGCCGCTCTCCTCCCCGCCGATGAGGAGGTTCTCGCTCTGCATGAGCTCGGCGATGTGCTTGAACCCCACCGGCTTGTTCGCGTAAGGGACCCCCGCCCACTCGGCGATCCGCTTGAGGTAGAGGGTGTTCGCGTTGGTGGCCGCGATGACGCCGGTCTGCTTCCGGTCCTCCAGAAGGAATAGCGCCAGCAAGGCGATCATTTCCAGCGGAGTGAAGGTGCTGCCGTCGCCGTGAACGCCACCCGAGCGGTCGGCGTCCCCGTCCGTGGCCAGCCCGACCTGGGCGTGCTCGGCCAGCACGGCGTTCCTCAGCAGATCGAGGTACTCCTCCTTCGGCTCGGGCGCCCTCCCTCCGAAGAGCGGGTCTCGCTCGGCCCTCAGCGTGGTCACGCGGCAGCTCCCGCTGGAAACCCATCGCTCCAGCGTCCTCTGGCCCACGCCGTTCATGGAGTCGGCCACCACCTTGAGGCTGGCCGACCGGATGGCCCTGATGTCGACGAGGGATTCGATGAAGCGGTCGTAGCCCTCGTTCATGGGGGTCTCGATGAGCCGACCCGAGGTGCGGCCCTCGCGAAGGGATGCCGTGCGCACCGGGTTCATGCCCAGCATGGACTCAATCTGCCGCGTCGTCTCCGGCGAGGCGCTCCCGCCGAACCGCTCCTTGATCTTGAGCCCGTTGTAACGGTACGGGTTGTGGCTGGCGGTGATGACCAGGCCCAGGGGCAGGCCGTTCTTGCGGACGAAGTAGGAGACGTGGGGAGTGGGGCACGCCTCGGGGCTGAGGTAGACGGTGACCCCGTTGGCCATCAGGACCTCCGCCGCCACCCTGGCAAAATCCTCCGACATGAAGCGGAAATCGTAGCCGATGGCCACCCGGCGGTCCTCTGCCTTCTCGTCCAGGTAGTCCGCCAGGGCCTGGGCCACGAACCGCAGGTTCTCGAAGGTGAAGTCTTCCGCGATGACGCCCCGCCAACCGTCGGTCCCGAAATGGATGCTCCGATTCACGGACTCACCTCTCCCTCTCCGTCTTTGGAGGAGGGGTCCTCACCCCTCGACCCCCACCTGCAGGAGGTACATGCTCGCCTCCTCCGATGCCCGATCCATGAGTTCCAGGATGCGCTCCGGAATCACCGGAAGCACGCGCATCTCCTTCCGACTGGAGGCGCTGGCCCTGCGAAATCGGTCCGGCAGCTCCTTCCCCTCGAAGGAGGGCCTGAGTTCCTTGATTCTATCCAAGACCTCCTGGGCCCGGCCCCACCATCCGCGCGCCAGGTGGAGCAGGGCCAACTGGTAAAGGGCCTCCTCCGAATCGGGTCTCACGTCCAGCAACTGCGCGAGGAGCGACTCCGCGCTGGCGACCCGGCCGCGCCGCACGTGGACCTGCACCAGGAGGTACATGGCGGCCGGGTTGTCCTCCAGCGCCAGCGCCTTCTGGGCGCAACGCTGGCAGTCGGGCCACCGGTCCTCCTGCGCCCTCACCAGCCCCGTCAGCGTCCAGGCCTCGGGATCCTCCGGATGGAGCTTCAGGATCGCCTGCAGGCGCTTGGAGGCCTCCCCGAGACGCCCTTGGCGCACGCACAGTTCGGCGTGGGCGAAGGCGGCCGTGGAGGTCTCCGCCTTTCCGGTGACGCGGGAGAGGCACCGTTCGGCCCGCTCGATCTGCCCGAGTCCCAGGTAAACCTCGCCCAGATAGGCCAGGAGCGGCGTGTTGTTGGGATCGAGAGTTTGGGCTTCCTCGAGGGCTTCCAGTGCCCTGGACGATTGCAGCGAGTAGAGCAGGTCCTCGGCCCGGCCGATGCGCTCCTCGAAGCGGCGCTGGTTCTTGCCCGAGAAGGTGGCCAGGACGTGGGGTTTGGCATCCAGAAAGCGCTCCTTGCGGTAGAGGTCCCGCAGATTGCGGAGGGTCCAGTCGCGCCACCGCCTGTCGAACTCCTTGGGCTCCAAGAGGCCGCGCTCCCGGAGCATGTTCACCATCACGTTGATGCCGGCCCGATTCACCATGACGTTCCGTTCGAGGAAGTCCACCGCCTGGACGAGCAGATCCACGTCCTCGGAGGACCGGTGGGCCTGGCGCTCCACCGTGGAGATCTTGTCGATGAGGTAATCCTCGACGCCGAGGAAGGGCTGCAGGTCCACCGACTCCGCGCCCCTGTCCGGCTTCAGGACGAGCAGCGGCGCGCTGCAGTACTTGCACGTCTCGAGGTCCGGCTCGTTTCTCTTCCCACAGCGCTGGCAGAACATCTGCTACCTCGCACCCGATGGGCCGGCCTTCCGGCCCGTCTCCACCGGTTTTCCCTCACCCCGGCGCTATCCTTCTTCGGCGGGATGAATGATGAGAGATGAGAGATGATCAAGCGGCTATTCTCGCAATCCCATCTCTACTCGCCGTCTTTTCATTCCCGCGCCGTCTCCCCGGTTCTCGGTCCTAGTACTTATAAAATCCGCGTCCCGTCTTCCGGCCCAGAAAGCCGGCATCCACCATCTTCACCAGAAGCGGGCACGGGCGGTACTTGGGGTCGCCGAGCCCCTCGTGCAGCACGTTGAGGATGAACAGGCAGGTATCCAGCCCGATGAGGTCCGCGAGGGTAAGCGGCCCCATGGGGTGGTTCATGCCGAGCTTCATGACCGTGTCGATGGCCTCGGGCGTGCCCACCCCCTCCATGAGGCAGTAGATCGCCTCGTTGATCATGGGCATGAGCACCCGGTTGCTGACGAAGCCGGGGTAGTCGTTCACCTCCACGGGCGTCTTGCCCATGGCCTTCGCCAGCGACATGACCTCCTGAAGCACCTCGTCATCCGTGGCGATGCCGCGGATCACCTCCACGAGCTGCATCACCGGCACGGGGTTCATGAAGTGCATGCCGATGACCTTGCCGGGGCGCTTGGTGCACGCCGCCAGCTTGGTGATGGAGATGGATGAAGTATTGCTGGCCAGCAGGGCAGCCGGGGCCAGAACGGCATCCAGCTTCTGGAAGACGCCCTTCTTGACCTCGAAGTTCTCCACCACCGCCTCCACCACGATGTCCGCTCCGGCCATGTCTTCCGGCCGGGTCGTGGTCCTGATGCGGCCGAGTATCTCGGCCTTCTGGTCGGGGCTCATCTTGCCCTTGTCCACGCCGCGCTGGAGGTTCTTGTCGATGGTGCGGAGGGCCTTGTCGCACAGGGCCTGGTCCACCTCGCACAGGAGGACCCGCAACCCGCTGGCCGCCGCCGCGTGCGCGATCCCGTTGCCCATCGTCCCTCCCCCGACGACCCCGAACAGTTTCACGTCCATCGCACCTTCTCCTCTGAATCCGCTGGATGACCCGGCCCACGGCGGGTAGAACTCCGCCGTGGCACTATACCACAGCCTGGAGCGCCACCCGTCGGCACCGCCCGCGCAGCGGGCTTCCACCCCATCACCCCCCCCCGACGCGGCGAGAGGGCAGGCTCAGGGCGGATTCGCGACCAGGTGGCCGTTCTTGACGACTACATCGTCCTGGGTGCCCCATTGCCTGTCGGGTCCCGCGGAGCTCAGCGTGTAGTTGTTGCCCTCTCCATCGTAGCGCACCTTGCCGCCCCATGGATCTACGGAGGGGATAGACCGGATGCCGTCCTTGAGCAGCACATCCGTGCCCTTGCCTTGCGGAATCTGGCCGTTATCGATCTGGTACTGGAGAATCGCATCGTTCGCCGATTCCAAACTGACGATGAAGGCCTTGCGGATGGGCGGCCCGGGATTGAAGGCTGCGGGGGGAGGACCACTGGACTTGCCCTCGCAGGCGGCCATCGCGGCCAGTACCGCAACGCCAAGGAGAAGAAGGAGTGGCCTGCGCCCCGGAGCCTGGGCCGCCGCCGAACGAACCGGTCGCAAGGAGGGGAGATGCGCTGCCGTCCCATTCGCTTCACTGCCCCGCCGCTTTCTCGCGCCCATCTTCACCTCCAGGGCCCGCCGCTCACTCGCCCACCGGGTGGACACCCGCGCGGAAGGCCTCGTACCCGGTCACGTCAGCGCCCACCACGAGCTTGTGGATGTCGTGGGTGCCTTCGTAGGTGTACACGCTCTCCAGGTTCTGCATGTGCCGCATGGCCACGTACTCGTCCAGAATCCCGTTGGCGCCCTCGATGTCCCTCGCCATTCGGGCGCACTCCCGAGCCATGGCCACGCAGTTCATCTTGGCCAGGCTCACCTGCGGGTGACGGAGGGTCCCGGCGTCCTTCATTCCGCCGAGCCTCCACACCATCAACTGGGCCTTGGTGATCTCGTTCACCATCCAGACGAGTTTATCCTGCACCAATTGGAAGCGCGCGATGGGTCCCTCGAACATGATCCGCTTGCTCGCGTACCTTAGGGCCTCGTCGTAGCAGGCCATGGCGGCCCCCACGGCGCCCCAGGCGATGCCGAAGCGGGCCTGGTTGAGGCAGGACAGGGGTCCCCGCAGGCCCTTCACGCCCGCGAGACGGTTCGCGTCGGGCACGAGCACGTCCTCGAAGATCAACTCGGAGGTGACCGATGCCCGGAGGGAGAGCTTTCCCTTCATCTCCGGCGCCGAGAACCCCTTCATCCCCTTCTCCACGAGGAACCCCTGGATGCCGTCCTCGGTCTTGGCCCATACGACGGCTACGTCGGCGATGGTGCCGTTCGTGATCCACATCTTGGCGCCGTTCAGCACCCACTCGGCCCCCCGTCGCGCGGCCCTGGTCTTCATGGAAGAGGGGTCGCTGCCCGCGTCGGGTTCGGTCAGACCGTAGCACCCGATGGATTCTCCCTTCATCAGGGAGGGCAGCCAGCGATCTCTCTGCTCCTGGGAACCGTAGGTGAAGATCGGATACATGACCAGCGAGCTCTGGACGGAGGCAAAGGAGCGCAGGGCCGAATCCCCCCGCTCCAGCTCCTGCATGATCAGCCCGGCCGCCACGTTGTCCAGGCCGGCGCAACCGTACCGTTCGGGCAGGGTGGCACCCAGCAGCCCCATGCCGGCCATCTCGGGCACCAGTTCCAGGGGGAAGGTGCCCTCACGGTAGTGGCCGGCGATGATGGGGAGCACCCGCTCCTCCACCCAGCCGCGGACCGTGTCGCGGACCATCCTCTGTCCGTCATCCAGCAGGTCGTCCAACCGGTAGTAGTCCAGTCCCTGAAACTTGTTCGGCATGGCGGCTCCTCGGTCTGCCCGCGCCCGCTGCTCCCGGAGCGCCCATCCGCGCCCTCCGCCGGCACCTGGCGCACGCCAACTAGCGTACCGCATTTCGGAGCGGCTTTCACACGGAGCAAGGCGCGCCCGACTCCGCGGTGAAGACGCCTACCCGCCGCGAAACCCGCTGATTCCCTAGGGTTCCTCGGCCAGGAGGGGTATCGCCCGTTCTCGCACCACGGCCCGCAGATTTTCCGCGTCCAACCGCGAGCGCCTCGGAGGCACTGAAATCTCTCGCGGTGAGCGCTCCACCCGTCGTCACCAGCGGAGATGGCCCATGGAAGCTCCCTTGAGACAAAGAGGCCGCCCGGAGGCGGCCTCTTTCTCAAAGCGAAGGAGTGATTCTACAGTTCCTGGGTGCCCATCACCTCCGCCACGCTCTTGGGGGTCTTGCGGCGCGCCGGACCTTTCCGCTTCGGTCTCTTGGTGGCCACGGCCTCAACGGCTTTGGCCTTTGGCTTGGCCGCCGCCTTGCCTCCGGCCGCGGCTTTCTTTGCCGCGCCTTTGGCGGCCTTCTCGGCCGGGGCCTTCAGTTTCCAAAGGCCACGCGTGCTCCCCGTCGTGAGCACCCCCTCATTCCTGAGGGTGCTGAAGTGTTGGCGGCCCGTGGGAGGGATCGACAGGCCATCAGCGAGGAAGCAGGCGTGAATGTGGGCGTCCGACACCTCGTCCACGCCTTCCTGCCGCCAGAACTGAACGTACTGCAGGTATCGCTCCTTGTTGCTACGGAGCTCCTTCCCCTCCATGAAGGACTTCAGCGCGGCCTTGTCCACCTCAGGAACGGGCCGCTTGCGAAGGGCGGCTTTCTCCCCCGTGGGCTTGGCCGCCCTGGCGCGCTTCTTGACCCGGGCCTCCGGTATGCCGCCCTCGGCAAGGAAGGCTTCGATATACGACTCCACAAAGCCGCGGTCTCCTTCGACGTCCAATTCGAACTCACCATGGCGGATGTGGATTCGGTACGGCATGGTTGTCATGTTCTCTCCTCCTAAGGAATAGGCCCTCACCTATTTCTTCCAATGTAATGGGTTTCGTTCTTCCTGTCAAGTCAATCATGACAACCACCCGGGAACTCCCGCCGCGCTGAAGTGGACACGAGGCGACGCGGGGATGCCGGATCCAGCGGAGGCGGAGGCGGCGCGATCATCCCCCGGGGGTTAGACGAGAGCGCTGGACTCGCTCCGTTCGAAGGCGGACGGCCGGGGAGGCGGTGGTTTTCTGGGGCGTCCTCTTCCTGGGACGCGGAAGGTCAGCCTCGCGAGCGGCCCAGCGGCGCGAGTGCCGAGGCCGCCAGGACCTTGACAACCTCGCCGGGGACGAAGGGGGCAATCCCCAGGAGGAAGGCGCGAGCCGGGTCGAGGTGCAACACGAAGGCCAGCCAAGCCGCGCCCATCAGGAGGATAATGAGGTCGGCGCCGGCCAGCAGGGCCACCCGGGAAGCCATGCGCTCGCCGGCCCTGCCCCAGAGCCCTCCCACCAGGAGGGAGGCTGGAAGGAAGCCCCACAGGTAGCCGGCATCCGGGCCCGCGAGAACGAACGCCCCGGCGGCGGCGCCCGCAAAGACGGCCAGCCCCGAGGCGCCCACGACCAGATAGGCGGTTTGGACTACCGCGGCCCAGTTCCGCCCAAGCCAGGCACCACCAAGAAGCACGAAGAGCGTCTGGAGGGTGACTGGAACGGGAGTGAAGGGAAGGGGGATCCACACGTAGGCCCCCAGCACGGTGCCCAGCAGGAAAAACACGGCCAGCGCGACCCGTTCCGCGGTGGCGCCGCCGATTTCGATTCCGAGCGCTCCCTCGATGCGGTCCATCTCTATCCTCCTTGCCGGCCCGTTTCCCCTGGCGCCCGGTCCATTAGCCGCCCGGCCACGTACCTCACCCATCCGTGGGCGGGGAATCGGTGAGCACATTCATGTTAGCGCATCCGGCCCTACCAATGCCATGCCGTCCGGTTGGATGATGGATGATGGATGAGGGATGAGGGAGCGATCACCCGTTCGCGGCCCAGTCGCCGTCGGGCGACGGCTCCCACGACGCACGGGGCTTGCCTGTGGGAGCGATTGCTCCATCGCGACGGGGCGCCGGCGGTTCAGTCGCCGCTGGGAAGCGCCTCCCACAAGGAGAGCCGAAACCCCGGCCCTGATTCCAGCGCCTTCACCGCTTACGCCCCAGGCAGCGCCTCCTGCTGGAGGTTCCGGCCCCCGGCAAGCTGGGTGCGATAGAGATGGGCGTAAAGGCCGCCGGTGGCCAGGAGCTCGGCGTGGGTGCCCTGCTCCACGATCCGCCCCTTCTTGAGAACGAGGATCTTGTCGGCGTCCTGGACGGTGGAAAGCCGGTGGGCGACCACCAGGGCCGTCCTCCCTTTCAGGAGGTCCTTCAGGGCCTGCTGGATCAGCGCCTCGGTCTGGCTGTCCACGCTCGCCGTGGCCTCGTCCAGCACCAGAATCCTCGGGTCGGCCACCAAGGCCCGGGCGAAGGAGACCAACTGGCGCTCGCCCTGGGAAATCGTGGTGCCGCGCTCGTTCAGGCTGTGGCGGAGGCCATCGGGAAGCTTGTCCAGGATCATCTGCGCCCGGCTGGCTTCCAGGGCTGCGTGCAGGCGCTCAGGGGGCACCTCCCTGAAAAGGGTGATGTTGTTCTGGAGGCTGCCGGCGAAGAGGAAGAGATCCTGCTGGACGAAGGCGAACTGGCGCCGAAGCTCCTGCACGTCCCAATCCTGGATGGGGATCGAGTCCACGAGGATGCTGCCGTGTCCGGGCTGCAGCTCGTAGAACCGGAGCAGAAGGGAGGTGATGGTGGTCTTGCCCGAGCCGGTGGCCCCGACCAGCGCCACCGTCTTCCCGCACGGGACCTCGAAGGTGACCCGGTCCAAGACGGGCTGGCCCTCCTCGTAAGCGAAGCTGACGTCCTCGAACTGGATGCTTCCGCAAGGCCGGGCGGGGGAGCGTCCGAGGCCCGGGTCCTCGGCGGCTGTATCCAGGATTCTAAAGAGGCGCTCGCTCGCCACGACGCTGCTCTGCACGATGTTGAATTTTTCGGCCAGGTCCTGAAGGGGCATGAAGAGCATCCGCAGGTAGAGCAGGAAGGCCACCATGGTGCCGATGCTGATCTGCTGGCGGAGCGCCTGGCCGCCTCCGGTCCAGACCACGATGGCCACGGCGGAGGTGGCGAAGGCGTCGATGAGCGGGCGAAACACCGCGAAGATGTAGATGAGGCGCATCTGGGTCTTGTAGTAGGCCACGCCGAGGTCGTTGAAACGGTCAAACGCCTTGCGCTCGAAGGTGAAGCTCTTGAGGACCGTGATCCCCTGCACGGCCTCCTGAAGGAAGGTGTTGATCTTGGCGAGCTGGACCCGGATCTCCCGGTAGATCTTCTGCGATACGGCCTTGAACCAGAGCGCCAGCAATACGAGCGGCGGGGCCAGAAGGAGGAGGTGTTCCGTGAGCCCCACGTCCAGGCTCAGGAGGACGGCCAGGATCCCAGCGAAGAGGGCCACGTCGCTCACGGCCGTGGCCACCACCTCGGTGAACAGCTCCGAGAGGGTGGCCGTGTCGTTGTTCACCCTCGTCACCAGGCGTCCCACCGGATTTTCGTCGAAATAGCGGATGGGCAGGCGGTGCAGGTGCGAGAAGAGTTGGCCCCGCATGCGCTGGACCGCCCGCTGGCCCAGCCGGTTCAGCCCCACCGACACGCCGTAGCTGAGAAAGAAATTGGCCATCAGCAGGACCAGGTACCAGAAGGCCAAGCCGATGATGCCGCTTCGCTGGGGGCCCAGAAGGCGCCTTCGCTGGGGAGCAGGCAGCCGGTCCAGCGACGAGGCCGACAAGAACTGGCTTGCGTGGCGCCGGCCGGCGTAGGGGAGGCGGTAGTATCGCTCCTTCGAGGCGAGACCGCGGAGCCCCAGCTCCGTCCGCTGCGCCTTGGTCAGGTCGGCGCTTCTCACGAAGGCCTGGCGGCCGCCCGCTTCGGGCGTGTAGCTGGGAAGGGAGGCCAACTGCCGCGCGAGGACCGGATCCTTGAGCTCAACGAGCTGGTAGGGAGGAAGGATGTAGGCGTCGATCGCCCGGCGGGTGATCAGGGGAAGGGCAAGTTCCAGCCCGGCCAGGATCATGGAGCCGGCTATGCAGAGCGCCAGCAGCCATCGCTGGCCGCGCACGTAGGCCATGATCCGGCGAAAATGCCGGAACAGCGTGAACGCGCCCAGCCGCTCTTCCTCCCGCTGGATCGCCATCAGCAGGAGAAAGTGAGAAGCGAGAAGTGAAAAGTGAGAAGTGAAAGAACCGGCATCCGCGGCTCTCCTCTCATCCTAAATCCCTCGGGTTGGATGATAGATGATGGATGATGGATGAAAGGAGCGACGGCGTCCGGGGAGCGTTCGCATCTGTGGGTGGAGGGTAGAGGGGCCAGGGATGAACCGTTTACTAAATCCCACATCCTCTGTGGCTCGGTGTCTCTGTGGTTTGCCTTTTTCAATTTGCCATTCGCCATTTGCCATCCCAAATCCCAAATCCTTCGTGCCTTGGTGCCTTCGTGGTGAATCCTTTTCTTCCGCATTTCCCTCACTCCTCCACCTCCTGCAACTCGACCATCCGCTGGTAGAAGCCCGGAACGGCCGAGAGCTCGTCATGGGTGCCCGACTGGATCACCCTTCCGTCTTCCAGGCATAGGATGCGCATGAGATCCCGCACCGCGCTGACCCGGTGGCTGATGACGATGAGTGTTCGGTTCTGGACGGTCCCGCTCAGCCCGACGAGAATCCTGCGCTCCGCGTCGGCATCCACGGCCGAAAGGGTGTCGTCCAGCACCAGGATGGGGGCCTCCTTGAGCAGCGCCCTGGCCAGGCAGAGACGCTGCTGCTGGCCGCCCGAGAGCGTGACCCCCCGCTCGCCCAGCAGGGTTTCGTAGCCCCTGGGGAAGGAGAGGATCTCGCCGTGCAACGAGGCCAGCCTGCAGACCCGCTCCATCTCCTCGTGGGTGGCGCCGGGCTGGGCGACGCGCAGGTTCTCCGCGATGGTGTCACTGAAGAGGAAGGCCTCCTGTGGGACGTACGCCACGGCGCTTCTCAGGGTCTCCAGCGGAAGATCGAGCACGTCCTTCCCATCCACCATCAGAGTGCCCGGGGGAGGATCGTGCAGGCGACACACGAGCTGGGCCAGGGCGCTCTTGCCCGCGCCCACCTGCCCCACGACGCCGAGGCTCTCCCCCGGCTCAAGGAGGAAGCTGACTCCCGAGAGCGCCGCCCTCTCCTGGTCGGGAAAGGAGAAGGTCAGATTCCTTGCCTCTACCCGGCCGCGGATCGGAGGGGTCGGGTCGGGAGGGCGCGGACCCCCTCGTTGCTCCGTGTCCCGGATCTGCAGGAGATGGTTGATACGGTCCATGGAAGCGGCGGCGCGCTGGACCAGGCTCAACATCCACCCCGCCGCGATCATGGGCCAGGTGAGCATGCCCAGGTAGGAGGTGAAGGCCACGAACGAGCCGATGGAGGTCTGCCCCTCCATCACGCGCAGACCGCCGGCGCCGAGAAGTATCGCCACGCAGCTCCCCGCGAGAAGCAGGACGGCCGGGTGGAAGAAGGCGTCGACGGTGACGTAGCGCATGTACTTCCGGAAGTAGTCCTCGTTCCCGCGCTCGAAGTCGGCCGAATCCTCCGCCGCGCGGCCGTAGGCCCGCAGAACGCGGATGCCGGCGACGGACTCGCGGGTCTTCTCGGTGAGCCCCTCGAAGGCCGCCTGAACGGCATCCCATCGGTTGTAGACCGCCTTGAGGGAGAGGGCCATCAGCACCGCCAAGAGCGGCAGGGGCAGGATGGTCAGGAGGGCGAGAACGGGGTCCAACCAGAACATGGCGGCGATCCCGACGAGAGCGTAGACGGAGCCGTCGAAGCCCGCCACGAACCCCATGGCGATGGCCTGGCGCACGGATTCCACGTCGTTGGTGGCCAGAGCCATGAACTCGCCCGTGCGCGTCTGGTTGAAGAAGCGGCTCTTCAGGGAGAGCGCGTGGTCGAGGATCCGGTTCCGCAGTTCCAGCTCGGCCGAACGCGCGGTGCTGAAGAAGAAGTGGCGCCAGGCGAAACGGAAGGCCGCCACGATGGCGGCCAGTGCGCACAGGACCAGGGCCTGCTCTCCGAGCCACGCCCTCGTGGCGCTCCCCCCGGCCAATCGGTCGATGACCGCCTTCACAACGAGCGGTATGGTCAGCTGGGCCCCGTCGGTGACCAACAGGCAGACCACTCCCAGGGCCACCTTGCCTCGGTGTCTCAGAAAGATCGAAAGAATGGACCGCACTCCGCTCTTCACCCCGTGGCTCCCCGAAATCGGCATTCCACACCGCCCGCCGGCCGCTTCACCAGGCTCAGACTCGGAGCCGGCCGATCCATCCGCCGAAGGGCGCGCTGAAAGGGCGCCCCCGGCCAGACGGCCATTCTAACCCAGGGCTCGGGCGCCGGGCAGGACGGTTCAGGCCCCAACGCGCCTTCGGTTGTCCGAGGCCCGGCCTACTCGTAACGCTCCGGAATGAATTTTCTTTCGAATGTGCCGCGGTGGGATGAGGATTCTCGGCCTTGCGGCCCCATCACTTCGGCTTCGGGGGAGTGGTCCCGCCGGGAGGCTGGGTCTGCACTCCCTGGATGCCCACGGGAAGCGGCGGAGGAACGACGAGAGGAGAGAAGAACCACTGGTCGTAGTAGTCCTTGCCCAGGAATGACCTGAAGGCCTTCTTGTGGTCGTTGCACCAGACGCCCAGAATGGGCTCGCCCTCCTTCCCGTTCAGGCGGAAGGGCAGGATTTGCGTGGGCTGGGCCGCGGTCCCAGAGGACCCGGTCTCCCCGGTCTGGCCCGTCTGGCTCCCGGTGGGGAGCTTGCCCGTCTGAGTTGGAATCACCGGCTGGGTGCTGGGCATGCTGGTGATGCTCCCCGGCGAGCCCGGCACGCTGCCGGTGGGAGGGCCGCCCTCAGATTGATAGTGGACCTTGCCGTCCTTGTCCACCGTCACGATGGTGGCCCCGGGCGCCAACAAGCCCCACTTCCCGTCGGGGGCGAAGGGGTTGGGGTAGAGCTGCCGAATGTAGCGGTGCTGTTTGGGCCCCTCCTTCACGAGGTCCTCGAGCTTGTTGGGGAAGGCGCCGCCGTGCTCCTGCTGGTACTCCCGGATGGCCTCGACGTAGGCCCGTCCGCTGAAGCGCAGCTCGGCCTCGCGCTCGCGCTGCATGATCACGGAGGCGGGCTGGACCGCGGCCATCAGCATGATGGCCATCACGAAGAGGCCCACCAGCACCCAGATGAAGACGACCCCGGCTTCGCGTCGCTTCATCGAGCCGCCCGTGTCCGCCACGTGATCAGCGTCCATGCCAGGCGCCGCTCGGTTCATCATCGCTCCATCGCCTCACGGCTCAATCGCTCAATAGCTCAATCGCCTAATCGCTCAATCGCCTACTACCTCCACCGCCTCGCCCCTACCACGTACTGTACTTCGTCCCATCGCTCCCCACCGCGTCGGAGGCCGAATGGACGTCCCAGATGCCGCCCGTGCTTTCTCCCTCGGTGGGTTCCATCTGGCCGGGCTCGTTGCCCGAGTAGGGGACCGTGACCCAATCGGACTTGCCGGTGATGGGATCGATGGGAAGACGGCGCAGGTACCCGGCGGAAACGAGGCTGTCCAGGCTGTCCGGGTACTTGCCCTTGTCGGCGTAGTACTGGTCGATGACGTCTCGAAGGGTGTAGAGGTTCTCCCGGAGAACGGTCTCCTTGGCCCTCTCGACGATGGTGCGGTAGGTGGGCACCGCCATGCTGACCAGGATCCCGATGATGGCCACCACCACCATGAGCTCCATCAGGGTGAAGCCCTTCTGCCCGCGCGGCCGAGACCGGTGGAGGGGGGCGGGAGAAGATGGAGTGGGTGACAGAGAGGCGGAGGAGTCCGCACCCAACGGTTCGCCGGGACGCGCCGGTTGGCCTTCGTGGACATCCGCTCCCCCGCTTCTTTCCCTCATCACCTCATCACCTCATCACCTCATCACGGCCTTGTTCACCATTCGTTGTAGTGGGTCTTCCCGTCCAGGGCGAGAGCGGTACTCTCGGAATAGACATCATAGACGTTCTCCCCTCCCCACATGGTCGAGTCGGGTTCATCCCGCGTGGATCGCAGGCCCCACTCGTCGCTGCCGGTCATGGGGTCGATGGGGATCCTCCGAAGAAAGCGCATCTTGGTATCCGGCGCCTGTCCCGACACCGCCACACCCTTCACCAGCGTCTTCAGGTCCGGCGGGTAGAAATCCTGAGTTACGTCGGTCTGTTTGATCAGGCCCTGCACGGCGTAGCGGTGGTACTCGTCGATCGCCTCCCTCATCTCGCGCAGGTCATGGCGCAACTCCATCTCTTTCAGCCGCCGGTTCATGATCTGCGAAGCGGGAACGGCCACGAGGGCCATGATGGCCAGAAGGGCCACCGCCAGGCCCACCTCCATGAGGGAGATTCCCCTCTCGCCGGTGCGGGTGTGTGCTTTCACGGGATGCGGCTCCCTAATCTCCCTTGCCAGTGCCGGCAGCCAGCGGCTGGGAGGGAGGTTGCTGAACGGTGACGACGGCGAAAACGGGCGGCAGGGAAACGGCCCCGCCCGACACGGCCGTGGCCGTTAGGCCTCCGACGTTGATCCTGGCCTCGCCGGGCTTGGATGCCGTGAACTTGAGCCGGGCCACCAGGCCCGCCCCCGAGGACCCGCCCGAGTCCGCCCGCCCCGCCTCCAGGGAGACAAGCCCGGGGCCTGACTGCGGAGCGGCGAAGGTGGTGGGCGCGCCGCCCATCTGGAAGAAGGTCCCCTCGTTGGCCCCCTGGAACTGGAGGGCATCCGCCGGGAAGTTCACGTCGGCGTGGAGGCTCTTGAGGTCCTTTCCACCGAGCAGAACCAGGTTGAGCACCACCGGATCGCCCGGTTTCACGCTGATGTTGGTGGGGCTCACCAGGAGGCGGGCATTCTCGTTGGCGCTCTGGTCCTGGCTACCATTGTCGCTGCCCTGCTTCGGCTTTTCGCCTTCCGCGGCCGGCGTGGGAGCGGCCTGGGATTCGGACGGTGAGGGACTGGGCCCGAAGGGGTTGTCGAAGCCCTGGACCGTGGGCCGGTCGGTGGTGCCGACCCAGAGCGGCTGAAGGTCCCGCTCGGTGATGTTGGGCATGCGAACGATGTGGGGCGTCAGGAGCATGACCACGTCAGTGGTGGTATGGGTATCTTGGGTGTTGGAGAAGAGGCGGCGCAGCAGGGGAATCTCCGCGACTCCCGGCAACCCCGAAATCGCTCTCTGGTCGTTACGCTGGATGAGGCCGGCGAGCATGCTCGTCTCCCCGTCCTCCAGCCGGATGGTCGTGGAGATCTCCCTCGTCCCGAGGATCGGCTGGGAGGGAGTCAGCGGGCTCGAGGAGGCGACGTAGCCGGCGATGGAGGAGACATCCGCCTTGAGCTTGATGGTCACCTCCTTGTTGTGGTGGACGCGCGGCTCCAGCTCGACCTTCACGCCGATGTCCTGGTAGGTGAAGGAGGTGATGGGGGTGTAGCTGGAGGCGCCTCCTGTCGTGTTGAGGTACTGGTTGGAGGTGGGGATGGGAATCTTCTCGCCGATATGCACGCTGGCCTTCTGTCCCTCCATGACCCGGACCTGGGGCTTGGCGAGGACCCTGCTGTTCGTATCCGTCAACAGCATGTTGACAATAATGTTTGGAACCGGAAATACCATGAGTCCGTGCGATAAAGTCCGCCCCAGCTCGTTCAAGGGGATGGGCGGGCCCGTCCCGATGCCCGTGGCGTTCCCGCTGGAATCTTTGGTCACGTTCATGTTGGGCCCCACCGTGAAGGTGTGGCTGCTCAGGTCGATGCCCAGGTTCCGCAGCTTATTGTCATCCACCTCCAGGAGCTCCACGTCCACCGCCACCTCGCCCTTGCTCTTGTCGTTGTCCTCGATGATCCGCTGGGCGATGGCGACGTTCTCCGGGGTATCCTCGATGGTGATGGAGTTCAGGTTCTGGTTCATGGCCATCTTCCGCGCCTGGATGATGGAGCGCACGAGCTGGAAGACGTCCTTGGCGTCCGCGTTGGAGAGGTAGAAGGTGCGGATGACCTGGTCCTGGTACTCGTCCCGTTTCTGTTTGGTGTCCGGCACGATGATGAGCGTGTGGGCGTCGACCACCTTGTAGAAGTTCTTGGTCTGCATCATGAGGTAGTCGAGAACCGTTGCGAGGGGCTCCTTCGAGAAGTCCACGGAGATGGGTTTGTTCTGCTCCACCCGGTCGTCATAGAGGATGTTGATCCCGCTCGCCTTGGAGATGGCGTCTAGAATCGTCTTGAGCGGCGTATTCGTGAACTTGAGGACGATGGGGATGTTGGAGGCCGGGTCCAGCCGGGGCACGCCCAGGTCCTTGTTGGCCTTCTTCTCCATCTGGTCGATGGAGGGGAGTGCCGCCCGCTCGTTCTCCTGCTTCTTCCGCAAGCTCTGGATAATGCTGTTCATGGTGTCTTTGGCGTACTGGTTGCCTGGGTCGTATTCCAGGGCTTTTTGAATCTCCCTCACGGCCACGTCGTAATCGCCGTGCGCCGCCGCCATCTTTCCCCTCTCGAAGTGCCACTGGGAGGCGGCGAGGCGGGCGCGCACAAGGGTCGTCTTGTACTTCACGTTGCGGGGGCTCTCCTTGACGGCCTTCTGGAGGTTCGCCACCGCCTCGTCGTAGTTCTGGTGCTCGAAGAGGTAGTCTCCCCGGTGGAAGGCGACCGAGCCGCAGGAGAGGGCCAGGGCCAGGAGGGCCAGCATCAGGACGGTCTTGAGGATTCTCGCGCGCACCTTACTTCCCTCCTCCAGTCAAGGGGATTCGTCTGGTTTCCTTGAAACCCCGGAAACCGATCTCGGCGGATTCGTAGCCGATGTCGACCACGCGGAACTGGTTCAGAACCGTCTCTCCCTTGCGGGCCAGCAAGAGCACGTTGGATCCCTGGGTCTGGAACACGGCGAGGCGATTGTCCGCCGGTCCGAAGTAGCCGATGAAGGTGAAGGGGATGGCCGGAGGTTGAGGCGGAGGCGGAGGCGGAGGCGGCCCGTAGGTGTGGGCCTTGATCCACTGGGCCTTCTTGGCGGCCTCCGCCGCTTTATCGGCTGCCTCCTGGGCCTGGCGCCGCTGCGCCAGGATCACGGCGGGGTCCTGTTCGAAGGCGAAGAGGTTCCGCGGTGGCAGCCCGGCCTCGTCGTCCCCGGCGTTCACGGGGACCGGACCCGCAGGCGCCCGCTGAGCTGCCGGCGCGGGGCTGGAGAGACCCTGTGTTCGCGCCGCCGGAGCCGGCTGGCCCGTCTTTCCAGGTTCCGGAGGACCCTGCTTGCCATCCGCCGCCTGGTCCACCGGCAGGGAGATGCCGTCGAGGGAGAGGGAAGGAATGTCGGAAACCTGTTGCGCCTGAGGTGCCGCGCGGCGCGGCCGTGGCGCTATCCTCTCCCCCGTCTCGGGGTCCACGGTGCCGCTCGCGCCGACGGCGCCCGAGCCGCACGACAACGTGAGGGTGATGGCCCCGAGGGCGGCGAGGGCGATGACGAACCGGCTGGTCACGACTTGGCCTCCTTCGGCGGAAAGTCCTCCGGGGTCGCCACGAAGTAGGTGCTGATAGCCACGTTCACGCGGATCGTGCCCGCCGACTGCGGGCTGGACGAGAGTGACAGGGCATCCACGGTAAAGAAGAGGGGCGACTCCTGAAGGGCCTGAATGAGGGCCTTGATCTCCTGGTAAGGCCCGGTGAGCGGAAGGGTCATGCGGACCCGGATGTACCGGTGGGACCAGCCCTCTTTCTTATCCGGCGAAGGGATGAACTCGTACCCGTAGGAATAGTTGTCCAGTTGGAGCTGATGGGCATCGATCAGGGATTTGAGGCCGGTCTGCAAGTCGACGAAGCGCTGCGGCCGCGTGCGGAAGACCCGCCCGGCCAGTTCGTCCATGACCTTCCGGTCGTTGCTCACGCGATGGACCGAAAGGGTGAGGGTCCGCTCCTTGTCCTCCAGCGTCTTCAATTCCAGGCGGTTGGATTCGACCTGCTGCCTCGTTGAGCGGGCGTAGTGATCCAGCCGGGAGACGGCCATCAGATAGACGGCCAGGTTCAGCGCCGCGAGGCCGGCCGCCACCGCCAGCAGGAGACCGAGCTTGCGCCGGATGAGGACCTCAAGGCTCATGGGGCCCCTCCGGAAGGTAGGTGCAGCTGATCTGAAAGTGAATCCACGGGCTGGAGGCGTCCTTCTGCTCGAAATGGAGCTGGGCCGCCGTGAAGCTCTTGTCGGTCATCAGGTTCTGTTCCAGCTTGAGCAGCTCCGACCGGGGGTTGGCGTCTCCCGTGAGGGCCACCCCGACGGTTCCGTCCGGATTGATCTGCGGAACGATGGCCGTGAACATGACCCCGTAGGGCTTGATGCGTTCCAGGTCACCCAGGAAATGAATCCAGGAGAAGCGCTTCTCCTTCAGGATCTCCGACACGAACTTGGCCTCCGAGGTCACCGATGCGACCCCGGCCCCTTGCAGGGATTTTTCCTTCTCGGCGACGCTCGCGCGCAGATGCGAGAGGCGTACCTCCTGGTCCCTCAGGACACCCCGCTGCGTGCGGTAATCCCGCCCCAGGACGAAGAACGACCCGATGTTGAGCGCCGTCAGCAGAAGGGCGATACCCCAGACCACGGCGAGGGCGACCCCTGGGACGGTCCTGTTGACGAACGGAGTTCCTGCGAGGTTGATGGTCAGCCGCCTCATCTCAATTCCTCTCCAGAAGCACGTAGAGGGGCATGTACTGGGGCTCTCTCAAGGCCCCGCCGTGCAGGGGCGGCAGGGCCGAGACCATGGTCTCGATGCGGGTGCCCTCGGCCTCGAGCTCTTCCAGCGGCAGGTCCGCTCCCTCGGGGAACCGGTGGACCAGCACCTTCTCCAGCGGTCCGCCGCCCAGCTTGTCCTTGTAGTAGGCGAGGGTGAGGCGCACCTCCTGTTGGAGCCGGCCCTCCTCCGCTCCGTCGCCCGAGGCATCGGTCTCCTTGCAGCGGAAGAAGAGGGGGCGGCCGCCTTCGGTGAAGAGGAAGGAGAGGTAGGCGGGGGTCCGGTGCATGAGGAGGGTGTTCCCCTGGTCGGTTACCACGTCCCGGCTCCGCGCGAGGTTGAAGAGCTCCACGGAGGAGGCCCCCAGGTGGCCGAGCTGGCACCCCCCTCTCTGGAAGGCCGCCTCGAGAAGCCGCACGGGCGCTTCGGGACAGAGCGCCACCCAGAGCATGGTGCCACCAGGAGTGCGCCGGATCACCTCGTAGCTCATCCGGAGAGACTCCACGGGGACGTTGAGGGACTTTCTCAGATTCCAGAAGATGACCTGGCGGCGCTCCTCCTCCTGCCGAGGGAACTCGCCCAGGCTCATGACCTGCATGCGGAAAAAGGAGTCGCCCAGGACCGCGCTGATCCGCTTGGGCTGCCCCAGCCGGGCCAGGAGTCCGCTCACCTTTACTTCGAGCTCCTCGGCGGCGGGAAGGTACCCCTCTTCGGGTGAGGTGACGCCCTCCTCGTGGCGGACGAGGGGGGTCGTCTCCTTGCGGCTGGACGCCACCCTGAGAGCGCCCAGGAAGGGCGGGTCCAGGAGCACGGCCACGGGCGGCAAGGAGGGGCGGAACCGGCGGAGAATGTCGTCGATCATCGGTGCGTCTCTTCCACGAAGGTGACCTTGTTGATCTCCCGCAGGGTGGTCCGGCCCTTCAGGAGCTGTTTGACCGCCGATTCCCGCAGCGTCTCCATTCCCTCTTCGCGCGCGGCCTTCTTGATGTCGCTCGATGGACGGCGTTCCAGGATCAGCTCGCGGACCCGGTCCGAGAGATCGAGGAGTTCGGAGATGGCCATGCGCCCCCGGAAGCCCGTGCCGTTGCAGTCCAGGCAGCCCTTGCCCTCGTAGAATTCGGCCGATGCCGCGAGGTCCAGCGGGATCTTCGAATCCTCCAGCTCCTGGCGGCTGTAGGTCACGCGTTCCCTGCAACTGGGGCAGACCTTCCGCACCAGCCGCTGGGCCAGCACGCAGTTGAGCGCCGAGACGAAGTTGTAGGGCTCCACTTTCATGTTCAGGAACCGGCCAAGCACATCCACCACGTTGTTGGCGTGGACGGTCGTGAAGACGAGGTGGCCCGTGAGAGCGGACTGGATGGCGATGTTGGCCGTCTCCTCGTCGCGGATCTCGCCCACCATGATCTTGTCCGGGTCGTGCCGGAGGATGGAGCGGAGGCCCCTGGCGAAGGTGAGCCCCTTCTTTTCATTCACGGGGATCTGCGTGATTCCCCTGAGCTGGTACTCCACGGGGTCTTCGATGGTGATCATCTTGTAGTCCGAGGACTGGATCTCCGACAGGACCGCATAGAGCGTGGTCGTCTTGCCCGAGCCCGTGGGCCCCGTCACGAGCAGCATCCCGTAGGGCTCCGCCGCGTGGCGGCGGATGCGCTTCATGACCTCGGGCTCGAAACCCAGCACCTCCAGGCTGAGGTTGCGGAACTCCTCGCTCGTGGACTCCTTGTCCAGGATGCGGATGACGCAGTCCTCGCCGTGGATCGTGGGGATGATGGAGACGCGGAAGTCCACCGTCTTGCCCTTGACCTTCAGCTTGAAGCGCCCGTCCTGCGGGATGCGCTTCTCCGCGATGTCGAGTTCCGCCATGACCTTGATGCGCGAGATGATGGTGGAGTGGAACCGCTTGTCGATCGGATCCATGGCGGGATAGAGGACGCCGTCGATGCGGTACTTGATCATGACCTCGTTGTCGCGCGTCTCCACGTGCACGTCGCTGGCTCTCCGCTGGAGGGCGTTGAAGACCGTGTAGTCCACCAGCTTGATGATGGGGCTGGTGTCAGCGGAGAGCTTGTCGATGGAGATGACGTCCTCGCCCTCCTCCGAGTCCTCCCTCACGATCTGGATCCGGAAGTCCTCGCTGACCTCTTCGAGGACCCGCTGGCTGGATTCCGACTTCTTCAGGACGTCCTGAATCTCGCTGCGGACACCCACGTAGAGCCTGACCGGCCGCTTCAGGACCAGCTCCAGCTCGTCCACCATGGTGACGTCGGCGGGATCGGCCGCCACGATGGCGAGGGCGGTACCCTCCTCCTGATATGGAACGAAGCCATAGCGGGTCATCAGATCCACGGGGATGGAGAGGAACAGCTCCGGCGGGATCCGGAAGTCCTTCAGCGACAGGAAGGGCAGGCGCAGCGTTTCGGCGAGCCGGCGCGCGTTCTTCTCTTCGTTGAGCAGCTCCCCCTCGGTGGGGAGGTTGGCGACGATCTCTCCGGGCGACGATGCCATCCTCAGCTCCCAGCCTGCGGGCGGAGGCGGGCCGCCCGGATCCGATCGGCGCGGGGCACCAGCAGGGGGACCCGCCTTGCCTCGCCGGCGTCCGCCGGCGTGCGCTCAGTCCCTCGTGCCCTGCTTCTCCAAAGTCTCTCCACCCAGACCTCCTACTGCCCGACGTAGTTGTACATGGTGAAGAGCGGCATGTAGACGGACAAGACCACGATGGCGATGATCACCGCCATGACCAGGAGCAGGGCCGGCTCGAGCAGCGCCACGAAGCGCTCCACGGCGGTGGTGAGCTCCTCGTCGTAGAACTGGCTCACCTGGTCGAGCATCTCCGCGAGCGCCCCCGTGGACTCGCCCACCTCGACCATCTCCACGGCCAGGGTGGTCATCATCCGGGTCCTCTCCATGCTCGACCAGAGCGCCTGGCCCTCCAGCACCTCCCGCTTGACCTGCTTGAGCTCCACCTTGTAGAGCTCGTTGCCCATGGCATCCGCCACCACTTCCAGGGCGGTCACCACCGGTATGCCTCCGGCCACGAGCGTACCCAGGGTGCGGCACATCTGGGCGATGTTGTACCGACGGATATTCTCCCCCAGGACCGGGAGCCTCATCCGCAGGGAGGCGAGCCTGAACCTGCCCTCCGGACGCGAGGCGATCAGCCTGTAGGCGAGCGGAACGGCCACGACGGCGGCCAGAAAGAAGGGCCAGCCGTACTCGAAAACGGTCGCGACGCTCAACACCACGCGAGTCAGCAGGGGAAGCGGGGCGCCCGTGCCCGTGAAGAGCGTGGCGAACTTGGGGACGATGACCGTGAGCAGGAGGAAGATCAGGCCCACGGAGAGGCAGAGCAGGATGATCGGGTAGATCATGGCCGAGAGGATCTTCTTTCGGATCGCCTGCATGGTCCGCAGATAAAAGAGGTAGCGCTGGATCACCGCTACGAGTTCGCCGGACCGCTCGCCCGCGGCCAGGGTGGCCGAGTAGATGGTGGGAAAGGCCTTGCCGCGGTTGGCGAAGGCCTCCGACAGGCTCGCCCCGGACCGGACCTCGTCCCGGACGAGCTCCAGGTTCTTGGCCAGATCGCCCTTCTTGCGCCTGCCCGACAGGAGATCGAGCGCCGTCAGCACCGGCAGCCCGGCCTTCAACAGCGCCGAGAACTCCTGATTGAAGATGACGAAGTCCCGCAGGGGAACCTTTCTCCGGCTCGGCCCCAGTTGAGTGCCGAGATCGGCCCAGATGCGCGCCGGGCGGACGCTGAAGACGTAGTAGCCCTTGTCCTGCAGGGAGGACTTGAGAGACTGTTCGCTGGCGGCGACGATCTCCTGGACCACCACCTCGCCGCCGGCGGTCCCCAGACGGCACTTGAACCTCGGCATTAACGCACCTCCGGGTTGGTCACGGAGGGAAGGAGCGTCGGAGTGACCTTGAGGCGGAGGGGCGGGGTGGCGGGTGAGGGATTGACGAGGAAGACGGTCATGTCACCTTCGGGGAGAACGGCGGCTCCCTGGAGGACGGCCAGCGGGGGCTTACCCTCCTGGAGCCTGTAGAGGTCCAGGTCGGCCAGCGCCAGACGGCGCCGGCTGGGATCGTACCCCTGCGCCTTGGCTTCGAGCCGGTAGGCCTTGCCCAGCGAACACGAGCCGGACTGCCCTTCGAACAGGTCCATCACGCCGTTGTACGTTTCCAGGGGAGCGGCGTTCTGTGCCCACGCCGTCATGTCCACGAAGCCGGGAGTTCCCCGAAAGAGACCGTGCTGGACCGGAGCGGGGAGGACTTCTAGCCGCGTGCCCAGGGCCAGGTGCCGGGCCGGTACGTCGAGCTCCCGGAGCAGGCTCCGGATGGCCTCCACGCGCGGGGTCTCGTCTTCCACGGTGATCTGATTGGCCGCGCCGTTCACCCAGATCTGCCCCTTGGGGCCCAGCTCCTCCGTGACGCGGGCCAGAACCGACCGCACGTCTCGGTGCTCCAGCGAATACCGCATGGTCTGCACCTGCTGGGCGAGGAGCAAGAGGGGAAGGGCGATGGCCGCGAGCCAGGCAAGGAGGGTCCGCCGTCTCATGTCTTCTCCTGTGACGGGATCACGAGGATTCCTTCGGCCGTGGCCAGGGCCACGCCGCTCTTCGGCTGAAACAGCGGCGCAGAGGCCGCCGGCACGTCCGCCCGAAGCATGGGCGCGTGGGATCTGGGCATGCGGTAGAGCCACAACCCGCCCGCCAGCAGGGCCACGAGGGCCACGGCCGCGGCGCGCGCGAGGATGGCCCGTCGCCGGTCGGCGCGCAGGCGGGAGGAGAAATCCCGCATGAACGGCTCCCATTCGGATCCGGCCCTTCGGCTCCTTCTCAGCTCCTCGATCTTCATAGCTCGATCCCCGCCGCCCGCAGGTAGCGCTGGACCTTCCTGCGCGCCTGCATGACTTGATTGCGTACCGTGCTCTCGGAGACACCCAGGAGGGCCGCCACTTCCGGATACTCCAGGCCCTCCACGAGTTTCAGGACGAACGCTCCCCGCTCCTGAGGGGGAAGGGCCTGCATGGCCCTCGCCACCACCTCCTCCGCTTCGCGGAGCCCCAGCTCGACATCGGGGCGCGCCGCCGCCGTCAACTCCTCAAGAAATTCGCCGCCCTCGTGCGGCCTCCGGTTCTCCTCGCGGCGAAGGTAATCGATGGCGCGATTCACGCAGAACCTCCTCAGCCACGCCATGGGTTCGCTGGGAAGGCCGGTCTCCGGCAACCCCCAGAGGGCGGCGTAGGCGTCTTGGAGGATCTCTTCCGCCACCGCGTCCCTTCCCACCATGCGCCTCACCGTCCAGAAGAGGCTGTCCCGCGTCGCCTCGACCACCCGCGTGAAGGCCTCGTCGCTGCCCCGCCGCGCCCTACGCAGAAGGGCGGCCAAGATGGAGGCCGTCATCGCCGCTCCTTAGGGTATGACGGACGAGCCGCCGTTTTGTCTAGCTCGTCCGGAAAGCACCGCATAACTCACCAGGGCGCCCAAGGCGCCGACGGCCGTCGAGACCACGAGGCTCCCCGCCACCAGCGGCCGACCGAGAGATCCCCACCAGCCCGCCGGCGGAGCGACGCCCTCCGGCATCATCCACCGTCCGACGGCATACTCGGCGGCCAGGATGAAGGGGGCCGTGAAGGGCTGCCACACCAGGGTCCCGGCCAGCGCGGCGACGCGGTTGAGGCGCAGCGGGAAGGCCGCCCCCAACACCAGCAGGGTCTGGAAGGGCGCCACCGGAAGCAACCCCACCCACAGGCCCAGCCCGACCGCCAGGGCCGTCCTGCCGGGCGCGTCGCCAAGCCCCGCGAGGCGATGGAAAGCTTCACGGAGCGAAGTGGTCATAGCCCGCATCCCCGATCGGCTCGCGGCGGCCATCGCGCATAACCAGCACGCGCTCCTCGCCCTCGGTGAGCCTTCCGACTCGGTACAGCTCGACCCCGAACCCGCCGAGCGCCTGCTCCCGTTCGGGCGGAACGGCGAAAAGGAGAACCTGTTCCTCCCCGCCTTCGAGCGCCTTCTGGAACCGCTCCTCCTCTCCCAGCCGGGAAAGGAGGGGATCGACGGGTAGCGCACCCGCCTGAAGCTCCGCGCCGCAAGCGCTGGCTTCGCAGATCCGGGAAAGGTCCCGGGCCAGGCCGTCCGAAACGTCCATGCAGCAGGAGGCCGCCCCCGTGTCCGCCAGAAAAAGGCCGAGCGGGATCTGGTCCTGGGGCCGGTAAAATCGGTCCAGAAGCGCCCGCTCGGGATCGGCCGGACCGGCCAGCGGATCGAACGCCTCCAGGCGCGCGCCGGCCTCAAATCGGCGGAGCGCCTCCGCAGGGCCGCCCAGCGAGCCCGACACGTAGAGCACGTCCCCCGGCCTCCCCCCCGAACGGAGAAGGGGCCGCCGGCGCTGTTCGCCGATGACCGTCAGGCTCACGAAGAGGCCTCCCGGAGCCCGAGTCAAGTCACCGCCGCACAGCTCCACGCCGCGGCGGTCCGAGAGGGCGTGCAGCCCCCTGAGCACCCCCTCCACGAAGGCCTCGGGGTACCCCCTGGGAAAGCCCAGGGTCATGAGGAAGAAGCGGGGGATGGCCCCCATGGCGGCCAGGTCCGACAGGTTGGCCGCCATGGCCTTGTAGCCCAGGGCCTCGGGCGGCGCCCAGTCGCGCCGGAAGTCCACCCCCTCGACGAGAACATCCGTGGAGAGGGTGTATCGGGCCGGCGGAATGACGCAGCCGTCGTCCCCCAGGCCCACCTCGGCATCCTTGCGGTGCCACGTGGCCGACAGGAGCCTGATCCAGCCCGCCTCGTCTCGGAGCGGCGAGGTCACGAACCCTCTTCCCCACGAATCCCGTATTGTTCCATCTTTGCGTTCAGAGTATTGCGGTGCATGCCGAGCTTCTTGGCCGCCTTGCTTCGGTTGCCGTCACAGGAGAGGAGCGTCCGCTGGATATACAGGCGCTCGATCTCCGCCTGCGTCTCCTTCAGGGTGATCCCCATCCGGTGCAGGCCGTCCACGAGCTCCTTGAGGTGCCCGTTCAGGCCCTTGTCATCGGCCAACGGGTCCCCGAAAGGCAAGCGATCTGCCACCACCCCCCGCGCCTCCCCATAATCCCCGCCAGATGGGGTCCCGGTCAGGCCATCCCCTCGATTTGCTTCTCGTACTTCTTCGAGATGACCAGCATCTGGTCCTTGAGGGTCAGCTTCTTCTTCTTGACCTGTGCCACGTAGAGCTCTTCTTCGGAGCTCAGAAAGCCCTTCTTCGCCAGGGCGTCCAGTTCCTGTTCATACTCCTGGTGCTTCTGGTACAGGCGCCTGAATTCCTCGTCGTTCTTGGCCAGAAATTCGCGTACCTGCTGGGTCAATTGCATGGGATTCCTCCCCTAGCGCATGGTCCTTAGTGGGGCCGCGTGAGGATGCGGTTCCAACGGGTCTTCCCGAAGAAATGGAAGACCTTGTCGAAAAATCGCCGTGCCACCTGTCCCGGCGAGTTCTGCAAGTAGTCCAGATCCCCCTCCTTGAATGACCACCAGATCACCCAGGCCCTGCCCAGCACCATGTGCTCGTCCAGGGCCCCCCAGTATCGGCTGTCCTCGCTATTGGTCCGGTTGTCGCCCATCACGAAAAGGTGGCCGGGCGGTATGCGGTAAGGCCCGAATGTGCCCCTCCCCATGAGATCGGTTCCCGCCTCGGCCTTGAGGCTGACCTCGACCCTTCCCGGGAGCACCTCCGTGGAGAAGGCGGACGGGTCCCTCAAGTAGTCGGGCAGGACGGGAATATCCGTCGCCGGCGGGAGCGCCGGTGGCGGAATGTAGGTGCCCTTGATCGATGCCGGAAGCTTGGTATACCCCTCGATGAGGAGTCTGCCGTTCACGAAGACGTGCTGGTCCACCACCTGCACGACGTCTCCGCCCTTGGCGATGACCCTCTTGATGAAGGGCACCTGCGGGTTGCCGGGGAACTTGAAAACGACGATGTCGCCCCGCTCGATGCTCCGGATGGGTAGCAGGGCCCTTTCCCACTTGAAAAGGGTGGGGCCGTAGATGAAGGAGTTGACCAGGAGACGGTCACCCACCAGGAGGGTGTTCTCCATGGAACCCGAGGGGATGTTGCTGTTCTGGAAGACCCAGGTCCTGGCAAAAAGAACGAAGATCAGGACGATGCAGATGGTTTCCCAGTAATCGCGAAGTGTTCCCTTGGAAGGGGGGCCGGCCTCTTGCGCCGGCTTCTGATTTCGCTTGTCGTTAGCCGTCATGAACCATTCCTGTGGAGGTTGTCCAGTCCGTGAGACGCGCCGCCGCTTCTCCGACATCCGCGGCGATAATGGACGAGTTTAGCAGATCTTGCTCCACGCCGTAGCCGCCGGTGATCACGACGACCCCCGCCCGGGCCAATAAAGCGCCCATCTGCCGGGCCTGTTCGTAGTCCTCGGATCCTGCCTGAACGTCGGCCCTGCCGAACACAGCAACCCGTCTCACCTGCCGCACGGATTCATCTTAGAGCCGCCCCACCACCGAGTCAACCCTCCCGCGCGGAAGGGGTAGTGCTTGATTCCATGGCGAATGGCGAATTGCGAATTGAAAAGAAAAAAACCACAGGCACTGAGGCACAGAGAATTGGGGATTTAGGGATGGATACGGCCAGCGACCCATCCATCATCGATCATCTATCATCTTTCATCCATCATCCCCCTGGCGCTTGGCAAAGCGAGGCGGGTCCTGTACCATCTGTTTCGGAGGCGCCCATGGCCGACCGCATCCTGGAAGGCTCCCTCCGCGCCATCAGCGCGCCGGACCTCTTGACCTTCATCAACATGATCAAGAAGACCGGCATCCTCTCGCTACGGCAGGGAGAGAGGACCCGCCGGATTTACTGGGAGCGCGGCGACATGATCTTCGCCAGCTCCTCCGACCCCGATGAGTCCCTGGGCAGCTTCCTCGTCCGGCACGGCAAGATCACGCAGGAACAGAACATGAAGTCGGGCCTCATGGTGGAGCCCGGCAAGCGCCAGGGAAAGGTGCTCGTCCAGATGGGCGTCCTCACGCCCAAGGAACTCTGGTGGGCCGTGAAGAACCAGATCCTGGAAATCATCTACTCCACCTTCGCCCTCAGGGATGGCTATTTCACCTTCGAGGAATCGGAGGAGTCCCACGAGGAGAAGATCAAGCTCTCCACCTCCACGACCAACGTCATCATGGAGGGGATACGCCGCCTGGATGAGTGGCCCATGATCAAGGAGATCATTCCCAACGACCGGCTGGTCCCCGAGCTCGCGCCCGTGGAGCAGCAGGACAAGGGGGTCCGCTTCCTTGAGGGCGAGAAGGCGGTCCTCGCCCTCATCGACGGTCGGCGCACGGTCCGTGACATCATTCACCGCTCCGCCCTGGACGAGTTCGAGACCCTGAGGGTCATCGTCTCTCTGGTCAGGGCCCGCTACGCCGTGCTTCCCGAGGCGCCCCTCCCGTCTCACGGAGAGGAGGTGGATGACGCGCTTGCCATCCAGGAGCTGATCTTCTCCTACAACCAGATCTTTTTCAGGATCCTGTCCAGCCTGGCCGGCTCCCTCTCCAGAGAGAGCCTGGAGGCACTGGCCCAGAGCTGCCTGGACACCGCCAACAGCAGCATCCTCGAAGGGCTCCGATTCGAAACCTCGGGGCGCCTGGATCCCAAAGTGCTCACCGCCAACGTGGCCGACCACCACGTGGACCGGCGGTTGGCGGACCTGGATGGGGGCCTCTCGACGGTGCTCTCATTCCTTCTCTTCGAGGCGAGCAAGCACCTCTCGCCCGAGGAGAAGAGCGCCATCTACCGGATGGTGGAGGAGCGGGTCTCGCCGGCCGTGTCGTGATCCCCTCCTCGCCTCTCCGGGCGGACCGAGGGCCGCGGCGCGCCCTTCTCCCGACGTCATGCGCCCGGGATCTCCTCCATCCCTCCCGACTCGAATACTGGAGCGGCGGCCACCGAAGGCTCCTCGTCTTTCCCCACTGGCATCGGTGCGGCCGCGACGGCAGGCGGCTCCAGAAAGGCGCTCATGTAGGACACCTGGGCGCGCGCCTCGCCCACCCTGAGGTAGGCCGCGAAGAGGAAGCCCCCCTGAAGCAGAGCCGCCGTGGCGAACCAACTGCCCGTCGTGCCGTACCCAGGGCTCAGCGTGAAGACGGCGAGGATCATGGCCCCGGCGCGCACCAGGTTGAGGAGCCAGGTCATGAGATTCACCGGAACGAACCGCCGGAAAGTGAACGCCACGCTCCGCATGAAACAGCGCGCCACCCCCTCGCTGCCGCCGGTCAGGACCCACCGAGCCTGTGAGAAGCCGAGCGAATTCCTGAACAGGTTCACCACGATCAGCGCCGACCACAGCGTGATCCAGAAGAGATGCCACGGTCCGGCAGGATCCATGGTGTCGCGGACGCCGTGCCACGCCGCGGCGAAGAAGAGTCCAATGCCGAGACCCACGACGACCCAGAGAAGGAGGTTGAGGAGCAGCAGGGCGGTGAAGGGCAGGACGTTGGCCGCCGAACCGCGCCAAAATGCCCGCCAGCTCCCGCTTCCTTCCTCCGCCTGCGCGTAGACCCCGGCCAGGAGGACCAGGCCCACGACAACCGCGAGGAGAATCATGCACGGCAGTATCGCGGTGGCCGCCGACCAGAAGGCCGGCTGATGCATACCGGTGTCGAACAGCGTATCCAGCCCTCCCCCTCCAAGGAGGGCACGGGAGGCGGGCGCCTTGTCAAACAGCGAATGAAAGCCCCGCCGCATGGGGTTCAGGGCGATGGTGGCGAGGAGGAATCCGGAGCCCCATATCAGGAGGGTGCCCAAGGCCTTACCCCTGCCGCGAAAGAGACCGTTGCCGATGGCTCGTGCCCATTCCATGCCGGATCTCCTCAGAGAACGTTGAACAGGATCGCCACGAGAGACTGGTAGACGACCCGGAATCGCGTCGTCATGGAGCGGGCCACGGCGCCGTCACCTTCGTCCACCCAGGCGTTGTTGAGCCGATTCAAATCCAGCGGGACAAGGTCCTTCGGATCGGCCACGACGCGGACCACCTTGGGCCCCGAGAAGGTCCAGGTGGTGTACCGGCCCTCGCCGTTCCAGTGCTCCTGGCGCGTGGTGTCGTCGGAAAAGGTGACGGCCACGTCCACGGGCAGCACCAAACTGCCGCGGCGCTCCACCACCACCGTCGAGTCGTAGCTCTCTTTGAAGGGGGTCTTGGCGGCTCCTTTGTGCTCCTGGTTCTTGTCCTTTCCCTTGTTGTAGAGCACCGGAGCGGCCCCGGTCAGGTCGTAGCCTTCGGGAGAGGACCGCGGTGCGTTTCGCACCCGGGCCACCCGGAAATCCACGGTCCCCGTGCCGTAGAGCATGGGTTCGAGCACGGGCGAGAGGTCCCGTCCCGCGGCCTGCGAGACGATCCGGATGAAGTCGCGCGTGTCCGGATGGGTGAACTTGACCTGCATGAAAAAGGCGCGCATGACCTCGTCCATCTTCTTCTGGCCGAGCATGTTCTCCAGGGTCTTGAGGACCAGGGCCGACTTGTCGTAGGTGATGACATCGTAGGAGCCGCTGGAGACGTACTTCCAGGCATCCAGCACGATGGGGTCCATGTCCGGCATGGAGAGGTACGCCATGCGCTCCTGCGCCCGCTCTCCCAGGTTCCAGCCCCAGAGGTCGTCCACGAAGGATCTCTCGGGACCGTACCAGGCGTCCATGATCCGGGCCTCGTAGTAGGAGTTGATGCCCTCGTCGAGCCAGGCGCGCTCGAACTCGTTGTCCGCCTCCATGCCGTACCAGTACTGGTGGCCGAATTCGTGGACCACGGTCACCTCGGGTATGAGGATGTGCTTTCCCAGGAAGGGGCTCGCACCGGCCGTGATGAGCGTGGGGTACTCCATTCCTCCAGCGCCCATGCCGTTCATCGGGGGATCGATGACGGTGATCTCCGGGTAGGGGTACTTCCAGATCCACCGGGCGTAATCGGTCAGGTCCTGCTTCACGGCGGCGAAGTAGCGCGGTATGCTCGCTCGGTTCCCCGGCTGCATGAGGACCCTGATCCTCACGCCCATCCACGATTCCGTCCTGTCCACGAAATCGGGTTGGGCCGCCCAGGCGAAATCGTGCACGTCCTCGGCGTGGAAGGAGAGCGTCTTCTCCCCTCCGTGGCGCACCTCCTGCCAGAGGACGCCCGTGGCTCCCACGGCGTACTCGGTGGGCACGGTGATGGAGACGTCGTACACCCCGAAGTCCGAGAAGAACTCCGTATTCGCGTGGTACTCGTGGCAATTCCATCCCTTCGCGCCCTGAAAGACGCCCAGCTTGGGAAACCACTGGCCGGCCATGTTGAAGGTCCCGGCGAAGCCGGCGCGAGCGAAGACGTGCGGGAGCTGGTCCTCGAAGCTGACCTCGATGACCGCCTCTCCGCCGGGCGGAACGGGCGCGGGCAGGACCACGCGCATGACCGTGTGGTCCTCGCGGGGGAAGATCTGCACGAGCGGCGTGCGGGTCCCGTCGGCGCCCACCTGGGCGATGGATCGCACCACGCAGTATCCCCAGTGGTTCTTGTCGAAGGCGTCGCGCCGGAGCTTTCCGCCTGACTCGGTCATGAAGACCGTGTGGTCGTTGGCGAAGGCGTTCAGATAGAGGTGGAACCAGGCATCGGTGGCGGGCGTGTCGGTGATGTTGCGCCAGCGGATCCGCTCCTCGCCCCGCAGAACGTGCTTGGCGGCATCCAGACTGACTTGAATGGAGTAGTTGGCGTCGCGCGGCGACATGGGGGTGGAGAAGAGGACCGGCGG
Organism: Acidobacteriota bacterium; assembly: GCA_021787565.1. Lineage (GTDB taxonomy): Bacteria > Acidobacteriota > UBA4820 > UBA4820 > DSQY01 > DTPS01. The sequence continues at coordinate 36,511 of JAJYLT010000025.1, forward strand.
GCCCTGGGCCGCCACCGCGGCGGCCAGAAGGATGGAGAGAAACGCCAAGCACGTCCTTTTCAAGGGTTGAACCTCCCTTCCCCCGCGCATCGGGGGCCAAGACTGGTCGGCTTTCCGCCGTCCTCGGATAGGATCGTCACGGGACTTCCGCCGGCATTCGTCCGGCGCCGACTGATGGGTACGAGCCCAAGGGCTCCAAGTTTCCGCCCCTCCTCCGGAGGCAGGGAATAGCTTCGGACGGGGGTTCCGTCACGACCATGAGGACTCCAGCCGACAGCATAGCCGGAGAGGGGCCGCCGCGGAAGCGGAAAGCACGCGCGCGTCGTGAGGAAGAGGTGAGGAGAAGAGGGAGCCGGGGAGCCGGAGAGCTGGGGAGCCGGAGAATCATGGCTGTCCAAGACAATTTCAGCTCGCACTCGTGCGGTTTGCCTTCCGGAGCGAAGCGGAGGAAGGCGCGTTCCGGCGCCGATGGGCCTCATGCAAGGAAGGTGAGGCGGCCGCACCGCAAGCGTACTGAATGTACGCTGAGGATGCGGACGCTGAAAGCTGACGAAGCAGGAGGTCCGTCGCCGCCGGCGCACCCATGGAGGGTGGGGGGACCGCGTACACCAGGCAAGGCTGGGCCTGGCGCCCGAAGGGCGGCTGAGGGCCTGCGGCCGGAGCGCGGCCACGCTGGCGTGGACGCGCCCGGACCAGGTCCCCAGCGCCGCGCCAAAGGCGCGGCCGAGACCCAGCCGTGGTTCGGAGCCGACAAGGCGGCCTATTTTGGACAGGGGTGTTGAGGAATGAAAAAGAGCGAACTCTGGGACGGGGCCAAACGTCGCCCGGTTCGTTCGGCAGCCGTTACACGCCGTTCGGTGTGCATTACTCACCCCGCCATCGACCATCGCCCTTCGACCGCCCTCCGCCCTCCTTGGGGCCTTGGTGGTGCTTCTTTCTTTCCGAATTCCGATTTATCCTACCTCCCATGCTGAAGGAGTGGGCTGGCCGGCCCGTCTACGCGGTCTCGGAAATCGTGAAGCTGCTGGCCTCCGAGCTGGAGCAGGCCTTTCCCGACCTGTGGGTGGAGGGCGAGGTGACGAGCTTCAAACGGGCCGCCTCGGGCCACTGCTACTTCACGCTGAAGGACGAGTCAGCCTCCCTCAAGGCCGTCCTCTTCCGCACCCACGCCCTCCGCGTACCCTTCTCGATGGAGAACGGCCTGAAGATCCTGGCGCGGGGAAGACTCTCCCTCTACGAAGGCTCCGGCGATCTCCAGCTCTACGTGACGGTCGTGGAACCCTCGGGGCTGGGCGCGCTCCAGATGGCCTTCGAACAGGCCAAGCGGAGGCTGATGGCGGACGGCATCACGGATCCCGCGCGCAAGCGGCCCCTGCCTCCCTTTCCCGCCCGCGTGGGCGTGATCACGTCGCTGGAGGGAGCCGCCCTCCGGGATTTCCTTTCGGTGCTCCGCAGGAGGAGGGCGGCCTTCGAGGTCGTAGTGGCCCCCGCCCTGGTGCAGGGCGCGGGGGCGCCCGAGAGCCTGAGGCGTGCCCTCGCCAGGCTCGCCCGCCGGCCAGGCATGGAGGTCGTGGTCCTCACCAGGGGAGGCGGCTCCATGGAGGACCTCTGGGCCTTTAACGACGAGGGACTGGCCAGGGACGTGGCGGGCTGCGGAGTCCCAGTCATCTCGGCCGTCGGGCACGAGGTGGATACGGTGCTTACCGACTTCACCGCGGATCTCCGAGCGCCGACGCCGTCCGTGGCGGCCGAGTTGCTGACCTCGATGAGGGACTCGGTGCTCCAGCACGCAGGGGCGGCCGAGCGAAGGCTCTTCGATCTCTCCCTCGCCCGCTTGGCCGCCTTCAGACAGACCCTTGCCGCCAATCGACCCGACCGCCTCCGAGGTTCCCTCGTGAAGGCCCTGGAGCGATCCCAGGAACGGAGCGACAGGGCGGTGGATGCGGCGTCGCGGGCGGTCTCGGTCAAGCTGGCCCAGGGGGCGCACAGACTGGAGCTCTGCCGGCGGACGCTGTCGTCCGAGACCCTCCGGCGAACGCTGGCGGCCTTCGGCGCCGAGCACGAGAAGGCGCGGCGAAGGATGCGGACCGCCGTGGCGGGGGCGCTGGAACGGCGGCGGGAGCGGTTCGGCGGGCTGACGCGCACGCTGAATTCGCTGAGCCCCCTCAACACACTCGGCCGTGGCTACGCCGCCGCCTTCCTGCAGGGGGGCCGGTCTCTCACGAGCAGCGCGCAGGCCCCCCCGGGAACCCGAGTATCCCTGGCGCTCCGGGAGGGCGGATTGGACTGCGCCGTGCTCTCCCACCTCGCATCGGCCCTGCCCGAAGTCCTGAGGACGCGATCGGGCCCGGCCGTTGACTCCCCGGCGGGAGCGGCCGTAACATCAGGCTTTGAGGAGAAACCCGATGAGTGACAAGAAGGCGGACAAACCACAGAACTTTGAGCTCAAGATCCAGGTGGACGAAAAGGTCGCCGAGGGCACCTACGTGAACTTCCTCTCGGTCTTTCACAACCAGGCGGAGTTCGTCATGGACTTCGGCCGCATGATCCCGGGCAAGCCGGAGGTAAAGGTCCTCTCCCGGCTCATGACCAATCCCATCGCCCTCAAGCAGATCGTCAGGACGCTGGCGGAGAATCTGGAGCGGTACGAGAAGGCCTTCGGCCCCATCCCGGTGGAACCGCCCATGCCGGTCCCCAAGGGGCTCATTCAGTGAAGCTGGGCTGGTTCGGCGCCCTGATGATCCTGCTCGTGGGCGCGGTCATTGGTACCCTTCTTGGCCAGGTCGTGGGCATGCTGCTTCCGGGGGGGGCGGCGCACAACCTCTTTTTCAAGGGCGTCTCCATCGGCCTGAAGGAGCCGCTCCATCTGGATCTCTCGGTTTTGCAGGTCATCTTCGGCATCACCCTCTCGGTGAATCCCCTGACGCTGGTGGGGTTGCTGCTGGCCATCTACCTCGTCGTGAAATTCTGGAAGTGAGCCTCGCCGTGGCTGATCCCCCGAACGATTCCCCCGAAGCCTTCCCAGGCGAGCGCCCACGGACTTTCGAGTGGGGGACGGGGGCCGGCGGACCGCCAGGGGCGCCGGCATGGTGATGGACGTGGTTCTCGCCTCCCGAAGCCCGCGCCGGACCGACCTTCTGGACCTACTCGGCGTGCCGCACCGGGCCGTGCCCTCCGGCATTTCCGAGGAGCCCATGCCGGGAGAGGGTGCCGAGGCGCAGGTGGTCCGCCTCGCCCGCCGCAAGGCGGAGCACGTGGCCTCCCTGGAACCGAGGGCGGACCTGGTGATCGGCGCCGACACGCTCGTCGTCCTGGACGGGAGCGCCATGGGGCAGCCCGGTGACGCAGCCGAGGCGGCCGGAATGCTGCGGAGGCTCTCGGGCCGAACCCACACGGTCCTCACGGGCATGTGCCTGCTGCGTGACGGTGACAGGGCTGAGGGGGTCAGCAGCACCGGGGTGACCTTTCATCGGCTGTCGGAAGCGGAAATCGCCTGGTACGTGGGGAGCGGGGAACCCATGGATAAGGCGGGGGCTTACGCGGCCCAGGGGATCGGCGCGGTCTTCCTCCGGCGGATCGAGGGCTCCTTCCACAACGTCGTGGGCTTCCCTCTCGATCTGTTCTACCAGCTCTTGCCCCAGATGCGGATCAGCCTGCGGGACCTTCTCTGAGGAGCCCCGCCTCACGACTCTCGAACCGCCAGGCGCACGGCCTCCACGAGCCGGTCGAACGCGAAGGGTTTCCCGAACACCTTCACCACTCCCAGCTCCTTCAGCTGGCGGTCATCCGGCAGGTTGAAGGCCGCGGAGACCATGATCGCCGGAATGGGCGGGTGCGCGGCGGCGAGGTGGCGGAGCATGGCCAAGCCGTCCATGCGGGGCATCATGGTGTCCGTGATGATGCAGTCAGGAGCTTCGCTTAGGACCGAGGCGAGCCCTTCGCTTCCGTCCTCCGCCTCCCGCACCTCGAAGCCCTCGTTTTCCAGGAGAGCGCGGAACATCCGCCGCAGGTGGGCGTCATCCTCCACGATCAGAATCCGCTTCACGGCCTCACCGGCACGAAGCACTCCAGCCGCCAGAGGCCGCTTCGCCAGCTCAGTTCCAGGCCCCCTCCGAAGGGCTTGAGCAGCGCCTCCAGGTAGGGAAGGCCCGGATCCAGCCAAGCCTCCATGGGTCTTGCGGAGGGCCAGTACACCTTGCGGAAGAGCCGCTCCTCGTCCAGGAGGTCCGCGTCGCCCTCCAGGCTGTAGCGGCTTACAACGAGCCCCGGTACCTCCTCCAGCTCCCACCGCGGAACGGCCTTGGAGGCCGCGAGCAGCGTGATCGCCGCACCGATGAGCCCTACGGCGAGGGACTCCTGGGGCACGTTCAGGAGGGCCTTCCCCACGTGCTCGTCGGGGGGATCCACGGGAAGCCTCTCCTCATCGAGCCGCTCCCGAATTCCCCGTCCCAGCGTGCTGGCCGGCCAAGGCTCCACGGGCCCAGCCTCCCGTCCATCGAGAAGCTCCCGCGTGCGCCAGTACCAGCCGAGCATGCGCTCAAGGGTCCGAACGCTGTGGGAGAGGACCTCCATGGCGTCGGCCGACCGGGGGTCGTTGCCGACCACCATCTTGAGAAGGTAGTGGGCCCCCTGAAGATTGGTCAGGGGCGTGGCCAGGTCGTGCTCGAAGAAGAGGCGCTCGTCTTCCGGTTTCACGCGTGTCCCCTGAACAGGCTCGGATCGATATCCAGCTTCTTGAGCTGCTCGTAGACGCTCTTCCTGCTCAGCCCCGCGTCCGTGGCCACCTGGCGGATGTTGCCTCGCCGGCGCTCCAGCGCCTGGAGAAAGTAGGAGCGAAGGAATGCCGCGTGCGCGGTGGACAGGTCCGATGGCCCGTCGGGCTTGGGCTGGGAGACCTCCGGCCCCAGGTGGACGACGTCCTCCGGCGTGATCACATCCGCCCTGCACAGCACGAGGGCCCGGCGGATGGTGTTCTCCAGCTCGCGCACGTTTCCCGGCCAGTCGTGCTGCACGAGCCGGTGCTGGGCCTCCGGAGAGATGCTCTTGACCGACGGGTTGATGGTCGGTGCGTGGCTGCGGATGAAGTGGTCGATCAGAAGCGGGATGTCCTCCTTCCGCTCCCGGAGGGGAGGGATCTGAATGGTGACCACGCTCAGGCGGTAGTAGAGGTCCTCCCTGAAGCGCCCCCCGGACACCTCCTGGTCGAGCTTCCGGTTCGTGGCCACGAGGATGCGCACGTCGAAGGTAGCAGGCGTGTTGCTGCCCAGCCGGCGGATCTGTCCATCCTGCAAGGCCCTGAGAAGCTTCATCTGGATGGTGAGGGGGGCATCCGCGATCTCGTCCAGGAAGAGGGTTCCGCCGTGGGCCTCCTCGAATAGCCCCTTTCGGGAGTTCGTCGCCCCGGTGAAGGCGCCCTTCTGGTATCCGAAGAGCTCGCTCTCGAGCAGGGTCTCCGGCACCGCGGCGCAATTGATGGGGACAAAGGGGTGGGAGCTCCGCGGGCTGAGGTTGTGGATGGCCCTCGCCACCAGCTCCTTGCCGGTGCCGCTCTCCCCGAGCATGACGACCGGCACGTCCCGGCGCGCGACCAGGCCCATCATCTGGAGGACGCGCTGCATCTGGGGGCTCTCTCCGATCAGATCCGGCGAGCGGACGCTGCGGGCGAGCCTCTCCTTGAGGACGCCCACCTCCTGACGAAGGGCGAACTGCTCCAGCGCCCTGGTCACTTTGACGTTCAGCTCGTCGGGAATGACCGGTTTGTTGATGTAATCGAAGGCTCCGGCCCTCATGGCCTGCACCGCCGTCTCGATGGAGGCGAAGGCCGTGACGATCATGACGACGATCTCGGGATTCCGGCGCTTGATTTCCTTGGTGAGTTCAACGCCGTTGGTGTTGGGCATCATGAGATCGGTCAGGACGAGGTGGACCGGCTCGCGCTCCAGGATCTCCAGGGTCTCCTTGGCGCTCTGCGCCAGGCGGAGCTGATAGCCCCTGTGCTCCAGGAACTTGGAGAGAAGACGCAAAGCACCTGGATCGTCATCGGTCAGGATGAGCGTGGGTCTCTCCAGCATGGTCTCCCCTATGCTCTGAGCCATTCTAGACCGATGCCGCGCCAGTGCACAAGGCCGGAACGATGGATTGCGGTCTTCCCGCCCTCATCTCCTCATCTCCTCATCTCGGAGTCGTGGGACGCCATGAAGCGGGAGACGAAGAAGAGGCGGACCGGTCAGGGCCCGAACCCTGGCCCCTCCTTGGGGATCTCCTCCAGGAGAACCACGGCGTGGCAGGCCACCGCCAGACCGGCACCGATGTCCCCCAGTCCCTCCGTCGTCTTGGCCTTGATGTTCACGCACTTGGGATGGAGGTTGAGGTGGCGCGCCACGCTGTCTCGGAGGGCATCACGGTAGGGGGAAAGCTTGGGCTCCTGCGCGATCACGGTCACGTCGGCGTTCACCGGGGTGAAGCCTGCCCGGTTCACCTTCTCCAGCACCTGGTCGCACAGGACGCTGCTGTCGATATCCTTCCACCGGGGGTCCGTATCCGGGAAGTGGAGCCCTATGTCGCCGAACCCCGCCGCACCCAGCAGGGCATCCATGAGGGCGTGCAGGAGCACGTCCCCATCCGAATGGCCGAGCGAACCCCGGCTGTGGGGAATGGTGAGTCCCCCGAGCCTGAAGGGCCGTCCGGCCACCAAACGATGCAGGTCCCATCCGTGCCCTACGCGCATCCCTTGCCCTCCAGAATGGATTCCACCAGAGCCACGTCCTCGGGGTAGGTCACCTTGATGTTCCAGGAGTAGCCCCGCACCCACACCACATCTCCGCCGCAGTGACGCACGAAGGAGGCGTCGTCGGTGCCATCGAACTCCTCCGCGAGCCCCCGGGCGTAGGCCTCCAGAACCGTGGCGAAGGGGAAAGCCTGGGGCGTGTAAGCGCGAACGAGCTTGCTGCGGTCCATGGCCTCCTGCGCCATCTGCCCTTCCACCTGCCACAGCGTGTCCACGGCGGGCGCGCCCAGAAAGGCTCCGTCGTGGCCCGGGAGGGCCGTCAGCAGGGCCTGCACGTCCTCCTCCGCCACCAGGGGGCGGGCCGCGTCGTGGATCAGCACCACCTCGGGTGCATCGTCCTCCAAGGCCCGGAGGGCCGCCAGGGCCGATTCCGGCCGGGTCGGGCCTCCCGGAACCCACCCCTTGTAGCAGCGTCGGGGGTAAGGCAGGAGGGCCCGGTCCAGGAGCGGGCCGATGGTCTCGGCGATGGCCACGACGACGGAGGAGACCTCGGGAATCGCCTCGAACACGCGGAGGCTGTAGTGGATCATGGGGTGTCCGAGGATCGGGGTCAGCGGCTTGGGCGCCGCGCCTCCCAGGCGGGTTCCCATTCCTCCCGCCAGGACCGCGACACCGAGCCGCCTGGGAGGATGCACCTCACACCTCCATGATGTCCGCCTCCTTGCGGGTGACGGACCGGCTGATCTCCTCGATGTGGGTATCGTGCAGGTGCTGAATCTTTTCGAACGACTGGTCGCGGTCATCCTCGGAGATGGCCTTGGCCTTCTCCTCCTTTTCCACCTGCCCCCTCCCCTCGTGGCGGATGTGGCGGATGGCCACCTTCCCCTTCTCGCCCACCTCGCGGGCCTTCTTGCAGAGGTCCTTCCTGCGCTCTTCGGTGAGGGCCGGGATGGGGATGCGGATCACGCGGCCGTCGCTGGATGGGTTGAGGCCGATGTTGGCCTCCAAGATCGCGCGCTCGATGGTCGGGATCTGTTTCGGCTCCCAGGGCTGAACCATGATCATGCGGGGTTCCGGCACGGAGAGGGTGGCCACCTGGTTGAGCGGCGCTCTGGACCCGTAGTAGTCCACCTTCACGGGCTCCAGAATGCTCAGGTTGGCCTTGCCGGTCCGAAGGAGCGACAGCTCGTGCTGGGTCGCCTCGACGGAAGACTTCATCTTTTCTTCCACTTCCCTGAGGATGTCCTTGAGCATGCGTCACCTCCGCTGGTCTGTCCACGGGCCGCTCGGCGGCCGCTCCTCTCTTCCCTCACTGCACGATGGAGCCGATGGGGGCGCCTTCCACGATCCTGCGGATGTTGCCCTCCTCGAAGAGGTCGAAGACCCTGATCGGGATCCGGTTCTCCATGCAGAGGCTGATGGCCGTGGCATCCATCACCTTCAAACCCATCTCCAGCGCTTTCAGGTAGGTTAGGCTCTCGTAGCGCTGGGCCGAGGGATCTTTCTTGGGATCGGCCGAGTACACCCCGTCCACCTTGGTGGCCTTGAGGAGGAGCTCCGCCTTGATCTCGGTGGCCCGCAGCGCGGCGGCGGAGTCGGTGGTGAAGTAGGGGCTTCCCGTACCGGCGGCGAAGATCACGACCCTGCCCTTTTCGAGGTGGCGGATAGCGCGGCGCCGGATGTAGGGCTCGGCCAGCGCGTGCATGGCGATGGCCGTCATGAGACGCGTGCTCACGCCCCTCTGCTCCAGGGCATCCTGCAGGGCCAGCCCGTTGATGACCGTGGCGAGCATCCCCATGGAGTCGGCCGTCACGCGATCCAGACCCTGCTCCTGCGCCTGGATCCCGCGAAAGATGTTCCCTCCCCCCACCACGAGGGCCACGCTGACCCCCATGCCGTGGATCTCCTGGATCTCCGAGGCCACGGTGGAGACGGCATCGGGGTGGATGCCGTAGGGCACCTCGCCCATCAGGGCTTCGCCGGAGATTTTCAGGAGTATCCGCTTGTAGACGGCTCCCGCCATGGTCATCGACCTCCTCGCCATCTTACAAGGACGCCAGTTAAAACAAAAGGGCGGCCCGCGGCCGCCCTTCGACTGTCCCGGTTAGGGGGCGTCGCACCCGGAGGGCTTGAGCCCCTCCCCGAGCACGTAACGCGAGAAGCGCTTCACCCGTATCTTGTCGCCGGCCACGGAGGCCAGATGCTTCTGGACGCTGACCGAGGGGTCCTTGATGAAGGGTTGCTCCAGGAGGCAGCTCTCCTCATAGAACTTGTTCATCTTGCCCTCAACGATCTTATCCACGATGTTGGCGGGCTTGCCCTGGGCCAGCACCTGGGCACGGTAGATCTCGCGTTCGCCCGCGAGCACTTCCGGGGTGACCTGGTCGCGCCCTACGAATTTCGGTACCGACGCGGCCACCTGCATGCAGAGGTCCTTGACGATCTGGGAGTACTCCTCGCTCTTCGCCATGCCGGCATCCGAGCAGGAGGCCTCCATGAGCACGCCGATCTTGCTGCCGGGGTGGATGTAGGCGGCCACGGTCCCTTCCGCGGTCTGGTAGCGGTCGAACCGGCGCACCTGGATGTTCTCGCCAAGCTTGGCCACCTTCGCCACGATCGCGTCCTTCACCTTCTGCGCCGTGTCCGCGTGGAACGGCTGCTCCAGCAAGGCCTCAGGCGAAGAGGGGGCGCCCTCCTCCACCTGGCGGGCCAGGCCGGCCACCAGGGATTGGAAGTCGTCCGTCTTGGCGACAAAGTCGGTCTCGCAGTTGACCTCGATGAGCACACCCACCTTGGCGTTCCCGGCCACATGGGCGAACACGAGGCCCTCCGAGGCGGCCCGCATGGCCTTCTTCTCGGCCGTCGCGACACCCTTCTTGCGGAGGACCTTGACGGCCTCGTCGAGATTGCCGCCCGACTCCTCCAGGGCGCGCTTGCAGTCCATCATGCCGACGCCCGTCTTCTCTCTCAATTCCTGAACGAGCTTGGGGGAAACAGCCATGGGGATCACTCCTTCGCTTCGCCTGCGGAACGGGGCGGAGCCGCCTTGCGGGACGGGGCACGGCGAATCTTCCTGTCGGGAGTTTCCTTCTTGTCGTGGGCCTTTCCGCGCTTGGCATCGGGGACGGCCGCCTCGTCCACGATCTCGCCCGTGTCACGGCCGATCTTGTCGGCCATGGCCTGGGACTCGGCCTTGGCCTCCTGCTGAGCCTGGTAGATGCCCTTCCCCTCCTCCACCGACTCGGCGATCTTCGAGGCGAAGAGCTGGATGGCGCGGACCGCGTCGTCGTTGGCGGGAATCGGGAAGTCGGCCTCGTCCGGGTCGCAGTTGGTGTCCACCATGGCCACCACGGGGATCCCCAGCTTCCTGGCCTCCCGGATGCAGTTCTTCTCCCGCTTCAGGTCCACCACGAAGAGCGCCGCGGGAAGGCGGCTCATCTCCATGATGCCCGATAGCATGGTCTCCAGCTTCTCCTTCTCCTTGGAGAGGAGGAGCTTCTCCTTCTTGGTGAGGTTTTCGAAGGCGGAGTCGCTCTCCATGCGGGAGAGGTCCTTGAGGCGCTGGACCCGCGTCATGATGGTGCGAAAGTTCGTGAGGGTGCCGCCCAGCCACCGCTCCGTGACGCACGGCATGTTGACCCTGGCCGCGGCCTCACGGATGGCCTCCTGGGCCTGGCGCTTGGTCCCGACGAAGAGGACCTTGCCGCCCCGCGCGGCCACCTCGGTCACGAAACCGGAGGCCTGCTTGAACTCGCGCAGGGTGTGCTGGAGGTCGATGATGTGAATGCCGTTGCGCTGGCCGAAGATGTAACGCTTCATCTTGGGGTTCCACTTCCGGGTGAGGTGGCCGAAGTGGACGCCGGATTCGAGCAGTTCTTTCATGGTAACGTTAGCCAAGGTACCCTCCTTCTGGCTGCCGCAGACGGGGCGGAAAGCCTTATGGCCAGGCGGCCCACCGTGGGCGCCTTGCCCGCCCCTTGCCTGTCCGCGGGATGACGGGACCGCGTTCGAACCGGGAGCCCGACCCTCCCCGGACCGAGGAAGGGCCACAGCCCTCCGCGATCCAGGACGGCCGGGACGGCCCACCAACGGCGGGGGCCCTCCCGGTGAAGGTTAACGCTTGCTGAACTGGAACCGTTTGCGCGCCTTGGGGTGGCCGTACTTCTTGCGCTCCACCTCTCGCGCGTCGCGGGTCAACATGCCCGCGGCCTTCAGCTTGCCCCTGAGCTCCTGGTTGTACTCCAGGAGGGCACGGCTGATGCCGTGGCGGACCGCACCCGCCTGCCCCGAGGACCCGCCGCCCTGGACGTTCACGAAGATGTCGAACTTGTCCAGCGTGCTGGTCATGACCAGCGGGCTCTGGATGAGCATACGGTGAAGGGGATTCGGAAAGTAGTTCTCGAACTCCCGCTTGTTCACCGAAATGGTGCCCTTCCCCGGCCGCAGGTAGACGCGAGCCACGGAGGTCTTGCGCCTTCCGGTTCCCTGGTATTGGATCACGCTCATGCCTCAGACTCCTGCATTCAGCTCAATTTCACTGGGAAGGGCTCAGGCTTCTGGGCCTGATGGGGGTGGTGATCCCCGGCGTAGACCTTCATCTTCCGTATGAGGCGATCCCCGATGCGGTTCTTGGGCAGCATGCCCCTCACGGCCTTCTCGATGAGACGGGTGGGGTGCTTGGCCACGAGGTCCCTGGCCGCCGTCTCCTTCAGGCCTCCGGGGTACATCGAGTGGTGCCGGTAGATCTTGTCGGTCCATTTCGTTCCCGTGAGTCGCACCTTCTCGGCGTTGACCACCACGACGAAGTCGCCCGTCTGGACGTGGGGCGTATAGCAGGTCTTGTGCTTGCCCATGAGGACGCGGGCCACTTCGGTCGCCAGCCTGCCCAGGGTCTTTCCGTCGGCATCCACCAAGAACCAGCTCCGCGGAATCTCCCCATTCTTTGGGAAATACGTGCTCATCTGAACTCTCCTCAACTCGAACGCCTGGGCGGGCCATACGGCCGCGCAATTATTGAGTTTACGATAAAAGGCTTCCAGTGTCAAGGCTTGGGAGGAACCCTTGGGAGGAACCCAAGTTCCGCGATGGAATTGCACTCGTAGGAGCGCCGCCCCCGGCGCGACGGACCGTACGCGGGCACCGCATCCTGGTCGCAGGGTCACCCGGTTCGCGGCGAGGCGCCGCTCCTACGCAGGCGTTGAGCCGCTATCGCGGAATTGGGGTCCCTTCCCCCTCCTGCCCGCATGGGCCGCTCATGTTATCATGGAGCGCGTTTTGGAGGTTGAATGGAGTTGAGACTATTCGCCCGCATCTGGTTTCTGCTCCCCCTACTCCTCTCGCTTCCACTTCCGACCCAGTCCCCCCCCCGTGACGCGCCGTCATTCCCCTTTTCGGAGGTCCACGCCGGCCTCGAGGGTACGGGCTTCACCGTCTTCCACGGGGAGACGGTCTCCCCCTTCCGGGTCCAGATCCTCGGGACGGTGGACCAGGGCGCGGCCATGACGCGCATGATCGTCTGCCGCCTGGACGGAGACGACCTGACCAAGACCGGCGTCCTGGCCGCCATGAGCGGCAGCCCCGTCTACGTCGAAGGGAAATTCCTGGGCGCCGTGGCCTACGCGTGGCCCTTCTCCAAGGAGCCCCTCTGCGGCGTCACGCCCGCGGAGGACCTCCTGAAGGTGAAGACCATGGCCCAGGAAGCGACCGCTCGCGAGGGGGCCGGTCCGATGCAATCGCTCTCGAGCTTCCTGGCCGCTCTCGAAGGCGCGCAAGGCGGAGATGCCGCGGAGTCGCTGGCCGCCGAGGGGTCTCCGCACCGGCTGCTGGACCAGCTTCAGGATCGGGGGTTCACCTGGTCCGTGGCGGCCCGCGGGGGATTCAGCACGAGCGGCGATGGGAAGACTCCGCCCGCCCCCGCCCAACCGCCCGGGCCCGGAGGCATGATCGCCGTTCAGCTCGTATCCGGCGACGTCCAGTACGCCGCCTACGGCACCGTCTCGTGGGTGAAGGGAGATGAGTTTCTCGCCTTCGGCCACCCCTTCCTCAACCTGGGCAACGTCGAGATGCCGGTGGTGGCGGCCCGGGTGGTCACCCTCGTGCCGAGCCTCCAGGCCGGCTTCAAGCTGTCCACGCCCCTCGGGCCCGTCGGCGTCGTGACCCAGGACAGGAAGACCGGCATCTTCGGCCGGTTCGGAGGGAGAGCCGACACCCTGCCCGTCGAGGTCACCCTCCAGGGGCCTGGAGGAGACGGCCGGCGCTACCACTTCGAGCTGATGCGCCACCCCCTCCTCACTCCGGCGCTCCTCACGGGCGCCCTGAATTCGCTGTGGAACTCCGCGGAGGGCCAGGCCGGCGTCCGGACCATCCTCGTGAGCGGCCTCACGCTGGAACTTTCGGACGGCCGGTCCCTGCGGCTCAAGGACCAGGCCTTCGCCGGGCCCACCTACTCGCTGGATGCCTTCAACTACCTCTCCGCGCTCCTGGGCCTGCTCAGTGGCAACCCTTACGGCGAGGTCCACCTGAAGGGGATCCGCATGACCCTGGAAAAGATGGCCGACAACCGCTCAGCCACCGTAGAGACCGCCTGGCTGGATCGAGACGTGGTGGCGGCGGGCGAACCCCTCGGCCTGTCGGTCCGGCTGCAGCCCTTTCAGAAGCCCAGCCGGGTGATCCGGCTTTCGATTCCCACCGGCGGACTTCCGGCAGGACCCATCACCCTCTGGGTGGGAGGCTCCTTCGCCGTGGAGCAGAAGATGGCCGGCGCCCTCGCCGAGGTGCCCCATTCCGCGACGGACCTCCTCAAGAGGCTCGCGGACCTTCCCTCCGACCAGTACCTGCGGGTGGCCCTGGCGGCGCGCGAGCCTGGGCTGCTGCTCCAGGACAAGCGCGTGGGCGGGCTTCCGCCCTCGATGGCCGCACTGCTCTCCGCGCAACCCACCGCGAACGCCTCCCCTCCCGAGGCCGTCAGCCTGCTCTGGGAGGATGCCGTGCCCGCGGACTCGGTTCCCGATGGGATGGTGGAGCTCACCTTCACCGTGAAGGAGACCCGCGATGATGCCAGGTAAGAAGGCCGTTCCGTGGATCGTGCTGACCGCGCTCTCCCTGTTCGCCGCCGCCGGCGCCGGCGCCACCCAAACCAAGATCCTGCTCTCCTCGGCCCAGGATCTCTGGCAGGGATACCCCGACGGCGTGCGCGTGAGCCCGAGCGGCAGCTTCGCCCCTGGACCGGCCTTCGGGCCTTCGGTGGACCTGCCCGGACTGCCTCTCTGCGCCGTTCGCGCGGGGGGAACGCTCTGGGTCGGCACCGCCCCGAGCGGCGATCTGCTGCGGGTGGACGCCGGAGGCAAGGGCCCGAGAGTGGCTCACCACTTTGACCAGCCGCTCGTCACGGCCCTCGCGATCTTGCCCGGAGGCGACCTCCTGATCGGGACCTCCACCCCGGCGAAGATCTACCGGTTCGACCCGGCCACGGGAAAGAGCACCCAGGTGGCCGCCCTGAAGGCCGAGTACGTATGGGCGCTTCTGGCGGAGCCCGGAGGCATCCTCGCCGCCACGGGGAAACCGGGCCGGGTCTTCAGGATCCCCGAAAATGGCGAGCCGCAGCTCGTGCTCGACGCCTCGGCGGACCACGTGCGGTGTCTGGTTCCATGGAAGGGCGCCGTCTGGGCCGGCACGAGCGGACCGGCCTCGCTCTTCCGCATCGAGGGCGACAAGGCCTACCTGGCCTTCGGCCTGGACCAGGAGGAGGTGCCCGCCATGGTCGTCCGCGGCGGCGACCTGTTCGTGGGAGCTAACGACAAGGCGGGGCAACCCGTGGCGGGCGGCGAGAAGGCGGGCGGCGCCAAGCCTTCCGGAAACTCCACGGTGTACCTGTTGGCGGAGGGCAAACCTCCCACGCCCGTGGAGCGCTTTCAGACCCCCATTCTCTGCGCCGCGTCCTCCGGAGGCGATGGGTTTATGGGGCTGGCGGACGGCCGCCTGATGGTGACCGACGGGCAGGATGTCGCACTGCTCGCTCACTGGGAGGATGCCCAGGTGACGGCCCTGGCCGGCGGCGAGGGGCCACCCGTCGTGCTGACGGGGAATCCCAACGCTTTCCTGAGGCCGTCGACCGCCGCGGGCGAGAGGTACGCCTCACCCGTAGCCGACCTGGGCGGCCCTTCCAACTTCGGCGTTGTTTCGCTCATGGGTTCCGGCGCCCAGTTGCAGGTGCGCGCGGGGAACACTCCCAAGCCCGGGCCCTTCTGGAGCTCCTGGATGTCCTCGGAGCGCTCCGGCTCGCTTCCGCTGGCTCGCTACGCCCAGTGGAAGATCGAACTGACGGGAGTCAGCACGCTGCGAGGGGTCTCCCTGGCCTACCGCAACGCCAACCGCGCGCCGGTCTTCGTCTCCGCCCAAGTCAACGCGCCCGGCGAGATCTTCGTCCGCTCCCCGAGCCAGCTCGGGGACCGGTTGGTGCGCGAGATCCACGACAAGGACAGGATTTTCCCCAGCCTCGCCCTCGCGCCCGGCCAGGACACCCCTCCGCAGAAGTACTTCCTTCAGGGCTTCCGGATGATTACCTGGAAGGTGGAGGATCCCGACGGGGACGAGGTGGAGATGAAGGTGGAGTTCCGGCCCGAAGGCGGGGCCTCCTGGTACACGCTGGCCCGGCACGTGAAGGACTCCTTCTACGACTTCGACGCCCGCGGCCTTCCCGACGGGCTGTACCGAATCCGGCTGACGGCCGACGACGACCTCTCCAACCCGGAGGGACAGGGACTGAGCACGGTCCTGGAGCTTCCGGACTTCCGCGTGGACAACACGCCGCCTTCGATCGGGCTCAAGCCGGAGGGAACAGGCAAACTGGCGGTGCAGGCGACGGACAACACCGCCGTGCAGGCCGTCCGCGCCAGCGTGGACGGGCAGCCCTGGCAGACGCTCGAAGCCGTCGCGGGGGAAGAGGGAGGTCGGTCGAGGAGCTACGTCGTGACCTATCCCGCTTCGGGCCGGCACTGGATCGCGGTCCAGGCCGTCGATCCTTTCCGGAACGAGGCCACGGCCTCCTGGCTGACGGGCCCTTGACGGACCAGATCGCCAGTTCGTTCGGCGGGGCCTGCCGGCGAAAGGCTCCACCGCCAATCGCTAGGAGGACGACGTGACCATTCTCAGGAAGGGGACCTGGTTCATCGGCCGGTACACCGGCGAATCCGAGAGCGTCAGGCTGAAGGCCGGCGCCATTCCACCCCCGGAGGGGAGGAGTTACGCCCCCGACAAGCTCGTGGATGTACTGCACATCAAGCTCGATGTGTCCTTCGATCTGGCTGGCGGTGCCGTGCACGGCACCGCGACCCACACCATCTCCCCCCTCGGCGACGGTCTCGATCACCTCGTGCTCGACTGCGTGGAGCTCACGGTGGGGGGCGTGACCGACGGCAAGGGCAGGGCGCTTCCCTTCGACTGCGACGGGGAGAAACTCACGGTCGTCTTTCCGAAGCCGCTGAAGGCCGGCCACCCCGTCGAAGTTTCCGTGCGCTACCACGGCACCCCCCGCTCGGGCCTTTATTTCACGGGTCCCTCCGAGGCCTACCCGGAAACGGCGCTTCAGGTCTGGAGCCAGGGGCAGGACGAGGACAGCCGCCACTGGTTCCCCTGCTTCGATTACCCCAACGAGAAGGCCACCTCCGAGACGCTCGTGACGGTGCCCGAGACCTGGACCGTCGTGGGCAACGGAGCCCTGGTGGGCGTGACGAGCGACCGCCGAAGAAGGACGAAGACGTGGCACCATCGCATGGAGGTGCCCCACGTCAGCTACCTCATCTCCATCGCCTGCGGGGAGTTCGCCAAGATCGAGGACACCTGGCGCGGGACCCCCGTTCAGTGCTTCGTCAAGCCGGGGAAAGAGAAACAGGCCAGGCGCGCCTTCTCCCTGACGCCCGACATGCTCGAACACTTCTCCGAGACCTTCGGCTACGCCTATCCCTACCCCAAGTACAGTCAGGTGGTGGTGGAGGACTTCATCTTCGGCGGCATGGAGAACATCAGCGCCACCACGCTCATTGATCGGTGCCTCCTGGACGAGCGGGCCTCCCTCGACTACGAGCCGCAGGACCTGGTCAGCCACGAGCTGGCCCACCAGTGGTTCGGGGACCTGGTCACGTGCAAGGACTGGTCCCACGCCTGGCTGAACGAGGGCTTCGCCACCTTCTCCGAGGTGGTCTACCGCGAGCACTGGCGCGGCGGGGAGGACGCCGGCTACCACAGGCTCCAGCAGATGCAGAGCTACTTCGAGCGCGACCGCTCCGAGCGGCGGCCCATCGTCACCAAGGCTTACACGCTCCCCATGGAGCTCTTCGACCAGCACATCTACGAGAAGGGGGGCCTCGTCCTCCACATGCTCCGTCACGTGCTCGGCGACGGGCCCTTCTGGGCCAGCGTCCAGGCCTACCTGCACGAGTTCGCCGGCCGGAACGTTCAGACCGAGGACCTCATCGCGGTCATCAATCGGGTGACGGGAAAGAACCTGGAGTGGTTCTTCGACCAGTGGGTGTTCGGCGCAGGCTTCCCTGAATTCGAGGTGGCCTACGCCTGGGACGAGAAGCACAAGACGGCCACCCTCACGGTGGACCAGAAGCAGAAGGTGGACGAGAAGACGCCCGTGTTCCGTGCGCCCGTGACGGTAAGCTTCCACGGACGCCGGCCCGTCGAGGAACGGATAGAGGTCCGCCAGGCCCACCAGGTCTTCACCTTCCGGCTCGAGGAGAAGCCCGCCTTCGTGAGTTTCGATCCGGGCTTTCACATCCTGAAGAAGCTCACCATCAAGAAGCCCCAGGAGATGCTGAAGACCCAGCTCGTCAAGGATCCCGACTGGTTCGGGCGCGTCGAAGCCGCCCAGGCGCTCTGCCGGGAGGGGAGCCGCGAAGCGTTGGAGGCCGTCGGCCATGCGCTCCAGAGCGACCCCTTCTGGGGCGCGCGGGTGGAGATGGCCGCCACCCTCGGGGAGAACGGCTCGCTGCGTTCCCGCGACCTCCTCATCGGGGCGCTGGGGACGAAGGACCACAAGGTCCGCCGAGCGGTGGTACGGGCCCTGGGCCAGTTCCAGGACGAGACCGCGGCGAAGGCTCTGCTGCCGCTGGCCGGGAAAGATCCCTCCTACTTCGTCGAGGGCGAGGCCAACGCGGCCCTCGGCGCCACGCGCCAATCCCTGGCCTTCGACGCATTGGAAGAGGCCATCCGGAAGGAGAGCCACCTGGACGTGATCCGGGCGGGGGCGCTCTCGGGGCTGATGCGGCTGAGGGACGAGCGGGCGTGGCCCCTATTCAGGGCCTGCGCCGCGCCCGGCGGCCGGCCCCAGGGGCGCATAGCCGCCATGCGGGCCATGGCCGCCATGGCCCGGGGCAGGGAGCCCCAGCGCTTTGACGTGCGCCAGGAGCTGGAACGCTACCTTTACGACGCCAACTTCTTCGCCAAGTTCGGGGCCATGATGGCCCTCGAACTCCTCGACGAGTCCGCCGCCGCCCTCGAGCTGGAGAGGATCGGTCAGCGCGAGGTGGACGGGCGCATCCGCATGAACGCCCGCGACATCGCCAGGACGCTTCGCGAGGGCAAGAGCAAGGGCGAGGAGATCGTCCGGCTCAGGGGCGACCTGGAGAAGCTGCGCGAGGAAAGGCGCGCCCTTGAGGACCGCGTGGCCAAGCTCGAGGCCCTCGCCTCTCCTAAGAGGGCAAGAGCGAGCGTCCGCCGCGGAGGAAACCCGAAGGGCACACCGAAGAGTTGATGAGACGAAGAAGCGCGGAGAGAGCGGCCATGGGGGCGTGAGAGTCCGCCCATCGCGCTCTGGAGAGCGCTCCTACAAACGCACTATCGTCCCACCGTATCATTGCGGCGAGGCACCGCTCCCAAGGGCCGCACAGCGATTGGGGGTCAACAGGGCGGATCGCCTTGGTAATAGCTGGTCTCAAAGAAGCGGCTCTGCAATACCTCGAGGAACCGGCCCGCCTTGCCGGTCCTCTGACAGCAGAAGAAGAGGCTCACGGCAAAGCCCGGCAACAGGCGGGCGAGCGGTCTGGCGAGGGATTTCGGGAAGGGGTAGAAGTTGGATCCCCCGACCTCGACGACGCGGAAGTAGCCGTCCTCCTCGATGAAGCGCCGGAACCCCGGCTTCGTGAAGCCGCGCACGTGCGGTCCCAGCACGTCGATGGGACTCGGCTGCATGCCCAGGCCCAGCATGACGCGGCTGTGGAGCGAGGCCAGATTGGGAACTCCAACGATGAAGAGGCCGCCCGGCTTCAAGACCCGCGACACCTCCGAGGCGATCCAGAAGATCTCCTTGGTATGCTCCATCATCTGGTTCGCCAGGACTACGTCCAGGAAGCCCGCTTCGAAGGGGAAGGCGCTGCGCTCCACGTCCGCCTGGCGCACGTCCACGCCCAAGGCCCTCGCCGCTTCCACGTAGGGTGGATGGCTCTCCAGGCCGAAGAGCCTCGTGCGGCGATGTGCCAGGGACTTCTCCACGTTCAAGAGATCGGCTCCCGTTCCGAGGCCGATGTCCAGAATGTTCAGCTCTCCCTCGGCGGTGTTCCGCGCATGGCGGCGAGCCATGCCCGCGATCACCTCGCGCCCGTAGTTCAGCTCCACCGTGCGCGCCTTGAGCCTGGCGAACAATTCCCGCATCTTCGCAGCCTTTCGTGGCACCTCCGGCCCGACGCCTCCCGAGCCATCATGCAGGGCGGTCATTCTCCCTCCTCCACGCGCTTCTTCTCCTCGGTCTCCTGCTTCGCCCACGCCATGACCTTGCGCGCCGCGGCCTTCCCCACCGCCCGGACGAGCTGCTCCCTTGTGGCCTCCTTGACGGCGGCCGTGGTGAGGAAGGCCCTCAGCAGCTTCTTCGCGGTGATGGGGCCGACCCCAGGGACGGCGAGCAGCGGCGAGGCTATCCGCGCTTTCGCTCGGCGGCGGCGATGCGCGGCGATGGCGAAGCGGTGAGCCTCGTCCCGGATCTGCTGCAAGAGGTGGAGCGCGGGCGACTCCTTGGGAAGGACGATGGGGGCCGGTTCGTGGGGCCGGAAGAGCCACTCCTCGCGCTTGGCCAGTCCCGCCATGGGCGGGGGGTCCGGCAGAAGCCGGACCAGCGCGGCGTGGGCCGCGTTGACCTGGCCGGGGCCGCCGTCGATGAGCACCAGGTCCGGGAGCTCCCCGCCCTCCTCCAGGAGTCGCGTGTAGCGGCGCCCGACCACCTCGGCCATGGAGGCGAAATCATCGATCCCCTCCACCGACTTGATGTTGAAGTGGCGGTAATCGGACTTCTGCATTCTTCCCTCCTCCCACACGACGCAGGAGGCCACCGTCGCCTCGCCGTGGCTATGGGAGATGTCGAAGCACTCGATGCGCCTCGGCGCCCCCTCCAGGCCCAGGCTTTCCACGAGAGGACCAAGGACGGTGGAGGGATCCACGTGCTCGTCGAATTCCAGCCTCGCGTTCTCCACGAGCGTGGCGACGAGCGCCGCCCTCTCGCCCCGCTGGGGCCTGAGCACCCGGACCCTTCTCCCTTTGCGTTCGGAGAGGAACCGCTCGAGCAGGGGCAGATCCTGGAATTCGTGAGAGACCACCACCCCATCCGGCAGCACCGACGCGTTGCCGTAGAGGCGGGTGAGCATGGCAGCCAGCAGATCCTCGCCCGCAAGCTCCACCTGGTCGAAACGCCAGCGGCGGCGGTCCACCACCTTGCCGTCCACCACGACGAAGCCGTGGATCACCCAGGCCTCGCCTCCTCCGTAGAGGGCGAAGTACTCCCAGTGTCCCTCGCCGGGTCTGGCCACCGCTTGGCGCCCACCCAGGAATTCCGCGGCCCGCTCGAGGTCCCGATAGTGCGCGGCCTGCTCGTAGTCCTGACGCCGCGCGGCGGCCAGCATGCGGCCGTGCAGCTCCTCGCGCAGGTCGGCGGTCCGCCCCTCCAAGAAGAGCCTGGCCTCTTCCACCACGGCGGCGTATTGGTCGGGCGGCACCCTCCCTTTGATGCAGGGGGCATAGCACTGTCCCATCTCGTAGTAGAGGCAGGGGCGGAGCCGGGAGCCGTCGAGCGGGTCCTTGCAGGTGACCACGCGAAAGTGCTCCTGGAGGATCCGCAGATTCTTCTTGGCCTGCCAGCCGGGCACAAAGGGTCCGTAGTAGAGCGCTCCGTCCTTCTCGGGCCGGCGCGTGAAGACCGCCTTGGGGTAGCGGTCCTTCACCGTCAGCTTGACGTAGGGATAGGTCTTGTCGTCCTTGAGGAGCGTGTTGTAGCGGGGCTTGAACTGCTTGATGAGGTTGTTCTCGAGGAGAAAGGCCTCCCACTCGCTCGCCGTGACGATGAACTCGAGGTCGACCGCCTGCTGTCGGAGGCGGCGGATCTTGAGAGGCACCTCGGACTGGAAGTAGCTGGATACTCTCGCCCGGAGGTTCTTGGCTTTGCCCACATAGAGCGGGCGCTTCTTCGCGTCTCGAAAAATATAGCATCCGGGCCGCGAGGGCGGAGGCTGAGGCGGATGATCCAGCATGCGTCACCTACGTCGGCCCGTGCGCTGATCCCACCGGGCCCTCGAAGCAAGGACAAGATGCGCCACCAAGACACCAAGACACAAGGGGTGGGGAATGGCGAATTGAAAAAAGCAAACCACAGAGATGGGATGAGGAGGCCGACCTCCACGGAGTCCAGTACACTGGCTCCAGATTTTGGCGGGCTCGAAGCCCAAGGAGGTCGGCCATGAAGAAGGGTATCACGAAAGCGGTAGTGGTGGTG
>JAJYLT010000057.1:0-7340 GCA_021787565.1 Acidobacteriota bacterium
ATCGAAACCGAAAGCCCGGCGGGGACACCCATGCGGGTGTGACCGCATAACTCACCGAACCGCCGTGTACGGACCCGTACGCACGGTGGTGTGACAGGGAAAGCCCGCGAGGGCCTACCTATGTCGAATGTCCCGGGAAAAAGCCATTGTAAACACATGACGGGGACACAACACTAGGCCGGGGCTGGCGAGTCCGGCGCCTCGGCGAGGGCCGGTCTGGCCTTGGGCAGGAGGGAGACCACGACGATGAAGAGGAAGAGCCCGGCCATCCCGAGCGCCGCCTCGGTGTAGAGCATGCCGCCCGCGCCCCACCGGCCGTAGGCCCAGCCGTCCACGCTCGTCATGTAGTAGATGGGCATGTTGGAAAGCGCCGCGAAGAGGTTGTACTTGGAGGCCGCCGAGCCCAGGCCCATGGCTTCCAGCACGAAGGCGGTGAAGCCGGCGTAGGTCATGCCGGTCACGACGGCGTAGAGCATCGTGAAGACCACGTACATCGCCTCGGTGCGGGGGGCCAGGGCCATGGCCACCGCGCAGGCGGCCTCCAGGACGCCGTAGGCGGCGTAGGCGACCTTGCGGTCCATGCGGTCGCAGAGCCAGCCTCCCAGGAAGCACCCGAAGGCGGAGGCGAACCCCGCCATCACTCCCGTGGCCAGGGCCACGGCGTCGGCCGTGGCGTGCCAGTTCCCGGCCACGGCGGACCAGAGGCCGGAGGCCGCTCCCGAGCCGATGGGCAGGAAGCAGAGGACCAGGGCCACGAAGCCGATGCGGGAGCGGGTGACGCCCCACAGATTGCGGCCCACCTGGGCGAGGCTCTTGGCGAGCCCGCCGGTCCTCGGGTCCGCGGGCGGCTCCGGCACGAAGAAGAGGGCTAGGCAGCAGAGGAAGCAGACGCCTCCGACGAGGGCGCCCGAGACCCAGTGGGGATGGAGGTGCTGGGCGACCCACAGGCCGGCGCCACCGCCGATGCCCGTCCCGCCGAGATTCCCAGCCTGGAACCATCCCCCGGCCCTTCCGCGCTCCTCGTCGGGCGTGGTCAGGGCCATGAGGCTCTCCACGGCCATGCCCAGGAAGGTGGAGGCGATGTTCGAGATCAACACGATGGCTGAAAAGAGGGCGAGGTTCTGGACCCGGTCGTGGAGGATGCCGAGGGAGGCGATGCCGGCCGCGCTGACGATCGCGGAGAGAAGGTACCAGCTCTTGCGGCTGAGCGTGGTGTCCGCGATGGGGGCCCAGAGGAACTTCCACGTGTGGGGCAGCAGGCCGAGCGCCACGAGGGCCGCCACCTGCGCCACCGACACCCCGGCGTGGACGAGCAGGTAGCCCACCGCCACGCTCAGATAACCCCCCATCACCCCGAACGGAGCGATGAGGACCATGAAGACCCATGGGTGGACGCGTCGGGGGCTCACGAGACGGGGGCCCTCGGGCATGGGGGCCAGGGCGAGCTTCCTTGCGCCACGTCCCGGCGCGAGCGGGGAGTGAAGGGCCGCGGGCGGCAGACTCTACGGGCAAGGGATGGGAACTTGGCGACAATGGCGTGGATGGGGGTTCTGCCGATGAGACGTCCTCGCCTTTCTACCTCCCCCCATTCCGCCCGTGGAAACGCGGGGCGGCGCGACCTATTCTTTTTCTTTCGACCCCTGCGTTCCGCTGGCGATTATACCCGGAGAGGGGGTGTCGCGCCACGCCCTGGATGCCCCCAAATTCCGCGATGGAATTGCACTCGTAGGAGCGCCGCCCCCGGCGCGACGGACCGTACGCGGGCACCGCATCCTGGTCGCAGGGTCACCCGGTTCGCGGCGAGGCGCCGCTCCTACGCAGGCGTTGAGCCGCTATCGCGGAATTGGGGATGCCGGGAGAGTCACAATTCTCGGGTTGCGCAACGACGTAAGACTGCTCCTGAGGAGGCCACGGGCGAGGCGCCCGGCCGGCTTGCAAGGGGGCGGGAGTAGGAGCATAGTAGCCCGTCGGCCGGGGGGGGCTCGGAGAGGGGTTCGTGGTCCGCTGGATTCTACCGCTTTGTAGGGAGATGCCATGAGAGCAGCCGTTCGAGCCTACGGGATTACCCTGGTCGCGCTCCTGTCCGCTTCGCTCTGTCTCGCCGAGGCCCCGCCCAGGGCGCGGGACTTGGGGATACCCTTCGACGGGACGCCGGGACGCTTCAACGCCGTCACGGATGTGCCGGGGGTGGAGGTCGGGTACAAGACTCTGATCAGCGGCCACGGGGCACTCCAGGTCGGGAAGGGGCCGGTCCGGACGGGGGTCACGGTCATCCTCCCGAAGGGGAGGAGCATCGCCGGCTATCCCGCCGCGTGGTTCTCCCTGAACGGAGACGGCGAGTTGACCGGCATGGCGTACGTCAAGGACTACGGGATGGGGTTCGGCCCCATCGGCATCACGAATACCAACAGCGTGGGCGTGGTGAGGGATGCCATCAGCCAGTGGGACTTCCGGAACTTCGGCCGGGACCCGGCCTACGACGTGAGCTCCGACCTGCCCATCGTGGGGGAGACATGGGACGGGCTGCTCAACGACATCGACGGCTTCCATGTCACGAAAGAGGACGCGTGGGAGGCCCTGAAGGAGGCCCGCGGCGGCGCCGTCGCCGAGGGTGACGTGGGCGGCGGGACCGGCATGGCCCTCTACCAGTTCAAGGGCGGGAGCGGAACGGCCTCGCGGGTCTTCACGATCGGGACGACCCAGTACACGCTCGGCGTCTTCGTCCAGGCGAACTTCGGCCGGCGGGACGAGCTCACCGTGGCCGGTGTGCCCGTGGGCAGGGAGATCCGGAACGACATGCCGGTGCTCGCCCCCGGGGAGCGCAAGGACGGCTCGTGCATCGCCGTCGTGATCACCGACGCCCCCCTCCTGCCGTCGCAGTTGAAGCTGGTCGCCAAGCGGGTCACCCACGGCATCGCCCGTACGGGGACCATCTCGCACGACGGCTCGGGCGAGATCTTCCTGGCCATCAGCACGGCTGCCCCGGCCCTCGACGCGAAGAGCGGCCTCGAGACCTGGCAGGCCCTCCCGAAGTCGGAGCTGGATCCCGTCTTCCGGGCGACGGTGCAGGCCACGGAGGAGGCCATCCTCAACGCGCTGGTGGCGGCGAAGACGATGGATGGCATCAACGGCAACAAGCTGTTCGGCGTGCCGCAGGGGGAGCTGAGGAGCATCCTCGAGAAGTACCACCGGCTAGCCCGGTGAGCGCGCCAGGCAACGGCGGGCTTCGGAGCCCAAGGGGAAAACCATGAAAAGTGCGAATCGTCGGATCTCGAATCTCCTAGGTGCGCTGCTGGTCGGGTTTCTCCTTTTCGCGCCGGTGAGCGCGCGTTCGCAGAGCCCCGCCGTTCAGGCGGGGAGCGGCGGCGCGGTACTGACGGGACAGGCCCTGCCCCCGGGGCTCATCCGCGTGCCGCTCGCGCGGCAGGCCCAGAACTACACTTGCGGCGTCGCCGCGCTCCAGTCCATCCTCGGCTACCACCGCGAAGACATCCGGCAGGACGTCCTGGCCAAAAAGCTCAAGGCGGACCCGCAGGAGGGCACCCACTACCAGCAGATCGAGAAATACGCCAGGAAGGACGGCTTCACGGTGGCGGACTACCGGGAAATGACCCTCGCGGACCTGGAGGGGCTGCTGGACGCGGGCAACCCCGTCATCTGCCTCATCCAGGCCTGGGCCAAGAGCGGGACCGACTACGCGACCGACTGGAAGGATGGCCACTACGTCGTGGCCGTCGGCTACGACTCGGCCAATGTCTACTTCATGGACCCCTCGACCCTGGGAGACTTCACCTACATTCCGGTGGACCAGTTCCTGGCGCGCTGGCACGACAAGGACACCACGAGTGGAAAGAAGCTCGTGCGCTTCGGCATCGTCCTGCAGAAGCCCGGCCCGCTCTACGACCCCGACGAGGTCCTGCCTCTCGGCTAGCGGGCTCGTCCACCCCAATTCCGCGATGGAATTGCACTCGTAGGAGCGCCGCCCCCGGCGCGACGGACCGTACGCGGGCACCGCATCCTGGTCGCAGGGTCACCCGGTTCGCGGCGAGGCGCCGCTCCTGCGCAGGCGTTGAGCCGATATCGCGGAATTGGGGGCCCAGGCCGTCGTCCTCGAGATCCGGACCGGAAGTGACCTGAGCGAGAGGCTCCGGCCGGCCCCTCCGCTCCTCCGGCCGAATGGTCTCCCTTCGAAGGCCTCCCCCCGCCCTCATCCCCTCATCCCCTCATCACCTCATCACCTCATCACGTCTTGCCCTCCGCGCGGCGAATCCCGTCGCCTTGCTTCTCGCGTCTCGCTCCCCATCTTCTGCTAAGCTCGGTCCGGAGACGGACGCATGGGCGGCTGGCTGCAAAGGAGACGGCGGTGGGTCTGGGCGGGGGCGCTCTTGGGCGCGGCGCTGGCGCTGCTGGCGTGGGTGCGCTGCGGGCCTCTTCCGCCGGATCTGCTGGATGAGGGGCGCCACCTCTCGACGAGGGTGGTGGACCGGCACGGGGAGGTGCTCTACGAGAGCCTCTCGGAGGCCGGCGGGAGGAGCCGCTGGCTGGGGCCGGACGCCCTTCCGCCGACGGTGGTGAAGGCCACGCTGGCGGCGGAGGACGGGCGCTTCTTCCGCCATCCGGGGGTGGACCCCCTGGCGGTGGTGCGGGCCGCCTGGGACGACCTGCGCGCGTTCCGGATCGTGGAGGGCGGCTCCACCCTCACCCAGCAGGTGGTGAAGCGGCTCACGGCCCGGAGGCGGACGGTGCCGGGGAAGCTCCGGGAGATGCTCCTGGCCCTGCGCCTGGAGCACCGCCTCTCCAAGCGGGAGATCCTGGCGCTCTACCTGAACCTGGCCCCTTACGGCAACCAGTACGCGGGGGTCGTCGCGGCCAGCCGGGGCTACTTCGGGTGCCCGCCGGAGAACCTCACGGCGGCGCAGGCCGCCTTCCTGGCGGGCCTGCCGCAGCGGCCCTCGGCCTTCGATCCCTACCGCCACATGGATGGGGCGCTGAGGCGGCAGCGCTGGGTGCTGGCGCGGATGGCCGAGACGGGGGCACTGGATGCGGCGGCCCTGCGCCGCGCCGAGGCGGAGCGGCTGCGCCTCGTGCGGGCCCCCAAGGCCTTCGCCGCGCCACACTTCGTGCAGGAGGTCCTCTCCGACCCCTCCCTGGCGGGCGCGAGCCGGATCGAGACCACGCTGGACGCCGGCCTCCAGCGCGAGGTGGAGGGCATCCTCGGCATGCAGCGGCCCGACCTGCTCCGCCACGGCGCCCACAACGCGGCGGTGGCGGTGATGGACAACCGCACGGGCGAATGGCTGGCCTGGGAGGGCTCGGGGGATTACGCCGACACGGCCCACGGCGGGGCCATCGACGGGGTCCTGACGCCGCGCCAGCCGGGCTCGGCGCTGAAGCCCTTCACCTACGCGCTGGCCTTCGAGAAGGGGTTCACCCCCGCGAGCATCCTGCCGGACGTCCCCGCCCACTTCCCCACTGCCCAGCCGGGAGTGCTCTACAGCCCCCGGAACTACGACGGGGTCTTCCGCGGCCCCATGCGGGCCCGCCTGGCGCTCGCGGGTTCGGAGAACGTGCCCGCCGTCTGGCTGCTCTCCCGGATCGGCGCGCCGGACCTGCTGCGCCTGCTGCGCCGTGCGGGCTTCTCCACCCTGCAACGGAACGCGGACTACTACGGCTTCGGCCTCACCCTCGGGGACGCCGAGGTGACCCTGGCGGACCTGGTGACGGGCTACGCGGCGCTGGCGAGGGGCGGCGTGGCGGTGCACCCGCTGGGCGTCACGGGGGCGCGGTGGGAGGACGGCCGGAGCCGCGCGTGGGGTCCCGCGCCGGGCGATCGCCTAGTCTCGGAGAGAGCCGCCTTCTGGGTGACGGACATCCTCTCCGACCCGAACGCCCGGGCCTACATCTTCGGCCGGGGCGGGAGCCTCGACTTCCCCTTCCCGGTGGCCGTGAAGACCGGCACCTCCCAGGCCTACCGCGACAACTGGACCGTGGGCTACACCCGGGCGGTGACCGTGGGGGTCTGGGTGGGGAACTTCGACCGGAGCGAGCTGGTGGGCTCATCGGGCGTCACGGGAGCGGGGCCCATCTTCCACGCCGTCCTGCTGGCGGCACAGAAGCGCGCGGAGGGACGGCTTCCCGGCCCCGCCGACCCGCACCTGGCGGAACCCCCGCCCAACCTCGTCCGGCTTCCCATCTGCGCCCTCTCGGGCATGGCCGCCACGCCAGCCTGCCCCCAGGTGGAGGAGGAGTGGCTGCCCGCGGACCGACCTCCCTCGCCCTGCACGTGGCACCGCGGGAGGGGCCGCTATGCGGCCACCGCGTGGCCCGTCGCCTACCGCACCTGGGCCAAGGAGAGGGGGCTGGTGCGGGAGGCATCGCCCGGCCCTCCGGCGGAAGGGGGCCGTGACGGGGCGGGGCCGCCCCGGCCCCTGCGCATCCTGAACCCGCCCGACGGGGCGATCTATCTCATCGATCCGACGCTTCGCCCCTCCTTCCAGACGCTCCCTCTCAGGGCGGCGGTGGAGGCGGCGACGGGGTCGCTCCTCTGGTCGGTGGACGGGAAATCGGTGGGGGAGTGCCGCTCGGACGGGGCCCTGGAGTGGCCGTTGGAGCCGGGCAGGCACGTGATTTCGGCGGGCGACGGCCGCGGGCAAAGGGACCGGGTGGAGATCGTCGTGCGCTAACGCCGGGGCGTGGCCGCGCATGAGCGGCGAGGCGGCGGGGGACCTTCGGCGCCCGTGCCTGGGTGCCGCGCCACCGGGGCGGCAATCGCTCCTCAAAGAGGCCTCACCCCGTGGCCTTCACCGTAGGGCTCCCGACACGGGGCCCCGCCGCTTCCGTTCCCCGCGCCTTTCTCCGCGCCGCCGGGAAGAGAAATGGACATAGCCCCGGGCGCGGGGAGGGGGTCTGGCGAGCAAAGGGCCACCGGTAAAGCGTTTCCGTGTGACCGTGCCATTTTGACCTCAACCGAAAGGTTGAGAGCGCACTCATACTCCAGATTGATTACAAAGGGCCGGGCGTGCCCCATATTGTGCTGGAGAGTTGGGCAACCTTCGTGCGGCGAAGGTTGTGCGGCGGCAAAGCAGGAACGCCCGCCGCTCGGGATGGGCCCTTACCTTATTCCTCGATCACGGCCTCCGGCTCCCTTCCACCGGGGGCCTCTTTTTGTGGAGTGTGGAGTGAGGAGTGAAAAGTGAGAAGCGAAAAGTAAGAAGTAAGAAGTAAGAAGTAAGAAGTAAGAAGTAAGAAGTAAGAAGTAAGAAGTAAGAAGTAAGAAGTAAGAAGTAAGAAGTAAGAAGTAAGAAGTAAGAAGTAAGAAGTAAGAAGTAAGAAGTAAGAAG
>JAJYLT010000057.1:7350-12858 GCA_021787565.1 Acidobacteriota bacterium
GTAAGAAGTAAGAAGTAAGAAGTAAGAAGTAAGAAGTAAGAAGTAAGAAGTAAGAAGTAAGAAGTAAGAAGTAAGAAGTAAGAAGTAAGAAGTAAGAAGTAAGAAGTAAGAAGTAAGAAGTAAGAAGAGCAACCCCGTCAGCGGCCGGCCTCCGTTGCTTCATCGCCCAACCACCCAATGGCCTCCCGGCAGCAGGGAGCCGGGCGGGACCGAACGTTTCCGAAATCCGAAATCCAAAATTCCTCCGGCTGGATGATGGACGATGGATGAGCGATGAGGGGCAGGGTCCGCTTGTCGCGCTACGAAAAGGGCGGGCGCCTCGGCGCCCGCCCTCGTGAATACGTTGGCCGATTTCGCGGCTACTCTTTCTTGGGCTCGGGCGGTCTCTTGAAGAGATCCTCGGAGAAACTGGCGTTCAGGATGACCCTGCTGAGCTTGGAGGAGGTCTTGACCTCGCCCTTCACCTTCTGGGAGGAGGCCATGGGGACTTTCAGTCCGGATGTCACCTGCCATCCATCGAACACCTCGGTGACCTCCTGCGGCCCCTCCTGGGTCTTGGCGCGTTGCTTCAGCCCCAGGATCGTCTGGCCGCCCGGAGTCAGGTAGAGGGTGACGGGCTGGCCCTCCAGCCGGACCACCACGGCCTGGGAATCCTTCCCCTCGAAGGAGGCCTCGCCGAGCGCCTGGCCCTGGAGCTTGCCCTCCAGGACCTGCTTGAGTAGCAGGGCGCAGCCCGCCTCGCTGTAGAGGTCGCGGCGCATCTCGCCGACGGTCGATTCGGGCAGGTCCTTGACCGTGGGGCCCATCTGGAACCAGCCCCTCTCTCCGTCCACCACCTGGGTTACGGTCCCCATGGGTGTGCTGGCGTCGGCGTGGAGGCGGTTCGGAAGCACGAGGACGCTCGTGCCCTTGATCTCCATCTCGCCCATGGGGGTCTTGACCGTGGTAGCGCCCTCGATGGTCATCTCTTTGAGGCCCCTCAGGGCCTGCTCGCCGGCGGCGCGGGCGGTCTTCAGGAGGAGGTCCGTGCCCGCCTTCAGGGTCTCGGGCGTCGGATCGGGAATGACCTCCTTGGGCTTCGGCTCGGGGATGGTGATGTCGATGGTGGTCACTTTGCCGAAGGTGGAGAGGGGCTGGTCGAACTCGGAGCCCTTCCCGATGGCCAGCATGGTGAGGGCCGCGGGATCGAGCCGCTTCTGGGCCACCCGCAGGATGTCGTCCTTGGTGACCTTCTCCACGGCGTCGCGCAGCCTGGTGTTGAAATCGGGCGGGTAGCCGTAGAAGTCGTAGGTCATGAGGCGGTTGATGATCTTTCCGGTGGAGTCGAAGTCGAAGGCGTAGCCGTTGAGGTAGCCCTCCTTCGCCTTCTTCAGCTCCCGGTCCGTGACGGGCGCCTCCCGGATGGCCTTGATCTCCTCCAGCATGGCGGCCATGGCCTCGTGGGTGGTGGAGGGCTTGGTGGAGGTGAAGAAGAAGAAGGCGCCGGGGTGGTCGTAGCCGGGATTCATCCACCCGCCCGCCCCGTAGGCCAGCCCCTTCTGCGTGCGGATCTTGACGAAGAGGCGGGAGGAGAAGCCGCCGCCGAGGATGTCGCTGAGCATGGCCACGGCGGGGTAGTCGGGATCGTCGAGGCGGAGCCCCAGCTCGCCCATCACCACGAAGGTCTGCTCGACGTCCTTCTTCTCGATGTAGTTGACCGAGGGCTCCTGCGGGAAGATGAAGGGCTGCTGGATCTCGGGCTTGGGTCCCTCGGCCTTCCATCCCGCGAAGGCTTCGGCGAGCCTCTTCTGCATGTCGGCCGCCTTGAAGTCGCCCCAGGCGGCCAGGATCACCTCGTCGGGACGGTAGTACTCCTTGTGGAAGGCCACCATGTCCTCACGGCCGATGGCGTCCACGTCGTCGTACTCCACCTGGCGGGCGTAGGGACTGCCGGCGCCGTAGACGAGCTTCAGGCTCTCGCGGCGGGCGATGCCCATCACGTCGTCATTGCGGCGCGAAATGGCGCTCATGGCCTGGGTCTTGGCCAAATCCAGCTTGTCCTGTGCGAAGGCGGGCTTGGTCATGAACTCGGCGTAGAGCGGGAGCACCTCGTCCAGGTTGGAGGTCAGCATCTTCGCGGAGAGCGTGGTGTAGGCTTCGGAGGAGTCCGATTCGATCTCCGCCCCGATGCGCTCCAGGAATACGTCCACGTCGTCGCCCTTCATGGAGGCGGTGCCGCCCGAGCGCAGGACCTCCGCGAAGAGGCCCACCAGGCCGTTGCGGTTCTGCGGCTCGGCCACGCGTCCGCCGCGGATCACGGCCTTGAGCTGGATGACGGGGAGCTCGTGGTCCTGAACCATCAGGATCTTCATGCCGTTCGGGAGGGTGGCCCGCACGACCTCGGGAACCTTGATGTCGTGGAGCGGAGGGTAGGTCAGCTTGTCGATGGCCAGCGGCGGGCGCTTGTCGCCGCCTCCCCCGGCCGGGGTTTTCGGGGGCTCCGCGCCCCACGCGAAGGTCACGGCCAGCATCAGTGCCGCCGCCGCGGCCGCCAGGCGTCTTGGCATGGGATCACTCCTCATGGTCATCCTCGTCTTCATCGTCCCGTCCCCTCACGTTCCGCGCGCGGGCCCGTCACTGGGCCGTTCCCTTGCCGGGCTCGGTCTCGATGAGGCCGACGGTCCGGTTGGAGCGGAGGAAGGTCTTCTTGGCCACCCGCATCACGTCCTCGGGAGTGACGGCGTCGATGCGGTCCAGGTTGGAGAACATGGCCCGCCAGTCCCCCTGGAGGTTCTGCGCGAAGGCGAGCTGTATGCCGATGCCCATGTTGCTGTCGATGGAGTTGAGGAAGGCCATCTTCTGGCGCGCCTTGACGCCGTCGAGCTCCTCCTTGGAGACGGGCTCCTTTTGGAGCCGGTCCAGCTCCTCGTAGACGGCCGCCTCGTTCTCGGCGTTGGTCTTGCCCTTGTTGGCCACCGCGTAGGCGACGAAGAGGCCGGGGTACTTCTGGCCGCCGAGGCTGGACATGGCGCCGGCCGCCAGGGCGATCTGTTTCTCCTTCACCAGCTTGGTGTAGAGCCGGGAGGAGCGCCCTCCGCCCAGGAGGTCGGCCATGACGTCGTAAACCGGATCGTCCGGGTCGTTCACGTCGGGGCGGTGGTAGGCGATGATCACCACCGGCTGGGAGGGGTCCTGCATGATGACCCGCTTCTCCTCGCGCTGGGGCGGCTCCACGGTGACGGGGCCCTCCGGCTTGGTGCCCGCCGGGATCTGCCCGAGGTACTTCACGAGGACGGGCATGGCGGTCTTGGGGTCCACGTCGCCCACGATGGCCACGGTGAGGTTCCTGGCGCGGTAGTACTTGTCGAACCAGGCCTGGGCCTGGGGCCGGGTGAGGGCCTGCAGGTCGCTCATGTGCCCGATGACGAAGGAGCGGTACATGGAGGCCTTGTAGGCCACGGGGACGAAGTCGTCGAAGAGGCGGCGCATGGGGTTGCTCTCGCCCATGCGCTTCTCCTCCATGATGACGTCCTTTTCCTTGTAAAACTCGCGTAGGACGGGGTGGGTGAAGCGGTCGGACTCGAGGGCCGCCCACAGCGCCAGCTTGTTGGAGGGAAGCGAGTAGTGGTAGACGGTCTGGTCGAAGGAGGTGAAGGCGTTGAGCCCCTGCGCCCCCTCCCTGTCGAGAATCTCGCCGAACTCGTTGGGAATCACGTACTGCTGGGCGTCGGTCTGGGCCTTCTTGAAGGCCTCCTCCAGCGGCTTGAGCTTGGCCTCGTCGGGCCTGGGGCGGCGAAGCCGTTCGGCGCGCAGGGCGATGAAGGCCTCGTCCTCCTTGGCCATGGCCGCCTTCTCCTTGGCGTAGTCCCTGGTGCCGATGGTGGTGGTGCCCTTGAAGGCCATGTGTTCGAAGACGTGCGCCAGCCCCGTGGCGTTCTGGTCCTCGTTCACCCCGCCCACGTCGGCGTAGGTGACGAAAGAGACGACCGGTGCCTCTGGCCGGGGAAGGATCAGCACCTTGAGCCCGTTGGGCAACGTCTTCTCCACGACCTTGTTCTCCAGGTCCTTGAAGCCCTGGGCGGTGGCCGGCAGCGCGAGCGCCGCGGCCAGCAGGGCCGCAAGGACGAGGACAGTCCCGCGTCGATGGGTCGTCATCCCATCCCTCCTTTCATGGTTCCGTTCAGTTCCCCCGCGCACCCGAGAGACGGGTGCGATGTGACAGGCAATCCCCTTCCACTGAGGAGGGCCAGACTATCACCCGGTGCCCAGGCGGACAAGGGCTACGGGAGCCCCAAATTCCGCGATTGAATTGCACTCGTAGGAGCGCCGCCCCCGGCGCGACGGACCGTACGCGGGCACCGCATCCTGGTCGCAGGGTCACCCGGTTCGCGGCGAGGCGCCGCTCCTACGCAGGCGTTGAGCCGCTATCGCGGGACTGGGGGGAGCCGCTCCGGTGTGCGGTTATGGCGGGCAGACTTGGGAAGCTGGCCAATGGGGGGCGGAATCGGAGAGAAGGGCGACCGTCCCGGCCCGTGAGGGCTATTCCGTCGGGTCGGGCTTGGAATCCCGCCAGTCGGTGCGGTTGCTGTAATACTTGCCCCCGGAGCGCGCGGCGAGTTCGGAGACCGTGACGGGGGTCAGGCCGCGGGCGCGTATGCCGGCCAGGATGAAGGGGAGGGCCGCCACGGTCTCGCTACGGTCTCCCCCGTGGATGGTGTTGTCCCCGTCGTGCAGGAGGATGATGTCGCCGGGCTTGAGGTGCTTGAGGGTTCGGCTCACGATGCGGTCCACTCCCGGTTTCGTCCAATCCCGGGACATCTTGGACCACTCGGCGACGCGCAAGTCCTCCCGGCGGGTCTTGGGGAAGAGCCTCGGATCGCGGGTGCCGTAAGGCGGCCGGAACCACCTGGGGGCCACGCCGGTGATCTGTTCGAGGACGTCCTGCGTGTGATCCACCTGCCAGGCCATCTTGGAACCGCCCTCCTCGATGAGGCGAGTGTGGGTGAAGCTGTGGTTCCCGATCTCGTTCCCGTCCCGCAGAATCTCCCGGACGGTGCCGGGATAGGTGAGGGCGTTCTCCCCGATGAGGAAGAAGGTGGCGTGAGCATGGTCCGTCTTCAGGATGCGGAGGATCTCGCTGGTGTACGGCTCGTTGGGCCCGTCGTCGAAGGTGACCGCCACGGAGTCGCAGTGACGGCTGGCGTGAGAGAAGACGGGGCCCCACATGCGGGAGCGGGGCGCGAAGGTGGAGTGGGCGATGAGAGCAAGGACGAGCAGCGTAATGCCGAAATCGAAGAAATGGAGAGAACGCTTCATTCGTTTCCTCTGCGCCTCCGTGGGAGCGGCGCAAAATCCTGGACATTATGGGTCTCTGCGCCTTGAAACGCAAGCGCTCACCCCCACCCAAATTCCGCGATAGCGGCTCAACGCCTGCGTAGGAGCGGCGCCTCGCCGCGAACCGGGTGACCCTGCGACCAGGATGCGGTGCCCGCGTACGGTCCGTCGCGCCGGGGGCGGCGCTCCTACGAG
>JAJYLT010000058.1 GCA_021787565.1 Acidobacteriota bacterium
TCATCCTGAGGGCTGCTTCGAGGGAGTGCTTCCGAAGGATCTCAATCGCCGGACGTGCAAGGCCGTTGCCCGAGATCCTTCAGGGGAGAAGCTTCGAAGGGGGCTTCAGGATGACGCATACGCCGTGAGGGCGCGGGGTGATGAGGTGAGTAGGTGAGTCCGCGAGTAGGGCGGGGGCAGGCCTGCGGAGGCGAGATGAGGGGATGAGGGCGCGGGGGGGCCTTCGGGGGCAGGGAAGCCCGGTCATCCCGGCTCCGATCCCGGTCATCCTGAGGGCTGCTTCGAGGCAGTGCTCCCGAAGGATCTCCATCGCCGGATGTGCAGGGCCGTTGCCCGAGATCCTTCAGGGGAGAAGCCTCGATGGAGACTTCAGGATGACGCACACGCCGTGAGGGCGCGGGGTGATGAGGTGATGAGGGCGCGGGGGGGCCTTCGGGGGCGAGATGAGGAGATGAGGGGATGAGGAGATGAGGGCGTATGGGGGCCTTCGGGGGAGGGAGGTCCGGTCATCCCGGCTCCGATGCCGGTCATCCTGAGGGCTGCTTCGAGGGAGTGCTTCCGAAGGATCTCAATCGCCGGACGTGCAGGGCCGTTGCCCGAGATCCTTCAGGGGAGAAGCTTCGAGGGGGGCTTCAGGATGACCCGCACCTCATGTGGGCACGGAGTGAGGAGGTGATGAGGGCGCGGGCAGGCCTTCGGAGCAAGGAAAGAAGACCGGTGGGGACAGGGGGGCGACCCTCGGGTTGCGATGCCTCGGACGGAATCATGGCGTCGCTTTCTCGTACCCCTTGCTCCACTCCTCGCTGCTGACCGTCGTTCCCTGACCGTCGTTCCCTTGACTTCCCCAGTCTACCGGTCCTACTCTGGCCCCTACACCATGACGGTCCAGCCAGGGGGAGAGGGGATGCCGAGAGCCGACTTTCCGGCCAGTCCATATTCGCCGCCCGGTCCTGCTCCGTGCTGCGGCCCAAGCCGGTGGCCTAATCTGGAAGGTGCGAGACCATGCGGCCCATCCATGGGATAGGTAGGCGCTTCCCCGATCGCGCCAAAAAGGTGATAGGCCGCGCGGGCTGTATTAGGCCGCCCCATCGCCGCCTATCTCGTCCGTCTAATGTGCGTTAGCTGGCCTACAAGTGACGAAAGGAGGCCACCATGCCGTGGTCAAGGGAGCAAGTCTCAGAGATTCTCGAAAGCTACTGGCGTGTCGGTGGAGCATCATGTCCAATTGACCAGAGCATCTTGAATGTCCAACACATACCCTATATGGGCGGGTATGGCCTCCTCGCAGAATGCCCTTACTGCGGTGAAGCTATGCAAACTACCAACAGCGATGATCCTCTAGCAGGCCAATTCCGAGAGTGGACCCCCGAGGAAGTAGAAGCGATGGTGCGTTCATATTATCAAACCAGGCAGGTCAACTGCCCGGTTTGCTCGGCCAGTGTCAACGCACAGAACATCCCTACTATGGACGCCAATCTTCTCTTGCTGAATTGCCCTCGCTGCATGAACCATCACAACGAGACTCGTCCCAGAAGGTGACGAGCCAGCTAACCGTTGCAGCGGACCAGGACAGCGCTCAGCTTCATGCCTTGCCCTTTGGGGTGGTCCGCTGCACCATTCTCTTAGCTGGAACGTCAGTTGCCCGGCCGCTGAACGCCGACGTTGCACACTGCAAGCCAAAGCGGGGTCGCGTGATATGAACGGTAGCTCCAATTCAAGAATGGTTTCGAACCGGGTCCATTCGGCAGGTTCAAAACTAACTGCCTTGATCTGCATTCAAGGTGGTGGCGCCAGAGGTGGCTGGCAGGGTGCAATTCTTGAGGAACTTCTCGCTCCAAGTAGTTCTCTTAGCCCCGTTGCAGCTTTCGGTTCCAGCGCAGGCGCAATCAACTGTGTGCTTATCAACTCTAAGCTCCAGCATGGCAAGGCCACCGCATTTGCTGACTACTGGCTACAAGTACCAAAGCATCGGCTTCGCAACAGTGTTCTTCTCATTCTGGCTTCTATTTGCAATTTCCCCCTCGTGTTTGCAAGGCTGTTGCGATATTGTGCCAGTCCAGTCTCACGGCGCAGGCTTCCCGGGATAGTGCCCTACAATGCATTTCGCTGGGTTCTTACCAACCGCCTTCCACAACATTTCGAAGCGAAGATTCACACGTACATGTATACTACCGACATTGATAAAGATGCACCGCCTCTTGTCATCGATGACCAAAATCTGGCGAGCTTCTTGTGGAAGCCTAACACCGCTGTAGCCGAGGTAATACTGGATGGGGCGAACGGCAACATAGCCATATCAGACGCCGTCGCCATGTCTTCCTGCCTGCCAAGCATTGTCCCGGCCAAACTGGATGGGCGTCACGTGGCAGACGGTGGCATCTATTCAAACCTACCGCTTGATGTTGTGCATTCGCATGGCTCGCTTGGTGCGGATGCCATTTTCTTCTTGCTTGCGACCCCGGTCTTTACACTTTGTCCCGCAACGGAGTTTATTGACTGGCGAACAGTCGTCCTTCTTCGCCGTCTCAAAGCGGAACAACTATTGGCTCAACGACGTTCGCACCGCGGACAGGCTGGTGTTTGCCCGGCTCACGCCATAAGTCCCATTTTTCTCATTCAGCCAAGTTCGCCTCTCCGTTCCGGTAGGTTATGTGGGTTTCTTCGCAACGACTTAATGAAGCAAGATTTCGAAAGCGGAAAAACGCTCGGTCAGCATCTGCGTTCCCTAGTGAGTGATTTTTGCAATGGTAATCATGCGGCGATGCAATCCTTGGAACTCGTTTCTGTCAAGCTACCTCATACCCCAATTCATCCGCCGCCACTGCGGCAATGGTGGGTTAACTTCGTCAATTTGAAATGGAAGAATTGACAGCGCGCCTAACACGTTTCACAGGACCGGTTCGCCGACTATGCTTCAACCGTTCTTCTTTGTGGGGTGCCCGGTGTTCCGCTTGCTCACGTTGAACGTAGGTAGCCCGGCCCGGTGAACACCGCGTTAGGCTGGCACATCGGCCTGGTGGAACCCGCATTTGATCCAGGATCTGTGCGTTGCAGCGGGACACTGTGCAATGGGACAACGGTTGCCCGGTCCGCTGCACGCCGGCGGTAGGGCCACAAACAGAGGGGAAAGATCATCGTGACGGCTGAACAGTGGGTTGCGGCGATTTTGGCGGGGTCGTTGGTGGCGGAGGGGGGCGTGTTCGCGTGGATGGCCTATCGGATGCGGGCGAGGGGCTACGGGCTCCGGTGGCTCGGCTGGGGGCAGGGGACGAACGCGGCTGGGATGCTGGCGGGTCTGCTGGTGGCGGCGCTCTACTGCGCGTGGAGCGTCGGAGGCGGCGCGGGGCTGTGGGGCGATGTGCTGCGCTTCGGGCCGCTCAAGCTCCTGGCGCTGGCGGCGGCGGGGGCGGCGGCGCTCTTCGAGGAGACGCTCTTCCGCGGCCTGCTGATGAACCGGATGCGCGCCAAGGGGCGAAGCGCCTTCGCGCAGGTGGTCGTGAGCGGCCTGGCCTTCGGCGTGGCGCACGGCCTTTGGGGCTTGATGGCCCCGGAGTACACACTCGGCGTCATGGTGACTACCACGGCCCTGGGGCTCGCTCTGGCCTGCGTCTTCCTGCTGGGGCGGCGCAGCCTCACGCCGGTCGTCATCCTGAGCCACTTCCTGATCGACGCCGTGCTGGAGCCGTGGCTGCTGCTGCACGCTTTTCAGGCGGGGCGCTGAA
Organism: Acidobacteriota bacterium; assembly: GCA_021787565.1. Lineage (GTDB taxonomy): Bacteria > Acidobacteriota > UBA4820 > UBA4820 > DSQY01 > DTPS01. The sequence continues at coordinate 3,723 of JAJYLT010000058.1, forward strand.
GGAAGCTCGGCGGGATGGGGCCGCGCCGGCCCCTCGCTCCGCGAGAGTCTGAAAGGGATTGTTCGGTGCTTGAGCCCGAGTGCTGGAAGCCGAGAGGGGAGGCCAGGAGCCGGTGCGGCAGGCCACCTGACGGGCCGCGTCGCTCGGTGGGCCGGGCTTGTGGATGCGGCGCTGGATGCGCGCGGCCGCCCGCTGAGCGGGGTCCTCAGGAGGCCCGATGGAGTTCTTCCCGGATCACCTTGCGGATCGTGGCCTCGATCCGATCCGGTCTCTTCGCCATGTGTTCTCGAAGCACCCTGTTGATCAGATTCTGGTAGCTGCCGCCTTCGGTCTCATGGACCTGCTGCTTGAACCAGGCGATGACGTCGCTGTCCAGGCGGATCGTGATCCTGGTCTTGCCGGCAGGCATCTTCACGATGGCGCCGCGCTTGCCCTTGGTGAAATCGTATTCCTTTCTCATGGTGTGCCCTCGTATTGCCGCTTTTCGCGGCCGGTGGCCCTGCGGGCCGAAATCAACCGGATATCCTCGCCGCGCCAGGTGAATACAACGACCAGGAGTTGGCCTGAGGGGTCCGAACACAGGCTGACGAAGCGCTCCTCCAACCGGCTGGAGGTGTCCTCGACGGTCAGCGCTCTCTCATCCTCGAGTGCAATGGCCGCATCGGCGAAGTCGATGCCGTGCTTCCTGAGGTTCGCCTCGGCCTTGGCCGAATCCCACTGATAGCCCACGTCCTCAATATATGCACATCGTATGTACCTGGCAAGGGGCTAAGGGCGGAAGGTGGAGCGCCCGCCAAACGCCGAATCTCCATGGCCTTCGTTTCTCCCCTTCACCCTCCACCCGGAAACGGCCATTTCCGGATGGGGTCTACCTATACATGTGGACGAGGGGTTCGAGGGCCTGGAGGACGCCTTTTCGGAGGGCCAGGAGGCGCGCGGCGGCGCGGCGGCGGGTGCCGAGGGTGAGGACGGCGCGGACGGCGTGCAGGAACTCCTCGCGGGCCTCGAAGTAGTGCAGGGCCCAGAGGCCGGCGGGGATGCCTAATAGGACGAGCGCGGCCGAGGCCCACGGCCCCAGGAGGTAGTCCAGCCCCACGGCCGCGCCGGCGTAGTAGAAGAGGAAGAGCAGGGTGCCCAGGCCGAGCTTGTAGGTGGCCACCACGTCCTCCTCGTGCGAGAAGGCGTTGGCCACGGGCGCCGTGAGGGCGTAGGGGACGGCGTTGAAGAGCCAGCCGTAGAGGGCGAGGGGGTAGCCCGTCACGAGCAGGGCGAGGCGCTTCCAGGCGTAGGCCAGGGCCGGACCGGCGGAGAGCTCCCTGGTCACGTCCGCGTCCTCCAGCCGCAGGAGGTGGAGGAGGCGCACGTAGTGGCGCATGCGGCTCATCAGCAGGGCCAGCTCGCGGGGGTGCTCCTCGCGGGCTCTGTAGTAGCTCTCCAGCATGAGGCGGCGCGCCTCGGCCCTGGGGAGGTCGTCCTCCTCCGCGCCCAGAAGCTCCAGGGCCATGCCCCGAAGGGCCTCCACGAAGCGCAGGTCGTCCCAGCGCTCGGCGTTCACCGTCACGGAGTGCAGGGCCTCGGCGATGCGCTGGGTCAGCGCCGTCACCGCTTCGGAGGCCTCTCCGTCGCCGAAATCTAGGTCGCCGCACGGCACGGGCAGGCCCACGACGGCCGTGACCTCGCTGCGGAAGACGGCCTTCTCCTCGAAGACGAGGCCCACGGGGAGGATCGCCAGCCCCTCGGCCCCCGCCTTCAGGGCGCGGCCGGCGATGCGGGCGGCCCCCGTCTTCACGGGCTGGAGCGAGGGCTCGTTGTGGCTGAGCCCCTCGGGGAAGAGGGCCACGGCCTCGCCCGCCGCCAGGCTCTGCTCGCACGCCTCGAAGGTCCTGGCGTTCTGCGCCATGTCGCTGCCCTCGTCCTGCCGCCTCTGGACGGGAAGCGCCCGCAGGGCCTTCAGGAAGGGAGCCACGAGGGGGTGGTGGAAGAGGGGCGCCTTGGCGAGGAACCGAACGGGGCGGGGCGAGGCGCAGAGCAGGAGGAGCGGGTCGAGGAGCGAGTTGACGTGGTTGGCCACGAGGATGAGGGGGCCCCGGTCGGGGATGTGGTCTCCGCCCAGCACGATCACCCTGCGGAAGAAGATCCGCAGGGCGAGGCGGAAGAGCCGCTGGAGCAGACGGGGCGCGAGGTCCATGACGACGATAGTATGCCAGAGAAGCGGGGGATTCCGAAAATCCCGGTCGGCCGGGCCTGGTCCGCGCCTTTGGCGCGGCGCTGGGGACCTGGTCCGGGCGCGTCCACGCGAGCGTGGCCGCGCTCCGTCCGCAGGTCCTCAGCCGCCCTTCGGGCGCCAGGCCCGGCCTGCGCTGGCAGGAGCCGCCCCCCCACCTTTGAGCACCGCGCCGCCAGTCTCGGACCTTGGCTCTGCGTCAGCCTTCGGCGGCTCGCTCCTCGACGTACATCCCAGTACGCCTGCGTCGCGGCCGCCTCGGCTTCCTTGCCCAAGGCCCAATCCGGGCGGCGCCGCTTTTCGCTTGCAGCGAAAAGCGCGCAGAGAGTGCTGAATCGATCTCTCGGTCTGGGGCTAGTGTGGGATCTCTTCGTGTCTTATTCCCGCATGGTTGGCGGACGCTCCCTCTGCCCCGGCCGGGCCCGGGCCTCGCCTTCGGCGCGTCTCGCGCCCCTCTCTACCGCTGGAAGGCGTAGGAGACCTTGATGAAGAGCTGGCGGTCCTGGGGCTGGATTCCCCGGCGGGGGACGTAGGCCCGGTCGTCGCCGTAGCCCACGTAGAGGACGCTCTGCCAGTTGAGCTGGTAGGCGTAGAGGAGCGAGCCCTGGAGGCCGGCCGACCGGTGCTCCACGGCGAAGGTGTAAAGCGCCTTGTCCCGCCTCGTGTCGACCCACTGCGCGATGGCGCGCAGGTAGGACCTGGCGGAGAAGCTGTAGACGGCCTTCACCCTGGCCACGTCGGCGGTGAAGAGGCGCCCGGAGCGGCCGGTCTCGTCGGTCACGTTCAGCCAGTCGTGCTCGCCGGTCAGGTCGAGGGCGAGGCGGTCGGCGGGCCGCAAGGTGACTTCGTACTGGAGGGTTCCGCCGTTGCCCATCCGCACGTTGTCGAAGTCCACGTGGGGCCCCAGTTCCGCGTAGAGCGAGACCTCCGTCACGTGCGGGCCGGGTGACCAGTTCAGCGTGCAGTTGTAGTTGCGGAAGTGGAACAGGACGGTCCCGGCGCGCTGGGCCCACGTCACGGCGGCCATGTCCGCGTAGAGGTTGCGCACGCCGTGCAGGTTGAGCCCGGCGGCCCAGCGGCCCGTGAGCGTCCCTCCCCCCCGGTCCCACGTCTGCTGAAGGTTCAGGTAGGGCTCCACCTGGTTGAGGAACCCGGTGGGGTAGTAGTCGCGGGCCACCCACTGCCTCAGCGACCGGTACCCCACCTGGGGGACGTAGCCGCTGTCGGCTCGGAAGCCCTCGCCCACGTCCCGGTAGGTCGTGTTGGCGTTCCAGGCGCGGACGCTGTGGTTCCAGTTCAGGGAGAGGGCGCCCGCGGAGAAGGACTGGCCGTTCCACGCGGAACTGAGGTCGGGCCGGTCCGGCGTGCGCGTCATGCTGAACAGGAACTGGCCCGTGAACTGGTTCCTGTCGTCCGGGTTCCACTGGAAGTCCGGCCCCAGCACGCGGTTGAAGCTCCCGTCCTGGTCCTCCCGGTCGGTCATCAGGAGGCCGAGGTAGGAGCGGCCGAAGTCCTCCCGCACGCGGCCGATGGAGACCGTGGAGCTGAAGTCCTGCGGGAGCAGTTCGGAGTACTGGGGCCCCGGGAGGACGACGCTGCCGCCGCCGCGGTCCTCGGCCACCAGGAACGTGTACGCGGCGCCGCCCGTCTTGCCGGTGATCCTCGCCCCCCAGCTCGGAGAGGTGATGGTCCGCGTGTAGACGGCCTGGAAGGGGGTCTGGAAGAGGTCCACGCCCTCCATGAAGAAGGGGCGCTTCTCCGGGTAGAAGAGGGCGAACCGCTGGTTCACGGCCACCTGCGCCACGTCGGACTCCACCTGGGAGAAGTCGGGGTTGAGGGTGAGGTCCACGGCCGTGTTGGCGTCGGGCGTCCATTTGGCGTCCACGCCCGTGTCGGTGGTGACGGGCTTGTTGAGGAAGGTGGTCCCGGGAACGCCCCGGGCGTAGCCTTGCTCCTTGGCGGTCGCGTACGGGGCCACCACCCAGTGCCCGCCCGGCGGCAGTCCCGTGATGCCGGTGAGCTCCGCCTCGTGGCAGAGGACGCAGTTGGTCCCCTTGGGGATGCGGACGCTGGCAATCTGGTACCGGTTGTTGCGGGGGTAATTCCGGAAGAGGACGATGCCCCACGTCTGCGGATCGGCGGCCGGGTAGCGGAGGGAGGAGAAGGGGATGCGCATCTCCGCCTCCCATCCGTGGGCCGTGATCCTCGCGGCGCAGTCCCAGAAGAAGTCGGGGGAGAAGTCCTCGTTGCCGGTGGCGTCGGTGCGGACGGCGTCCGACTGGATCCCCCGGGGGTTGACGAAAAGCTCCTGGGCCGTAAGGCGGCTGTTGCGCGTGTCCAGGAAGATGCAGACGAAGTCCTGGTCGGAGGAGAGGCCGTCGCGGTCCGTGTAGGGGGCGCGGATGGCGGCGGGGTCCGGGTCCTCGCACCGGAAGGCCACGTAGAAGTACCGGCTGTCGTAGGTGATCCAGGCGGTGGTCTTGACCGGCGGAGGGGCGTCGTCGCCGGGGCTGATGTCGTAGAAGGCCGTCACCTCGGCCGCGCCCTTCCAGCCCGGGTCCGAGAGGCGGCCGTCCATGGCGATGGGCCCGGCGGCCCGGTGCAACGGAATGGTGGGGGCGGAGGCCTCGGGCGGCTCGGCCGCGCGGGGGAGAATCGTGGCGAAAAGGAGGGCGAGGCCCAGGAGGAAGCGTCGTGGCTGAACGATCATCGGAGGTCCTTTCCCTCTGGAGAGCCTACGCAGCCGCCACGGAAAAAGTTGCCGCCCCACCCCGGCGCCTCGATGTGCTCCGGCGCTCAAGGGGGTCGCATCTCTGGGAGCGAGGGGGGGAGGCGCCTGCCTTTCGGCGCCCCGCGGGCGGGCTCACGGCCGCCGGTCCGGAGCTGGGGCGGCTCCGGGTGCATCCCGTCCCTCTCCCAAGGTGAGGCGTGCGGTTGGCCCCCCGGTCTACGAGCGCCAGCCGGCCCAGACGAGGCAACCCCAGCCGATGAGGAAGCAAACGCCGCCCGCGGGGGTGATGGCGCCGAGCCAGCGAATGCCCGAGAGGGCGAGGGCGTAGAGGCTGCCCGAGAAGAGGAGGACGCCCGCCGTGAAGAACCAGCCCGCCGCGCGGAGGGCCGGCGAGCTCCAGTGGGCCGAGGCCCAGGCCACCAGGAGGATGGCGAGGGCATGGGCCATCTGGTAGCGCACGCCCGTCTCGAAGACGGCCATCATGTCGGGGGCCAGCTTCCCCTTGAGGATGTGGGCGGCGAAGGCCCCCAGGGCCACCGAGAGGAACCCCAGTCCCGCTCCGATCACAAACAGCGTCCGCTCCATGCTTCCTCCTTCACGCTCTTCGGGTTTGTAGGGCACGCCCATGCTACCAGCGCGGCGCGGGAGGGTCAAAGGGCGCGGCCGGCCGGTTCTGCCGGCGGGAGCGGCAGGACCTCGTCCAGCCAGCGCCGCACCGATTCCGTGGCCTCGGGGCAGGCGGGGAGGCCGCCGTCGTTGTGGCCTCCGTGGAGGCGGACGAAGGCCTTGGGCTCATGGGCCGCACCGTAGAGTCGCTCCCCCATGGCGAAGGGGACGATGTCGTCCTCCGGCGAGTGGAGGATCAGGACCGGGGCGGTCAGGGAGGGAAGTCGGCCCAGGGTGTCGTAGCGGATCGTCAGAAGGCCGCGGGGCAGCCAGGCGTAGTAGAGCCGGGCCATCTCGGGGACGCTGGTGAAGGTGGACTCCAGGACCACGCCGGCGCAGGCATGGCGCGCGGCGGCCTCGACGGCCACGGCGCCGCCCAGGCTCTCGCCCCAAAAGAGGGTGCGGTGCGGCGGCGTCCCCCGCGCGCGCTCCACGTGGTCCACGGCGGAGTCCATGTCGCGGTAGGTGCCCTCCTCCGTGGGCCGGCCCCGGCTCGAACCGTAGCCGCGGTAGTCGAAGGCCAGGACCGAGAGCCCCAGGCCGTGGAACTGAGCCAGCCGGTCCAGCCTCACTCGTAGACCCTTCCGGCCTCCTTCAGGCGCCTCAGGTAGAGCACCTCGCAGGAGCCGTCTCCCGTGTCGCTTCGGGAGAGCGAGGTGTGCCACCAGCCCGAGTAGCCCCCCCGGCGCACGCCCACGTCCACGAGCTCGCCGGAAAGCTCCGCCACGTCGCCCTTCCCCAGGTGCTTGACCGCCCGTTCCAGGTTCGTATCCGCCGGGATCACGTGGGTGTTGGAGGAGTAGCGGGCGATGAAGGCGTTGTCCAGCCCCGTCCCCGGGCCGTACGTCCACCAGTACCACCGGCCGCTCTGGGACCAGGAGATCTTCCGGTAGAGGCCGTCCTCCAGCAGTTTGCCCCAGGCCATGGCCACGTCGCAGGGGGCCAGGGCGGCGTTCCAGCCCGAGTAGTAGCTGCTCCTGTCGAGCACCACGCCCCGCAGGACGTAGTCGGCCCTCGGTGTGAGCACCACGTCGTAGCCGTCGCGCCGCATGGCCATGCCGATGGGGTGCTCCACGGGAGTTTGTTCGGGGTCGGCCGAGGTGTCGATGGGGGAGCTGTCCCAGCTCGTGGGCGTGGCCTTGCAGGCCAGCAGGAGGCCCGCCAGGAGCAGGCAGGCCGCCGCGGCCAGAGCCGGATGTGCCGGATGCCTCTTCATGGATACAGTCTCTCCCGGTTGGCCGCGCGGGCTCAAGCCCCAGAGGCTTCGGGGTCCTGCCTGGGGTGGATCGCCCACGGCCCGACCGTCCTCGGGGGGTGCCGCCGAACCGGGTGTCGCCGAACCGGGCCGCCGGAACCGGGTGCCGGAACCGGGTTGACAGCCCCAGGATGGGGCACTATACTTGCGTATCTGAGCATATGCTCAGATATTGATCTGAGGAGGGATCCCATGGAAGCCACAGGCACGAAACAAGAGTCCGAGGCCTTGTCGGCCCTGCCTTACAGCGACAGGACCTACCACGCCATGGCCGAAACGTTCCGGGCGCTGGCCGACCCCACCCGGACCCGCATCGTCCATCTGCTCTCCATGGGAGAAAGCTCCGTGAACCACCTGGCGGAGCGGCTCGACGTGACGGCCTCGGCCGTCTCGCACCAGCTGCGCATGCTGCGCCAGATGGGGCTGGTCCGCTTCCGGAGGGACGGGCAGGCGGCCCTCTACTCCCTGGACGATCCGCACGTCGCCATCCTGTTCCAGGAGGCTCTGGAGCACGTCTCCGACTACCTGCAGGAGGGAAGGAAGAGGCGCGAATGGCTCTGACTCTGCCCCAGGGCTGCCACGGCCAGGCCGGGGCGCCGCTCCCCGCCGAGGAGGGCCGGCGTAAGGTCTTTCTCGTGGGGAACCCGAACGTCGGCAAGAGCGTGCTCTTCAACGCGCTGACCGGCTCCTACGCCGTGGTGTCGAACTACCCGGGCACGACGGTGGAGGTCTCCCGCGGGAGCGCCGAGCTGGGCGGCGGGCGCTGGGAGGTGATCGACACCCCCGGCATGTATTCGCTCCGGACCATCACCGAGGAGGAGCGCGTCTCGCGCGATCTGATCCTCAGGGACGAGGGGACCATCGTCCACGTGGTGGATGCCAAGAACCTGCCGCGCATGCTCCCGCTCACCCTGGAGCTCTGCATGATGGGGCGCCCGCTCGTGCTGGCGCTGAACCTCATGGACGAGGCCGCCCAGGCGGGCGTCAAGGTGGATACGCGGGCGCTCTCCATGGAGCTGGGCATCCCGGTCGTGGAGATGGTCGCCACGCGGGGCAAGGGGATTCAGGAGCTGAAGGCGATCCTGGCCGGGCCCATCCCGCCGCCGCCCTCCCCCAAGGTCTCCTTCCCGCCGCGGCTGGAGGAGTCCCTGGAGGCGCTGCGCCCCCGCCTCTCGGGCGATGCCTGGCGGTTCTGGGCCCTGCACGCGCTGGAGGGGGACGCCCCGGCGCTGGAGAGGGCGGCCCTCCCCGAGGAGCTCCTGCGCACCCTACGCGCGAGGGCCGGTCTGGGCCCCCGGCGCGGGGCCCCGTCGGCCCTGGTGGCGAAGTCCTTCCACGCCTCCGCCCGGACCGTGCTGGCAGGAGCCTACAAGGACGGAACTCACGGGAAGGCGGCCCTCCAGGAGCGCCTGGATCGCCTCCTGCTGAATCCCTGGACGGGCTTCCCCATCCTGGCCGTCATCGTCTACGTGGGGCTCTACCAGTTCGTGGGGGTCTTCGGCGGGGGAACCGTCGTGGACTTCCTGGAGACCACGGTCTTCGGCCACTACGTGAACCCTTACGTGGAGGCGCTGTTCACCCACCTGGTGCCGTGGATGTGGCTCCGCATCCTCTTCGTGGGGGACTACGGCATCTTCACGCTGGGGCTCCGGTACGCCATCGCCATCATCCTGCCCATCGTGGGCACCTTCTTCCTGGCCTTCTCGGTGCTGGAGGACTCGGGCTATCTGCCCCGCCTGGCCATGATGCTGGACCGCATCTTCAAGG